>CAZAEQ010000003.1:0-179822 GCA_964484185.1 uncultured Phycisphaeraceae bacterium
GCGCACAAGAAAAACAACTCAAGGAGCAAAATAAACACAGCAAATCAGCGAAATCTAAAAAGTCACTAACCGCGCCAAGACCACTGGGCCCACCAAACACCTGGACCTGCGGCTGATGGTGTCGCTCGTCGCCTGTGTTCTCTAAAACTATTTCGCGGCGGGCTGCGCAGTCAATCTCTTCAGCGCGTTGTTGGCGATCAATCCGATGATAACCATCACGACGATCGCCGAAACAATTCCCGTGACCCACACCCACATCGGCCTTGATTCCTTGGCAGCATGCTCAGGGTCGAGACGAGTTGCAAAGTCCGCGGCAATATAAACAGTAATAAGCGTGCGCGGCGCCATGCCTATCGCTGTGCCCAGGATATAAGCAACCGGATTCGCCTTGACGCTGGCCAGAACCAGATTGGTGATGGCGAATGGAGAATTGATGGGAAGACGCACGAGAGAAATGATCGCGAGCGACTTCAGAAACGAGCCGCCAATCATGGCATCTCGAATCGCGGCCCACTTTGGTTTCTCAGAAATGATTTTCTGCACACGGTCCTTCGATCCCATGCGACCAACAACATACCCAAAAATCGCAGCGCCGGTGAAACCAACCAGGGCGGCGATCGAACCTGCCTGAAAACCAAATGCCCATCCACCCAGAATGGCAGAGGCGTATGTCGGCAAAATGGCTCCGCCGGCAAGAACGATGAACGCGCCGGTATAGATAAAGATCCCGTTGGTCTCGTGGCTGCGGAGCCACTGACCAATGACGTTGATTTTCCAGTAAAGGACCACCGATCCCAGAAGCGGAAGAAAACAAGCGATAATGCCAAGAACCGCGGCGGGTCCAAGACGCTTGATCAAATCCTCCTGCGGCGCATTCGGTGCCGCAGGTTCAGTGGAGGGCGAAGGAGTGTGCGATGCGTCGTTCGACATGCGGCACAAGGTTACGCAAGGGTTTATCGCTGCTGTGTTCGCGCGACGATTTCAAGGCGATTTTCACGAGAATGCAGTTCGATAATCTGGACGCGACGTCCATCGGCCAATTGAATCGCTGCCCGATCCAGGACGGGCTGGGTTCCTTCCAGCGCGGCAAAGACGCGTGCCGACTCCGAGTTTGACTGGATAGATAGTGGCAGATAGCGATCAAGCATCGAAGGAGCGTGACGAATGACCCATGATGAAGGGAGCGAAAGTCGGCCGACCGAGATCGAGGTGGTGGTAAACCACAGCGCTCCCTCTTCGTCGATGCGTGGGGTAAGTCGGGCGGAAAGAACGTGGAACTGCGAACCAGCGCGGATGCGTGCGCCAATAAGCACGCAATCGTCCTCAAAGTGGACACGCAACTGTTCGAGTTCCGAAGGCCAGAGATTCTCGCCGCGGTTCCTGGCCCACTTGGGCGCGGCAAACTCAAGCCACGCGTTGACATCGCCGGGCTGCATCGCAACAGCCCACGATTCGCTTTGCCAGGGTTTATCAGGTGCCGGGCGTTTCCCATCGCGCACCCGGTTCAGTTCGGTGACGAGCAGAGATTCAAACCCGCTCGCGCGTTCTTGCGAGTGGTCCCTGACATCAACCGCCTGGTTCCACCACGCAGGAGTGGATTGTGTCAGTATCAAGGAAACAAGAACGCCAATACAGGCAAGCGCGATAATCGAAAGGCCCGCGCCGATAGCCAGCCGACGCCGCCGACGACCGCGCTGGCGCGGAGTTAGTAGATCTGTTTCCCTCACCGCAGAGGATAGTGATGATGTTACTTTTCCTGCGGCGAGAAACGCTTGAGAATCTCCCATGCCGGCTCTTTTTGCGCGTGGCGAAGCGAGGGCCTTTTTCCTAAAGCATTGAAAATGCTTGGGTTATGACACACTTGCTGCCGCATTGAACCGCAATTCTCTTCCAATATCCATCAAGATTGAAGGATTCTGATAGGTATGCCGATGATGAGTGGCTCAGCAGCCCTGCAAAGGAAGCCGCGGATTCGGCGGTACTTGGTGAGGCTATATTCATATGTCTGGTTGATGCAGTAACTGGCATCAGGCGGATTGGGCCAACCGGGGCGGAAACGCCTCGGACGGCAAGAAAAACAGGCTCCGGGGAATTTGCGCGGGTGTACCGCAGCGGGCAACCGGGGCTTCACAAGCAAGTAATTGGTGCAGAGCCGCTTTTCTAAAAGCCGGCGGCGTCAAGAATACGAGCGGATAGATTGCTGAACCAACAGGAATTTGTACAGACACACCAGAAAGAGCCAGTCGCGCGTTTCGCGCGGGCGGCTTTCGCGGGGCGTGAATCTGTGCAGTCTTCAGGTCGTCGAGATTCGGCGCGGGTTCAGCAGGTCACATCCTGCGATCAATTTGGTCGCATGGTAAAGAGAGCCAAAGTGAATCGGCGATTTGCTCGCTGGTTTTCCTCGACTGTCAAGATCGATATTCGTAATCGCTTCCGACGCCGGGCCTGAATTTATCCGCATTCTCGCGGCAGGCCAAGGTAACAGATATTGAGCGGCCCTCACCAGTCGATGGGAAGGGCCTTATGTCCAAGTCACAGATGTTAATGAACTATGTCCCCGGCGAAGAATGCCGCGTGGCAATTGTTGAAGATGGCAAGCTCGAAGAGCTGCACGTAGAAAGATTCGCACAGGCGAGCCGCGTCGGCAATATCTATCTGGGAAAAGTCAATAACGTTGAACCGTCAATCCAGGCGGCGTTTGTCGACTTCGGTGTCGGCGAAAACGGTTTCCTCCACGTCTCCGATCTCCACCCGCGGTATTTCCCCGGTGTGACCGAAGACGACTCAGTTGAAAAAGTCGGCCACAAGACGCCGCGGCGCGAGCGGCCTGCAATGCAGGAAGCGCTCAAGCGCAACAACGAAATCCTGGTGCAGGTGCTCAAGGAAGGCGTCGGAACTAAAGGCCCGACGCTCACAAGCTACCTCTCGATTCCAGGCCGATTCCTGGTCATGATGCCGTTCATGGACAATGTCGGCGTCACGCGCAAGGTTGATGATGAAGATCAACGCCGCAAGATGCGCGAAATCCTCGATCAGCTCGATCTCCCCGAAGGATTCGGATTCATCCTGCGTACCGCAGGAATGGACCGCACCAAGGCAGAACTCAAGCGCGACTTGGCGTATCTCATGCGTCTATGGAAAGACATGGAACGCCGACTGGGCGCAGGAAGCGGCCGCACACGCTTGCTGTATTCAGAAAGCGATCTCCTGGTACGCGCACTGCGCGACATGGTGGGCGCAGAGACCGATGAAGTCATTGTCGACAACGAAGCCGCACTGCAGCGTGCTGCGCGATTCCTCAAGATCGTCGCGCCGCGCTCGACCTGCAAGCTCTATCACTACAAAGAAAAATCGCCGATGTTCCACGCGTTTGGCGTGGAAGAGCAGATTTCACTGATGCACGCACGGGAAGTGCCGCTGCCCAGCGGCGGACGTCTCGTGATTGATCAGACCGAAGCGATGGTGGCGATCGACGTGAACTCCGGCAAGAGCCGCGATGCACGTGACAGCGAAGACAATGCGTTCCAGACCAACCTTGAAGCCGTGGATGAAATCTGCCGCCAGTTGCGGTTGCGCGACATGGGCGGCATTGTCTGCAACGATTTGATCGATATGCGATTCCCATCGAATCGCAAAGATGTCGAGGCCCGGTTCAAGGAACGCCTCAAGCGCGATCGTGCCAAAACGACCATCGCGACGATTTCGCCATTTGGTATTCTGGAAATGACTCGCCAACGCATGCGCGGCAGTCACGAGACAGTGCACTTTGCAGATTGTCCGACATGTCGCGGCCGAGGAATTCTGCAGAAGCCAGATTCCGTAGCAGCAGATGCGCTCCGCGATCTGTCGGCGCTGCTCGCAAACGAAAAAGTACGCAAAGTGGAAATGGTGGTAGCCCCGCGCGTTGCCAGCGAATTGCTGTCGCACAAGCGTCAGGCGTTGTCTCGCATTGAACGCGCGATGGACAAGCACGTTGATGTGCGCGTAAGCGAAACAGTGCCGGTCGATCGTGTCACGGTGTACGCGTATGACGATGAGGGTGACTTGGATCTGACCAAGATGCCGCGGCCAACCAAGCCCAAAAACCTCGAAGAATTCGCCTATGCGGACCTGGACGAAAACGATGAAAAGTTCACGTTTGAAGAGCCGCCAACAGAGCCTCTTGATGAAGATGATGTAGCTCCAGCGCACGGCGATCCAAAGGCACATCCCATTGAACTTGATGAAGTTCTGCTGGATGGAGAGGGCCATGTCGAAGAAGTGCAAGGCCCGACTCTCGCAGACATTGGTCGTCGCGATCGACGCGGAGGCAGAGCGCCGCGCGGACGCGATGGCGATCGTGGCCGGGATCGCGGACCAGACCGTGGTCCAGATCGCGGGCGCGGTGGGCCCGCACGCGGTAAGGCGCCAGCAGGACGTGATTCTCGCGGCGGCGGGCGCGATTCCCGACCGGCTGCAGCGCCGGTTCGCAATGAAGTTGATGAATGGGGCGAGGCGCCAGTTGCGCGGACTGCAACACCGGCAAAAGCTCCAGATCGAATTGTCCCCGCTGGTCCCGCAGGACCGAAGGCTCCAGCAGGTGAAGTTGGCGGCGAGCAAGGCGAAGGTGGTCCACGTCGCCGCCGACGTCGTCGCGGTCGTGGCGGCAGAGGTGGCGCAGATTCATTTGCGGAACCACAGGGTACTGGCCCGATCGGCGAGCCAATGGAAGGCGCGATCGAAGGCGCCGCAGATTTTGACGGACCATCGATCTCTCCATTTGAAGTGACGCAGACATCGCCGTTTGGTATTCCTGAAGGCTTCAGCGGATTTGAAGAAGGCGGACGCGGCGGCAATCGCCGCGGCGGACGTCGCGGACAGGGTCCGGCAAATAATGGAAATGGAGCGCAGCGTGCGCCGGGTCAGGCACCGATACCAGGAAACGAACAACGGGCAGTGCGTCCGTTGCCGCCAATGCCCGCGACGCAGCAGCGTGGAAATGAACCTCGGCCAGTTTCGCGGCCGGTTTCGCCGCAAGCACAGGCGCCTGATAGTCGTGGTCCGGCGCCGCAAGGCGGCGGTCGCGATCGTGCGAGATTTGTGCGTCCAAACTCCGGGCCATCGGGTCGGGGACATGCAAACACTTCGACCGATTTCAAGACCGGTGGAGACTGGGGAGATGAGGGACCGAGCAATGTGGCGAACCCGGCTTCGCCACGTGAACTGCCTCCGATGCCGAGCCTGCCACCAAAGGTGAGTGCGCCGGCGCCAGTTCAGCCAATGGCGCGAGTTGAGGCGCCAAGACCAGTTTCACCGCCGCCGATTCCGGTGCAGTCACCAGCTCCGACACAATCGACGCCCGCGAAGCCGCGGACGTTGTATGGGGCAGCGCGGCGAAAGTTGAATCCAAGTGAAATCAACAAGCGTCCTAAGCAGGAATAATTCCCAGCCAACATCATGCATACACGCCGCGTTGTCATACTGGGATCGACTGGGTCTATCGGCAGGCAGACGCTTGAGGTGATTGCGCACGTCAATGCACTGGCGGCGGCGGGCAAAAGCCAAGTGCGGTTTGAAGTCGCCGGGCTGGCGGCAGGCAACAACGCAAAGTTGTTAGCCGAGCAGGTCCGACAGTGGGGCGTGCAACGGGTTGCGATCTGCAAAGATTCGGGCGAGCACGCCGAACTTCGAAACGCGCTACTTGGACCAACATCGGCGGAAGAACTGGTTCGAACGGTCGACGCGGATGTAGTGGTTGCGGCCATGGTGGGGGCGGCGGGAATTCCCGCAACTCTCGCGGCGATCGAACGCGGGTGTGATGTTGCACTTGCCAACAAAGAAACTCTTGTGGCGGCGGGGTCGCTGGTCTTGCGGGCAATTGAGAAATCGAGCGCGGTCCGCAAGCCATATTTGCTGCCAGTGGATTCAGAACACGCGGGTGTATGGCAATGCCTGGCGGGGATGTGCGGCGATCTGGAGTGCGTGCCGCCGCTGGAAGCGCGGAAGAGTGTGGCAAAAGTCACTTTGACGGCATCGGGCGGGCCATTTCGCACATGGACCAAAGATGCGATTTTTGGAGCAAGCGCGGAGCAGGCGCTCAAGCACCCGACGTGGACGATGGGCGGCAAGGTGACGATCGACTCTGCGAGCCTGATGAACAAGGCGCTGGAACTGATCGAGGCATACTGGCTGTTTGGTGTAGAACCAGACCAGCTTGACGCGGTGATTCATTCTCAGTCGATTGTGCACGCAATGGTTGAAACGCTTGAGGGCTCGGTTCTGATGCAGTGTGCGATGCCTGATATGCGAACGCCGATTCAGATGGCGCTGCAATATCCGCAGCGGGTGAGCGGGCTTGCGCGGCGGGTGAACTTGGCAGCGCACGGCACACTTTCATTTGAAGCGGTGGATCTGGACCGCTTTCCCGCGATGGGATTCTGGAAGCGGTGCATTGGAACAGAGAATGGTGGCACGACGCGCGGCGCGATTCTGAACGCGGCCAATGAGGCGGCAGTGTCACGGTTTCTTGATCATACGCAATCGCCAATTCCGTTTGGTCGGATTACCGAAGTTGTGGGCGAGGTGATCGAAGCTGTTGCGCCGGTTCGAGTTCATTCGCTCGCGGATGTTCTGGGAGCGGATAGCAGTGCGCGTGAAGCAGTTCGCAGGATTTTGTAAACAGGGCTCAAGATGCTGCAACGAGGTCAACAGATTGAAACACTGGTTCGCTCAGGGCAGTATGAGCGCGCCCGCACTGAGTTGCTGAAGTTACTGAAAGATGAGCCAAAGAGTCCGGAAGTTCTGAACGGACTTGCGGTGGTTGATGCGTATTCCGGCAACCTGCCGCGAAGCGTGTATTACAGCGAAATGGCCGCGAAGTACGCGCCAACGAATCCGGTGGTGTGGAGAACGCACGCCAACACGTTGTGTCAGCTAGGCAAGTATGACAAGGCGGCGGAGGCGTTTGATCACATTTTGAAGATCGCGCCAGGTGATGCAGGATCGTGGCTGGGACGATCATCGGTCGAGCGTTTCCGCGGCAACCTCGACGGCGCGGCAGAAATATTGAAGCAAGGACTGGGAGCGGCAGGCGAGACCGAGGCGCTTCTGTCCGCGCTGGCAGGCGCGCTGAATAACTGCGGCCAGCCTGGGGCAGCGATGGAGCTGTGTGAGAAGGGAATGAAGAAGTTCCCCAACTCGCTGGAGATTGCGAGTCTGGCGTGCAATACCAGTCAGAATGTTGTTGAGATGTCGAGAGAGCGTGTTTTCGAAGTGCACAAGCGGTATGGCGAGATCATGCAGAGGTGTTTTGTGCCGCCGGTTGTGAGGTATGGGAACGTTGTTGATCCGGAGAGGAAATTGCGGATTGGGTTTGTGTCAGGCGATTTACGCCGCCACAGCGTGGCGTTTTTTATTGAACCGCTCTTCGCGAATCTTGATCGCAACCAGTTCGAGATATTCGTGTATTCGACTTCGCACGAGTCTGATGCGGTGACGCAGAAGCTGCGGGGCATGGTACACACGTGGCGGGATGTTGCGGCGTTTGCGGATGCACAGCTGGCCGAGCGGATTTACACAGATCAGATAGATATTTTGGTTGACCTGCATGGCCACACGCAGGGGCATCGGCTGGGAGTTTTTCACAACAAGCCCGCGCCTGTGCAAATGACGTATCTGGGGTATCCGAACACGACTGGTCTGGCGGGGATTGATTACCGCATTGTCGATTCGAAGTCGGATCCGGCAGGACTGACAGAAGGAATGCATACAGAGCGGCTTGTGCGAGCGGACAATGGGTTCTTGTGTTTCACAGTACCGGAAGAGGCGGATACTCCGGCGTTGCAGGCGAGTGAGGATCGACCAGTGACCTTTGGATGTTTTAACGCGTTGCACAAGCTCAGTACCTATTCGATTGGGCTGTGGTCGCGCATTTTGCGTGACACTCCGGGATCGCGCATGCTGGTGAAATGTCCGATGGGTTCGCAGTCGCTGGTCACCGAGCGGGTTGTGGGTGAATTTGCCAAGGGCGGTATTGAGCAGAGCCGGATTGAGATCATGCCGGCGCAGAAAACCCTGAAAGAGCATCTGGCGGCGTATCTGAAGATGGATATCGCACTCGATCCCTTTCCATATCACGGAACAACCACAACGTGCGAGGCGCTTTTTATGGGCGTACCAGTGGTAAGTCTTGCGGGCGATACGCACATCAGTCGCGTGGGTGTGAGCGTGCTTTCCGCGGCGGGGTGTCCGCAGTGGATTGCCAAGAGCGAGCCAGAGTATGTGGACATTGCGAAGAAACTTTCGAAGGAGAGCAGGAGTATTGAAGCGCGTGAGCGACTTCGGACCCAGCTCGCGGGAAGTGCGTTGTGTGATCGGGCTGCTTTTGGAAAGGATATTGGCGCGATTCTGCGGAGTGCGTGGAAATCCTGGTGCGCTGGAGCTGGGGCGGCATGAGTTCATCATTTGACAGATTGCAGGCTATTCACGCGTTGATTGACGCGGGCGAGCCTCAGCGCGCGATTACTGAATTGCGTGTGTTGATACGGCGCGAGCCCAACGTGGCATCGTGGCAGGGCATGATGGCGCGTGCCAGCGGGGCAGCGGGATTGCATGAGCAGGCTCTGGTACATGCGAAGCGGTGCACAGAAATGGCTCCGACTCATCCGACATCATGGGCCGAACTTGGCACTGCGCTGCATCATCTGGGGAAGTTTGAAGAATCGCGGGTCGCGTACAGCAAGGGTGTTGAACTGTCGCCGACATCGGTCATCGCATCGCTGGGTCTTGCGGATGTACTTGCGGATATGGGGCGGCAGGGCGAAGCCGTGCGGCATCTTGAAGTTGCGATCCAGAATATTCCTGGTAACGAGGCGCTGCTTGGCAAATACAGCATGGTTCTGGGCAAGCTTGCCAAGATGAGCGATGCGCTTGCGACGGCGGAGCGTGCGCTAAAGCTGTATCCAAAATCGTGGGAATTGGCCCAATGTGCATGTGCGGCGGCGAATTATGTGGTCGAAGATCCACAGCGGCTTTTTGATATCCATGTGCGATTTGGAAAGACGTTTGAATTCAAGGGCGCGAATCCACCTGTTCGTTTTACGAACACAGAGTTGAATCGTCCGATGCGGGTGGGGCTGGTATCGGCCGACTTCCGCGCTCATTCGGTGTCGCACTTTGTCGAACCTCTGCTGGCGCATATTGACCGGAAGCAGTGCGAGCTGTTTCTGTACTGCACGGGGCCATCTGACAGTGTCACAAAGCAGCTGCGGTCATATGGGCACACATTTGTCGATTGCTTCATGAAACCCCGAAGAGAGCTTGTTGACTCAATCCGAAATCGGCAGCTGGACATTCTGATTGATCTCAGCGGTCACACGCGGGGTGGCGACTCAGCGCTGCTGCGATCGCGGGTTGCGCCGCTGCAGGGCAACTACTGCGGATATCCAAATACGCTTGGGTTGCGGAGCGTTGATTTTCGACTGGTTGATGAAATCACAGATCCAACGGGCCAGGCGGATGCTTTTTGTGTGGAAAAGCTGGTGCGGATTGAGGAGTGTTTTCTGTGCTATCAGCCGCGGGCTGAATCGCTCACGCTTGATACGAAGAGAGTTCCCGGTCCATTTACCTTCGGGTGTTTTAATGCAGCCCGAAAGATCTCGGATACGTTTTTGGAGCTGTGTGCGGCGGTGTGCAGCGCTGCACCAGATGCGCGGTTGCTCTTAAAGAATCTTGATTTCAAGGACCCGGAGTGTGTAGCGATGATCCGGGAGCGGGCGCTTGCCGCGGGAATTGCGGAAAAACAGCTTGTGTTGGAGGGGCCATCGAAGACTCCGCTTGAGCACCTGGCGAAGTATCAGGAAGTTGATATCGCTCTTGATACGTTCCCGTATTCGGGCACGACGACTACGTGTGAGTCGTTGTTGATGGGTGTGCCAACTATTACAATGGTTGGGAAGGCTCATCCGTCGCGCGTGAGCGCCAGTTTGCTCAATGCTGTGAGACTTGATGGCTGTGTGGCGCAGAACAAAGCTGAGTTTGTGGAGCTCGCATCAGCATGGAAAAACACGCGGGCCCGTGGCGATATGCAGCGGGCTGCACTGCGCGAGCAGTTCCTTGCAAGCGCACTGTGCAACGGGCGGCTGTTTTCGAGTCGATTTGTCGCCGCACTTCGTGGTATCTGGAGAGAGCGGATTGCGGCACAGATGGCTGAGCTGTCAAAGACCGGTACAACGTAATGGATCCTTTCGACGCCATCATGCAGCACTATCAGGCGGGACGCCTCGATCAGGCGCGCGTGATGCTGATGCAGGTGCTGGCATCCCGTCCTCGTGATGCGCAGGTGCATGGGTTTCTTTCGATTGTGCTGCTGCAGATGGGAGATGTCGCTGCCGCGAACTTGCATGCGCTGCAGGCGACCAAGTGCGATCCGCGGAGTTCGGATGCGTGGGTGTGGCTGGGAAACACGCAGGCGGCGATGTCAAAGCACGAAGAGGCTTTGTTGCAGTTTGATCGCGCCCTGGTATTTCGGAGTGACAATGCCGCGGCCTGGGTGGGAAAGTTGCTGTCGCTGCGGTTTCTGGGGCGGGTCCAGCAGGCGGTCAAGAGTGGTGAGAAGGCGATTAAGAAATGCAGTGGCGACGAGCGGGTGGTTGCGACGTATGCGGCGACGCTACTTGCCGCGGGAAGGGCACTTGAGGCCTTCGAACTAGCAAAGCAGGGGCTCAAGTCGTGGCCGGCATCTCTTGAACTGGCGAGCGTATTGGCAGGGTCGAGCAATTATCCGAGCGAACTCTCGTTGGGCGAGGTGTTTGAGAGCCAGCTGAAGTATGGGCAGATTCTGGACCGTTCCCGCGCGAATGTGACTGCTGTGTATGGAAATTCGCGCGAGCCTTACAAGAGACTGCGGATTGGATTTGTGTCATCTGATTTGCGCGAGCATTCGGTTTCATATTTCATGCAGCCGATTCTTGAGCACGCTGATCGGGCGAAGTGCGAGCTGTACTGCTACTCAACAACTGCGTACCCGGATGCGCACACTGATGTCCTGCGGAAATGCACTGATCACTGGCGCGATGCAGCGCGGCTTGACGAACTTGCACTGCATGAACGTATTCGCGCGGACGCGATCGATGTGCTTATTGATCTTCATGGACATACGGTGGGTCATCGGCTGGGGCTTTTCCATCGGCGGCCCGCGCCGGTGCAGGCTACGTATTGCGGGTATCCCAATATCACCGGCATCCGCGGCATCGATTACCGCATTGTCGATTCGATCACCGATCCTGTTTCTGCATTGCCCGGTCAGGGCGAGAAACTTGTGCGGATGCGGGGGTGTTTTCTGTGCTATGCGCCGCCAGTGCGCCGCCGCGTGGAAACCATCGCAGATCGACCCGTGACCTTTGGTTCGTTCAATGCTGTTCAGAAGATCAGCACTGGAACACTGTCGCTCTGGAAGTCTGTGTTGGATGCGGTTCCAGGATCTCGACTTGCGATGAAAGCGATGGTGCTGCGCGAGGCTGAGTTAAAAGAAGTGTTTCTTGGACGCATCGCTGCGGCGGGAATCGCGGTTGATCGAGTTGATATTCTCGACCCCTCGCCCGATGTTCAGTCGCATCTTGAGCAGTACAACCAGATCGATATCGCACTTGATACGGTGCCGTATAACGGAACAACCACGACATGTGAAGCACTGGCCATGGGCGTTCCGGTGATCACGCTTCGCGGCGATCGTCATGCGTCGAGAGTGTCGGCGAGTCTCTTGACGGCAGCGGGTTTTCCGCAGTGGATTGCTGAGTCACCCGCGCAGGTTGCGGAAATCGCTGGGTTGCTCGGCGCGGATCCTGCTGAACGCAGGCGTTTGAGGGTGAGAATACCGGAACAACTGACGGCAAGTTCGTTGTGCAATGGCAAGGACTTTGCTGATCGGTTTCTTGAGAGCGTAAGAGAAATGTGGATGCATTGGGCGCAGACGGCCAATACTTAGAGGCTTTACTCAGAAATTTTTTGCGAGACATGCTGCGATGACAACAGTATTGATAAACGGCGATTTCGTGGAAGTTGATCAAGCTCGCGTGGGCGTGTTTGATGCCGGCTTTCAGCATGGAGTCGGGCTCTTTGAAACCATGACTGCGCTGGTCGCGGGCGGGGAATCGAAGGTTGTTTCACTGGATGAGCACCTTGACCGACTGATTAACTCGGCAAAGGAGCTTGGGCTGGCATCTGAACTGAATAAATCGGTGCTGGAAGAAGGGGTGATTGCCACCGTTGAGCGGGCGGGCGATGCGCGACAGCGTGTGCGATTGACGTTGACTGGCGGCGACATGAATTTGACCTCGCGCGAGGCGTCGGCCAAGACACATGAGCCGACGGTGGTGGTCGCGGCACATCCATTGACGCAGTATCCCGATGAGATGTATCGCAACGGGGTGATGGTTGTCGCCGCGGACATGAAGGTCAATCCGCTGGATGAGAGTCAGGGGCATAAGACGCTGAACTACTGGATGCGGCTGCGCGAGTTACAGAAAGCGGCGGCCAAGCGCGCGGGCGAAGCGCTGGTGTTTCAGATTACGAATCACCTGGCAGGCGGATGCGTGTCGAACGTTATTCTCGTGAAGAACGAGCAGGTCATTACGCCGATTGCGCGGGGGGAAGAGATTGCATCTACGTCGGCCGGGCCAGGCGCGGTGCTGCGTAGTCCGGTGCTTCCAGGAATTACGCGGGCCACGGTGCTGGAGTGGGCGAAGGAAGACAAGCGCGATGTGATAAAGCGCATGGTCTCGATTGATGATGTGTTTCAGGCAGATGAGGTGCTGCTCAGCAATTCCATATTTGGAGTGTTGCCAGTGGTTGCATTTGAGAAGCAGGCGATCGGGTCGGGGACAGTGGGGCACTTTGCAACCAGCGCGATAGAGCGCTGGAAGGCGCTGACCACGGCGTAGATCAGATTCGAAGTAAACGTGTCGCCTTTTTTGGTGATGCAGGAATCAGCGTATTACTTTTTGGTGCTTTTGGTATCTACGACCTTCTGCCAGCCAGCACCGGGGATATCAAACCAGATCTGCAAGGAGCGACTCTTGTCTTCTCCGGCAGTGATCACGTATTTGAACTTGATTTCCTGGCCTTGTTCTTTGTTCTTTCCTTCGAGCGTGAGCGTTTTTGTGGTGGCGTCGTAATCGCCCTCGGCGCTCACGCTGTATGTTCCAAGCGTATCGATGCCCCAGACTGTGTACTTGCTGGTTCGAGTGTCGAAGCCGTAGATCGTTTTCCCGTTAATCGCGGGCTTTTCGCCAGCATCAGCTTTGAAGTCTACTTCGAGGTAGCGTCCACCCAGAATCATCTTTGCGTTCTCGGTTCCTTTCCAGGACAGGTCCATGCCTGGGCCAAAGGATGCATTGCCCACTGAGCTGAACTCTCCGGCCATGGCAGCCAGAACTTCATGTTCTTTGCTGGGCGCTGACATCTGTTCCATCGCGGCGATCATTTCGTCTTTTGTCGGTGGTTTCTGAGCGGGCTGAAAGGATTTCGCGGCGTATCCGATAGTGGCCGCGGCGAGAACAGCGATGATGGTGGAAGTCTGCATTTTCATGAGTGTGCTCCTGGGGTCGTTTCAGTTACTCAGGTACTGGTATTCAGATATTGGGGAAATTCAGGGAAGGAAATACTCGGGGATCGAGCCGCCTTCGTAGCTGAATCCGCGCTGGCGATAGCGCGAGACGATCTGGTAATTTGACGGCGGTTCATCCCAGGAATCAAGATACATGCTGATCAGGCCTTCATCGGCCTTTTTGAACGCCGCGTGACCATCAACGTATGACACGTTGTATCCGGTTGCGGCATGATTGTTCCATTGGTCGGGCCAGTTGTTGATTCCATCGGGCCTGCCGATATTCGGGAAGGCCGATTGATCGTTATCGTTATCGAGCGCGAGGTAGCATCGATCGGGGAAGATCACTTTGGCCTGAGTCTTGAGGACGTTCCGCGAATCAAGTTCGAAGAGCGCGGGGAGATCGCTCCGCCGCCAACCCAGTTGATCGCCGATGGAAATCCCGGGCGCGGTGTAGACCACGGTTCCATCGGGATATTTGCCTGCGGAGAACCAGGCGCGCACTTCGTAGCTGTGTCCGCCGCCTTCATCATCCCGATCGCGGGCTGCCCAGTAGGTGTCGCGGATGAAGTCTCGGCCGTAAATCTGGTTGACATCTGGTTCATCTGCACTGACCATGATGTTGGGTCGAATCTTGTTTCGCGTGGAAGGGCAGATTGCGACGTTGTAATCAGAAATGTACTCGGGGAAGAACCAGCCGATGTTGTCTTCCCAGTCAAAGAGCGCGGGCATGAACAGGCCGGACTTGGTGTCGTTTGAATAGCTGAGGCATGCGATGGCGAGCTGGCGCGTGTTTGACAGACAACGTGCGCTGCGCGAGACGCTGCGTGCCTTGCCCAGCGCGGGAAGCAGGATTGAAATTAACAGGGCGATGATCGCAATGACAACCAATAGCTCGATGAGCGTGAAAGCGGCATCGTTCCCGCAGCCTACGTTTCTGCGAACCAGTTTCATGCGGAAAGGCGACATGGAGACATTCTAACACAAAATGACGCGGCTGTACAGACATTATCTGGACCCGCCCAGTCCCCAAAAGTCACTTCTTTTCCGGTGCTGGCTCTTTGTCCTTGCCCTTCAGCAAGTCGCCCAGCCCCTTGAGGGCATCTGGGATTCCACCGCCTTTGATCACCGCGTTCCCAGCGCGATCTGCGAACAACTTCGCAGAGAATTCGCGGCTGAGTTTTCCATCCATGCTGCCTGAAACACGGAAGGGAATCATCGTGAGTTGATCAAATGTCCCCTTTGCAAGATCGCCCAGGATCGGAATGCTGTTGACGCCCTTATTGAGTCCGGGCACAGCCTCTGCGGTCAGGCGACCCAGGGGGATCCAGACCACACCGTCGACCTCGCGCTTGCCAAGATCGATCAGGCCGGAGTTTTCAATTTCAAACTCGCCAAGCGGCAGCTTGAATTCATCGTACTTCATCACGCCCTTGCGGATCGCGATCGATACAGGCTTCAATCGTTCGCCCACTTTCTTGGCATCGCTCAGGCCGGTCTTATCGAGCGCGCCGGTGATTGCAGGAATCTTGATATTCAGAAGGTCGTTCACAATTCCGCCTGGCGCGACAAGCGCTTCGCCCAGGTCGACCGTGACATCTGCCGAGAGCTTTGACAGATCGCCATCCATCGGGGCTATGAGGTTGGTTGCGCGGATCAGACCGGGTTTGAGTTCTTTGGATTTTGTGATCGCGCCGATGAAGGGGATGTTTTTGCTGATGCGGCCGGATAATTCGGGCGTCACTTCAATGATTGTGACTTCAGCAGGCGCTGTGGTAGTGAATGCGCCATCCTGGACAGTTCCTTTCAATCGCAAAGTTGCACGCGGACTGTCCATCTGGACTTCAAGCAATCCAGGGTTTGCAGAACCTTTGCCAAGCTGCACTTTGTCTGCTTTGAGATTCGCGCTCACGATCGGACCCAGTGCATCGACGAGCAAGCCGCCCTGCTGGGCCAGACTGTCGAGCAGCGATGTTGGAATTGCAGGCAGTACGCCCGTCATATTCACAACTGCGTTGTCGACCACTGGCTTGCCAGCTGCATCTGCCAGGGCGTCGACGGTCCCGATCAACGAAATTTTCTGTACTGACTGGGGCGCCGCGGTGGCGTTGCGGCGCAGTTCGCTCGATTCAACTTGCACGTTGAACGCCATTGGTCCGCCGGCCTTGGGCGCGTTGAGCGAGATAGATGTATTACCAAGCGTGAGCAATTGACCATCTGAGAGTTCAAGGGGCGCGGCTGCGATTGTCGCTGCGGAAACGAGTTCAAAAATTCCCACTTTCAGCGGCCCAGTGTCGCCTTTGCCGCTTGCATCGCGCGACAGTGTGAGTTTTGAGATATTCACGCTCACTGGCGTGGCCTTGGCGAGGCGTACGGGTTTATTGCCTTTGGCATCGGGCTTAAACACATAGGTGTTTGCAAATGTCGGATCGAGCTGCAGGTCGATCCTGGTGTCATCGCTGACGGTAATGCGATCTGGCAGGATGCTGAGCTCGATGGGTTTCGAGACGGTCAGGCGCGGAGCAGTGGGGGAGAGTTCGACGGTCAGGCTCTGCTGCGCTGTGCCGCCGCCGGACATGATTGCTTTCACATCGGCTGCGACTGATGCGCCGAGCAGGCCGGACATCATGCCTGGTTTGCCACTGAGGTTGTCGAGCGCGGCGGCGGCGACGTTGGTGATTTTCAGGTCGGCGACTGCGCCGGCGAGTCGCGAAGGTTCTTTGGTGCCTGAAGTTTTGGTTGCCGCATTAGGCGCTGGCGGGGCTGCCAGGTCGAGCTGTGATGTTCCTTGAATTGATGCAAGGGTTCCATCGGGTGCGTCTTGCGAGAGCAGACGGGCCTTAAAGGCGATGTCGACTTTGCCCGCGGCGACGCCGACAGATGCTGGCGCTTTGAGTGTCAGTTCGAGATTTTCAACGCCTGCGGGGGCAACTGGCAGGATCTTTCCTGTGTCGTCGGTGCGGGAAAGGCCGCGCACCAGGACGCGTCCTGGGATCTGCAGTTTTGCGTTGATACTTCCGAGTTTGGTCAGGTCGACGGCCTGACCTGAAGCGAGAGGGATGCTGACTGGATCAACACTGAACTTTATCTGCGACGCGTCGACGAGCTGGGGACGTTCGCGCAGATCGGGCATGAAGGTCCGCAGCAGTGAGTCAAGCGCGGTGGGCTTCAGGTTTACCTCGCCGGAACAGGTTTTGATATCAACGGCGGTCGGCCTGGTTGCCGGTCCGGCCAGCTGCATATCGATTTTCAGCGCTGAATTTTCCGCGCTGAGGGCCATGGAGACATCGGTGCCCATCGCAGTTTTGTTCGTGGCGAGATTGGTTGTGAGCGTGATGGTCGGCCCGGCGAGATCGCGGGCGATCCCTGCCATGTCCAGTGGTTGTGCACCGGGCGCTGGCGCGGGAGCGAACATCGCGGCGAGCGATGTCGGTACGTTTTTGAGTGAGACGCGGCCTGCGGGCATTAACTTAGTGACATCGATCCCGGCTGGCTGAATCAGACCATCGAGCGTGAGATCGCCATCGACGTTGAACGTGTCTTTGCCGCTGGTCAGATCGCCCGACATGGTGAATCGCGGCGTGGCTTTTGGCGCGAAGGCGAGGCCAAGGTCAAAGGCTTTTACGCCGAGCACGGCGGCCTGATTGGATCCAGTGGGCGGGACGATTTCAAACCCGAAGAGTCGCGCGGCGACTCCGCCGCTGGCTGCGGCCAAATTCATGTTCGTCGCACCTGCCGCGTCTTTGCTCAAGGGAATATCGATATCTCTGACGACAACATCGATAGCGCCGGTTGGATTTACACGCCAGGATTCTTTGGGAACGAACCGGTGTGCGATTGCGCCTGCGGACAAGATGCGTGCACTGAACGGCCGCGTAATTGAGCGAATTGAGGTGTCTGAAACCAGGAATGCGCCATCGGCGCTCAAGCGGTCGGAGCCGACTTTGAGTTCAACTTCGTATCCGGTCGATGCCTTGTCTTTGGGAGTGCGAGCCAGAATCTCGGCGTTGAGTACCGGGCCGATATCTTCGCGCGGCACGATCTTCATGCCCTGGACAAAGGGTTCCATGATGGCCGAGGAAGCGCCGCGAATGGTGGCGCGGCCGTCTACCTTGCCGGGCATGCCCTTTTTGAAAGCGCCCTTTGCATCGAGCAAACCGCCGACGGTGAAATCTGTGTCGATGGAACCGGCAGACGCGCCGTCGATGGTTGCGTTGCAGGTGATGACGGCTCTGGCATCAGTGCCAAAATCGACTGATGCGAGTTTGGCATCGAGGCCGGTGATGTTGACGCGGCGCGGCGATTGGCCTTCGATGTTCAATAGGCCTTCGATTGGCGCGGTTTGGAGTTGGGCGACCATGCCGCTGCCGCGGAGATCGAGCCCGTCTTTGGGGAGCTTGAACACAATTGATTCGATGCGAAGGGTGGCATCGGGGAATGAGGTGAGTTCGAGGCCGCCGGTTTTCACACCTTCGCGCAGGCCGGGCACCAGTTCAACAAGCGCTGTGCCGGGAATTGCGGCGGCGATGGGAGTGTCTGAGGTCAGCACGCCGTCTTTGACGGTGAACGTGCCGCTGGCGACGACGCGGTTGGTGGTTGCGACGGTGAATTTCGCGCTGCCTGTGACGTAGTCGCCGATCACATCGGCGGCGAAGTCCATGTTTGAGCCCAGGGCTTTGGACAGGCGACCGCCTTGACCAGCGAGCACGTCGATCATGGCGACGGGAAGTGCGGTTGCGCGGAGTTTTACATCGGCGGCAGCTTTGTCAGGGTGCAGTGAGCCATCGGCGGCGATCAGGTCGTCGATTGATCCTTTGATCGAAATCGATCCTTTGAGCGTGCTTGGCTGTTTGCCGGTCCCGGTCGCGCCTGCGACGACATCGGAGGTAAGCGAGAGGGTCGTGGGTTCGCCCGTACCAACTTGCGCCTCGCCGCTTAAGTTTGGCAGGGAGACCATGCTGTATTCGGCCCCGGCTTTGAGCGCGGCCTGGTCGGCGAATGATACGTCGAACTTAGTGATCTTGACCGTCGCGTGCAGGCCTGCCGGCACCTGTCCGGCGGATGGCTTTGCTCCGGGCGAGCCTGTTGTTGCGGTTGTTTTGGTGACGGGGTTCTTTGGCGCGATTGCGCGATCCAAGTTTGTCACGCCATTTTCGGCGCGAACAATCAGCGCTTTACCGCCAAGAGTTATCTCTCCGATATCAAACGAGCCGCGGATCAGCGAGATTAAGCTTGTGGTCGCGGCGACATCAGCGCGCACGACTTCGTTCTTTTCTGGATCGAATAGCTGAACATTGCCGAGCTGCTGCGGACCAGTCCAGGAGAGTGATGCCGAACCGACTTTTACGCTGCCTGAGATGGCCTCGCCCGCTTTAGTTTCCACGATGCCGGGCACAAAGCCCGCCACGATCTGGGGGAGGAAGAGCACTGCGACGCCGACCGCCAGCCCTGCGGCGGCAATCACAATCAGAACCTTTTTTCGACGTGTCATCTGCGCGCTCAATGGAATACTCCTCATTCGACTCGTGGGAATCGTATGAAGATAAGACGCTTGAGATGCTTTGGGGGTTTGTCCCTATTTCAGGCGATTTCCATGAGGGGAACTTCCGGGCCCAGGTCGAGAGCAGCACTTTTGGGCCCAAACAGCGGGCGTGCCACGCGGCGGAAATCCTGCTGGGCCAAGTCGACTGTGCGCCACCTGGGGCTGCGGAGTTTCATTTTGCGCTGATATTCGCCGACGGTGACACATTTGACGGTGTACCACACGCCGCCGTGCTCAAACATATCTGCGAACAGGACGTCCGCGGGTTGCTCGTCGCAGGCGTAGAGAAAAACGAAGACGGCTTCGAACTCTGGGCCGAACAAGTTCTGCCAGTGCAAGAGCGAAGCGACATCGTCTTCTGTGACCCAGCACTCTTGGCGAGCCCCGCGCGAAAGCCGCCGCCCTTTTACTTCGGCCAGGACATTGGTGCCGCGGCCATAGACGACGAAGTCGAAGGATTTTATGGAGTCGGCTGCGTCGAGGGTCCAGCGCGGCTGGTCGACCTGTGAGGGGACGAGCGATTTTTTGGCTTCGTCGACTGCTATATAAGGAATGCGTCGGCTTCGCAGCAGATGTTCGAAGGCAGCTTCATAATGGTGGCGCCGCTGTGCCATACTTCATACATATTAGCACGAGTGACAAGAAGGCGATATTTGCGGTGCTGGCCCTATTCCCGCGAAGGAACTTCGCCCCTGGCCCGGCTTGCGGGCAAGAGTCCCAGCATCAGTGACAGAATGCCGCCCGCCACCAGCCACAGGCGCAGCGAGTCGTTGGTGGTGAGTTTCACCAGCATCGACTCTACCTTGGTCTGGGAAACTTCGCGGATTGGCGGCGGCTCTAAGGCGGCAAAGACGGATGCATCGGCCCGTGAAACTTCGGTCATTCCCGGGATCGGCGAGCGGTCGGTTGGGATCTGATTGAGCTGGCTTGCCGCCAGACTCATGACGAGAGAGGGCTGCCCTTCTTCCAGTGCCTGTAAATAGGTGCGATAGTTTTTGAGGCGAGCTTCGCGGTGGGCTTCTGCTTCGCGAGCGCGATCTCGGGCGAAGCGGGCATCCCGCAGTTCCAACTGGGCGGGCACGAGCATGGCACAGCCAAGAATGCCGATTCCGGCCAGGATGAACAGCCAGCCGGGGCTGAAGATTGTGAAGGGGCGCTTGGCAGCGCTGTCACCGACCCCGGTCAGGGACGGCATGTCAGTGGAGATCTCGGGATTCGGAGTGTGAGGTGCTTGCACAGTCGGTTTGTATCGACCGTTGCGACCGTTTAGGCTCAGAATTTTGAGGAGCCAATTCGAACCACTCTCGCCAGTATTCCTAACTCGCCGTTCCCCTCCCTATCCTCTTCTATATGCCTGGCTCCTCCCGCCAATCTCGTCAAGTCGCCATTACCGGCCTGGGTGCCGTCACCAGCCTCGGCGTCGGTTTCCCCGCGCTGTGGCAGGGGCTCTGTTCCGCCACATCTTCTCTGGGTCCCATTTCCCGATTCGATGCCTCGGGCTTCCATTGCCGGCTCGCCGGGGAGGTCAAGGATTTTTCTGCCAAGGATCACGTTCCCAAGCATTACCGCAAAGCCGTCAAGATCATGGCGCGGGATATTGAGCTTGCAGTGGCCGCGGCCAAAGAAGCGGCTGAAGACGCTGGCCTTATTACACGCGCAAACCTGCCGGAAGACGCCGCGGACACGAAGGCCGAAACGACATTCCTCTCGGAGAGGTTCGGGTGTCATATCGGGGCGGCACTGATTGCCGCGGACACGCAGGAACTGACGATGGCGATGGCCACTGCCGTGCGAGCTGGCGGGAGTGGGGGCGGCGGCGACCCAGCGATGGGCAACTTCAGCCTCAAAGCCTGGGGCACAGAAGAAGGCGGCGAAGAGGGGATGAACAACCTCACGCCGCTGTGGCTGCTGAAATACTTGCCCAACATGCTCGCCAGCCACGTCACGATCATTCATGGCGCAGAAGGGCCCAGCAACACCATTACCTGCAACGAAGCCAGTGGTCTGCTTTCTATCTCTGAATCTCTCCGCGTCATTCAGCGCGGTGCAGCTGATATTTGCTTCTCCGGCGGCTCAGAATCCAACGTCAACTTCATGCGGCTCATCCGGCTTGAACTTGCTGGACGTCTCGCGCCGACAGGCGATGCAACCGATGGCTCTTCGATCGTGCGTCCTTACGACGAAAATTCCGCTGGCTCGCTCTCAGGTGAAGCTGCTGGGATCGTCATGCTCGAAAGCGTCGAATCCGCGAAGAAACGCGGCGGGCGCATCTACGCGATCATCTCTGGGATGGGTGCGGCCCATTCGCCGCCGCCGAGCATTCCGCCATTTGAAACGCCGCTGCGCGAGGCAGATGAAGGGCTGCAATATGCCGTCGAGGCGGCGCTGGTTGATGCGGGGATTTCCGCCGCGGAAATTGATGCGATTGTGCCGCGGGCGACGGGGACTCCGGACCTGGATATTCCTGAAGCACGGGCTTTGGAGACTGTCTTTGGCGCTCGCATGGCGCAGATTCCGATTATCACCATCGCGCCCAACATTGGCGATGCGCTTTCTGGCCAGGGCGGGCTTGCGGCAGCGGTCGGAGCCCGAGCGATCTTTTCGCAGACGCTTCCGGCTCGCATCCACGGCGGCACACCACGCGCTGGAATCATGGCGGGTCCGGCAAATTCACAGCCGGCGAAACTTCGTCACGTCCTGGTCTGTACCGGTTCGACCGGCGGACAGAACGCCGCGATTGTTCTTTCCAGAGCTTCTTGAAAATCGCCGCAAAAACAACCGCGAGCGCCTTTCAGCGCCCGCGGTTACCTCAGCTTCAAGACTGAGAAGGACAATGAGGGGGTCTTGTGAGATCAGCAACCGATGCTGAACGAGTCAACGAAATCGAGATAGTCGAAGAAGTCAATGACGCTGTCACCATTGAAATCCGCACTGGGGTTGGCCGATGAGAATGCATCGACAAAGTCCAGGTAGTCAAAGAAGTCAACGCTGCCATCGAGGTTGAAGTCGGCGGCACAGGGAGGCCTTGTTTGGACGGTCCAGAAGCCTCCGATGACAGTGAATGCGCCCCCAGAGAGAGTACCGAAAGCATCGGGCTGGCCGATGGTGCCACCGAGTGTGAAAGCGCCGCCCGCGAGAGCGCCTCCTCCGGAATCGACGGTGAACCAGTTGATGGACGGTTGCGCTGACGAGAGGGAAGCTGCGCCTGCGCAGGTCGCCGCAGCTGCGAACATTTTGAGGTTACTAGACATATTGTGAAATCCTTGTGAGAGCTGAATTGTTCAGATGGGAGGTTGGTCAGTGGATGATGGCAACGTCGGAGCCGTGCTTGCGCCATGTCGCCGGAGCGGTGTAAATGCCTGCCGATCCGGAATACGACTGCCCGCCTTCAATCCACACATCGCCAGAACCAGGAATCTGACTCGTTGATGAGAAAGGATTGGTGAGCGTGCCCAATGCCTGGTTTGTCGGTCCGACGAAATGGACCGGGCGCGGCCGTACCCCGTAGACATTGACCATGTCCTGCACATCGTTGGCGCTCAGAAAGCTTTGCTGGCCCATGCTGCACTGGTAGATGCCATATCCAAGATCCGCCCGGGCGACGAGCGGTGTACATGTGAGAACAGAGAGGCAGGTGGCGAAACCCAGATCGCAGTTGGGATTCATGAAGCTCGTGGCGCCATAGTGCATGACAGAATCAAAGTCATATCCAGTTGAGAGCCCGTTGTCAGGCCAATCAGGAGTTATGTCGAAGTTGTGGGTGTAGGATTGCGGATAGACGCGGCTGTACCACACATCCACATAATTGTCGCGGTCAGGGCGGCACTGTTCATGATCGAACCCCAGAGCGTGGCAGTATTCGTGCGCCATGACATAGACGTTCACCTGCTGACCCTGAGTAACAATTTGACCACTATCACTGGTACCGCATCCACTACACACGCCGATATACGAACTGCTGACAGATCCGGCCACGCCTCGAATTCGAATGTAGTTGCTGTGTGCCGGGTTGGCCGGGTCGCGGCGAATGAATGTGACGTTTGGGGAGACGGAACGAAACATCCAGACGTCCATTGCCGTACAGGAAAGAGCAGGATTGGCGACCGAACCCTCAATTTCAAAGGGCACAATGCCGCCCTGCCACAGCACGGGCGCTGAGGCAATCCCCGGTGGCGCTGCCGATGTGTCGCAGAATTGCGGCACTGGAATCTGCGGACCGATTGTCGCCGCAACGCGGGGATCAAGCCCCGGATCTTGCCAGGCGCAGACTGTTCCAGCACAAGCGGCAAGCGCAGCAATCGCGACGATCGCCATCGAGGTCATCGTTTGAGATTTCATGTGGTTCAACTCCTTTCTTTACAATAAATTACTGAAGATTGACCAGGACCAGCACCATGCCGGTTTCGGCGTCAAGCGATGACATCGCCTTGCCGACGACGGTGCCCTGGCTCTTGCCAGCGTCCGAGGCCTTCATCGCGTGGCCCGCGACGTCGCTGGTGGTAAGGAGATCGCCCGGCTTGATGGTGCCGTTGACAGAAGAGCACTTCACGTACACCCTGCCGGTCATGGCGATGAGGTTCTTGCCATCCATGACGCCATCCTGGCCCATCTTGATGCCAGGGTTGACGCCGTTGGCGCCGCTGACGATGCCCGCGACCTTGCTGTCATACGCGCTGGAGCTGGGCATGAGTTGTCCGGGGTGAGCCGGATCGATGACCATGAGCGTACCGGGTTCGAGGTCGGCGGTCTGCGAGTCAAAGCCTTCGACCAGGTCGGAACCGCCGCGGATCTCGAGGACGTTCACGCTGAACTTCGTGATGCCCTGGGCATAAAGCGCATCCGTGGAGGGGTCGTAGATCATCCGGGCGCCGTAGTCGCTGTTATCCGAGGAGAAATCGATGTACGGGCTTGCCCCACCTAGACGGAGTTCCAGTGCATGGCACTGTGCGTTTCCGACTACATCAAGTCTGGCTCCCGGCGCGGTCGTCCCGATGCCGACGTTGTTAAGGAAGAAGCTGTTGCTCGTAAAGCCGATCTGGCGGTTCGTATCGGCGCTCAAGATCAGGTCGCCCGTGCCGCCGGCGGTGTAGATGACGCCCTGCTGCGTTCCGTTGGTCAACTCGAGAACGCCGCTGCCGGTGACGCCGTCGGACTGGTCGACGCGGAGACGTCCGCCCTTGACGTGCAGTTTCGTGTTCGTGGCCGGCGCGCCACCGATGCCGACGCTGTCGTACGCGACCACCTCGCCGGCACCGGAACCGTTGCCGATGTAGACCCTGCCCCCGCCCGGGAACGGGTTGAGGTACAGGCCGTCGAGGGTGCCGTCGTTGCCGGACTGGATGTGCAGGCGGCCGCCGGTGGGGCCTGTGGTTCCGAGAACTTGGTTCTTCGTGATCTTCACGTTGCCGATGCTGTCGACTTCGATCCCTCGCGTCGCGAGGCTGAAGGGCGCCGGCGTGAGCAACTGCCGCGAGCCCATCGGCACGTACGACCCCGCACCCGCCGGATTTCGCACGGCAATCTGCAGGAACAGGTTCTGGCTCGTGCTGTATGGGTTCACACCGAAATCGACGGGAGCTGTGAACAGGCCGTCGGCGACAGGCACGGCCAGAGAGGTGACGGTCGAACCGACCTGTGTGCCGCCGACCGCGAGCGTCCAGAGCGAGAACTGCATGTCGGTTGCGGAATTCACCGCCGTGCCAGAGTTCTTGAGCTGGCCCTGATACGTAATGGCGGTCCCCTGAGCCAGGGCGGATGTGCTGCCCGCGGCAAGCACGAGTGCGGCGACGATACCGGCAAAAGACTTCGAAACCATGTGAAAACTCCTCTGCAAAGTTGAATCGAGTATGCAGAGGCACCTGCCCCCGCACCGTAACCGTCTCTGGCGGAGGCTCTCGCACACCGGCCAGAAACTGCAGAAAGACGCCCATAACGCGAGCACCTCTCCCGGATATCCACGCTTTCCTGAACCTGCGCGCCAAGTGAAATATAAAATTTGAAGGATTCTGATATTCAGTTGGCGCGGCGGCCCCGTGTTTCGTGGTATGAGTGCGGGGTCCGCTATTTAGGATGTAGCGTCTCCCAACAGTCCGGCCCTTAGTCGCCTCTGGTTTTCCCTAGTGCCTAGTGCCAAATGCCTAGTGCCTGTACTGTCCAGAACGACACACTTTTACTGATTGTGGTATAAATAATGGCACATAGCAGGAAGCAACAACTTGAACTCAAAAGCATGGATGCTGGTACACTTTCAGCTTCAACCTCGCGGAGTGTCTTCTCAGTGACCGAATTGCTTTCGAACATGCAACCTGGTGACACGGGTAATGAGCGGTCCATGGACTCGCTGCTGCCGCTCGTCTATGACGAATTGCGCGCACTTGCGTCCAGCTACCTCCAGCGCGGCGGCCCGGGACACACACTCCAACCCACCGCGCTCGTTCACGAAGCATTCATCAAAATGGTCGGCAACGACAAAGGGTGGTCCGGACGAGACCATTTCATGGCAGTCGCGGCCAAAGCCATGAGACACGTGCTCGTTGATCACTCACGTGGCAAAAACGCCGACAAACGCGGCGGGCACGCCCAGCGGTCTGACATCACAATCTCCGATCTCGGCGACGGATCAACTTCCTCATCCCGCGAAATGCGCGTGCTTGAACTCGATGACCTGCTCATTCATCTTGCAAAGGCCGATGAACGTGCCGCCCGAATCGCGGAAATGCGCCTCTTTGGCGGCATGGAACAGGAACAAATCGCGCGCGTCCTGGGAATATCCCGGATGACTGTGACCACAGACTGGCAATTTGCGCGAGCCTGGCTCGCCAGCAGAGTGCGCGATGAAACAGCGGGCAAGGATTCGAGCCGTGGATGAGGTCCCTTCCGAAATCCACCGCTTGACACGCGCCAAAGAAATATTTCTCGCAGCACGAGGTCTTGGCCTCGCCCAGCGCGATGAGTTTGTCATGCGCGAATGCAACGGCGACACCGCATTGCAAGCACTTGTGCGGGAACTCCTCAAGGGCGATGACCTTCCGCTCCCCTTTGAAAGTCTCGCAGATGACATCCGCGCTGCACACGATGCAGTGCCAACACAGGATGCCGCACCTGTTTCTTCGATTGCCGACCACATCGGCAACTACAAATTGCTCGAACGCATCGGAGAAGGTGGCTTCGGCATCGTCTTCATGGCCGAACAGGAACGCCCAGTGCGACGCCGCGTCGCCCTCAAAATCATCAAACTGGGCATGGACACCAAACAGGTGGTGGCAAGGTTCGAGGCTGAACGCCAGGCGCTCGCGCTCATGGACCATCCAGGTATCGCCAAGGTCTTTGATGCCGGAGCAACCGCTACCGGTCGCCCGTACTTTGTGATGGAACTGGTGCGCGGTCTGCCCATCACCGAGTACTGCGATCAAAAGAAACTCTCGATTCACGAACGGCTCGGGCTTGTCTCCCAGGTATGCGATGCCCTCCAACACGCCCACCAACGCGGCGTGATTCACCGTGATATCAAGCCCAGCAATGTCCTCGTAAGCACGATCGAGGGCGACAAGCCGCTCCCCAAAGTCATCGACTTCGGGATCGCGAAAGCGACCTCTGCCCGCTTGACCGAGAAAACCATCTTCACCGAATTCCGTCAGATGATCGGCACGCCAGAGTACATGAGCCCCGAGCAAGCCGGGCAATCCAGCGAAGATGTCGACACGCGCACAGATGTATACGCCGTTGGCGTGCTGCTCTATGAACTGCTGACGGGCGCAACACCGTTCGATTCAAAACGCCTGCGCTCCGCCGCGTTTGGCGAAATGCAGCGGATCATCCGCGAGGAAGACCCGCCTAAGCCCAGCACGCGCATCCTCACCAGGCCCGAGACACTCGATACGGTCGCGCAAGCGCGCTCCACGCAATCAGCCAAACTAACAAGCGCTGTCGCGGGCGAACTTGACTGGATCGTGATGAAGGCGATCGACAAGGACCGTTCGCGCCGATACGAATCGGCAGGATCAATGGCCGCGGACTTGCAGCGATATCTGACCGGCCACGCAGTGCAGGCCGCGCCGCCGGGCCGGGCCTACCTGTTCCGCAAGTTTGTGCGGCGGAACAAAGGGCCGGTGATCGCCGGATCGCTCTTGACGTTCGCGCTGGTCGCGGGGCTGGTGGGTACAAGCCTGGGATTCTTCAACGCCGAAAAGCAACGCAAGGTTGCGGTAAAGGAAATGACCCGGGCCGAGGGCGAGAAGGATCGCGCTGACGAAAACGCCGCGCAGGCACGCGATGCCGAAGCCCTGGCCACGCGGAGGGCCTACTCCGCCAACCTCATGTCGGCCTCCACTGCGGTCGCCGGCGTCCAATTCAACGCCGCCCGCGCGTTTCTGGATGCCGCCCCTGAGCGACTCCACGGATGGGAATGGCGCGTGATGAATGCGAAGCTCGACACGTCGATCCGGGCGCTCACCGTCACGGCCAAACCCAGCCGAATGACGATGAGCGAGTTGATGTTTCACCCCGATGGACGATCGTTCTTCACGATCAATCGAATCAGCGACCCGCTTGCACAGCGATGGGACGCCGAGACCGGCGGCCTGCTTCAGAGTTTTCCGCAGCCGTCTCAACGTGTGGGCTTTGTGATGTCGCGTGCGTTTCTTTCGGATGACGCTCGCCGCCTGACGGTCGCGCCGCAGTATCGATCCGAAGGATCGAAGGGGATCGCGGTCGATTCGTGGGACCTCTCCACGGGAGAGCGTAATGCGCATTCGGAGATCGCCTGCCCCACGAATTCCAGTGTGTACGCGATTCCCAGCGTGGAGGGCGCCCGCGTTGTCATCTACTCGGACCAACGCGTATGGAGCGTTCGCACTGCGACCGGTGGCGGCGGAGAGGTCCTGGCAGAGCATCCGCTGAAAGAGCAGATGTCTCCTGAGGCGTTCAATCACGGCGACACGCGGATCGCAGAGGGGGTTATTTCAGCGCCCTACGGGCTCGTTCTTCGCGATGCTCACTCTCTGGCTCCGGTCGCGAGGCTCGAATGGCGTGCCCTGGTTCAAAATGTCTGCTTTTCCAGCGACGACCGCTGGCTGGGCGTCGCCGCGACCGATGACACTGACACCGCTCGCGTGTGGGACCTTTCCGCAAGCCCGCCGACATTCATCACGCTCCAGCATCCGTTTCAGGTGAACAACATCCGTTTCTCGCCCGATGCATCGCTGGTCGCCACGATCGCAATGGACCACGCAATCCGCATCTGGGACCGCGCCACCGGCCGGCTGCTCGGCACCTACCCAAGCGAATCGCTTGATCCTTATCCGCTCATGTTCATGCCTGACGGGAAGACAGTCGCGGGCTGGGAGCAAGACGGGACGATCCGGTTCTGGGATGTCACCGCCGAAGGCGCCACGGTGCTGCGCGGGCACAAGAGCATCGTGTCCCAGGCCAAGTTCGCCAGAGGAAACCCGGCGGAGATCATTGTGTCCAGCAGTTGGGAGGGCGCTGACGGTTCGACAGGCACCGTGCGACTGTGGGATGCTGATTCTGGAGCTGGGGTAGGTGTGCATCAGGGGCGGCTGGGAGACATCGCCTACGCGATGGCCGTCTCCGATGACGGCCGGTTCGCGGCGATCGGCATTTTTAACACGTTCGAGAAAGGCAAGGCCCTGGACGGATTAAGGGATGTGCCAATCGGCCGAACGGAAGTCCTCGACCTCACTACTGGCGACTTGGTATTCGTCGCGCCGTTGTTCCGCCTCCCGATGTGGATCGCCTTCGCAGGCGACAACCGCTCCGTCATCGTTGCCGATGTGCCTGCGGACAGATGGTCGTCTGTCCAACTCCACCTGCTCGACGCCCGGACCGGAGCCCTCGTTCGCACGAGAGAACTCGATCCCAAGCCCTCTTGGGTCTTCGCACGCAGCCCCGATGGTCGCACCATCGCGGCTCTGCCGCTCACCCGCGAAACTACGTCCGCCAAAGCCGATCGCCCCGGAACCATGCTCTTCCTCGACACGCAGACACTCGAAACCGTCCGCGAGATCAACGGGATTCCCGAAAGTCAGAGGTCGCTGGCGTTCAGCCTTGACGGCTCTCGCATCGCTGCCGGCGGCGAGGACGGCTTGCTGCGTATCTTCAAGGCCGACACCGGCGAGCAGCTCGCCGAAGTGTCCGGGCAGGGCATGGAAATCCTGACGCTGGCGTTCAGCCCCGATGGATCTCGCATCGCCAGCGCGGGCATGGACCGCAAAGTCCGCATCTGGGACGCAAAGACGTTCGACCAGGTAGGCGCGTTCGCCGGGCACGGCGGGCACATCGGTTGCCTGGATTGGGACGCCGACGGACATCGGCTGGTCTCCTGCTCCGGCGACTTCACCGTTCGAGTCTGGGAGCCCGATCCCATCCGCATCCGCGTGCAGGCACGCGCGGCACGCACAACCGCAATGACAACCATCACGCCTCTTGTCGAACGCCTCTTCACTCAACTATCCGATTCCGCCAAAGTCGTCGCCGCAATCAACGCCGACACCGCCCTCTCCCCGCTTGAGCGCAAAACCGCCCTGCAGGAAGTACTTCGAACCTCGCTCGAGAAAAATGTTTCGCCTAAACCCTGAAAGAGATTCTCCAATCCCGTTTCAGCAGGCAATGATCGCGTTTCCACCCTCTTCCTTCTCATCCAATCCACTTCGTAAACTTTTATTTTCCCCGCGCCAACCGCCTCAAGCACGCCAAGAATCCCCCGCCGGGCCAGAGTGGCCCTTCTTCTTCTTTGTTCTCTTCATGGAGTTTCGAAATCATGGCTGGCGAATACAACACTTACGGTTCTGATGGCGGCTACCGAGGCTACAACGACGGCGGCCGCGGCAATGGTGGCCAAGGCGGTCACGGCGGCGGCGATCGCGGTGGACACAGAGGTGGTGGTGATCGTGGTGGCGACAGAGGCAATCGCGGCGGCGGCCGTGGCCGCGGACGTGGTGATGGTCGCGATGGCCGCGGCGACGGTCGTTCACGCCGTCCCGGCATCCCGCTCTCTTCACTCGACCCAAATCTCACCAGCTTCAGCCACAAAGTCATCGGCATCGCAACCGAAATCCACACCGTCCTGGGCCCGGGCTTCGATGAAGCAACATACATGACCGCTCTCAAGAATGAAATGGTCGCCCAGGGCCTCCGCTTCAAGCAGAACCACGCCTTTGAAGTCAAATTCAAAGACCAGGTCGTCGGCACGACCGCCATCGATCTCTTCATCGAAGAACAGTTCCTCGTCTCCGTCGTCGCCCGTCCTGGCGACATCGGTGGCGGCGAACGTGCAGCCCTCCGAGCCCAGCTCAAAGCGGCCGACCTCGTCCTGGGCCTCATCGTCAGCTTCGGCGGCCGCCGCTTGAAAGACGGCCTCGTCCGCGTCCTCAACGTGGAAAAGCTCAAGCGCGAACGCCCCGGCGAGTTCGACCAGCACGATGAAGAAGGCGAAGAAGGCGTCGCCCCGGCCGCCCACACCGGCGAATGGGAAGACACCGGCCCACCGGAAACCTTCGGCGATGGTCGCAGTGTCAACTTCGATGACCGAGTTTAAGTTTTAAAACATTAGAGAGCGAAACAGATCAATGGCAGACCGTCGCGTTGTCATTTCCGGCATGGGCTGGGTCACATCCCTTGGATGTGACCTCGAATCCGTCTGGTCCAGACTTCTTAAACCGATGTCTGGCGTCGGCCCCATTACGCGCTTCGACGCTTCCACGTTCGAAACCAACTTCGCCGCCGAAGTGAAGGATTTCGATCTGTCGCAATCATTCGATCGAGATATTGCGCCGCATCGCAACGCCGCCCTCCAGTCCCAGTTCGCACTCGCCGCCGCGAACCAGGCCTGGAAACAAGCTGGCCTCAATCGTGATTCCTCCTTCAACCCCCGCCGCGCTGGCATCTACTTCGCTTCCGGCGAAGGGCCTATTGACTTCCCCGCCTTCGCCTCCGCCAACCTCGCCTCCTGGAACGCCGACACGCGCACCTGCGACGCCGTCGCCTGGGCCACAACCGGCTACGAAAAACTCATCGCCCACAGAGAAGTTGAGCAGGAAGCCAATATGGCTCTCTCGCACATTGCCGCCGCCTTCGGCTGCCGCGGCCCATCCTTCAACTGCCTCACCGCCTGTGCTGCCAGTACCCAGGCCATCGGAGAAGCCACCGACATCCTCCGCCGCGGCGATGCCGATGTCATGCTCGCCGGCGGCGCGCACTCCATGATCCACCCCCTGGGTCTCACCGGTTTCATCCGCCTCACCGCCTGCTCCGCCCGCCGCGATACTCCTCAAACCGCTTCGCGTCCTTTCGATGCCACCCGCGACGGATTCGTCATGGGCGAAGGCGCTGGCGTCCTCGTTCTCGAAAGTCTTGATCACGCTCTGGCCCGCGGCGCAACTCCGCTCGCCGAGATCATCGGCTATGGCTCAAGCGCCGATGCGTATCGTGTCACCGATATGCATCCCGATGGCCGCGGCGCACAGGCCGCCATGACCCTCGCGCTCAAGCAAGCCGGTATCAACCCGCGCGAAGTCGGCGCTGATGGCCGCCCACTCGTCCACTACATCTCCGCACACGGCACCGGCACCAAAGAAAACGACCGCATCGAAACCCGCGCCATCAAAAACGTCTTCGGCGACCTCGCGCCAAACGTGCCGATCTCCAGCGTCAAGAGCATGCTCGGCCACTGCATCGCCGCGGCCGGCGGCGTGGAAATGATCACCTGCGTCCTGGCCATGCAGTCCGGTATCCTGCCGCCAACGCTCAACCTCGCAACACCCGATCCAGAGTGTGATCTCGACTACGTCCCCGGCGCGCCACGCGACATGCGCCAAAAAGGCGGCGTCTCCGTCTGCCTCTCAAATTCCTTCGGGTTCGGCGGCCAGAACGATACCGTCATCGTCCGCAAGTGGTCCGGCGCTTAAACGGTCCCATACATCCGATCGCCCGCATCGCCAAGCCCGGGCACAATGTACCCCTTCTCATTCAAAAGCGGATCAACCGCCGCGGCGTAAATAGCCACATCTGGATGGGTCTCGTGCACGCGCTTCACGCCCAAGGGCGAAGCAACCAGCACCATCATCCGCAAATCTTTCGCGCCAGCGCGCTTGAGTGCATCAAGCGCCGCCACCGCCGAACCGCCTGTTGCCAACATTGGATCAACCAAAACCACCGGACCATCGCCGAGTCTTGATGGCAGCCGCTCCAGATACGCCCGCGGCCGCAATGTCGCCTCATCTCGAACGATTCCAAGATGCCCAACTCGCGCCTCCGGCATGACATCCAAAATCCCTTGCGCCATCCCGAGCCCTGCTCGCAACACCGGAACCACGGTGATGGTCCCGGCGAGCCGCTTCACCGTCGTCAACGTCAGTGGCGTCTGTACCGATATGTCCACGGTTGGAAAACTTCGAGTCGCCTCAAAAACCATCAGTCCCGCGATTTCCCCGAGCAAGTTGCGAAACGCCCGGTGCCCAGTCGCGGCATCGCGAATGAAGCCAAGTTTGTGCTGAATCAGCGGGTGGTCAAAAACCGTCAGGCTGGGGAGGGGTATTGGCGATGCGGTCCGGGTTGGCATAGCTACATGATATCGCCTGATACAGCTTGCTATCGTCGATCTGGTACACTTGGGAACATGACTCAGGTACTGTCGAAATCTGTTTCGGTCGATCCTGACAGCGTTCTTCGGGATAAGCACACCATGCGTTCACAGCCGCTCTTTATCTTTGGATGTCCCAGGTCCGGCACAACCTACCTGGGCGAACTGCTGAACAAACACAGCAAAGTGCTCGTCACCAACGAACTGCGGATGATGTCGTTTTATGCGGAGATGCTCGCCGCCGCGGAAAAGGCCCGCCATCAGATTCACAACCGTGACCTGCGATCCGGCTTCATTGCACACATGAAGTCGCAGGTTCGCAGCACGGTCGAAACATATTACAAGTCGCTCGCCGAGTCCCTGGGTCGCAAGATCGAAGTCTGGGGCGACAAGACTCCGGGCTACGCCGATCCATCGCTCTCGCCCGGCTGCCTGGAATTCATCCTCGAGGTTTTCCCCGATGCCAAGTTCATTCACATCCGCCGCGATCCGCTTGAAGTAGTTCGATCCATCGTCGGCAAGCGCTGGATGGGACTCGAAGCCGCCGTCGATATCTGGGTTCGAATTACGAAGCGCGGCCGCGAATTCGGGGCAACTCTGCCGCCATCGCAATATCTGGAGATCACGCACGAAGAGCTTTCAGAAAACGGGGGCAAAGTCACTTCTGAAATCCTCAGCTTCCTTGGAGTACAGGATGAGGCCCACCTTCGCGAGTTTGTAAAGAGAGAATCCAAAGAGCGCACTCCATTCTCTGACCCCATCGCGCTGCCGGGAAAGAAATCCGCGTTTGACCTGACACCTGAACAGGTCGCACGTGTGCATGAATTGCTGGGAACTGACTGGTCCGATGTTGATGCAGTATTTAGAACGTACGCAGACAGGAAAGCGTCCGTCGCTGGTACCGCGCCGGCCGTTGCGGTAGTTGCCGCCGGCACATTGATGCCAGTCGCTGAAGACTCTCTGCTTGGTGAACTTGAAGTTCGAATTACAGCGCTGGGATTGACAGTCAACGACGAACCTGTCGCAAACGGAACCGTGGTCCGCACCGGCGACAAAGTCGTTGTCACGGTCCGCGTCGCCGCTCTGCGGCCCTTTGAGGCAATTGTCCTCGGAGTCACCGCTTTTGACGATAGCGACAAGCCCGTCATGGGCGGCAACAACACCCAGTCTGGCCTTCGTGCTTTCTCCCTTCCTTCAGGCATGTCGACGCTCCTGCTCGCCTTCAACTGGCCAGATGTCGGCAATGGAACCTATCGCCTGACGATCGGCCTTGGTGAGGGCAGTGATTCAGAAAACAATCTGGTGCAATGCTGGGCCGACAAGGCGCTGACCGTGGTGCAACAACCGCCACAACGCGGCGAATCAGAAATCGTTCGTTGCGCAGTACTTGAGGCAAGGCGAGAAGAAAACGCGAGCTAACGCGCGGGCTCGTCCGGCTTCGTATCTGAATCCGGATCCGTTTCAGGAATCGGCTCGGTCCACTGCTTCAAAGTCTCTGGCGCTGGAATTGGCGGCAATCCGAAGGTTGCGCGCAGAGCGTTTTGCTCGAGCAATGCCGCCGCGAAATTTTCGGGGGCGATTGTTTTGACAGCGCCTGCCACCACTCCAACATACACATTTCGCGCTACGTTGTTCGCTGGCGCTACAGAGGCCGTTGGCGCGGGGGTCGTGACGGTGGGCGGCGGGCCTCCGAATGGGTTGACGATGTTTGCAACTGGCGGCGGCGAAGCAGGATCGAGCGACGAAAAGAACAGCCAGAGTTCAGAATTGTCTTTGCCCGGCGGCGCGACCAGTGGCACGCCTTGATACGTAAAGATGAAATCACCGAATCGATACACCGGCGGCATAGACAGGGTTGCAAGCCGCGCTTTCGCACGCTTCTCCTCCAGCCTTGGCAGCATGATCACCTGGCCAAGGTTGGTGCCCAGAACTGGAATGCGATCCGGAGTGGTGCCACTGCCAGAAAGTGTAAATGACGATGTTGAGAGCGAGTTTGTGAGAACCAGCTCTGCAACGTGATTGGGCAGGGGGTCCTGAGCAACTATTGCAGTTTGGAACGTAGTGGAAATCGCAGAGGTGTAAGCCTGATCCAGATAGGCGCTTGCCGCGGTTGCCTTGGCCTGAGCCGTTGCCACCGCGGTTCGCGCCGTGTTCACCATTGAAAATGCAAACACCATATATGCCGCAGTGCAGGTACATACAAACACCAGTGGCGGCACAACCGCGGCGGCTACTGCTTTACCGGTCGATACTTTCTGTGAGAATTTGAGCCCGATTGACGCCGACACCATCCACCAGATCCCGCCAAGAAATGAATACGCGCCAACGCATGGCAGAATGTTGATGAACGCTGCGCCGGAGGTATAGCAGAGGGTCGCGTAGGTGTGCCGCAACGAATATGCGGGTTTATTAATACCGATGCACATAATCATGTGTGCACAGGCTCCCCATATGAGGATAAAGACCGGAAATGCAACAAACAGGAAGAGGCCGATGAAGCCGAAACCGGCGCCCATTGCCCAGAGCGGTGGTCCGCCGCCACCACCAGCGCCCATGGAAGCCATCGCAATAGCCCCGATTACAAAAACAAGCAAGGTCCCCCATGCGACCATCGAGATCACTATGTTTGAGAAAATTGCAAACCACCATGCCGCGCCGGTGCCTGTACCCGGGCGAATGCCCGCGCCCAGAATGTGCGGCCGAAGCATGGCGGCCGTAGTAGTCTTCCACCATCTGGCAAAGAAGCCAAGGTTGTCGCTGGTCCAAGGCACATCAGGCGCCTGCGTTGCCTCTTCGTCCACGCCGATCTCCGGAGTCAGCCGCATGGAATCCATTTCCAGTGGCTGCTGGCAATTCACGCACGCGAAGGCGCGGGGTTCGAGGTGGCCGCGTGAGTCGGTGCCGAAATATTGCTGCGCGCAGTGGGGGCAATGGAACCTGACCGCGCCAGGGATGAAGTCAAAATCTGAGGGCTTAAAGGGCGTGCCGCATTCGGGGCATTGGCCTTTTGTGTTGTTCCACAGTGAGTAGTTGCAAGTTCTGCAGTTCATGTATTGTCTCAGAGTATGGAGTCGAAGGGTGCAGCGTGGTGGAAGTCTGACGAGTTGTTATTCGTGGTACGGGGATTTGCGTTTTAGGTTGGCGTGGGCTGGGTGTCAATGAGGTGTCTCGAGAACGCTGATGGCGCCGTTTCCGCATTCACACCAACCCCGCTGGACGCCGCGTGGCCCCTGTCCTGCGAAATGGCTTCGGCATTTTTAAGGGCGAGGTGGTGCCGAGCGTTCGGGAGGTCGATCCGTGGTCGCGATCCTTTGGTGCGGGGCTTGGAAGGTCGCAAATGTCGAGCACCGAGCAGCGCGGCTGGAGCAGTGGCTTTTTAGGTGTCAGGAAAGGAAGGTCGTCTCAAAGCGTTTCCTGGAAAAGGGGCCGGATCTCTCCGGCAGACCCCGACGACACCCAGTTCGAATTTGAGAAGGTAGACCAGAAGTTACGAATCAATGAACTTAATGAGTCGGCCGCGAGCATGGGATCGGGACAAAGCATGTGGCTGATGAGTGGTCATGTCGCCAGATACGGGTTGGAGCTATTCATCCAGATGTGGTGATCCCGCGGCGGGAGAAGCCGCATTTTGACCGACATAGATTGCTGCACGAATAGCCGCACGAAGCGAAGGAACGCTGTCGCGAGTGAACGGGCGAAGAAGAGAGATGAACTTGGGATGCGATTACTTCTTCCGCCAGGAGCCGGAATCTTCCTTGATCATGTCGCCAATGCGGGCGTTCGCGATGTTGCGGGCAGCTGCACGCTGTGCGATCGTTGCGACGTCGGTCTTATCTTTGTCGGCCAGGAGTTTGTACTCGGCGGTGCGTCGGGTGTTCTCTTCTTCGACTGTGGCGACGAGCGATCTGTCGGACTGGTCGGCGGCTTGCACTATCTCAACTAGTCCGGCGGACGTCTCGCCGACTTTGCCCTGGGTCTTCAACTTTGTGAGTTTCTGGTGGCGGGCAAAATCTTTGACGCGGATCCAGTGGTCTTTGGCGACGCGGAGAAATTCATCAGGTCCTGCGTGTTCGATGTTGCGAATGGCATTGCGCGATGCGATGGTTTCCATGGTCGCCTTGACAGGGGCTTTGGGGTTTTCCTTGTTGATTTCATCGGCGAGGAGCTGGTAGAGATCGCGGCGGTCTTTGTTTTCGGCAGTGATGAGGGCAGTAGTTGTCGGATCGACAGCGGAGTCGACGGCATCGATATAGCCGTCGACGGTTTCGCCGACCTGGCCCTTCTTCTTCAGCGATTTGAGCTCGGCATCGCGGGACTTAAACTGTTCTTTGAGCTGGTCTTTGGTCGGCTGGGCCGCGCTGGACTCGGCCAGTACGCTGGGAGAGATTGCCGAGATGGCAAAGAGCACGCAGAGAACGAGTGTGATGTTTTTCATTACTTGGTTCCTTCGGCAGGGTCAGCAGGAGTTTTTGTGGTGGGCTTTTCGATGTCGCTGAAGAAGTCGTCGAGTTTCTGATCGGCTTCAAGATAGATGTGAAGCGTGATATCAATGGGCTTGACTTCGATCGGTTCAACTTTGACGGTGTGTGTGCAGCCTGGCAGCGCTGCGAGCAGGGCCGTCATAAGGAGTCCGGCACAGCGGATCACGTTGGGGGGCTTTGATGTTGAGGTCATTTTGTCTCCGGTGCGGGTTGCTTGAAGAAATCTTCCAATGCGTTGCGGGCAGCTTTGGTAACCTCTGATTTCGCGGCAATCCGCGACGCCAGATCGAGTACTGCATCTTGCACGTGCAGGTCAAGCGTGAGGTTCAGTCCCTGGGGATCTTTGCCATGACGCCCGTAGCCAGAGAGATAGGTTAGGGCGACTGTGCGATCGCCTTTGCGGGTGAGAGCGACGGTAAGAGTTTTGTAGGAAAAGTCCCTCAGAGCTTCCACGATCTTGTCGCGAATGGGGCGCATGAGTTCATCGGTCGCAAAGCGCGGGTCTTGTTTGTCGAGGAGTTCGCCCACGGCATCGGCATCGGCGACCTGTATGTATCCGTGTGATGGATCGGCATAGAGCCTCCCGGTGAGGTCGCCGAGTCTGGCCTTGCCGCTGGACCAGTCGAGGGCGAAATCAACGTTGCCGCTCACGCGACCTTCGCCAGATGCGTGTTTACTGCTGAGGATGGGGAGCCAGTGCTCGAGGTCGAGGTTGGAGAGGTTGGCGCGAGTGTGGATGCGTGGAGCGGCGGGATTCCAGGTGAAGGGGTCGATGGAGATTGTGCCGCCGTCGTCGATGATTGCGGCGAGATTTGAGATTTCGATCTCATCGGGGGAATTCATATTGGCGACGCCCCGAATATCGGTGAGTGCGAAGTCGCCAGCCTGCATGGAGCCATCGTTGAGAGAGAGTTGCCCGCTCTGGAGCTTCATGCCAGCGCCATCTTTGCGAGCGCGGCCGGTCACAGAAACTGTGGGCAGCGTTGCGGTGATAGCGCTGGAAGTTTCGATGGTGATGGGTGTTTGCGCGTTGAGTGCGATGTCGAAGAGAGTTGCATCGGGAGCAGAAGGGTCAGGGGAGTGGGTGAGTGTGCCGCGGAGTGAGGGGATATCGAAGTGGTCGGAAGCGGTGATGAGGTTGAGGCTGAATTGTGTGTCAGAGAGTCTGCTGGCGTGGAGATTGACGGAGTTGAGGGTGTAGTCTCCGATGGTAAGTTGATCGGAAACGAAGCGCGTGTTGAGCGCAGAGAGTCCGCGGGAGTCGAGCGTGGCATCTGCGGTAATCTTGACTGCAGAGCCGGTGAGATCGAGCGTGTTGAAGCGATGAGTGATGGACTGGATGTCAGAGTTAAACTCGATGGAAGTAGCGGATGTGAGGCGGTTGCGCTTCATGGTGGTGTGCCACTTCGCTGGTGCAGCCGGCACAGGAGAAACAGTGAGGGAGGGAATGTCGCCATCGATCGTGATGTCAAAGGTACTGGAGTCTGAGCGGATCTGTGCGACGACGGTGGTGGTGCGTTCAAAGGCGCTGACAGCAAGTTTGGCTTCCAGGGCGCCAGCGACGGAGGGAGTGATAGTTCCTGAGACCGCGATGTCGTACCGTGTCGTATCTACTTCTGCACGGATGACTGAGCTCTTGATCTCGATGAGGTCGCAGGGGAGGCTGATCGGTGTTGGAGTTGTTGTGGCTGCAGGCACATAACCCAGGTTCATTTCACCATTGACGGATTGAAGATTCCACTGCGCATCGGTGAGTTGAATCGTGTTGACCCGGGACTTGAGGAGATTTCGAAGCGTGAAGGTCACATCAACATTGGACACTTGAAGCCAGGGAGTTGTTCCGATAGTGAGTTTGGAGAGCTGGATGGCACTCAAGCTTACCGAATCGAGCTGGTATGTGGCAGGCTGCAGATGAGCGGCGGCGAGAGATTTGTCGATGGCCCAGCGTGCGAGCGGAAATCGGCCGAAGTACCAGCCCGCGCAGACCAGGAATACAAGCAAGAGCGCTGTGATGAGCAGTCGCTTTCGTGTAACTATTGGACTACGAGCTTTTGACATTCGATTACTTTCAGTTCTGCACGTGTATGGAAGGCAGTGTAAGGATGAGCCGGGTTCACGGAATGGGACGGGCGGGAATGAGCAGAGTTCCGGGCCCTGCAACATGACTGGGGGATTGCCGAATAACTCAGTAGTGGGGCACGAACACGCTGCGATGTTGCAATTTGGCGTGTTGTCGAGCGTTGTACAATTGAGAAGTACATTCGAGGGCTTTGCCATGAATTCAGTTCGTCGCCGTTATCGTGTCTGCCAGATTGTTCTTGGAGCTGTCTTGACGCTGAGCGGATCTGCAATTGCGCAGACTTCGGACAAGTCTGATGCGTTGAGTGGACCCGCAGTGCGCGAAGGCGGCGTGCCTGGCGATTCGAAGAGTTTCACTGGTGGGAGGCGGCGTGAGGGAGATCGGCCGCTGGCGCACAGGATGTTCTTGCAGTCGCTTGATGTCATTCGTGGAGAGAAGGCTCCGGCGGCGACGCGGCTGAGCCAAGAGCAGGAAAAATCGCTGCGAGATTTTGAGAAAGCGTTCCAGACTGAACAGCGGGCGTATTTTGAAAAAAACCGCGAGGCAATTCAGAAAGCACGCGAAGCGCTGGGGCTCAAGGGTGAGATGGAAGAGGGCGATGGATTCCGGCGCGGTGTAGAGGAGATTCGGCGTGCACTCCAGGAGAAGAAGGCTCCGGCGAAAAAACCCGCGCCCGCGACTGAGCCTACAGAAGAATCGATGATGTCGGAAGATGCGATGAATGAGGCGATTGAAAAAGCGCGTGGCCAATTGCAGCGGATTTATGCGAACGCCCCCAAACCGGGGGATGTGCACACGCGGCAATGGGCGGTGCTGACTGAACCGCAAAAAGAACTAGTGATCAAGGAGATCGATCGCCTTCAGGCGAGCGAGGGCGAAGATCGCAAGAACTACCTGGGTCGTCGCGACATGTTGAAACAGGACATGGAGGACATTGTCGCGGGGAAGAAAGAAGTTGATGTCAACGATCCAAGATTGCCAGAAGCGATGCGAGAGAAGCTGGCTGCGATGACGCCGGAGCAGCGGCGCGAGGCGGTCCGCAAGTTCATGGAAGAGCGGGGACGCAAAGCTGCCGCTGGGACTGAGAAGAAAGCGGCGCCAAAGATGGACGATGTGACTTTGCCGCCACCGCAAGAGCCTGGCTCGGACGAAATGGACGAGAAATGAGACTCACCTGCAGAACTGCAGCTTAGAGCACGGACTCTGTTCGTAGCGGCGTTTGCATACTGATAGTAATGTCAGATTGTGGACAGCGCAAGAATTTCACTATTGTAGAGATTTCAGTTTTCTCACGCGAGTTCGGGGAAAAAACCCTGATTTGTAGTTGTTTTTGCAATTCTACTAGATCGTGCGTGGGACATATTGGAGTCCAAACGGTCAAACTAAAATGTTAAGACAGAGAATCTTGAAGATTCTGCGAAACGTTGTGCCGATGTGAGACGTATAACAAGGTGGCACTTGTTGCTCAAAAAAGTCTCTCTCTCCTCCAGCGGGGCGCTGTCTTAGATGGCGCCCTGCTTTGTTTTTAGGTTGTGGAGAGGGATTCAGCGGCCAACAACCACGGGGACGCGGACGCGAGGGACCCAGTTTTCGGGTGACTGGGTAAACCAGAGTATGGTCTCAGGGTCAGTGAGGGGACCAGCGTCAATGGCGGTTGGAAGCTCGATGAAGGTGGCGACCGAGTCGGTCTTTTCGGCGAGCAGGCCCTTAATGGCGGCGAGGGAGGTTGAGGCGGCGTCAACTTCCACCACAAAGCCGGTGGGCTTGCGTGGGATCGTTGATTCCGTCATCTGGAACGAGGGCGAAGAGAAAGGCATCTGGATGCGGTGGAACGATTGGGCGAACTTCGCAGCGGCGTGAATCGAGCCGGATGCGATTGCCTGGTCGTGATTCTCTTTCGAGCGTGCCATCGGTTGCGAAGGCTCGGCGGTGGCCGATGCGATGGTGTCGACGACTTCAGCTGAAATGTCGCGGCCAATACGCCATGAGCGTGATGCCTCGGGCCGAACTGCGGAGAGCTTGTCTACTTGAGCGACGGCTTGCTCAGAACGGAGCGTCGCAACGCGGATAGCGAGGCGGCCGTCCTTTGCCAGTGCCGCGGCTTGATCTGCAGAAATGATTCGATCTGGGAGCGAAATCGCAGAGGCGAGATCAGACTGGGTTGGCGCGCCGGCGTCTACGAGGCGAAGCTGAGGATCCTCTTCGACCAAGGAGATCTCGGTGGGACTCTCATCAGAATTACCAGGTGCGCTTGCTATTTCGATCTTGGGCGAGGCTGTTGATTCGGGAAGAGGTACTGCAGTCTCTCGCGGCAGAATAGCAATTGGACCAATTGGCTTGGCGAAGTTATTGAGGAACGCGGTTGCGCCCCAGTACAGACCGCCAGAAATGAGCAGCAGCACGCCCGCGGCCATTGCCACGCGCGACTGGTACCAGGGGTTCTGGGCGATTTCCATACGGCGCATGCCGCCGATTGGTGTGCCATCAGAAACGAGTTTGAGTTGTGGCGAAAGATCTTCTTCGAGCGGCGAGCCAACCAGAGCTTGCTGTTCAAATGCGATCTGGACGCGTGAAAGCAGTTCGGCGGGGGCGCGTTCCAGCGGCATGCTCATGAGCAGCGAGCGGTTGATTCGCATCTGTTCGAGCTGGCGGAAGAGGACGGGATCAGTGAGGAGGCGAAGCGTGAGAGAATCCATGCGATCAGGAGTGAGTTCCCCTTCGACGTATGCGAGCAGTTCCTCTTCGGTGAAACCAGCGCCGCTGTCACCAAAGTCTGCTGAAAGGGAATTGAAGAAACGGTCCTGACTCATGTACTTACATTTCCAACAAGTTACTCACTATCCGGCGAAAGGTCCGAAGCGGTCCGAACAGACTGCTCCATCAATTTTCGAAGAGACTCGCGGGCTCGGAAGAGCCGGCTCTTCACGGTTCCAACGGGCACCTGCAGGATTCCTGCTATTGCCTCGTAATCCATGCCGCGGCTGTCACGCAGCAGCAGAATTGAGCGATGTTCGTCTTCCAGTAGGGCAAGTGCCGCAAGAAGCCGATCATGCACTTCATTCTTTGAGACACCTGCCAAGCCCGACTGTTCCCGGCTTTCAGCAAATCCACTGTCGTTAGGACCGTCAGAATCGGAGTTTGCCGAGCCCATGCCTTCAAGACTGGCGTGTCGCCGGTATTTTTCGGACCGGATTTTGGACAGGCACGCATTGTGGACGATGGTGTAGATCCAGGTGCTGAACTTGGAGCGTCCGTCGTAGCTTTCCAGGCCGTTAATGATCTTGACCATGGAGTCCTGAGCGACGTCTTCTGCGAGCTGGCGATGGCGCAGTATGCGGAAACAATGGGTAAAAACGCCATCCTGATGCCTGCGGAGAAGAGCGCCCAGGGCTCTGGCATCGCCATCGCGAACCAGGGCAATAAGTTCGGCATCGGGATCGGGCTCGGCGGGACCCAATGGCCGCACGCTCCCGGTGTTTCCGCCGGGTTTGCGATCATCTGGTTGAGAAGGTGGGGTTCTGGCCAAGTCCCGGCTTTCGATATCCTGTCCGGCGGCGATTCCAAGCCGCGATTAGTGTGCAGATCGTACCGTCCCAAGCGTCTCATGGTTGGGCAAAAAGGCGAAACTCTTACATTGAGATGAGCTTTATCATGATGATTGCGATCGTAAGGACCGTGCCGTTGTGCATCATGTGAGCTGTAATCGATGGGATGATCGACCCGCGCCATTCGCGCATAAGTGCGAAAACAACGCCTAGAGAAATAACCGGGCCGAGCAGAACCAGTTCGTAACCGTGCATCCCGCCAAACACAATTGCAGAGATAATGGATGCAACCAGAAGGCCGGAACGGGACCGCAGGTGCCGGAAGAATGCTCCGCGGAAGATCATTTCTTCGACGAAAGGTGCCCAAATGGTTGCCAGGGCGAACAGAAGGATGAGGTTGAGGGGGTTGCTTGACAGAATTTCTTCAAAGATCGGATTGGTCGCCGGGCCACTCGCCTCGCCGCCCCAAGTGGACTTAATCGCTTCCCAGACCAGCTTGAGAAAGAGCGTAATAAGGACGCCAATAAAGAAGATGGGCAACCCCGCGAAGTACGCGAGAATGCCGACACCGATCTCGCGGGCGACGCCCTTTGGCGCGACAAAGCCGATTTCCTGGCGCCATTGCGGGAACGAGACGCCTCGCAAAAGCGGGTAAAGCGGGATAAGTGCGAGCAGCCATTGCAGGCAGAGTTGCAATCCGCCAACCCATTCGGGTGGCTGAGTTTCACCGGCAGGCGTGAACACCATTGCCAGCAATGTCACGATGACCTTGAGAAGTACAAATCCGAGAATGAAAACCGCGAGAGTTTCAAGGTAGACCGATCCACCCGGAGTTGGCGGCACGAACTTCGAAGTGATTCGCCCTGAAACCAGGAAGACGATCGCGACGATAAACAGCACAATGGCCGCGAGCACAGCAAACGTGATTCCCGCACCTATCACGAAGGTAAGAATGACGATTCCGGTGCCGCCAGCTAAGAGTTTTTCGCGGTCTGGCGCAGTGAATTCACCATACACCAGCGCCAGACGCCCGAACCATCCGAGGCGGCTTTTGAGCGTTGCGGACTCAGTTTCCGTCAGCGGCTTGGGGGGAGCACTAGTTTGCGAACTTGTTTCGAGCTTAGAGCGATAATGCCGGAGAAGCAGGTCGCGGTTTTCATTGAATGTCTCACGGTCCGGGGGAGCAAGTTCGAATCCCTTTTTAGGATCAGCGTCATTTTCCCGAATCTGTTCTTCCAGCCATTTCGACGAGTCTTCAAGTGCTGTCACTGCGTTTTCTGCCCCAGCGAGTTCGCCGGTGCAGATCGCTGCCTGCAGCTTCTCGATGGGCGTATACGCCATTTTATTGATCTCACTCACCACCGGCTTCATGGCTACGGCCTGTGCGCTTCTGTCCTGGTCCTCGAAAAGGGCTCCAAATCCCTTTGTGAAAGCCTTGGCATAGAGAGTGAAGATCGATGTTTCGCTCGACGCGGCAGGATCCGGCTTTGCTTCCGCGAGTTTCTGCACCGACATCTGCTGACTCACCATAACCGTGAGAAAAAGCACAACTGTCGCGATGAGCGCGATGAGTGCCGCCTTTGGCGAGCCAGCATCTGGTCGACGCTGTCCTGTTGGCATAGGGGGTTCTGAAACCGGATCACCTGAAACAGGACCGTAATTGGGAGTATTGCTTTGCATTCGATAGCTTTCTGATCGGCTAATCGAGGAGCGTAGCGAAACAAATCAGGCCGCGTACGCTTGCAATTCAGCTAAGGAGATTGTTCCCATGCCCTCGATCGACTGCGTCAGCCGCATAGACATGCAAGAAGTTACCAACGCCATCAATAACACGCAGAAGGCGATCGCCAACCGTTTTGACTTCCGCGGCGCCAAAGCGGAGATGACCCTGGACGCCAAGGAAAAGAAGATCAAGATCCTGGCCCAGGACGACTACAAGGCCCGGGCCATGCAGGAAATGTTCTGGACCGCCGCGAGCAAGCGTGGCCTTGCGTTCAAGGCGTTCACTTTTGGCGAGCCAGAACTCGGCGGCGCGGGGATGACCAAAGCGCTCTGGACAATCCGCGAAGGGCTCGAGCAGGATCTTGCAAAAAAAGTCGTAAAAATCGTCAAAGACAGCGGCAAGAAGGTCCAAGCCTCAATTCAGGGCGATGAAGTCCGGCTTACCAGCAAGTCAATTGACGAAATTCGCGAAGTGATGGCGCTCCTGCAAGCAAGCGACTTTGAAGTGCCGCTGCAGTTTGTGAATCCAAAGAGTTGATGGTCAGCCGACCGCTCAGCAGCCTTCCGAGAATTCCTGGACAAAGTCGAGGTAATCAAAGAAATCAATCGCGCTATCGCCATTGAAGTCCGCCGATGGGTCGTTGGCGGCAAAGGCTGAGACGAAGTCGAGATAGTCGAAGAAGTCAACGACGCCATCATCGTTGAAGTCCGCGCTGCAACCGCCGCCGGCAATGACAAAGGTGTCGAAGCCGATTTTCCATCCTGGCACAAATTCAGTGCCGTTCAAGAACAACGGTTCGGGGTAAAGTGGAGGATTGCCTGAGTCCGGAGCGATGTAGCTGCCATAGATCCATGGATCGTTGCCGCCATTTGAAAGTCCGCTGACTTCCATGACAAATGGCTCTCCCGAAGTCTGTATGTAGTTCGCGCTCTGCATATTAATAAACTGAGTTTCGACACCAGCGTTGGTTTGTGTCACTGTCGTCTCAAACAGCACGGGATTGGTCGAGTTCGCGGCACCATCGCGAATGGCCAGGCGAAACGTTGCATTGGGCGTGCCGCTTTGCGTGGTAATCCGGATCCCTTCGAGTTGGCCATTCAATGTGGGGCGGATCTGCTGCTGCCAGATCAGAAAATTCACAACAGCATTGAACGTTGCACTGTTCGCACCGCCACTGTGCGGGCTTGACTGATCAATGGTCCCGGACTGTGCCTGTGCAAAACCTGCCGCCGCGGCGACAACGATCATTGAGACGTAACGCATAGAAAATCTCCTTCAGTGTTTCCGACGTGAACAAGAGCTTCAGCATCCCATCGAGAATGCCTGAACAAAGTCAAGGTAATCAAAGAAGTCAATGACGCTGTCGCCATTGAAATCCGCCGCGGGTTCCTGGGAGGAAAGCGCTGCGACAAAATCGAGATAGTCAAAGAAATCAAGCACGCCATCAGCATTGAAATCTGCCGGACACGGCGGCGCTGCGTGGACAAAAATCCGCGTGATCAGCCCTTGCGCGATCGGGCCAAGTTCGCCCAGCGGATGCGAAGCCTGCCGGTAGGTAACGATATTTTGCGCACCTGCGATCGCCGAACCAGGGTCTTGTCCTCTCATGCCGCCGCCGCTGCTGGACGCGCCAAATGCGCCCGCCCCGAATATGACCATGTACCACCCATTCTGCAATTCGACACTCATGGGCGTTGAAACTTCGCGCGAGCCGCTCCCCGTCGGTCCGTTGAACACTGTTGTGCTCAACACATCGCTGCTTGTAAGGTCGAACCTGTCCGGGCTGTCCTGAGATCCAGTTAATCGCACAATCGCGCCGAACAGTGTCGCGCCACCGTTCGCTGTCAAATGGGCGCCGATATCAGTAGTGACCAGTGGTCCATTGGTCACTTCAAACCGCCAGCCAGTATAGAAAGTACTGGAGACCGTCACGCCCTGTCCGCTTGTCGAACCTTCATTTTGAAGCGTTGCGCGGGCAAACTCGGTCACCTGCGCATGAGAAGGCATTGAGCATAAACCCAGGGCAAGTGCACAAATGACTTCACCACCACCCAATTTCATGGAAGCACCTCGCGGTGCAAACTACCAGAAATCTCGGAGTTATTCAACCCCTATTTTCATTTCAATGTGCTCGTTTTGGGCTTGTGCGAGCAAAATCTACCGAATAGCTCAAATCACTGTCCCGCTCAGCAGCCATCTGCAAACGCGGCGACGAAATCAAGGTAGTCAAAGAAGTCGACCACGCCGTCAGCATTGAAATCCGCGCCTGTGCCGCCGGAAGAAAACTCCTGTACGAAATCGAGGTAGTCAAAGAAGTCAACCGAAGAATCGCCGTTGAAATCGGCCGCACACAGAATGGGGCCAGAGGCGACCAATGCCCCGGTGATGCGAATGCTGCCCAGGGCAGGATTGTCCGGGTCCAGGGGCTGCGTGGAATTGATACTCGCCGACACCGTCGCAACGCCGCCAACAACCGCAAGGCTCGCTGTCATCGTTTGCAGTGTCTCTGGCTGATCCGCCATATTGATGTTGTCAGTGCAAAGCAGGTTCGATGCCTGCATCTGCGTACACACAAAGCCTGTCGCGGTATATGCAAGCGTGCCGGTTGACAGCACCGGCATGTCAGTCAGCGTGAAAGCGCCAGCGGTGATCGGCGTTGGACCGAACAGCGCGGGTGGATTCGCATAAAACAATACAAGGTTGTTTGCGTTGGAATTAAATCGTCCCAGGATTCCAAAGTTGATATTCAGAATAAGATTTTCAGTGAGCGCTGCACGGAAGTCTCTCAGGCCAAGCTGTGTCGGCGCGGTTCGGCTGTTCAACTCAAGGTCGTAGTATCCCGTCACCGGTGATGAGTCGGTGGCACTTGAACCAATGATGGTGAGTTGAACGGTCACGCTTGATTGCGATTGATTGATAGTGAGATGCGCGGGGCTGGCCAGGGCCGAACCAGTCAAAGATGCAGCGACGATCAAAGCAAGAGCAGACTTCATAGACGATCTCCCGTGAAGCGTAGAGCATACACGTATTGCCGCCAGTACAGCAAACTTTTCAATCGTTCAAGTTCCAATAATTGTGAAAACTGCCGGGTTATATGGACTCACGCATCGGATCAACAAACTTCATTCTTGCTTCGTCTGGCTCAGAAAAGCCGCTTTGTCGGGTTCGCCACTATGTTGTCGCGCCCCAGCACAAGCAAATCCGCAATCTCGATCGCTTCCTTGAAACTCTCCTGAGCCGCGTTCACATCAATCGCGCCTTGGATAATCGCCCCTCGCTCAAGGTGTTCAATCGTGGGGATCGCATCGCCACAAACGAGAGTCGAGTGTTGCAAGTCGGGCAGAAGCAAGCCGCACATTCCTGGTGTCACGCCCGGCAAGGGGAACAGGTCCACCCCATTGGCCAGCGAATCTGGTGCCGCCTCAAATTTCGACAGCAGCTCGACATCGCGCTTCAGAATTGCCACCAGTTCCTCATCAGAGTTGTCACGCTGCAGTTCATCGCGCAGCTGCATCGCCAGCGGCACACCGAGGCTCTCACGCTCGGCCTCAGAAATCCACCACACAGCGTTATCAAACGCAGTCAGGCCGCGCCGACAGTCGGCATGAAAGCTCGTCAGGAACACATGCGTGATGTCCGCCGGGCGCATATTTGCGCGCTCATGAAGCCTTGAAATAATGGCCGCAGGAGGCAGTCCAGGATTTACCAGAATGCGTGCATCGCGCGAAGTTATCAATGAAGTCGTTGCGTGACCCGTCCGCACCGCATCGCGCTCGCCCCACAGCGGATGGGCCGCCATCGCACCAATCGAAATCACACGCAAGTTTGCCATGAGTCATACTAGGTTCAAACTCGCTTCATACGAGCCCCATCGCCCCCAAAAACGCGTTAGCACGATGTGTCCAGGTGTGTTCTCTTCGCGTTCGATCCAGTGCGGCGCTGGCGATGCGTTTCCTGGCCCCGTCATCTTCAATCAAGCGCTTGACAATTGCCGCGCCCGCGTGCATCTGCTCAAACTCCTCAATCTCGCGCCCAGGTTCCAGCAATTCGCTCACGCCGCACCGTCGTTTCATTACACACACGCGCCCGCTCGCAGAGATCTCCAGCGGCTTGATATTGCTTCCCACATCATCCTGCCAGCGCATCGCGTTCAGTCCGACGCGTCCTCTCGCATACGTCGCGGCCTGATCCTCGTGTTTCACAAAGCCCAGCGGTTTCGCCCTGCATCCCCACGCAGAGAGATCGCCGCCGCCAAAACTGGCACATGAGAACCTGCGCGACATCCACGAAATCGTGAATGCACGCTCGAAGCGTTCGACCGATCGCACCAGGTCAGTCGCGGCGATATACAGCCGCGGATCCTGCACCAGAATGGCAACACCAGTCGCAAGAGTTCCGCCAGCGGCTTTGATGCGTTCGATGCGATCGAGCATCGGCGTGTCGCGCCCGGCAATCTGAAGTTTCAGAAGTTCCCGCAAGACCTCGCGCAATGCTGGCGATTGGCTCGAGATTTCATCGAGCTTCGGCCCAATCCGTTCCGCCAGGTCGAGCCGCACGCGCAGCATATCGGGCTCGTCTTTCTCTATTTCTTCGAGCGCGACTGGTGTGGGCGCGGCGTCACCGGGCCCGGTTCCAAACACGCAATCAAACTCCGGCTCCACATTCCGCGGCGTAAAAACCTGCTCATTAATTCCATAGTTCAAAGCGTGCACATTGCCCATGGTGAAGAGTTCGCGCATCTCCCGGGCGGTTGCAGAGTTGTTGATGAAGTGGTGCATCTTGTCGCCGCGTAAGACGCTTGTTCCAAGCGAGGCTCGAATGCCGCCGTCGTGAGCCCAGTGCGGTGCATCGAGCCAGTACAGCGCGTGCGGCAAACCCAGTGCTTCAAAGACGTTCACCGGCTTCCCATCCACGGTCGGATTCACAAACGTCATCAGCGAATTCGCCCACATTCCCATCGCGGCGTCGATGCGGTTGCTTCGGCAAGTGTCGACCAGCAACTGTGTCATGTGGCTCTTAAGCCGCTCGCCGGAGGCCTTCTCAGCCTGATACATCTGCCAGAGCGGGCCAAGTTCGAAAATCATCGCGGCGTGGCCGCTGCGCTCGAACCCCGCGATCATGTCCTGAAAGATCCAGCGGGAATTGGTCCCGGGTTGTAATAAGAAGAGGACTCGGCGTGACGCACTCATGACAACACAATACCCGGAATCCCGTACTTTCGCCTTCCTACAGTCTCCCTGTGACGGATCGTTCAGACACCATTCCCCGCCAGCCTGTTCAGGTTCAACCTGTGAGCCAGCCCGGCCCCTACGACAGCGAGGCTGTTCTGGTCGCGGCTCTCAAAGCTGGGGATTCCGCGGCGTTTGAACATCTCGTTCGCGAGAATTCCCCACGCCTGCTCATGGTCGCACGCCGCTTTCTGCCTATCGAAAGCGATGCCATGGATGCCCTTCAGGATGCGTTTCTTTCGGCATTTAAGGCCATGCCCGGTTTTGATGCAAATTCCAAGCTTTCAACCTGGCTGCACAGAATTGTGGTGAACGCCTGCCTGATGAAGCTGCGTTCGCGTTCTCGCCGCCCCGAAACCCAGCTTGACGCATTGCTTCCGGTTCTTGAACCGAAGCATACCTACGCATCGCACGAAGATTCCTCGGCCCTTTCTGAAACCGCCGAGCGTGCGCTGCATCGCAAAGAAACCAAGGAACTGGTTCGTTCCACCATTGCCGAACTTCCTGATGCCTACCGCGCGGTGCTGTTGCTCCGCGATATCGAAGAATTTGATACTCAGCAGGTCGCACTCATGCTCGAAATCACTGAGGGGGCGGTGAAGACCCGTTTGCACCGCGCTCGTTTGGCGCTTCGCGAACTCCTGCTCGAACGCCTTGGCTCTGATTCACCTCTTGCACAAGAAAGGAAGCTCGAATCATGAAATGCAAAGAACTTGTCGACTTCCTCACAGAATATCAGGAAGGCAAACTGCCGCTCCACAAGCGGCTCTTCTTTGAATTTCACCTGAGACTCTGCCCCCCGTGCAAGGAATTCCTCGAGACCTACCGCGCCAGTATCAAACTCGGGAAAAAGTGCTGCTGCCATAGCGAAGAGATCCCGCCTTCGGTCCCTGAAGAGTTCATCCAGGCGGTATTGAAGGCTTCAAAGGCGACGCCTTGCGATAAGCCGGAATCCAAGACGGAAATCCATTAACTGGACGGCTTTTTGCTCTACTTGCCAGAACCCAGGGGCGAGGCTAAAAATCCAACTGACAGTGCGCGGTACTTCTTTGGCGGAACGTTCGTCCCGCCGCATCACCATGTTGCCACCGCTCAGGTTATGGTCCTATAACTAGTTTGGCCGCGTTCTTTTTCGTCCGGTAGACTGGTTAGCACATTGTTTGTAGTATCACCCCTTCTCTGGCGCGACCTTAACACAAATTTGGGTAGCGACAGAACTTCGGGAGCAGCTCGCATGATCGAACTCAAACAGCTACGCAAAGAATTTGGATCCATTGTCGCCGTCGAGGGGGTCACGCTCTCGGTCGCCAAAGGTGAGGTCCTGGGATTCCTCGGCCCCAACGGAGCCGGCAAGTCCACCACCATGAAGATGATCACGGGGTTTCTCACCCCAACCCGCGGCACAGCCACTGTCTGTGGCCACGATGTCCTTCAAGACCCCATCGCCGTCAAGTCCGCGATCGGTTACCTCCCTGAAGGCGCACCGCTCTATCCGGATATGACGCCGCATTCGTTCCTGAATTTCATCGCCCAGACCCGCCAGCTCTCAGGCGATGTCGCCCGCTCACGTATTGCATTCGCGATCGACCGCCTGCAACTCAAGGGTGTCGTACACCAGCCCATCGAAACTCTTTCTAAAGGTTTCAAACGCCGCGTCGGATTTGCTCAGGCGATCCTACACGATCCCCCGGTGCTCATTCTTGACGAGCCGACAGACGGTCTTGATCCAAATCAGAAGCACCAGGTCCGTCAGCTCATTCACGAAATCGCCAAAGACAAGTGCATCATCCTCTCGACGCACATCCTTGAAGAGGTCGATGCGGTGTGCACACGCGTTGCGATCATCGCCAAAGGTCGCGTAGTTGCCGATGAGACGCCTGAGAAGCTCGTCGCTCGTTCGAAGTATCACAACTCGGTCAGCCTCAAGCTCCGTCCCGCGCCCGGCACCATGGTGTTCGATGACCTTCGTAAGGTTGCCGGCGTGTCAGATGTCGAAGACTGCGGCACAAGCGACGGACTCGTCTCCTGCATTGTCCTGCCCAAGTCCGGCAAGTCGATCCTCAGTGATGTCTCGCAGCTTGTTCGCGTCAAAGGTTGGGAAGTCAAACAAATGCACGTTGAGCCCGGTCGCCTCGATGAAGTGTTTAGAGATGTCACAGGCAGCACAGCACAAGTGGGGGCGCACTCATGAACGCACTCAAAGGCACACTCCCCGTATTCAAACGCGAACTCGCCGGCTACTTCGCCACGCCGGTCGCATACGTCTTCATTGTCATCTTCCTTCTGCTCACGGGCATCTTCACATGGCAGCTTGGTCGATTCTTTGAAGCTGGTCAAGCCAGCCTCCGCGGCTTCTTTGATTGGCATCCCTGGCTCTATCTGTTCCTTATTCCCGCAGTCAGCATGAGACTCTGGGCTGAAGAACGCAGAGGCGGAACGCTCGAGCTCCTGCTCACGCTCCCAATCTCGCTTCCCGGCGCTGTGCTGGGCAAGTTCCTCGCGGCGTGGTCATTTACCGCCGTTGCGCTCGCGCTCACCTTCCCAATGTGGATCACGGTGAACTTCCTCGGGAACCCCGATAACGGCGTAGTACTTGCTCAATACATTGGCAGTCTGCTGATGGCCGGCGGCTTCCTTGCCATCGGCCAGTGCATGAGCGCTACCAGCAAGTCGCAGGTCATTGCATTTGTGATCTCAGTCGTCGTCTGCTTCTTCTTCCTCCTGATCGGATTCGAGCCCGTGCTCGTCTTCTTCCGCTCGTGGTTGCCAGCCTACCTCACCGATGCGTTGATGAGCCTCAGCTTCCTCACACGTTTCGATTCCATTTCCAAGGGAGTAATCGATATCCGTGACTTCATCTACTTCCTCACGCTGATCGCCACGTTTCTCACCATCAACACCATTCTCATCGAAGCCAAAAAGAGCTGAACGGAGCAACACATGAATCGCCAGTTTACAGCACTCATTTCAGTTATCGTGCTTGTCGCTCTCTTTCTGGGTGTCAACATCATCGCATCGAAGAATCTTACTTCGACACGAATCGATCTCACAGAAGACAAGCTGTACACGCTGTCGGAGGGTTCAAAGAGCATCGCCGCCAATTTGCAGGAACCTGTGACGCTCACGCTGTATTTCTCCAGCAAAGCTGCACAGGGCGCAGAGCCGGTTGCGTCTTACGGCAAGCGAGTTGAAGAACTGCTGAGAGAGTTCGAGCGAAACAGCAAAGGCAAGATCACCGTCAACGTCATCGACCCGGTCGCCGACTCTGAAGATGAAACCAAGGCCAACGCATCGGGACTTCAGCCCATGGGCGGAGCACGCGAGCCGATCTACCTCGGTATTCTCGGCTCAAACTCGCTTGATGCGAGCGACGTGCTGCCCGCGCTCGACCCGCGCGAAGAACGCTTCCTTGAGTACAAAGTCTCCAAGCTCATCTATTCACTCAACGTGTCAAAGAAGCCAGTCATCGGTCTTATGACTCCGCTTCCGATCAATCAAGCGTACAGTATGAACCCGCAGACCGGTCAACCTGAGCCGGCCCGCGTGGCACAGGTTCTCGTTGAGCTTCGAGCCCTCTTTGACATCCGCGATATCCCGCTCACCTCAACCGAAATCCCCAAAGACATCAACGTCCTGATGGTCGTTCACCCTAAAGACTTTTCTGACTCGGCGCTTTTTGCGATCGATCAATATGTTCTTGGCGGCGGCAAACTCTTCGCGCTCGTCGATCCCTATTGCGAAGCCGACATGCCCGCGAACGCTCGCAATGAAATGGAAGCCATGATGGCTCGCCATGACTCCAGCTTGAACAAACTCTTCCACGCCTGGGGCGTCGAGATCATCGAAGGCAAACTCGCCACCGATATCTCGCGTGCAGTCCCCATCAGCGTCGGCGCAAATCGCGAAGCGGTGCCTTATGTCGCGTGGATGGATATGCACCCCAATAAAGAAGATGCCGCAAAAGGCGATTTCTCAACGACTGATGTGCTGACAAGCCGCCTGAACCGCGTCATCTTCCCGACCGCAGGAATCATCCAGGATCTCCCCGGCCGCGGCGAAGGAACCTGGGCAACTGTCACGCCACTCATTCAGACAACAGACCAGGGCGCTGTACTTGAATCTGCAAAGATCCAGGGAATGCCTGATCCTAAGAAACTCATCGCCGAATACGTCCCCGGTGGAAAACGACTCACCATCGCCGCTCGAATTGCGGGAAAAGTGAAGTCGGCATTCCCCGCTGGGAAACCAGTTGCTGCTCCCAAGGAAGGCGAAGCGCCGCCACCAGCGACCGATGCCGCGGTTCTGAAGGAAAGTGCATCAGACATCAACGTCGTTCTCATCGCCGATGCCGATTTCATTCAGGACCGTTTCTGGGTCCAGGAAGATCGCATGTTCGGCCAGATCGCATTCGCAGACAGTGGCACGCTGATCGCCAATACCGTTGACAACCTCACGGGCTCGGGCGAACTCATTTCCATTCGCGCGCGTGGCGACTCAAATCGTCCGTTTGATCGTGTCAATGACATGCTCACCGAAGCTCAGAAAAAGTACCGCGCCAAGGAAGATGAACTCAACCAACAGGTCCAGCAGGCCCGCACCAAGATCGAAGAGTTGCAGCGGGCTCGGCCCGATCAGGCCAATGCCGCGATGATCCTGACACCAGAGCAAAGGGACGAGATCGCAAAGCTGCGGAAGGACGCCGCGGAAATTGATAAAAAGCTCCGCCAGGTTCGTTTCGATCTTCGCAAAGATGTCGAAGACCTGGGCAATAAATTGAAGTTCATCAACATCGGCCTCATGGCCGGGATCGTTATTCTCTTTGCGCTCGCGATCGGTTGGTATCGCGGCAGCCGTCGCCGTAACCGCGCCGCTGAGTAATTCACCACACGACTAAGGGAACACCCTATGAATTCCAAATCCCTGTTCACACTGATTGCGGTCACACTCGCTGTCGTCCTGGTGGCCGCGCTCACGCTCAAGTCATCAAAGCCTGTCACCTCAACCGCCACCTCCCCAACCGCGCTCGCGCCAGATCTTGCAGACAAGATCAACTCAGTTTCTAAACTCGAATTGAAAAAAGGCGATGTCTCCCTCACTGTCGTACAGCAGGGGACCGGAAAAGATCTGGCGTGGGTCGTCGCAAACCGCGGCAACTACCCCGCCAAATTTGACAAGGTAAAGGAAGTTCTGGTCGCGATCAGCGAAGCGAAGCTCCTCGAAAAGAAAACCAACCTCCCCGACAAGTTCGCAGCGCTTGAGATCGATGATCCTTCTGCGACTGCCAAGAGCACGCTGGTCACCATCTACGACGAAAAGTCTCAGCCTATCTCGTCAGTGGTCATTGGAAAAATGGCAAAGGGTCCCGGCGGTCGTGGCGGCGATGGCGCATTCGCCCGCAAGGCCGGCGACAATCAAGTCTGGCAGTCTGATCTCAAGCAGACTTTTGATCTCGCGTTCAATCAGTGGGTCGATACCACGGTCATTCAACTTGAACGCTCACGCATTCGCGCTGTCGATGTCGCGCCGGTCGCTGGCGATGCGATAAAGGTCTCAAAATCCAAGGCCGAAGATGTCAATTTCACGCTCGATAACATGCCAGCCAACAAAGTACTCAAGTACCCAGGCTCGGCCGATACTCCGGCGTACGCAATCGAGTTCCTCGATATGACCGATGCGGTACCGGCCGCCTCAGTCGATTTTGCCAAAGAGCCGGTCCTCACTTCAACATTCTCAACCTTTGATGGCTTGATTGCCACCGCCACAGTTTCCAAAGTAGATGGCAAGCACTGGGTCAAGCTCGCCTTCGCAACGGATTTCTCAAAGACTCCCGTGGCTGACCCGGCACCCGCCGCAGAACCAGTTGATCCTGCAAAGCCCGCTGTTCCAGCGCCGCCAAAAACAAAAACCCGCGACGAAGTCACTAAAGAAGCGGCCGATCTCAATGCTCGCCATGCACCCTGGGCGTACCAGATCGTTGACTACAAGGTCAACCAGTTCGCGCCCAAGCTCGAAGAGCTCCTCAAAGATCCCGAGCCACCCGCAGCTCCCGCGGCACCCATCACGCCGCTGCTCAACAACCAGCCCGCGCCGCAAAAATAAACACGCCGCTCCAAACATCTCGGAGCGGCGTGCACAAATTTCTCGTTGGAGCTGTTACGCGGCCTGACGTTCGCCGCCATCGTTCTTCCGCGTGTCCAGTTTGCCCCAGGCAACCCAGCGATCCGGTCGCACACCCGTGGGTGAGTTTGAATCTTCCGACCAGTCCACAGCATTGCGAATCTTCAATTCGCTCGACTGCGTCTTGCGATACCCAAGAAGTCGAATGACTTCCAGAACATCGGTCCATGCCGGGTAGTGAACCTTGTTGGCCTGCTTGAATGAGTTAATCGCCATCACAAACAAAAACTGCTCGGTTGTCAGCTGTCCCTCTTCCGCCGACTTGAGGCTTTCGCTCAGTCTGCGACCTGGACCACGCCGGCGATCAAGCCCTTCAACATCAAGCTCGCCATCTTCGCCAGGCGCAGCAGACCCGACTTTCGTATCAAGTCCCTGACGCGCAAATTTCTTGGACGGCTTGCCATCATTCTGATCGTTCATCGAGCAACCCCTGAATAAAAACCCCCGCTTGTGGGCGGGGGTCGCGTGAATCCGCTTAAGGAGTTGATCGGGTATTCACCAGGCCCTCTGAAGGTCCATCGGCGAATTACATGAACTACAGCTCATCGTCTTCTTCTTCCTCTTCGGCTTCTTCATCGTCGGTATCGCCGAACGCTTCATCTTCCTCGTCATCCAAAAACTCATCGTCTTCGGTCAACTCGTCATCTTCAAATTCTTCGTCTTCTCCAAACGCTTCTTCTTCACCAAGGCCATCATCATCTTCATCGCCCATAGCCAGCACCGGAACAGATCCGCCGCCAAATTCCGGGCTAAGCATTTCGTCGTTGTCAATCACAGATGTATTCCCGTCAGTGTTTTGATAAAAGAGTTCTGCCATTTGAATCTTCCTGAATTCGCTTCCGCGATTCCACCCCAGCTTGCCCAAGCCCAATTTCCACACGCTCAGGTTCCACTCCCCAAGCGCGACGATCGTTTCCACCATCTTCCCGCGCGTCCACTCTCACCACGATTTTCGCAACACCTTTGTAGCAGTTCCATCCCCGCCAGTTCATCGGGCCGGTAAGGTAACCCCCTAAGCCCATCTGTCAAGTCGCCACCGACCTAATCTCTCCATTCCGCTCCCCCATTCGTTCGATAACACACGACTAGACTCCCCGCTTCTATGACCTCACCCCCTGCCAACCCCGAATCACCCGCTCCCGATGGTCAAATTGATCCCTTTGAGTCGGTCGGCTTCCATCCCGCCGCACTCTTAGCCGCCATCTGTCTCCCCGGACTGGGCCACATAGTCCGCGGCGAAACAAAACGTGGCATCCTCGCCATGGTCGGAATCCTGGGCCTCTTTTTCTCCGGAATGTTCATCGCTGGCCTCGACGCGGTCGACCGCCGCACCGAGTTCTGGTGGTTTGTCCCGCAGGCAGGTGTCGGCCCCATCACCTTCGGCGTCGATTACATCAAAAGAGAGCGTTTCCTCGTCAAAGCCCCAATTGGCGCTTCCGGAGGCATGGTCTACCGTGCCGCCAACCCCGATGAAGACCGCGGTCCAAATGGCAGTCCCGTTCCACTTGCCGCCGGAGCCCGGCCACCTTACATCCGCGCTATGGGCAAGTCTTACGAAATCGGCATCCTTTATTGCGCTCTGGCAGGGATGACCAACCTCATCGTCATCATCGATGCTGGCTTTCCCACCCGCCGCCCGGGCCCCAAAAAGCCAGCCAAAACAGCCGGAGCCGCGGCATGATCCTCGCCGCCTTCCAATATCGCCCCTTCATCGACCCCATCGATGTCCCCTTCAACATCCAGCCCATCTGGTTCTTGCTCGTCATCCCTCTTTGCTTCTTCATCTCTATGGCGTGGAAGGCTGTCCGAGTACCAGACCTGTCCACCTATTGGCGCCAAGTCGTACTCATGACCGCTCAATCTCTCATCCTCCTATTAGGCCTCTGGGTGCTGGCTCTTCTGGTGGTCATGTATGTCATGCCTTTCTGGACGACAAAAGGGCTATAAGACCCAAATTTTGGGCTTTTGTAAAAATTCTCGCTCACCAGACGCCGATTGAGCCGCAGATCTCGTTTTCTATGTGCTGGCTAGGATTCATCGCGAATCTTGGTTGAGTCGTCCAAACAACAAGCTAACAATCGTTGCTAATCCAGGAGAGTCTTTCCATGCGTCTTATGACACCCATCGCCCTCATCGCCGCCGCCGCGTTCTTCACCTGCAGCGCAAATGCTCAGGTCATCGACAACGCCGCCCCCGGCTCGGTGCTCACAGCCAACGCCGGCACCATCAGCTTCTCTGAAACTTCCAAGGACTTCGGTGCGATCATGAACACCCAGATCCAGAAGTTCTCCTTCAAATTCAAGAACACCGGCGTCGGCACACTCAAAATCAGCGATGTGCACGCTTCCTGCGGCTGCACAGTCCCGCAGCTCGCCAAGCGCGACTATGCCCCCGGCGAAGAAGGTGAAATCACCGGCGAGTTCAACCCCAAGTCCAAGATGGGCGCAGCTCACTCCTCAGTCACCGTTACCTCAAACGACTCCGAGCGTCCCACCGTCACGCTCCAACTTTCTGCCAACGTGCAGAAGGTCGTCTTCGCTGAGCCCATGGTCGCCCAGATCGGCCAGGTCTCTAAAGGCGATACCAAAGGCGTCGATGTAAAGATCATGGGCCGCAAGCCCGACTTCAAAGCCACCGCCGTCACCATTCAGTCCGGCGGCAACGATGTCTTCACCGCCGAAATCATCGGCGAGCCCGAAGACTACATGTACCAGGGCGAAAAGCTCCGTGCCTCAACCCTCCGCGTCACGCTCAAGCCCGATGCCAAGGTCGGCTACTTCAATCAGGCCATCACCGTTCGCACCAACGACGAGCGCGAAGACACCATGCAGATCTCCGCATTCGCCAACGTCGTCGGCGATCTCGAAGCATCTCCCGCCGCCGTCACCCTCGGCGTCGTTGAACCAGGCAAAGAATTTAAGGGCGAGTTCAAGATCTACTCCAAGGGCCGCAAGACTTTCAAAGTCACCGAAGTGAAGCCTGGCTACCCCGGCTCACAGGAATTCAAGTCTGTTGTTGAAGTCACCAGCGCACCCGCTCGCCCCGCGATGAGCATCAATGGCAAAATGGAACCCGCGCTCGACGCAGCTCCAGCCGATGCCAACGCTCCGGTCGCCTACACCATCAAGTTCAGCGGCGTCGCCCCGGCAGTGGAAGGTCCCTTCTCCGGCCAGGTCCACGTCGTCACCGATGTTCCTCAGGAAGCTGGCGTCCCCATCTCCTTCCACGCCGCCGTTCGTCGCACTCCCGCTGCCGGCGCACCCGCTGCTGGCACAGGCGCAGTTGCTCCGACTGTGAAGCAAGTGCCAGCCCCCGCAGCTCCTGTGAAGAAGTAATATTCTAATCAGCCTCAGATATCACAAGGGGCCTTCTCAACCGGGGAGGCCCTTTCTTTTTGAATCTATCCAAGGCGGTAATCCATGAGCATCATTCCAAAAATCCTGATCATCCTTGCCCTTGCCGCAGTCTTGGCAGGGATCGATGTCTACCGCCGCCCGCCGCAACTCACGGTGAAAACGCAAACCACACCGCCCGTGACCGCGCCTGTGACCGCGCCTGTTGCGCCGCCTGTCACGACCCCACAAGTAACACCGCCCGTCACCACACCCAACACACAAACGCCCCCTGTCGTCACTCCCACCCCCGAGCCCGCCAAACTCGAACTCGAAATCACAACCGCCCAGGCCAAAGCCCTCTTCGATGAAGGCACCACATTCCTCGACGCTCGCCTCGCCCGCGAATACTCCGCTGAACACATCCGCTTCGCGCTTCACCTCGATTCCAACGAACTCGGCTCGCCCGAGGCCGCCGCCGTTCTTTCAAAGCTCACACCCACCCAGCGCCTCGTCATCTACTGCGGTGGCGGCGACTGCCACGCCTCTCACAACCTCGCCATCTTCCTCCAGCAAGCCGGCTACACCTCGCTCCACATCTTTAAAGATGGCTTCCCCGCCTGGAAATCCGCTGGCTACGAAACCTCCACCGGAGCCAATCCATGAGCAACTCCATGAGCCAGCAGGAAATTCAAACCGCTCCACAATGTTCAGTCGCCAGCATTCCCGGATCGCTCGTCTCACTTCTCCTGCGCTTCGTCCTCGGCGGCCTCTTCCTCTTTTCTGCATGGCAAAAGCTAAAGCCCGGCAACCCTCCCGAACCTGCTGGTTCGCAAACCTTCGCCCTCAGCGTCAAAGCATTTGAAATCCTCCCCGACTCTGTCATCCCCTACATCGCCAGCGGCATCGCCTGGACCGAACTCCTCTGCGCAATCGCCATCATCCTGGGCCTCTACACCCGCGCAGCAACCACCATTCTCATCTTCGCCATCATCAGCTTCACCATCGGCGTCATTTCCGTCATACAACGCGGCCTGCCCATCACCTGCGGCTGCTTCGGAAAATTCAAACTCTTCTGCGAAGGCCCCGTCTCCTGGTGCAAAGTTGGCGAGAACTCCGTCTTTCTCCTCGCCCTCCTCATCCTCCTCGCACTCAACTCCGGCCGCTTCGCGATGGATGCCTGCTGCTCAAATCGAAAGTGCAAGTCTTAATCGTCTTTCAAACCTCAACCCGCTCAAACTGCACTCGCCCCGCAACTAGCCGCGCAAAATATCCTTCAATCGCATTCAGCCCCGTCACCCGATGCGCATACGCCGCCGCTCGCACAAGGTCCGCCTTCTGCACCAGCTCCAACCGCGGCTCAACCAATCCCATCCGCGCTGCATAGAACGCACATCCCTGATGCTCAATCAACACCAGCCGCTTGAGCTTGTGAACCTCCACAAGAAACTTCAATTCATCAACCACGCCCTGCTCTTCCAGGTGCGCTTCCTGATGCCCCGCCAGACACGCCGGCCCACCCGGCAGCGCAACGCGGTCATACCGCGGCAGGTTCAGCCCATTCTGCAGAAAATCATCAAAGTGCTCATTGAGTCGGCCGTCCGAACAATAAATCGCCGCGGCATGGATACGGGCCTGCTCATACTTCACGCGACTTTCATACTGCATCGGTAATTCCCCCAGTTCAGAATCGAACACCCATTCTTAGTACCCTCACGCTCCGGCGTGGTCCCAAAATCGGGGCAATCTCCCCATTGCTACTCCCTATCGCCGCCACCACTATCTTCGCAGTTAGCCATTCGAACCTAAGAGGAGAGAAAGCATGTCTCATCAGACCCACGCCGAGAAATTGCAAGCCCGCGAGGCCTCGATCAATCCGACCCAGACCATCACCGGCGAGCCCTGCGCTCACCCCGCCGCCTGCGACATCCGCCGCCGCGCCTATGAAATTTCAATTGCCCGCAATGGCGGTCCCGGCGATGAAACAAGCGACTGGACTCAGGCCGAGCAGGAACTCGCTTCACTGCTCGAACTCAAAAACTGATCGGCGCCCTGCAAGGAGCAAGCATGAGCACTCGACTAATCTCAAACGACGAAGCCCGCGAAATCGGCGCTGCCCTCAAAATCGACTGGAGCAAAATCGATCTCGAGCAGTTCCGCCGCGGCCTGGAAGTGGAATTCGAACACGGCTCGCGCGACCCCGAGACGGATGTCACGCACGACGACCCGATTCTCACCGGCAAAATCGCCTGGGCCCATCTCAAAGAGTTCCGCGATTACTACTCACGCCTCGACAAACTCGAGGCCGAAGCCAAGGCGTATTGGTCAAAAGTCCCGCAGGAACCAGAAACAGCAGAAATCGCCAGTCCCGTCGACTCACTGTAATTGCGGTCAATGTGCATACTTGGTGTGACACTCGCCGCACGTTGTCCCGATCGTCGCCAGCAGCGCAGAAGCCTTCTTTGCATCTACATTTCCCGCCGCCAGCATGTCTCGCAGTGATGTCGCATGATCGCCGCATTTTTTGAGCAACGCCGCAAATTCCGCCGGCTTGCTCTTGGCCTTGTCGCCTTGCTCAAGCTTGCGGAACAGGTCAATCAACTTCCCTGCTTCTCTGGCGGGGTCCGCAAAAGCCTTGGTCGCAACCCACCCCGCCTTCTCAATCTCAATGAGATTCCCATCGACCTGCCCGATATCCCCCATCGCCTTGCTGAAACTGCTCCGCGGCGGCGGGCCTAATCCAAATCCGCCCTGCAACAAAGTTGGAACAGGAGCTGCGGCCGGCGCGGGCGCAGGAGTTGCAGCTGGCGCTGGAGTTGGACTTGCTGAAGCGACTGGGGTAAACATCAAAGCGGGTGCGTCAGGCACAGGCGTGCACGCGCCAGCTGTAGTAGAAACGCACATCGCAACCGGAGCGTTCGCCGCGGATTTCGCTGGTTCGCTGTTCGTGCAGGAGATCAACCCTGCGCAAGAACCGGAAAGAGTAACAAGTGAAATCAACGTACGTGCATTCATACAAAGCTCCCATGGAAAGTTGAGCCGAGTATACATGGCGATGGCATCAGCGCACCATCCAAAGTTGCGTGCAGTGACGAGCCTGTTACCAGTAGCATCGGCTTACCAGTCGAAGAGTCGCCTGTGGAGACCCAATGGATCTTGCACATTGGTTCTGTATCCAACAGCAACCTCCGCGCCAGGCGCACTTCAACGCACGCACTCCCCGCGCTAGTACCTCGGACGTAAGTCCGATGGCGATCACCACCTCTCTGCACCAGCTGCCGAAAGCTTCACCAGCTTGCGATTTCAACTCGGTCAATGCCCCCTCGCCCCCAGCGCGGGGCGCGCGAATGTAGCCGATGGCGCAGAGACGCCTCGTCACCAGCCACCGGCCAGCCCCCTCAAAACCGCTTCCTAAGAAAAATGCCGCGACTCTCGCGGCAGAAATCAACCCGCATTCAGCACCCAATACTGAAACGATCCACAAAATCAAGATAGTCAAAGAAATCAATCGAGCCATCTCCATTGAAATCCGCGAGTGAGTCATTCGATGAGAACGCATCAACAAAGTCGAGATAGTCGAAAAAATCAACGCCATCGTCGCCATTGAAATCTGCCCGGCATGTAATCACGACATTCGCCGACCCGCTCAAAGTTGTTCCACAAGAATTGGTGGCCGCGAGAGTGTATTGACCCGACTGTGTCGGATCAGTCGCGTTGATTGTGAGTGTGGCTGTCGAAACCCCGCTGTAGATTGACGAGTTGAAGAGACTAGCGCCATTCTTACGCCAGCGGTAGGTGACAGGGCCCGCGGGTTGAACACTTGCAGAAAGCTGGATCTGATCGCCCCCGAAGTAGCTGCCGCCCACTGGATGCGATGCGAACGCCGCCCGGCATGAAAGTTCTGCAGCATTGCTCGTAACGGTGTTGCACGAACTGGTTATGACGCAGTCATACATGCCTTGATCGACGAGTTGCGTCCCCGAAATTGTGAGGCTCGAAGTATCTGCCCCGCTGAACCGCCCACTGTTTGAAACCCCGACTCCCGCGTGTCTCCATTGGAATTGGAGATTCGAACCCGTCGCTTCGACGTTGAAAATGACGGTCTGATTTACCACCAGTGATTGGGGCACCGGTTGCTGAGTGATTATCGCCGCCTCAGAACTTGTGTTGAGTATGACCGCGATGTAGTTGCCGTTGTAACTTGGTGTCGCAATATCTTGTTTGCCATCGTTGTTGAAATCTCCAACGGCAGCTGACCCTGGAGTTGAAACTGTGGCATGATTTGAAACTGGCAAGAAAGTCCCTGATTGCGCGGGATTCCCACGTAGAATCGAGACCTCGCTGCCTTGGGTAACAACGATATCTTGAATGCCATCACCATTCATGTCTGACGCAAACGGGCGGGTAGAAAAGCCTCCGACTGGGTAGAACACTGCTGGCGCAAACGTGCCGCCAATGTCGCCCAATAGGACCGCCACATTGTTGAACTGTGTTGGTGCGACAAGGTCAGGCACACCATCCCCATTGAAGTCCCCGATGGAAACCTCGTGAGGGTGGGGGTACACGCTGTAGCTGACGGGGGATTGAAGCGTCCCGTTTGCGTTGCTGATCAGAATCGAAAGGGTGTGACCAAGATAATTCGCAACAGCCAAGTCTGCACGGCCATCGCCGTTTAAATCGGCAGAAGAAACCGAGCGAGGATGTGATCCAACTGCATAGGTGATATTTGAAGGAAAGGTTCCGTCTCCGTTGCCGAGCATGATCGAAATGGTGTCGTTCCCATCATTTGCGATCGCGAGGTCTTCCTTGCCATCCGAGTTGAAATCGGCAACCGCAATCGAAGCAGGGTTCGCGCCGGTGTAATAATGTACCGCCGCGGCGAACGAGCAGTCGCCATTGCCTAGAAAGAGCGAGATGTCATTGCTATCCCAGTTGGCAACGGCGATGTCCGGCTTTCCATCGTTATTGAAGTCGCCAGAGGTCACAAAGTCCGGCAATGTGCCAGTTGAGTAACTTGCGATATCCTGAAATTGTCCAACGCCATTTCCGCGAAGTATCAAAACAGTGTTCGCGCGTGATGCAGACGCGATATCAAGATTTCCGTCATTGTCAAAATCAGCACACGCGGCGTAACCTGGAACTTGGCCGACGGCACAGTCATCGATACGGGCAAGCGACAGTCCGCACTGCGCGAATGCCGAAGATGCACCGGCCGCCATGATCAAACTGAACGAAATCCGTGATAGGGAACCTTTCATGCGTTTCTCCTTGAATGAACATCTGCACCAAGAACGTAGACCCTTGAAGCTACAGGACACAGATGTCGCCGAATGACTCTACTAATCTACTTGCTGTCTTGCCCGCCAAGCTCTCTTTGTCGCTTTTCAAACTCAGCCCACCACAACTCCGCGTCTGCGGCTCTCCCCGCTGCCTCATAAACTTCCGCGAGAATCCTGGCGGATTCAGGATTCTTCTTATCACGAAGCTCGTCTAACTCATGTGCCATTGCAATCGCATCATCGTGTCGCCCAGCCCGCTGAAGTATCTCAATCCTTCCGCGACGAATCTGTTCACACACTTCTGATATTGGTCCCCAGTGCGTGTCAGCATCTGAAAGCGCCCGCTGCGACTCCTTATCCGCCTCCTCATGCTGTCCAAGCAAGCTGTAGGCTTTCGCAAGATTCCCGCGCAGCAGCATCGTCGTTCGATGCAACGGCCTCAGACTCCCCTCAGTACGCGGCAACCATTCGCTCGCAAACGCAACAACGCCCCCCGCTCCCAACTCTCCATCAAGCATTCCCCAAGCTTCCATCGCAATGTCTTCAACTACAAAAGGATGGTCTAGCCCAAAAACGCTCATCGCCCTTTCGCGGCAAGTCTTTAGTATTGCGGTGGCCTTCGCGCGCTCCGCAAGTACTGCTTCTCGCGCAAGCTTCGAATCTTCTCGGTGTGCCTCTATTTCCGGTAGTATTGGCGGGAAGATCCTGCGTGCATACATTCTTTCCGCAGTGATCGTTAGTGGATCATTTGCGCCAATCGCGCTGGCAAGCTCTCCGGCAAGCGCGAGCAGTTCCACTGCCGATGCCTTTCTCACACGATATTCAAGCAGTTTGGCTTCCAAGCACTTGCGATCGTCATTTAAACGCACGCACGCAAGCGACCTAATTTCTTCGAGATACGGAAGCCCGTTCTCAAGATGATCAGCTTCGCAATGCACTCTTACCAGCCCCGCGAGCGTGCGTAGACGCACATCGTCGGGCACTTCTCCTTTGCGAGTGAGTGATTCTGCCTCCTCAAGAAGCGGCAACGCCTTCAGATGCTCGCCAATGAAGGCATAACCCAGTCCGATGATGCCTGCCAAGTCGCCCCGCACTGACGGGTCACTGATCGTGTTGAATTTCTGTGCAGCACGATCGAACCGCTTTCGTAGTAACGTGGTATCGAGCCCGAGTGCTTCATATGGGTCGAGGCCAGCGAAAAACTCCGCGATGAAATCAGATTTGACCTGCGCATTCTCCCGCGCCTCATGCTCTCTCGCCGCAAAATTCAAACTCATCCCCGTCCCTACCACCACCGCCGCCAACGCAACCCCTCCCGCAATCGCCAGCGGCAACCGATGCCGCAACCACCGCATCATCCGATACACTTTCGCCGGCGGCCCAGCCACCACCGTCTGTCCCCGAACAAATCTCTCCAGCTCATCGCACAATTCGTTCACCGTCGAATATCGCCGCGAAGGTTCGAGTGCAACCGCCTTCAAGACAATCCAATCAAGCTCCCTCGGAATGTCGCGTTCAGAGCTCAGTGATGGCGCATCAACTTCTAATTCAGAATTCGACGCATTCACTGTCGTTTCCGTCAACATCTCATAGAGCACAGCGCCCAGCGAATACACATCATTCTGCACCGTTGGCTGCTTGCACAGCACCTGTTCCGGACACATATATCGCAGCGTCCCGATTGGCTGCGTGCCGCTGGTCGCATCTCTGCCGCCACTGTCCGCAATTTTCGCAATTCCAAAATCAATGACCTTTGACACCGGCGCTCCATCAACCATCGAAACCAGAATGTTCCCCGGTTTCAGATCGCGATGAATAACGCCGTGCGAGTGCGCATGTTGAACCGCTCGACACGTACTCGCAAACAACTTCACACGCGCTTCGATTGACAATTCCTCCTGGCGGCAGAACTCCGTGATCGGAACTCCCGGAACCAGCGGCATCACCAGATACGGCAACCCGCGCTCCTCGATACCACTTCCCACCATCGTCACGATCCCCGAATGATCAAGCGTGGCCAGAATCTGTTGCTCCAATTCAAACCGCCGCAGATTGCCATCGGTAGCCTGATTTGGATGCAGCAATTTGATGGCAAGCAACCGATGCACCGGTGAACTCTGCTGTCCCAGGTACACAACACCAGTAGCGCCCTCACCAATACGCCCCAGCAGCTTGTACGGCCCGATCATCGCGGTTGCAGTATCGGGTTGCACGGTCGATAGATCCGAGCGCTTCTCAATCCGATTGTCTTCAAGCAGCGCGAGCATGCGCTCTAATCGCGCTGCAACCGCCGGATGGTCAGCGCGTAGCTCTCTCAATAGTTCTTCAACATCCGCGGCAGTGCTCTGGCGCGCTCGTTCAAAGCTCTCTCTCAACAACGAATATTCGTGCGTCTTCACTCCGCACCATCCTGACGATCTGCTTCGCCGCCAGCGCTCGAGAGAAACGCCAGAGCAAACTCGTAATCGCGCTGCACGGTTCGAACGCTGATCCCAAGCGCTTTGGCAATCTGTTCAAACGTCAATTCTCCAGCGCTCGACAAAATTACAACCTCGGCCTGGCGCGGGTAATTGGCGTTGAGCTCCGTCAGTCCCGGCGAAATTTCTTCCAGCGATACTTCATTACTCGACTCAGGAACTCGGTGGCCCTGCTCTCGGCTCTTTCGAGCCTGCTCTGACCGTACTCGATCCACCACAACCCACTGAATTGATTTCCACGCCATCGCCTGCAAGTGATCATCAGATGTCGGCACCGATGTCGACTTGAGCAATCGACACACCGCATCATTTGCCAATGAGGTCGCATCCAGTCGCATTCCCGATGCCCGCGCCCGCGCTGCCGCCATCCTGCGAATCGCCGGATAGCTCCGCGCAATCAACATCGCCACATCATCACTCCGCCCCTTCGCCGACCCTGGTAGCTCAGACATTCGCAGTCTCCGTTTCCCGCTCCGGCGGCCATTGCCACAACTTTCGCGGCGGTCCAGACAGTCTACCGAAATCGAGGTTAGAGCTATGGTCATCAAAGCCATGAACGGAGCCAACCCTTCGTACCAGCCATCGCAACGCCCTATAACCAATGAAAGCACTTGAAGCCCAAAAACCCCATGATACACCTTGACAGACACCTATATATCGGGTATTGTACGTATACTCAACCAAACCAAACACTAAAGGAACAGAGTGCCATGCCAATCAAAAATCAAATCCGCACGCTCTCGAGCCTCCCCTCAACCCAAGAGATCGAAGGAGGCCACACTCGATGGCCCTCTTTACTCCCATGGCACCCGTCAACCTCGCCGTCTCAGCACTTAGCTTTGCATCCACCCTTGTTTTTACGCTAAAAACAAAAGATGATCAGATGATCACCACTTTTGATGATCACCTTTGAATTGAAATGATCACCATTCGTTTCTGACCCAAAAACCAGGATTTTTAAAATCCTCGTCTTTTCCGACCCTAAAGCCTCGTGCCAATTGCCTAGTGCCTCCTCCTCCTATCATCCTCCCCTCAATCCGCCCAATCCGGCGGCGTACATCCCGAAAGGTCTCATGAATCCCACTCTCGCCATCACGCTCCCCCCTTGGGGCCAGGCAATCGCCATCGCCGTCTTCGTCATGATCTCTTTGCTCATGATCGGCGTCATCCTCCTTCAACGCCCCCAGGGCGGCGGCCTCACCGCCGCGTTCGGCGGCTCGCAAGGCGCTGGCCAAACCGCATTCGGTACTAAAACCGGCGATGCCCTCACCATCTTCACTTGCGTGGTCTTCGCTGTGTACGTCGGCGCTTCAGTCTTCCTGAATCACGCCATGCACCCCAAGTCCGCAACCGCAGCAGTCGCTCCCGCGCCGGCAACAACGCCCACAACAACGCCAGCCACAGCGCCGGCAACCGCACCGACCTTGACGCCAATCACCGATCCAACCAAGTTGCCACCAACCGATCCCGCGGCAACTCCCGGAACTGCTCCCGGCACAACTCCAGCGACAACACCCGGAACCGCCCCCGCAACCGCTCCCGGAACTGGCCCCGGTACGAACCCCGGAACTACGCCGCCAACCACTCCTCCCGCCACCAACCCCGAACTTCCAAAAACTCCGGAACCAGCTCCGACAACGCCGCCCGGTCAACCCAAGTAAGACCCTCGATCTAAGGAACCACACATGATCCGAAGCATGACCGGCTTTGGCGATGCCGCGATGGAAGTAAATGGCACCAATTACTTCCTCGAAGTCCGCTCGCTCAACAACAAATACTTCAAGGCCGTCGTCCGCCTCGTCGAAGAATTTCAGTCTTTTGAGGCTGAATTTGAGTCAAAACTCCGCGAACGCATTTCCCGCGGCACAGTCACCGTCACTGCCTCCTGCTCCGACAACTCCGAAGCCGCCGCCCACGAAATCAACGGGCGCGCTCTTCAGCATTACATCGATCAGATCCAGGCTCTCCCGGCATTCAAGTCGGGCCAGGTCTCGCTCGACATGGCCGCACTGTTGAATCTGCCCGGCGTATTGCAGCCACCCGCGAACGAAGGCGATCGCCTCCGCGATGCCAAAGTCACGTTCCTCAAGCTCCTCGAAAAAGCCATCGATGCCATGATTGCCATGCGGGCCCGCGAAGGCAAAAACCTGCTCGACGATCTGCTCAACCAGCGCGAATACATCCAGGTCCGCCTGACCGAAATCGCCGGAAGAGCCCCCGATGTGGTGGTCGAATACGAAAAACGCCTCCGCACCCGCATCGAGGCGCTCCTCAAGGAAAACGAAACCCGCCTTGAGCCCGGTGATCTCATCCGAGAAATCGCCGTCTACGCCGAACGCACTGACATCGCTGAAGAAATCAAGCGGCTCGGCGGCCACCTCGAGCAGTTCGGCGAACTCCTCCACGCCAAAGACGATCGCCCCATCGGCCGCACCTTGGATTTCCTGTCTCAGGAAATGCTCCGCGAAGCCAACACCATCGCCAGCAAATCACCCGATGCGACCATCTCGCGTTTCACGGTCGAAATCAAGGGTGCGATCGATCGGATCAAAGAACAGGCCGCCAACGTCGAATGAGGCGTGTTTCCCCTAGTGCCTAATGCCTAGTGCCCAGTGCCTTGAATTTGCATTTCACGCCCGAAAACCACTTCCAACCGGAACCAAATCCTGATACACTTGTAGAAGTGAAAGGCATGGTTCTAAACACCTTGAAATCCGCCGCCCCCTTCACCGTCCTATTTCTGGCGGCGACTTTCAGCACGGCCGATGTTGGCACCAAAGCTTCGCGGCCACAGCATGAAGCGAGGTTAGAAGAGTGGGTGGCCAAACTCGATGCTGACGATCCGCTCGAACGCGAGGCCGCGGGCGCAGCGATTCGCGGATCTGACACCGACATCAAATCGATTTTTGAAATCATGAAGCGCCCGACTCTTTCGCTCGAACAGCGCAAGCGTCTGGAAAATGTTGCTCGCGAACCATTCGAAAATTCTCCACGCGCAGGCCTGGGCGTCAGCTTCGATCGCGGCGTCGATGATGGCCTGGTGCGCATCATCGGCACGGTCGATCGCCCCGGCTTTCATGCGCACGAAGTGTTGAAGCCCGGCGACACAGTCCGCGAACTTGATGGCCTGGTGGTTCGAACACAAGAGCAGGCGCGGAGTGTGATTCTCTCACACGATCCCGGCGACACGCTCGATGTGCTGGTGGTCCGTCAAGGCACTCCAGTTCGCGCGACAATCAAGCTCGGGAATTTCCAGGATCTGGACATCGGCGGTCCGATGAACCAGCTCCGCCAGGACTTCCGCGGCCGCAGTCTCGACTCCGCATATCGCGTTCGCCTGCTTCGCGAACTGGGTGACCATGTTAAACAAGCTGGCGCAGCCCCCATCGATGCGGGCTTCAGCGCAGAGACCTGGGATGGCCTCTATCGCAAACTTCAGAATACACGCAACAAGCGAATCGAACGCGATGGCAGAGTTCAACTTGCAAACGTTCCGGTAGTGAACCCCGCCGGTGTCGGCAGAGCCGCTGTCATAGATGTGGTAAATCAACCCGTCAAGCGGCTGAACCAGCGTCTCAATGCGCAAGATCGTCAGTGGCTCAATGCCGCACTTCAGCAGAGCAGAGCGATGATGCAGGAACGTCTCAACCTGATCGACAAGCTCAAGACCGAGCTTGAGAATCCGAATCTGAACGCAGATCAACAAAACCGGCGCCGTGATGAACTCTTTGACTGCATCGACATCGTCGGCAAGCTCGAACAGCAGATTCAGGAAATAGAAGCCCAGCTCAACGGCCGCTGAGAATCGCATCGGCGACCAGCAGGTCAACCCGCGAATCAATATCAATCACATCGCCCTCGTTATTGATAATGCCGCGCCGAGTTTTTCCAAAGAACGCATGCGGCCCAGCAGTTACGCCGCTAACTTCGCCAAAAAGTGCAGCCTTCGTCACCGCAATCACGCCGCCATCGGGCACAAACGCCGGCGGCAACTCTTGTCTGCGATAGACACCGTGATAGAGAACATCGCCTTCCCAAGGAGCAATGTTCCCAGACTCTGAAACCTTGACAGTCCACCACGGGTGATGCTTGCCAACCTTCGCATAACTCTGCACACTGTCACAGCCAGCAAGCTTCGCCAGCGAGCGTTCTGAAAGATCTTTTGGGCGCACCGGAACATTGGCATACAAGATAACAATCGGCATCGAGTCATCATGCGGCCCAGTCACCATGTGTGCATGCCGCGCAGCGTCGTCAATTGTCGCAGTATCAGTCGCCAGGTGCGAGGGCCGCCGAAGTCCCTCGACTCCCATCTGGCTTGCAACTTGAAGTGCCATCGGATCATCTGATGAGACAATCACACGTCCAATCGATGCAGTATTCAGTGCGTGTTCAATCGTCCAGGCAATGCAGGGCCGACCGCCAACCGTCGCAGTGTTCTTGCCCGGCACACCTTTGCTGCCGCCGCGTGCGAGAATAATGGCAAGTGCTTTGGGCATGATTCAGCTCGCCGCCCGCAAGTTTGGATTCGTATCAATCGATGCCAAGTGTTGACGCCATAGCGAGAGCAGGCTCGAAGTCTTGAGCGACCCAAGCAGCTTCTCAGTTCCTTGAGTCGTCCAGCCAAACACCTGCGCATCAGCCTCAACACGAATCGAGGTCCGTGCCCGCGCTTCAAGCGCAAGCCGTGGCAAAGGCAACGGCTCAATCCGTTCGCCGCTGCGAGCAGCCGGCAAAGGATCGATCACACACGCCCCGGCATCCATCAGCCAGTGCTGGTAGAACGCATCGATATGTCCATATGCCGCATCACACCGCGTAATCCGCGGCACAATCCACTGCGAAAACAACCCGGCTACATTGCGTGTCCGCCGCGACACAAGCTTGGTAACCGCCGCCTCCCGCGCAGCATCTTTGCCGGTCAACACAATCGAAATCACGTGTGCAGCAGAGCTCGCAAGCAGTTCGAGATCGCGAGCAGGATTGGGCAGGCTCGTATACAGCTGCGTCGCCGCCATTCCCGCTTCATTCGCGGCGGCGAGCATGTGCATAACAGTGGGGTGGCTCAATGCATCAGCGCCAGTCGCCGCACCAAACGTCGCAGTCGTATGACTGAACGATTGGCCGCCGGCACGAAGTGCATGCTCAACAAATCCAGATTCAAGCATGAGTCCGGCAGCATCTACAACATTGAACTGAATATGCAGCGGAGCCGGGCAGTGTGCAGTAGAACTTGCAAGGGTCTTGGTCATCGCATCGCCAGTGAGTGTGGCGGCAGGCGCAAGTACGGAAATCGCGTGCGCTGAGTCTGCGATGCAGCGAATTCCAAGATCGCGCAATTCCGGCGAAATGTGAATACACGCGTTTTTGCCAAGCGCATCAAGCTGTGGTGCAACAGGGAGGAAGCCAAGCAGGCCGCCGATTGAGGCGAAAACGCCCGCGCCTGCGCCAGAGTCCGCCATTTCGTGGACCAGCACAGCATCGAGCAAGCACGGGCCGATACCAGGAGGCGCCGGTGCAAACGTGAGCCGGTTCATATCAGGCCGTTCGCGGTAGCGTGCAACGACTGCATCGCAAAGACCGGGATCGATCAGAGTCCAGTCGCCGCCGATCGGGAGAATTGCATCTACACCAAGTTCACGGAGATAAGGCGAAGCAACGGCGGGGTGGAGCACTTCATCCCAGGCAGTGAGCGATGCCAGCCCGCCGCGCCAGGATGAGCGATTCCAGAGACGCGAAGCCCGAAGCCCTTGTACGCGGCCGCGCATGATGGCAGAATCAGCCCGCGCAAAGGTGAGAGTTGGAGAATCGGCGAGATCTGCGATCTGCGAAGCGCGGGCGGGATTGTCTGAGAGAACCAGAATGCCATCGATCTCTTTGGATTGGCGAAGCCGGTCGATCGTGGCGCGAAGCAGCGAACGGCTTGTGCCAAATGGTGTGTCGAGCGAGCGACTGATTCCAAGGCCACTTTGCTCAAGATCCGCCGCGACAACCGCCCAGACTTTGCGGCGAAGTGCACTTGGATCATCAAGGCCCGCAGAGCGATACGTTGATGCAGTGGGAGCCGGATCGCGCGTGATGCGCGGCGCACCCGCAAGCATGTTCAGACATTCATCGAGCAAACGCCCCATCTGGTCCGCGGCATCGGCAACCCAGGACACATTGGTCTGATCGCGCTCAAGTTCAAGCTTCTGGCGTTCGAGACCTGAAAGACCTTGTGCAACTGCCATCGCCCGATCGCTACGGAACCGGTTGAGTGTTCCAGCCTGATTGATGATGTGCGTCATCGCGTAGGCAGTTGTGAGTTTTGTGACGTTGGCGCGCAGGTCATAGAGCCGCGTGATAATTTGATTGACGCGATTCTGGTCGTTTTGGCGTGTGATTGCTTCGCTGAGCAGTTCGTGAGCCTGACGGGAATACGCCGCGATTCTCGAGCAATCTTCGCGGGTGCGCGAGATGTGACGTTTGAGAGAGTCGATGTGAGAAGACTGCCGCGGCGCGGCTGTTGGAAGTTTGAGCGGCGCGAGATCTTTGAATGAATCAAGCACTTCTGCCAAAGGTTGCAGAATGGTGTGAGCTTTCTTGACGCCGCCCTGGGTGGCATCGATTGTGGTGAGACCTTTGGCGACATCGGCTTTGAAGTCGCGCTCGAACTGCATCAGATAGGTGGACATCTGCTCATCGGTGTATATCTGGCGGCCTAAGACATCTTCACGTTTGGAAAGCAGTTTGCCAAAGCGCAGAATGCGTTCGAGTTCGAGCATTTCCAACGTGCGGAACTCGCTGAGCTCGCTGGCCCAGACATCGTGGATCGCTGCGCCTGCGCCGTAGTACTGACCATCGGTGAAGCCGAGGTCTTGACCCGTGAGAACTACTGGCTCGCAGCCCAGGTGGCGAGCAAAGTAGTAGGCAAGGTGGGCAACTGTGCCGCCGGAAGGCAGCGTGCCCATGTCGCGTTTGAATGTGTCGCCAAGCAATGTGTCGAGCCAGCCATCTGCGGGACAGCGGATCTGGCCGGGGAATGCCTGCAAGATCGCGGGGTTGGCTTTGGGTTCACAGATGAGCGTGATGCCTTCGACATCTTGCGCGGTGAGGCCTTCGTAGAAGCGGCGGCTGATTTCGTGATAGTCCAGCGCGGTGACGAAGTGCGGGCGGATGCCTTTTGCGAGTAGCTGCTTGAGGACTGTTTGAACAGCGATAATGACAAACCGATCGCGGACACCTGGCTGCGCGAGCAGGTCGATGGTGCGTTTCAAACTTGGTCCGGCTGCGACGACAATTGCGGGGCGACCCTTGGTGGCATCGGCGAGGTCTTTCACGCCGGGGACGCTGGTGTAGTGATCGAGGTTTTGTAAGAGGTTGCGGAGCGTGATATCTGTCTGCACCAATGTCGTGACGATACTGGTCCGGAGTGTGCGCATGACGCTCGCGACAGTGGCGCCCATGGTCTGGGCTGAATCTCCCAGACGTGCGCGGCTGGGCGGGTGATCGAGGATTTTCACACCAAGTGCAAGCAGACCTTCGACACCAGTCGTGAGTGACGACATCGCAGTGGAATCGGCCGGATCGTGCAGGATGGCGACGTTTGAGTTTTCGAGTGTCTCTACGAAGTCGATGCGTTCCATGACTGCGCGGAGGAGCGGCAGGTCGGGCTCATAGACAAAAATGATGCCGGTCCGCTTCATGCGTTTTGCTAGTGCGGCGACGTGATAGCCCGCGGCGAAACCCATGATCACCACGCCTGCTCTGGTTTCGAGTGGAATGTTGGCGGTGAGCTTTTCGGCTTCTTCGATGGGGCGGCGGCGGCTGGCCATCTGGATTCCGGTCTGGCCCAGGAGCAATGTCGGGACGCCATCATCGGTCATGACAAATGCGGCATCGGGGCGCGGTTCGGTGATGCGGAGCTGTTCGACCAGCGCTTTGGAGGTTCGAGCCAGAGCGCAGAGATTGCGCTCCAGGAGTTGCGGGCAGGGTTGGGGGACGACGGAGTATTTTTGGTCGGTGCGCACGGCTCCCTTAGATCGGGCAATTGACCTGTTTTACTGGAAGTTCCTTCGATTGACGCGGTTTCTTACCGGTTCATTGTTGACGTGCCCGCCTTCGCAATGGCGTCGGCATGCATCAGTACTTTTTCGAACGCGGCGGCATATTGGTCGAGGAGCGGGCGCGTGGCAAATGGAAAGGAAGGGAGCTTGAGCATGTCGTTGTTCGCGGCCTCTGTGCGTGGCAGCGCATCGGCGCGGTACTCCGGCAGATTCGCCACTCCTCGCATTGCAGGGATGGTTCGATACATCCCCTCGGTGAAAAGCGGCTGCTGGTGCACGAGCGGGTAGCGCGGGAAGCCAACCTCGCATCCCTCAGCCTTCAGGGCGTCGATCAGCCGATCGCGATCCAGTCCCCATCGCTTTGCGTCATAGCGCACGAGGAACTCGAAATAAACCCGGTTGATGTGCGGTGGGGATTGGAATGTGTGAAACCCAAGTTTCTCGAGCCGCTCAGAAAGATACAGAATGTTCTCATTCCGGCGGGCGTTTCGTTCATCAAGATGCTTGAACTGCGTGCGCGCGACTGCCGCGGAGAGGGGCGCCATGCGGGTCTTGATTCCAAAGGTTGTTCCGGCAAACCTTGCAGCAGGAGTGTTGAGTTCAAGGACTCGCATCATGTCGCCCATGCATGTGGCTCGCTCGGCATATGTGTCGTCGTTGGTCAGGAGAATTCCGCCTTCGCCTGCCGGAGCTAACTTTGTTCCCTGAAGGCTGAAGACTGAGATATCTCCAAGTGTGCCGCACTTGCGGCCGCGCCACATCGCTCCATGCGCGTGCGAAGCATCTTCGATTATTTTCAAGCCATGTTTGTTCGCCAGCGCCTGCAGTTCTGTCATTCGGCTGGGCATGCCGAAGAGGTGGACGACGACCATGGCGCGGGTCCGCGCCGTGATCTTTCGCGCGGCATCCTCAGGGTCAAGGCCCATCCGATCTGGTTCGGTTTCACAGAATACAGGAATGAGCCCGCACCAGAGCATGGGAACGACCGAGGCCCAGAACGTCGCGGACGGTACGAGCACTTCTGATCCCGGTTCCAGGCCCAGCGCAAAGAACGACGCAAGGAGCGCGGCCGTGCCGTTGCAGTGTGCCAGTGCATGACGCGAGCCGAAGTATTTGCGGTAATCATCCTCTAGATGACGGGTGACCGGATGCGTTGACAGATCTCCATCACGCAGAACCGCCAGCACAGCCGCTTCATCCTCAGCCGTGATAAGCGGCCATCGATTTGCTTCACGGGCGTCCAACGTCACTGCTGGAGGTCCGCCGAGAATCGCTGGTTTGGTCGCGTTGATTGTGATGGTCATGACAAGTACCTTTCATACTGAGGATGCGATGTATGCCTCGCGCCCGACTTCAACACCCGCCAGAACTTCGTCGAGGTGTGTGCGGACACTCGACTTGTACTGTTCCAGCTGCGCCGCCGCCGAGTCGCAATCGCCAAAGACTTCCGCGATGTCGAGCAACACCTGCTCATGCTCACCGAGAGCACCCAGACCCCCACGTGGAACCCACTGGGCAATGTTGGTGCGGCGGCGGAGATAATCATCGAGAGTCCAGCACATCTCGTGTTCAGCGCACCACTGCGGAGTTGGAACGCGAGTGTCGAGCCCGGGAAACGCTGTGAGTATCGGGTCGTCGGAACTGTCGGGAGGCGAAGCTGTTTCATTTCTTCGGCCGAGTTCGCGTTCCAACAGTTGCGAGATCTCAGTTGCCAGTACCATGCAATCCGTGATTTTGCCGCCAAAAGCGCTGATCCAGGGCACATGTTCATCGCGATATATGCGTGAGCGGCGAGCGATGCCCAGCGTGCAGGCTCTCGATTCGTCGCCGCGGCGAACAGCCAGTGGACGGATACCTGTTCGGATCGAAACAATGTCTTCGGGCCCGACAGGGACGGCGAGGTTGCGATTCAGTTCATTGAGCAATGCGTGCACATCGTGGGCGTTGGCGCGGAACCCTGCTTTGGCGCAATCCACCTGAGTCTCGGTTGACCCCCACAGGCCGATGGGACCCCAAGGGAGGAGGACCATGCTGTCATTGTTGTGGTGAGTGTTGAAGACGAGTGGCATGGTGAGAGAAGGGTCGCGCCGGATTCCGATCGAGACACCCTTGCTCAGTACGTGGCGGTATGGCGTGCGATGACCAAACCGTTCGTTGATGGCATCGGTCCAGATGCCGGCGGCGTTGACGACACAGCGGGCTCGAATTGCGGTAGTGTGACCCAGAAGCGAATCGTTCACGTTGAGTCGCCAGTACCGATTCGACTGGTCGTATTCACCGTCGTGGAGTGAGCAGTAGTTGAGCGGAACGCGGGTCTGGCCTCGGCCATCGAGCACCCAACGCAGTACGAAGCGAGCATCGGAGTGTCGCAGTGCGGCATCTTCATAGATGAACGATTCGGTGAGGGCTTCGGTGCGAAGAAAGGATTGCTCGGGAAAGATTCCTTCGCGGCGCGGGCGTTGACGTCGTCCGCCGCCGCACAACCAATAGAAATGCATCGCCGCCGAAATGAGCAGGTTTGGTTGATCGCTGCTGGTGTGGGGCAGGTATCGATACAAAGCTGGACGTACCCAGTCGCGATGCTCGTTAATCAAACGGTCGCGGGCGCGGCAGAGGCGAAGAACGGTGCGGAGGTCCCAGTGGCGGAGATACAGGAGGCCGCCCCAGATCATCATCGCGGAGGTCTGGCTGGTGCCGCTGGCGAAGTCACCTTTTTCCAGCATCACCACCGAGTAGCCGCGACGGCCCAATTCGTGGTAGACACTCGCGCCATTGATTCCGCCGCCGACCACGGCGACGTCGAAAACCATTTTTTCGACAGCAGGCCACGCCGCCCGGCGGCGCTCCAGTTGTGCGATACTGCCGCCGCTTACGGACATGTTGGGAGATCGGAATGACTTCACGCGAAAAGAACCCTAGGGCACTTATGTGAGTGAACTTGTGGGCGAAGGTGCGACAGCGCGGTCGAAGGAGATTGTGCCGCTGGGGGCCGAGACTTTGATGTTGTCGCCGGGTCCGAACTTGCCTTCGATGATTCTGGATGCGAGCGGATTTTCGATGCGGTGCTGGATGGCGCGCTTGAGGGGGCGTGCGCCGTAGGCTGGGTCCCAGCCTTCCGCGGCGATAAGTTCCTTTGCTTCCTGCGAAAGTTCGAGAGTCATTTCGCGCTCGGCGAGGCGTTTGCGGAGGCGGCCGAGTTGGATTTCGGTGATGAAGCCGAGGTTTTCTTTTTTGAGCTGGTGGAAGACCACTGTCTCATCGATGCGGTTGAGAAGTTCGGGGCGGAAGAATGGGTTGCCGGTTCCGCCGGGGCCGCGGCGGACGAGTTCCATGACTGCCGCTTCGATTTCCCAATCCTCAGCGCCGTTGGCGGTCATCTCGGTGATTTGCTGACTGCCCAGGTTGCTGGTCATGACGATGATCGAATTTTTGAAATCGACAGTGCGGCCCTGGCCATCGGTGAGGCGGCCATCATCGAGAACCTGGAGAAGGACGTTGAAGACTTCGGGGTGAGCTTTTTCGATTTCGTCGAGGAGGATGACGCAGTATGGGCGGCGGCGGACGGCTTCGGTGAGGACGCCGCCTTCTTCGTAGCCGACGTAGCCGGGAGGCGCGCCGATCATGCGTGCGACGGAATGCTTTTCGCCAAACTCAGACATGTCGATACGGACCATCGCTTCTTCAGTGTCGAAGAGGAATTCGGCGAGAGCTTTGCAAGTTTCGGTTTTGCCGACGCCGGTCGGGCCAAGGAATAGGAAACTGCCGATGGGACGATTGGGATCGCCAAGTCCAGCGCGTGAGCGGCGGACAGCATCGGAGACTGCGCGGAGCGCGTGCATCTGACCGATGACGCGCTGCGCGAGATTGTCTTCCATGCGCGCGAGTTTTTCTTTTTCGCCTTCGACGAGTTTGACAACAGGGATGCCGGTCCAGCGAGCGACGATCTCAGCGATCATTTCGCTGTCGACTTCTTCTTTGACCATGGCGTTGCCCTGGGCAGCGCGAGCGGCAAGAGTTGACTCTGCGCCAGCGAGGCTCTTTTCCAATTCGCGCATGTCGCTGTAGCGAATGCGGGCAGCACCTTCGAGGTCGCCCTTGCGTTGGGCTTGTTCGAGTTCAGACTGTTTGGAATCTATCTGGCGCTTGAGGTCTTTGACTTGATCGAGCTCTTTCTTTTCTTCCTGCCAGCGGGCAGAAAGAGCGTGATTTTGCTCTTGAAGTTCGGCGAGTTCTCTCTCGATGCGATCGAGTTCGCGCTTCGACGTCGTGGCTTCTTTCTTGTCAGAAAGCTCCATTTTCAGGGCTTCTCGCTCTATTTCCAACTGCATGATTTTGCGGCGGAGCTCATCGAGTTCCAGTGGCATGGAATCGTTTTCGATGCGCAGGCGTGCCGCGGCTTCGTCCATGAGATCGATGGCTTTGTCGGGAAGGAAACGATCGGCGATGTAGCGGTGGCTGAGCGTGGCGGCGGCGACGAGCGCGCCATCCTGAATGCGGACACCGTGGTGTGCTTCGTAGCGCGGTTTGAGTCCGCGAAGAATCGCGATTGCTTCTTCGACGCCGGGTTGGTCAACCATGATGGGTTGGAAGCGACGTTCGAACGCGGCATCTTTTTCCACGTGCTTGCGATATTCATCGAGGGTGGTGGCACCGATGCAGCGAAGTTCGCCGCGGGCGAGGGCGGGTTTGAGCAGATTGCCGGCGCTGACTGCGCCTTCAGCGGCACCTGCGCCGATGATGGTGTGAAGTTCATCGATAAAGAGAATGATCTTGCCTTGGGCGGCGGAAGTTTCGCGGAGGACGCCTTTGAGGCGCTCTTCGAACTCGCCGCGGAATTTGGTGCCAGCCAGGAGCATGCCAACATCGAGGGCCATGATGCGGACATCTCGCATGCCTTCGGGGCAATCGCCGTTGACGATGCGAAGGGCGAGACCTTCGACGATGGCGGTCTTGCCAACGCCGGGTTCACCGATCAAGATCGGATTGTTCTTAGTGCGGCGCGAGAGGATCTGCATGCAGCGCCGAGTTTCTTCATCGCGACCGATGACAGGATCAAGCTTGCCGCTCTGCGCTTTGGCGGTGAGATCTATCGCGTATTTTTTCAGCGATTCAAAGTTGGCATCCTGATCCTGGTTTGTGAGATTTTCTACGCCGCTGGCTGCGCGAATGGCGCGGACGGCATCTTCGATGCGACGAGCTGACAAGCCGACGGTGGTGAGTACATCTTTTGCCTGACCGGAAACTTCGGCGAGCGCGATCAAGAGATGTTCAGTGGAGACGTACTGGTCTTCCATGTCTTTGGCTTTGATCTCAGCTTTGGCGAGCAGTTCAACTATGGGGCGGCCGGTGGACCCCGCGCCGCTGGAAGTTTTGGGAAGTGAGGCGAGAGCGGCGTCGACGAGCTTTGCGAGTTTGGGGGCATCGACCCCTGCTTTAGTAAGGATGCCGCCAGCGGGGCCATCTTTGTCATCGAGCATGGCGCCCAGGACGTGAAGCCCCAGAAGCTCAGGGTGCTGGCGACCGATCGCGGTGCGCTGGGCATCGGAGAGAGCTTGCTGGGCAGAGGATGTGAGTTTTTCCGGTCGCATGTCGGAAAGAGTGCAAGCCGCGTGCCAAGGCGGAAACGCGGTTTTTTGGGTTGTGGAGGGGGGTGTTAGGGGTGGCGGGGGTGACAGGGCGGGTTTGGGAGCGCAAAATGGCAGGTTTAGGATGAGGCTTGCGGTGGCCCAAGCTGCGATAGGTATTCGCGCACCAGGTTGGTAGTATCGGGTCGTGAAATAGTTGGATGCATCGCTCAGCTCGTTAGGAAATTCTGTAGGTGGACTTGACAGGCATTTTGGATTCCAGTAAGATTGCAGCATGTGCAATGTGTGGCACCTAGTGAATCTCGAAGTCTGGCAGTACTCTGCTGCTTTCGGTACTTTGCGGCCAAAAAAGCGAAATGAGATCAGTGGGTGTAGAGCGTTTGCAAATGCTCGGGCCTTTACACTTGTTGAATTGTTGGTTGTTATTGCCGTTCTAGCTATTCTGGTTGGGTTGCTATCGCCCACCCTTAGCGGTGTGTCACGTCGCGCTCGACTGACTCGTGAATTGCTGAACGCAGCACAGCTTTCAGCATCTGTTACCCAATATACAGCACAATGCAAAGATGTATTTCCACTGGTGGATGAAAATCCGTTTCGTTGCAGTTGGAATTGGCCGCGAGCTCTCGTTGCTTCGGGATTGCTAGATAACGAGACTCAGGCCGATGCGGTTGGGTATCGCTCGTCCGTACCAGAGAATCGGTACCACCAATCTGTTTGCATGACCTACGACCCCGAACGAATGGTAATAGGTCAAACTGTCTCAGAAGTCGGGGCTCGATCTACGTCGGTGATGTTGAGTAACGTGACGTTTCCAAGTAGAAAGGTCGGTTTGTTGCTTCGTAGATTTGATATTTATGACTCGCAGAGCGCATTCTGTTGCGCAAGTCCCACGGCAGACGTACCTGTGGCGCTTGTTGATGGCAGCACAATTATTGGCAATTCACATCGCATGGTTTGGCATGCGGAACAGATCACGGTTGTAGATGGAATAGGCGTACCCGGTTATTCGACTTGGGGCGGATATAAGTCGTTCGATTTACCTTGAGTTTTTCAAAGGAGTTTGGAAAATGAAGATCAGAATGTATTCGATTGTTTCAACGGCATTGTTCTCGTTAGGAACGGGGTTGACATGTTACGGGGTGTATACGTGTTGCAACTCAAATTGGAGTTATGGCAATGGAACAGCAGGGGACTGTGAGGGGACATCGACAATTGTTTGCGAGGAAGCTCCGAGCGTTGGTGGTGTTCCTCCCGGCTTCGTACTTGAAAATTCACGTAAAGCAAACTGCTACACCTATTCGTCAGGAGTTGCGGGATTTACGCGTCAAGATTGTAGTCAAACTCCACCACCAGGCATGGTGCGAATTGGCCCACCGACTGATGGCTGGTGCTGTTACACTAACGCATCTTCTCCAACGGCAACTACGCCACTCACGTGGAACGCTCAGTTTTGTGGCAAGCTGAGTTGTAATTGAACCTGTGGTCAATTTGATCGAGAAAGAAGGCTGCCGTGAGCCATCGGGATTTCCGAGCAAGATTAGGATTGCTCGCCTCTATATTTATGAGTTCTATTGGGTGGGCGAGCCCCCCTGATGTTGCTGATGCGCTCAGACCATTTGTTGCACTAAGTACGTCACACCAAACCGTTGTAGCACGTTACTCGGCCCTTAAAACGAGCGAGGTCGCCAGTGAGGCGGTTTTTTTCTACTCACTTGACGACACTCTTTACGGTTCTGTTGGTGGTGACCAATGGGTATTTCGAGCTAGAGACAATATTTTGGTCCGGCACGACATAAGCAATAATTCTGGTTTGACAAAAGAGGGACCACTTGCCTTTCCAACAGATTGCAATGTTGATTCTATATTCCCCGGAGTTGTTCTGCGAGATTTTTCCCGTCGCCCTGAATTAGTTGAATCGATTACTCAACTCGCCAATGGCAACACTCGCATTAACGCAAGGGTTCAAGGCGGTCGGTGCTTTGGCGTCGAGGACGCCAAAAGATTTCCCGAATTGACATGCGAACTGGACATATCGCCGGACGGCAATGTGGTCCGCCAGCTTTGGCAAAATCCTCGAGAAAAGATCGAGACTGTTTACAATTACTCTGTTGACTCTCCAAAGGGTTTTGGGGTAGTGCGATCTTATTTGCCGGGAGTTGAACTTGTCAGTATTGAACTCTTCGACACGCCTCCGGATTGGTGTACAGATCCAGCCAAACTCGATGCGATGTCCTCCGAACTCCGGGCAAAGGTAGCGATCAAGATCGCATCGGTTATCGCCAAACGCGAAGCTCCGCAAACGGCGGTAAACCCGTTGTCGTCGGCGCCAGTGCAATCGGTGTCGCCCGATGCCATCGTTGGTACGACGAAGTGGCGGGCGCCATTGTTGAGTCTGGGCGCGATCATCCTCGTTGTTGCCTTATACGCTTGGAGAAAGAATCGCGCATGAGGCGGAGTTTGGAAAAATGGTGGTCGCTTCTCGCAACGCTCGGCATCGCTCTGTGCGCAATCTGGCTCATGCTTGCTGGATTACTAAAGTGGTTTGATTTAGCGGACTTCCAAGCTGCGCTCGAAATGCAGCGTGTGTTTGTTGGACAGACCTTGGCCGCTGCGGCTAAAGTCATTCCGCCTGCACAGCTGCTTATTGGCACACTCGCTCTGTATTGGGTTTCGACGCATAGGCTGAAGTTAAGCGCTTCACTGCTTGCGGGCATGTTTCTCATGATGTCGATGTATCTCTTTTGGATTCAATGGCACCCACCTCTTACACCTACTAGCTGTGGATGTGGATTTTCTCGAGCAATCGTTGAAAACTGGGGAATGCTCGGGCTGGAGAATGCGGTCATTGCACTTGGACTTGCATTCGCAGCGATGACCTCGAAATCGATTCATTCAATTCGCCCAGTTCGAGAAACTGTCGCGTCGACTCAAGAATCGAGCGACGCGGTCCAAGCCTAATTATCTGTCAGCGACGTTTTAATGCGGATTGGAACTGGGCACCGTGTTGTTTGGGGGGGGCGTGGATGTTCATGCAATCAAGAGCAATGACCCAGTGGGTGTGGAGGCCAATTGGCATAGACGGATTGTGAAATTTTGTTTGCTGGTGCGCTGGTCCGGAGTGCCAAACGCATATTTCATTTTAGCGTACTTATTGCTTGGTTCCATGGGCGCAGCCAACTTCCGTTATTCTCCGGCACTTCCATGCGAACTTCGACATCTCTTAGTTTCCGCCAGTTTCCGGCAGCGTTCTCAACGAAAAACGCAGCCTCCTTCTTCTTGCCGCCAATTCGCCGAAAGGCATCATCGAACCACCACAAATATTGCTCCCAGCTTTCGCTCCGCCACGGCTCGCCAGCTTCGATGTTCTTTAGAATTGCCGTTGTGGCGGGGTTGGCTTCACTTGAGTAAGACTTGATCCCGGCCTTTCGCGCGCGAGCCACGTCAGCCTGGCGAAGAAAGGCCAAAAGGTCGTCCTCAACCCAATAATCTAGAGCGCCGCCACCCTTTTTGGTGTCCCAACGTCCCTCGCTAAATCGTCTGAGGTTAAAGTGTTTGCCCGTTGCACATGACGTGGCGCCCGCTGCTGCCCAAAGGACCATGTCGGTGCAGCAGTAGCCTACCAGTGTCTTCACTCCAGCCTTCTCAAGGTTGGACAAGAGTGACAGAGTTCCCGCGAGGTCTTCAACGTGGCTCAGTTCCGTTCTAGGCTCAACGCCCGTGTCGAAGACTATGTACACACGCTCAAATGGATATGACGTGATTAGCGAGACGAGTTCGTGCGCGCGATTAGGCTCGGCCAAGTCAACGGGCCGGATGAGCAAAGTAGGGACTACCTGCGCTTTCAGTCGCGACTGTAAATCACCAGCTAATCCCAAAACGTTTTGGTAGTACTTATTCGGATAGCTGCGCGGTCGCGTGGCGGGGGAGCACACTGAGGGGACCGCCAATCTCTCGACCACTTGCTTCAGATCGTCTAGGACCTCATCCCACCAAGCGTAGTCAGAAAGATCCTGAGTCTCGACATCTTCGGGGAAGTACTCCCACTCCTGCAGGCATCCTTTGTCAGACTTTGGAAAATACATCTGCGGATCGAAGATCATCTCGAAGTTTTTTCGATTAGTCTTCGATATCTGAGAGGCCATTCCAGCTTCGTCGTTATCTGCCGGGCTGAGTATCGCCCCTGAATATTGACGCAGTGATTCCACACTGATGAGGTTCCAACACTCGTGCCCCATCTGGTGATAACAGCCCATTTGAAGATCCTTAATTGAATGCGACCTCAAGATCGCGATGAAACCTGAACCTGTTGTACGACCAAGGTGCAACCATCCTGTACAACAGCGACATGCCCGCTACGTGGACTCTGGACTTGAACAGTTCAGACGGACCAACTCTGCTTCTGACTCGACCCACAATGTCAATCGGAAGGTCTGCGTCCGCGCTGATTTGATAAGGGTGCATGCCGAGTGTGACCATCGACAACGTCACTGCGAGCGAAAACTGATCAGAACGCCAATCGATAAGATCCTTCTCATTGTTCAGTTGCTCGGGAGACGCGAACATCGGAGTACAAGGTCCCTGGTCTTGGAAAGTCTGTGTAATTGATGCCTCGTCAAGCAACCTAGCTATCCCAAAATCAACTAGCACTGGGCGATCACCCGGCTGCCGAAACATTATATTTTCGGGTTTGATGTCTCTGTGAACGCAGCGACCGTAAGCGCCGTTGAGATAGGCAAGCGCAGTCACAATCTCCTTGCCGATACGGAGACTCTCAATAACTGAAAGTCGAACGCTGTTGGATCGAGCCCCCAACGTTCCACCCGCGAAAAACTCTTCGATGAGGTACCTAACCGTCAACTTCTCGGCGATCACTAGCGTCCCCTCCCCGACGAGACGTGCAACACATGGGTGGTTCGCATCGCGGAGTATCTTGGCCTCTCTCTCGCTACGCGCACTAGCGCGTGCGGCGTCCATCAGCTTGATCGCAAACTGCTTTCCTTCGGCATCTCTGACTCGATAGACAACTTTGAAGGCACCCGACCATGGTCCCTCGATTATCTCCAATTGCAAAGTGCCGCAGACCTTGGCCGCGACTTTATCATCAATCTTGTCGTTCGCCATCAGAGGATTCCGACAACGCTTTGTGTGTTAGTCCAGGAAGTATTGGCACCACCGAAGGTGCCTCGTGCAAGACCACAATCGCGTCATCGATTATACTACATATTCCGACTGAGCGTTCTGTAAACTCACTTAGAAATCTCTGTGCTCTCAATGCCGTAGGTTTTGGCAAAAGTACGTAGGTTTTGTGAGCGAATGAAGTCGCGCGGAAGGCTTGATTCAGCGCCTTACGCCAATTCTTGAGTTTGGCTTCCAGTGCCACGAGCATTGACTCTCCGCAATGCAGCAGAATGTCGGTGCGGCCCCCCGGAAATTCGAACTCAAACGAGAGTCCGTTGCTGTTCCAAGGACAGTTCTCCCGCAACAAAAGACTCGCGTGTAGTACCATGCTGCGCTCCGTGCTGAAGTTCACGCGTGCGCGACGCTTCCGCCTTTGTTTCTTGGCTGCTCCGCTCGCACTGCGCTGCCCTTTTACCCGCATGTGTTCCTTCTGTAATCCGTGAGGTTGTTATTCCGCAACTGTGATGCCAAGAGGGTAAGTGCGGACATGTGCAGGAACTGCCGCCTGGCTTCGAGCCAACCACGCCGACCCAGCATCCAAGCTAACAGACCTGTCTATTTAGCCTTCGGACCGCGATTAGACCTTACCAAAACCTGACAATCTCACGGGAATCGTCGAATCTTTCGCCGGCAGCTCTCCGGGCCAAGCTTCTATTTTCACCCTCTTGCCCCGAATTGTTGACCCCAAACCACCACCTGCTACGATCCCACCCTTGCGACCCGGCTTGCGGTGCGCATTGGAGTATTTGGTGGGGGGCTGATGGATTAGTCCAGATGACCTCGCGCCTCATGCCGCTGTAGCTCAGTGGTAGAGCGCACCCTTGGTAAGGGTGAGGTCGTGGGTTCAAATCCCACTAGCGGCTCTTTCGCTGGTTCGTGCTGTTTTCAGCATGGAATCAGCAACTTCAGGCTTGTCCGCATCTGTTTGCGGAATTCAACGGGCCTGAAATTGTGTTCGTTCTTCGTCCCAAAGTCTACTGGGTGAAAAACCCGGAACGCTGTGGGTGTCACAAGTCGTTGGTCCTGGGCAAACCGCCTGGGACCCAAATTTGGTGGAGTTCAGTCATGGCAAAGGGCGTATTCGAGCGTAGCAAACCACACGTAAACGTTGGCACAATTGGTCACATCGACCATGGTAAGTCAACACTCACCGCAGCCCTCTCGGCCCGCTCAGCGGCCCGTTTCGGCGGCGAAATCAAGTCGTACGCAGACATCACCAAGGGTGGTACCGTCCGCGACGCCAATAAGACCGTGACGATCGCTTCGTCACACACTGAATACCAGACCGACAATCGCCACTACGCACACGTCGACTGTCCAGGCCACGCCGACTTCGTGAAGAACATGATCACCGGTGCGGCTCAGATGGACGGCGCGATCCTCGTCGTGTCGGCCGCTGACGGTCCCATGCCCCAGACCCGCGAGCACGTGCTGCTTGCCCGTCAGGTCGGCGTGCCCCACATCGTCGTATTCCTTAATAAGGTTGACCTCGTTGACGATCCGGAACTTCTCGACCTGGTCGAGATGGAAGTCCGCGATCTGCTCAAGAAGTACAACTTCCCCGGCGACACCACTCCCGTCGTTCGTGGTCAGTCCAAGCTCGCGCTTGAGAACCCACGTGATGACAAGGCTTGTGCACCGATCGATGAACTCTTCAAGGCCATCGATACCTTCATTCCTGAGCCGACCCGCGAAGTCGACAAGCCATTCCTCATGAGCATCGAAGACGTGTTCTCGATCAAGGGCCGCGGTACCGTGGCAACTGTTCGTATCGAACGCGGCATCGTCAAGGTCGGCGATGCGGTTGAAATCGTCGGTCTCCGTCCGGAAATCAAGAAGTCGGTCGTCACCGGCGTCGAAATGTTCCAGAAGACTCTCGATGAAGGTCGCGCTGGCGAAAACGTCGGAGCCCTGCTCCGTGGCGTTGAAAAGGAAGACATCGAACGTGGCCAGGTTCTCTGCAAGCCAGGTTCCATCCTTCCCCACACCCAGTTCAAGGCCGAAGTTTACGTGCTCAAGGCTGAAGAAGGTGGCCGCAAGACCCCGTTCTTCTCAGGCTATCGCCCCCAGTTCTACTTCCGCACAACGGACGTGACCGGCGGCGTGAAGCTCGTCGGCGGCGCAGAAATGTGCATGCCCGGCGACAACGTTGCGATCGAAGTTGAACTCCTTGGCGCAGTCGCCATGGAGAAGGGCCTCCGCTTCGCTATCCGCGAAGGTGGACGCACGATCGGTTCAGGCGTTGTGTCTGAAATCATCAAGTAAGTTTGAAATTCGCTGCCCCGGGTGTGAAAACATCCGGGGCAGATTTGTCGGAAAATTGCATTGGCGGAGACGAGCTGCTGATGTGATCCTCGCCGCGGAAATGGTGGCGGAATGACTTGCTGTTGGGAGCAGCGGGTGATTCAGAGGTGGTGTAGCTGAGCGTTGCGAAGGCTTTGAAAGAAGTTGAAGCAGGGCAAGGTGGCACTACTTGGTGGAAAAAACCGAAAGCGAGGCGCGTGACTACTACTTGCGGCCTCGCTGTCTGTGTTGATAGCGAGAGGCATGGTCTTTCCCGGCCAGCCTCAATTGAAAGCAGGGTTTTCACATGGCGAAGAAGAAATCTGGGGCGCGTGAGTATGTGTGGCTGCAATGTACGGAATCGGGCGATTTGAACTATCGCACCGAAATCAATACAAAGGGCGGCATCGCTGAGAAGCTGAAGGAAGGCTTCAGCAAGTATTGCCCGCGCCTTCGCAAGCATACCAAGCACCGCATTAAGCGTAAGTAATTGGTGCGTACTGCGAGAGCGGTACGGCATCATGCACTAGGCAATTAGGTACTAGCTACGCAACAGGCGTGCGCGAGAACCTAAGAACTAGTTACAGACTTTCGGAATCGCCGAGGCTCTTGAGCTTTCGGCATCCGGGTTACGTCGGTAGCTCAGCTGGTAGAGCAGCGGATTCCAAATCCGCAGGTCGTGGGTTCGATCCCCTCCCGACGTGTTCATGGAAGCTACAAAAAATTCTGGGGTCTCAATGGGACTCTATAAGTATGGACAGGGCTACTGGGTCCGCGTGATGACCGCGGTCCTGGCAGGACTTCTCATTCTCTCCGGGGCCGCATGGGCAATGCGCGAAGCTGGTGCGATTGAGATTCCGGTGGCCACATATTCATTGACGCTTAAGGGTGTGACCGGTGAAATCGCCGCGAATTCACCGGTAACTGTTGTTGCCGAAGGCACCAATGGTGAAGAAATTGAAGTCGGCACAGGCACAGTCCTGAGCGTGTCGAAGACGCCAGAGGGCGCGGGCACGATGGAGTTGAGCAAGTTGAATTTTATGGCAGGGCAGGAAAATGCTCCGCATAAGGCTCTGAAATCCGCGAATTTCGCGGCGACGGTTGCTTCCGAAATTCCCAACCGGATCTTTGAACCAACCTATCTGACGACCGGAATCGCGGCGTTGATTTTCCTCATTGGTGCAATCGTGATATTCCACTTCGTTGGCCGCAAGCCGGGCACTGTGGATTTCCTGATCGCAACTGATGGTGAGATGCGGAAAGTGAACTGGTCGACCAAGAAGGAAATCTACGGGTCGACGATGGTGGTGGTGACGGCCACGTTCCTGATTGCAGGATTCTTGTTCGCGGTCGATGCTGGCTTCTCAAGCTTCTTCAGGCTGATCGGTGTATTGCATCACTGATTGGCTGTGTGCCAGAGTCGATAGCAGACGCTGGCAGTTTGGTGTATGGTGGATCAGATAGATGCGGCGGGCGAATTCATAAGCCTGATCTGCATGAACGCAACTCGGAGTTTTATCATGTCCGACGAAACCAATGTTTCTCATCCTCAAGAGACCGCGAACCCAGAAGTGGCGGCTCCTGTTACTGCGCCCGCAGCACCTGTTGCACCAGTGGTTGTTGCGGCCCCCGCAGCGCCCGAGCGGACAGATCTGATCCCCGCTGATGAGGCAGTTCGCTCAGAAGGCATGGACTGGTTCGTGCTTCGCGTGGCATCCAACAAAGAATCAAGCGTCCGCGACACGCTGCTCCGCAAGGTGCAGATCGAAGGCATGAAGCATTTGGTCAGCCGGATTCTGGTGCCGACCGAAAAAGCAAAGACGCAAAAAGGCGGCAAGGTTCGCATTACCGAAACCAAGCTCTATCCTGGCTACGTCTTCGTAGAAATGCGCCTTGAGCCAGATGGCCGCATTCCGCAGGATGTGTTCTTCCTGATCAAGGAAACCACCGGCGTGGGCGATTTCGTCGGAACCGCCGGCCGCCCGACCCCGATGAAGCAGCACGAAATTGAGAAGATGTTGCAGGATTCGAAGAAGCCATCAGATGAACCAAGCTACAAGCTGACGTTCTCGAAGGGCGAGCACATCAAGATCAAGGAAGGCGCGTTCGAGGGTTACGAAGGCACGGTTGATGAACTGACACCGGAAAAGGGCATGGTCAAGATTCTCGTGACGATCTTCGGCCGCCAGGCTCCGATCGATATCGAAGAGTGGAAGATCGGGAAGATCAACGAAGAGTGATTGTCGGACGCAATACTCGCAGAAACACAGTAAACCGGGCCACTTTGGCCCGGTTTTTTGTTGATAGAGCAGATGGGATTCTGGTAGACTGCACGCGACAACCCACGGGAGCACGCCCATGTCACGAAGTTTGGTTGCTGGAGCGGCGGCAATTGCGTTGAGCGCGGGCTCTGCGTGCGCCACATGGTCGATCCTCATCGTCAATACCCGTACCAAGGAAGTGGGGGTTGCCTCTGCCACATGTCTCACCAATTTTGATCTTCGGAATAACACACCTGTACTGATCAGCGGCGTTGGCGCAGCCACAGCACAATCGTTTGTAGATTCAACCGGCCGCAATCGCGTGCTGATTCGCGATCGGCTCATCCAGGGCGCTTCGCCGCAGTCAATGCTGAATGAACTGGGCAGCGGATTTGATTCTGGCCATCAGACGCGGCAGTATGGAATCGTCGATACTACTGGTCGAGCGGCGACGTTTTCTGGTACCGGCGCGGGTGCGTGGGCCGGCGGGCTGACTGGCCAAGTCGGTGAGTGGGTGTATGCGGTGCAGGGGAACGTGTTGACTGGTGAGCCGGTTGTGACGTTGGCGGTTGAGGCGTTGCTCAATACACCGGGCGATATGCCAGCGAAGCTAATGGCGGCGATGGAGGCAGCGCGGTTGATGGGCGGCGATGGTCGCTGTTCGTGCAATGAGGGGACACCGACCTCATGCGGCGCACCGCCGCCAACGTTCACAAAGTCTGCGCATATCGCGTATCTCATGATTTCGCGTCTGGGTGATCTGGATACGAGCACGGGGATTTATCGCATGAGTGGTGCCGCGATGGCTGTTGTAGATCGCGGAGCAGGCTTGCCAAAGGGTCTGGTGTTGGGCGGTGGATTGCCCGGTATTTTGACTACATTGATTCCAACCGCTTCTGGAGATGTGTGCGGATTAAGTCTCCCGACATTTGAACCGCAGAGTCCGACACTGCCAGTTGAGCAAGGTGTTACCAGCATTTGTGCGGCAGATCTGAATGGCGATGGGTTGACAGACTTGGCAGTCGCGGGCGCGACCGGTGCAGTTTCAGTCCTTCCAGCAACAGGGCCCGACGTATACGGGGCTCCACTGGTGTTTCCTTCGGGTAGCGATGTTGGGAGCATTTGCGCTGCGGACTTCAATGGAGACGGAAAGATCGATCTTGCTGTCTGTCATGGTTTTCAGGGTCGATTAGCGATATTGGAGAACGACACAACAGCGGGAGGCGAGACTCATTTCATTGCGCCACGAATAATCACTGCTTCAAATCTGGGCATTGGTCTGCGCGTCGCCCGGCTCAATGGCGATTCACTCCCTGACTTGGTCAGTATTTGTACTCCAAACGGCATAGCGGCGTTTCTGAACTCCGGGGATTTCAATTTCAGCGCCGGCCCCACTTTCGCTGGCGTAGGAACAACCAATGGGCTGGACGTGGCCGATTTCGATCTGGACGGCTTAGATGATGTTGTACTTGCGTCGTCCAGCGGCAATGTCACGCGCGTGATTCGTTCAACTGGTTCAGGATTTGCGCTGGTTCAAGATGTCAGCGGATTTGTGACTCCGACTACCGTCAGTGCGGGCCTCATCGATGGAGACAATCGCCCTGATATTTTTATGGCAAGCGGCAATCGAATTCAGACCGCTACAAATACAGGCACCGCCTTCGGTAGCGTACGTGCGTATGTCTATAGCGACGGAGTCGTGCCGACAAACTTCTTCTCTTCGCGGCTCGGCGATTTCGACGCGGATGGCGATTTAGATGCGGCGATCGCCACCACGGGTGACAGTGTTTTCATAGCACACAACCTCGGTCGCGTCGGACAAGTGTCGCCGCCAGCCGGGATCATCGGTCGGTTTACCGATCGCATCGGCACCGGCGCGGGTAATTACTTCTTGAATCTCAATGTTGCCAACCAGAGCGCGGCCGCACCCGATCCGGTGATTCAGCTTCGCACGCAATTCACCGCCTGGCGCAACCAGACCGAAGGTGCGCCCGATGCAGTGAATTCGCTTGCGAGTTTCTCGCCGCGTTGTGTGTCGAGTCTGGGCGGAGAGAGTGCGACACTTACGATTGACCTGAAAAAGGCAAGCGGCGCTGTGGCGACAAGCCCTGTGCGTGTGGAACTGGCGTGCGCTGATGCGAGCGTGAACATCGGTACTGTCAACTCGCTTGGAAATGGGCGCTACACGGCAAGTGTGTCAGTGGCTCCGAGCCTTGTGCCATTCCCGCGCATCGTCAAGTTCAGAGTGATTACCAACGAATCGGCGCGAGCGGTGGTGCTGATGCCGATGCCTGAATTGCAGATTGGACACAGGGCAGATGTAAACACCGATGGCGTGGTCGACTTCTTTGACTATCTCGACTTTGTCTCTGTATTCGCGGCACAAACGCCTGAAGCCGACTTCAATGCCGATGGCGTGGTCGACTTCTTTGATTATCTGGACTTTGTCGGCGTGTTTTCGGACGGTGGCTGCTGAGGTGAACTCGTCGTGCGATCAGGTCGATGTTTTGGTACCAATGGCTGGTATCAACACCAACTTCAATGGAATGATCGGCGCGAGACTCTTCTCAGAGATGTCTATGTCGCTCAATCGCTCCATGGAACGTCTGGCGACCGGCAAACGAATCAATCGAGCCAGCGATGATCCTTCAGGCGCGATTGCTGTCTCGGCATTTAAACAGGATCAAAAAAAGCTGACTGCTGACATCGCCGGCAAAGAACGCGAAATGAAACGCCTCGGGGCGTACGAAGGCGCGGCCAGTGTCGTGAGCGAGAAACTGACTGAGCTGCAGGGATTGATCACCACCGCTGCAAACACCAGCGGCATGAGCAAGGAAGAACGCGAAGGACTGTCGATCGACGCTGATTCGATTATCAAGACCATCGATTATCTGGCATTGTCGACTCGCTTCGAGGACCAGGACATTCTGCAAGGAATGGCCTCGGTCAAGCTCGGAGTCACTGGAGAGTTCACGCTCTCAGAACTCAGAGAAGGCGGCAAACTGAATCTGGTTGATGGCGACATGGCCGAAGCCCAGAAAGTAATCGATCAGGCGGTCAGCCAGGTCAGCGGAACTCTGGCCGCGTCCGGCAGTCGCGTCAAATCACTCGAACACGAAGTGCAAGCCGACCTGAAGCGTTTAGAAGCCCAGGAGGGCGCTCGGTCCTTGATCGAAGATGCGGATATCGCTCGCGAAACTTCCGAGTTGGTCCGTAAGCAGGTTCTTCAGCAGGCGGCCGCGTTTGCCATGAGCATGTTCAATAAGTCAGAGTCTGACACTGTTCTGCACCTGCTTGGCTAGGCATATTTGATCTTCACGTAATCCCACTTCATCGCTCGATAATGGGTTATGGCCGAAGCGAAAAAGAGCATGTCATTTCTTCAGTTCCTGAACACCGCAGCGATTCTGTCGCTGGTGGGTGGTGTGGCGTATCTTGGGTTCAGTGCCGCCAAGAACCGGATCGCGGCGGAGATCTACGAGCAGAAACTCGGCACCATGGCGGCGGACTACAGCCAGGTCAGGACTATGTACAACCAGGCCGTCAGCAAGACCGCGGTCACAGAACTGGTAGCGGCAGGTAAAAAACTCTCAGTACGCGTGCGGACGGTTGCGGGGCTGGTGAAGGAGATCGAAACACCGTTTGATCCAAGCCAGGAGATATATGTAGATTACGTGGTGCTGGATGGGCGCTTGTGGATTCGGCGGGTTTTTGATTCCAAGACGCCGCCGGATAAGGGTTTGATCATCGACCCGGCGATGGCGAATGTGGACTGGAAGGACCAGCCGGAGCCGGCGGTTGGGAAAGCAGTATATAGAAGTCTGAGCGATGGCCGCTGGGTAGTGACGGTGACCGGTGAGGGAGCTTTGGGATTGGTGAAAGCCGAGGGGTCGCCGGAACTGGTGGTGGGTCCGCAAGTGCAGGAACACAAGACAATCACCGAAGATGCGGCCAAAGAAGCGCAATCAGTGACCCCGGTCGATGTCTGGCGCTGGATCAGGAAGTAGGCCGGGAAGTAGGCAAGGTAAATGGGGGTCGGACCTCCAGCGTTCCTACTCTTGGCCCGCTATTGCCAGGAGGTTTGTTTCCATGTCTACCGCTGCCCCAAAATCGATGGATGCCATTATGTCGCTGTGCAAGCGGCGTGGTTTTGTATATCAGACCAGTGAGATCTATGGCGGTATCAACGGCTTCTGGGATTATGGGCCGCTGGGCACATTCCTCAAACGCAACCTCCGCGAGGCGTGGTGGCAGGATGTGGTGATGAACCCATGCTGGGGCCGCAATGGACCCGATGGTCAGCCCGTGAGCATTTTGCCTGTCGACACAAGGTTGATTCAGCACCCCAAGACCTGGGAAGCATCCGGACACGTCGCAGGGTTCAATGACCCGATGGTGGATTGCCGCGATACCAAGGGCCGGTATCGGTATGACCATGTCATGGTCTACGTTCCTGAGTCGGGCGATGCTGGTGACAAGCCGGTGTTTGCCTACGTCTCTGATCAGCCCAGCGAGGCCAAGCAGAAGAAAAAGGCAGAGAAGACATTTGGAGCAATCAAGAGTGTTGCGCTGGCAAGCATTCCTCAGCCGTGGGCTCGAGTGATTGCGCCGGATGCTGACAAGCCAGGTTCATTGACCGAACCCAGGCAGTTCAACCTCATGTTCCACACCTTTGTGGGTGCGACCTCCGGTGAAGAAGGTAAAGCCTATCTACGTCCAGAAACCGCCCAGGGCATTTTCGCACAGGCCAAGAACGTCTGGGACACCAACCGAGTTCGCGTGCCGATGGGCATCGCCCAAACTGGGACAAGTTTCCGCAACGAAGTCACGCCGCGAAACTTCACGTTTCGCTCGCGCGAGTTCGAACAGATGGAGATTGAGTTCTTTGTCGTGCCGCCGGAACACCTCGAAGGCGATGAAAAGACCAATTGCACACCGATGGACTGGTATTCGTTCTGGCGCGATTGGCGCATGGAATGGTGGAAGTCGGTTGGTCTTGGCGGCGAGAACCTGATCTTGCGCGAGCATGCATCTGATGAACTCGCGCACTATGCAAAGGCCACGAGTGATATTGAGTATCGGTTCCCGTTTACGGCGCCTGGATTTGGCGAACTGGAAGGAATTGCCTATCGCGGCGATTTCGATTTGACCCAGCACCAGACTCACAGCGGCAAGAAGCTGGAATTCCGCGATACGACTCGTGGCGAGGTGTTGCCGAATGGCTCCCGTCGCGGCGTTGCGTACATCCCGCACGTTATCGAGCCGTCTGGCGGTCTTGATCGCGGGGTGCTCGCAATCTTGTGCGAAGCGTACACGAAAGACGACTCGCGGCCGAGCCCAGAGTTCATGAAGTTTCATCCTCGCATTGCGCCGATCAAAGCAGCCGTGTTCCCACTTGTTGATAAGGACGGGATGCCCGAAATCGCGACCACGCTGCATGCTGAACTAGTCAAGAAATTTGGACGTTTCGGTATGATCGAGACGGATCCGAAACAGGCAATCGGCAAGCGTTATGCCCGTATGGACGAAGCCGGTTGTCCGTGGTGCTTTACGGTCGATGGCGAAACTGCCAAAGATCAGACGGTGACCGCGCGCGATCGCGACACTGGTCAGCAGACGCGCATCAACATCAGCAAGGTGAGCGAGTTTGTGGACAACGCCATTGGCGGATGATGTGAGATGAGTTGCAATGGCCGATCAACAGATCGTTTTTCTTCCAGGTTTGGGGGCTGATGAGCGGTTGTTTGTGTCTCAGCGGCCGCGCTTTCCTTCGATGGTTGTGCCGCGGTGGATTGAACCCAGGCCGGGCGAGAAGTTGCACGATTATGCGGTGCGAATGGCGGCGACGATCGAGCCGCGTGAGAACATGATTCTGGGCGGCGTCTCGATGGGCGGCATGGTGGCGCAGGAGATTGCGCAGATTCTCAAGCCGCGGGCGCTTGTCCTGATTGCAACATGTCGACATCCCTCAGAACTTGCATCTTGGATTCGGCCGTTTGTTGCGATGGAGCGGCTCACGCCGGCGTTTCTTGTGAACAACATGAAAAAGTTCGCCGAGTATGGCATGCCCACAATGGGTGTATATGAAGCGGCGCACAAGGCAGTGTTGCTGGAAATTGCTCGCGACGTGCCGATAAGTTTCGCGCGATGGGCTGCTGGAGCAATACTGGAATGGCGCGGCGCGCCTGCGGCATCATGTCCGGTGCTGAGGATTCATGGCCGCCGCGATCTGATGATTCGCTGTCCGCGGCACATTCCCGGCATAGAAACCGAGTGTGTGCGCGTCCCCGGCGCAGGTCACTTGTTGAATCTCACGCATGCGGAAGAAGTGAACAATCACATTTCATCCTGGATGGGAAAGCTGACTCAGAGCGCGACGAGCTGAACTTTGTGGAAGAAATGTGGGAATCTGGCGCTGGCAGACTTCAAAGTGTTCGTTGAAAAAACATTGCAGTTTCGGAGGGGGATCTGCTATAGTGGACGAGCCATGCGTGAACTGCCGCGATCAAAGCCAAAAGTGGGGTCTGCACTTCCGTTGAAGGCGGAGGCTCCCGTGGTAGTTGATCCGTTTGGTGCTTCATTTTCGTATTCTGATGCGCTTCGGTTTATGGATGCGCGGGTGAATGTCGAGCGGATGAGGCCGGAAAAACTTCCAACGCAGGTGTTCAAGCTTGATCGGATGCGGGCGCTGATGAAAGCGTTGGGAAGCCCCGAGGCGTCTCTGAAGTGTGTTCATGTGGCGGGCAGCAAGGGCAAAGGTTCAACGGTTGAAATGATTGCGGCATCGCTGGCCGGTTGCGGGCATGCTATCGGTGTGTATCTCAGTCCTCACGTTGTCAACGTAAGAGAGCGGATACGAGTTGGCAATGAAATGATTTCGGAAGTTGCATTCGCGCGACTTGTGACGCGAATCTGGAAAGGCGCTCAGTCGATTATTCCTGAGCACGGCGAACCGACCTATTTTGAAATACTAACGGCCATGGCATTCTGTTACTTTGCCGAGGAAGCAGTTGACCTGGCTGTGCTTGAGGTTGGGCTGGGTGGACGACTGGATGCGACGAATGTGATGAAGCCACTGGTATGCGTCATTACGGCACTTCAGGTAGAGCACGCGGATATTCTGGGCGACACGCTCGGTAAGATTGCCCGCGAAAAGGCTGGCATCATGAAGCCTGGCGTGCCGTGTGTTACACTGCAGCAGGCGCCGGAAGCAATGGAAGCGCTTCGCGCTGTTGCAACTGAAGTCGGCACGCCACTTGAAATTGTGGGTGAGAACGTAGATTTTTCATATCGTCTTGACAGCAACCCTGAACTTGGTCCACATGCGCGCGTGCTGTTGCTCACTTCAAATTCCACATTTGAGCATTTCGCAGTGCCATTGAAAGGTGAGCATCAGGCGTTGAATTGCGGTCTTGCCCTGGCGGCAATAGATGTGTTACGGCGTAAGGGTATTGATGCTCCGGAAATCAAGGTTGCGGCGGGCCTGGCAAGAACGGTAAACAACGCCCGGTTTGAACAGGTTTCAGATCGGCCGCGGATTGTTGTTGACGGGGCACATAATCCTGAATCAATTGAAGGATTGATTCGCTCTGTGAGCATTCATCTCAAGGTCGATTCGACAATTATTGTGTTCGGATGTGCTGCGGATAAAGATGTCGTGGGGATGCTTAAGCAACTGGCTCGAGGCGCCGACAAGGTCATTTTCACGCGTGCAGGATCAAGCACGCGAGCCGCGGACCCGCGCGACCTTGCCCGGAAGTTTGAAGCGATGAGCGGCCACATGGCACAGACAGCACCGAGTGTTGGCGAGGCCATCGACATGGCGCGGCGCGCTGCCTCGCGAGAAGATCTGATATTGGTCACCGGGTCGTTCTATGTTGCGGGCGAGGCCAAGAAGTTGCTGGCGCAAGGTGCGCCAAAGCCCTAATTGATGCCAGGAGTATGTGTCGATGAGAAGGGTGTTCAACGCAGGATTTGCACAACTTCTCACGGGCTTGATTGCTCTGGGTATGAGTTATGGAACTGCAGCGGGGCAGACCAGTAAACCTGCGAAGAAAGTGACGCAGGAAGATCCACTCAAAGCCCAACTGGAATCGATCGAGTTACGGCTGAAAGACAATGGGAATTTCGAATTGGAGCGCCCACGGTTGCAGCAGCTTTGGCACTGGATATTGGCGTGGAAGCCGACGGCCGAAGCAGAGACGTATCGCTCGGTGTTTACCACGCTTCGATGCATGGAACTTGCAGGGGCGTGCGAAGGCAGTACGCGGCAGGCCGGATGGAAATTGATGCGAACGAATCCGCAGTTTGCGGGCGCAGCAGCTTTTCTATGGCACCCGAAGAAAGATCAGATTCCGCAGGCGATTGCACTTGGTTTGACGCTTGAGCAGAAACGGCCCAAGGACTTTGAGAGTTTTGCAAACCTGGCCGCGGCGATGTGCGCGGTGCGGGATCGGCCGCTGGCGATGCAACTAAATGAGAATGCTGTCATCGCAGCTCCTGCGGCGGATGTCTTTGAGTTCTTTGTGAGAACCAACGGGAGCGGAGCGTGGCCGGTGAAAAACACGCCGCCGGAACTGCTGGTTTTTGTTGTAGATGCGGCGGCATCGGTTGATGAGCTTGCCTGGGCGCAATCGCGGTATTTCAAAGATGCGATGGTTGGCAATCGCTATCAGGAGATCAATTACGATATCAATCACTTCCAGATGGGGACTCCGAAAAAGATAAGTGAGGAAGGCGCGTTCAACCTTCCCAATATCAAGCGGTGGGGCGGTGTGTGCGTTGATCAGGCGTACTTTGCGAGTGAGGTAGGCAAGGCGATTGGAATTCCATCTGTGTATGTGACTGCTGAGGGGACCGACGTTGGTCATGCATGGGTTGGATTTCTGCGGACTCAAGGCGGCAAGATTCAGTGGGACTTTTCTGCAGGAAGAAATGAGGAATACAAGCGCATCCGCGGCGAGATTGTAAATCCGCAATTTGGCGGCGTGATGAGCGATGGTGAGATTGCAGTATTGACTGAAGCGTTGACGCTGGATGAGAATGTGCGGCGGAAGGCGGCTGCGCTGGCGGAGGGTGCTGTGGAGATGCGCGAGGCTCGCAAGAGAAAGGCACCTTGGCCGGTAGAGATCGATGGGTTAGAGCCGCCCAAAGGGAAGAAGGCGCGCTCGCTCACGGTGAGTTCAGAGCTTGAACTTGTTGAGGCAGCGGTGAAGTTGTATCCATCGTGTCCGCAGGCCTGGGAGGCAGTGTGCGATTTGGCGCGGGCTGGGGATCTGGGAGATTCGGAGCGGGAGCGGTGGGCGGCGAAGGTGACGCAGTTGTGCGGGCAGAAGTTCCCAGATTTTTCATCCAAGGTATTGGCGATTTTGGTCAAGAGCGTCAAGGACGCAGAAGCTCAGAGTTCGCTCTGGGATTCGATGGCTCAGCAGTTTCACAATCGACCTGACCTGGCGGCGGATGCGAGACTTGCGCAGGCTTCACTTTGGGAGAAGGCCAAGAACCCTGATCGAGCACTGCGGGCCTACAAGATGATTATCGATAATCTGTTGAACGAGGGAGCTTTTGCCTTTGTCGCTCTGGAACGGTGTGAGGAGCTGTATAACCGGAACGGGGCGGGGCAGGAAGTGCTTCCGATGTATAAGGCGGCGTTTCGACGGGTTCAGCGGCCAGGGCAAATGAATCGGGAGTCGATGGCGAGCAGCGGCTGGTATCAGATTGGTTCCAGATATGCCCAATTGCTCGAGGAAAACGGGCAAATGAACGAGGCTGACAACATTCGGATGCAGATCAATATCCGGGAATAGGTGATTCGCTGGAGCGGGACTGGGCCAAGGCTGGAGGCATACCCTTGGACCTATGGCGTGGATTGTAAAGAATTCGGCAGGAACGCAGGTCGCACACCGAGCAAAGCCCTATTTGACGGATGAGATGCGAGCGGACATGGTGCAGCGGGTGATGCCGCGGTATGAGACGAAGTTGGCGGCCTTGCTGCCAGCGTTGCACATGATTCAGCATGAGTACGGGTGGATTCCAGGACAGGCGATGCTGGAGATTGCGGCGCTGCTTGAAATCCAGCCATCGGAAGTGATGGATACAGCCTCGTTTTATGAGGAATACTGGATCAAGCCGCGTGGGAAGCAGATTGTGAGCGTGTGCCGCTCGATTGCTTGCGAGGCGTGCAATTACCAGGCGATTTCCGAATCAGCGAAAGCGACTTTGGGAGTTGATATTGGCGAAACGACTGATGATAACGAGTTTACATTGATTGAGGTTGAGTGCCTTGGATCCTGTGATTCGGCTCCGGTGGCGCTCGTCAATGAGAAGTTGCATGAATGGTTGACGCCCGAGAAAATGAAGCTGGCGATTGAAGATGCCCGAAAGCATGGACACGCGCATCATTGAAAGTGTGAGTTCAATGGCGATTGTCTGACGAGAGCTGTATGAATTCAAAGCCGGGGCAACCTATGAGGGCAGATGCGGGCAAGCATCCGATGCGTGCCGCGGGAGAGTTTTTTGGCTGGCTGTGGGGGCCGTCAGAGGCGGAGAGAAATCGGCGGCGCGGGATTGCGAGTAACGGCATGGGGCAGCGGTCAATTCAAGTTCCGCTGCGGCAACAGCAGGTAGTGGAACAGCGGATTGAAGATGGCCGGATCGTGCTTCGACGGATCACGATAGAAGAAATCGAAATTCAACGTGAGATGCCGCGGGGTCAATCTCAGGGGTAACTTTGGTTATGGCACGAAGCACAATTGAATCTTCAAAAACGGCAACAAGCGATTCTGGCGGCGGATCAAGATTGTCGGGTAACAGAAAAGCCGTACTCATTGCGGCGGTTTCAGCGCTGGTGTTGTCACTGGGGTTTGTTGGCTGGTACCTGGCTACTTCTGAACCGGAGTATCAGGAAGTTAAAGGAGCGCCGCCAGAGACTTCGCTGTTAAGCATCGCGAACATGACGAATTCGGGCGCGACGGTGAAGGTAAAAGTAGTAGGTGAGGCGACGCCTCCGACCGGCTTCAAGGGTGATGGAAGCGAAGTCAAAAATCCGCTTGAAGTGGATCTTGAGCCGCAGCAGGGCGATCAGTTTGTGTTCTCAGATGCGGCAGCGCTTGAGACAGATGCGCCAATTGAACTTGAGATTGAAGCCAATGTGGGCGGAACGTCATTGAAGGCGACATTTACATTTCCACGCAAGAAGCGGGTGTACGTGAACCTGTATGAAGCGGGCGGGCCGATTACGTTTGATACCGGTCCTAACGTGACTATGAAATGAGCGAGCCAATGCTGACTGCTGCGGAGCAACTGGGTCTGGATACCGCGTACGAGCAGGCAGTGAAATCGCTGTATGAAGGCGGCATTCCGATCGGGTCAGCGCTGGTGACGCAGGATGGCAAGGTGGTCGCGAAAGGCCACAACCTGAGGGTGCAGTGCCAGGACACAACAGCGCATGCGGAGACAGCGTGTATTCGCAGCGCGGGGCGGCGGCGCGACTGGCACACATTGATATTGGCGAGCACGCTTTCGCCGTGTGCCATGTGCAGCGGCACGGCGGTGCTGCATCGGATTCCAAGGGTGATTATTGGCGAGAATAAGACTTTCCTCGGACGCGAAGACTGGATGCGGGCGGAGAAGATTTCTTTGACAGTGGTGCAGGATCCGCGGTGCATTGCGCTCATGGAGCGGTTTATCAGAGAGCGGAGTGATCTGTGGAACGAGGATATCGGGATTCCGCCGCTTTCTACATGATGCGGAATACAGGTTCTTGCGACGAATAGTGCAGGCGACTTGACGACTTTTGACGATAATGAAGCGCTGCAGCTTATCAGACCACGAGGTCAAGGAGTTGCGGCGTGTGCGGCGGCAACTGGCTCAATGAGCGAGTTGATTGGGCTGTCCTGCGAAGCTGCGCCGCAATCTGGTCGTTTGATGAAATGGTGCAGCGATTCGTTCAGCAGCGATGCACCCACCCAATTTCAGTGTTTACCCAGGAGCAGTCATGTCAAGATTCCCAATGCGATCGATTGAATTGCTAGAAGCGAGGCAGTTGCTCGCAAGTTTTGCGTTTAACACAGCGGGAGTAGAGGGGCAGGTTGACCGCGACAGCGACGGATTCAATCGGTCGGTGGAAGTGTGGTTCAATGTCAGTGCGACAGGAACCGGCGCGGGCAGTTTCTATGTCGACGTTTTTGAAGATGACGGTCCGATTGATTCAGACTGGCTGGTCCGTTCATCGACCAGCGCGCTGAATGCCGGAGACAACCTGGATGTGGGCGTGTCAATACCAAGTGATCTGCTGGGACTTCCGGGCGATGAGGAAGATCAGGTCGTTGAGTTCAGGCTTAAACTGGTAAACGCGGACACCTCTGAAATTGTGCAGACATGGACTGTCGCATCGGCGGCTGGGCTTGGCAATATCAGCATCGAAAGCGCGGCGGCAGACGCCATTGGCAGTGATGTCGCGCCTTCGCTTTCCGACTTTGCTGTTGGATCTCCGACGCCGCTGCTGGTTGTCACACCGGGCGATTTTGTAACGCTTCATGTGCAGGTGACAGATGATGTTGCTCCTGGCTTTGTGCTTTTCTGGATCGACCAGGATGGCAATGGTGTGCCAAATCCGGAGACCGATTCGATTGGTTCGGGCGGTTCATATCTAGGAACTTTGACCAACGGATCGCTGACCAATGGCACCTGGAGCACCACACTGACAGTGGATTCGCTGTGGGGATCTGGCACGATCAGTATTGGCGCGATCTCAGCGGATGCCGATGGAAATTACTCAACTCCGATGGTCACGACTGTGCGAATGAACACAGCGCCGATCATGGGGAGCGTGGTTGCTTCGGCGGCACTGGTGGTCATTGATACCGCGGTCACGGTGACGGCCAATGTTACTGATGGCGATGGCAGTGTGAATCTTGTGACGTTCTTTATCGATGTGGATCAGGATGGCGGATGGACTGGCGGCACCGACATCGATCTGGGTGTTGATAGCTCAAGCGCCGGCGGGTGGACCAAGACGTTCACAGTGCTGGACGCGTGGGGCACGGGCGATCGCCATATTCTGGCGGCGGGCCGCGACAATGACGGCGCCTGGGGCGCTCCTGCGGGAGCAAACGTTCGATTTAATGCCGCACCACAGGTCAGCAGCGTGGCAGTGACCGTTGGTGGAAACAACGTGAGCGTGATGACACATGGTGATGTGGTGCTGGTGACGGCAGTGGCAAGCGACTCGGGTGGATCGGTAGCGCGCGTCACTTTCTTCCTTGACAACGATGCAGATGGTGAATGGACAGAGGGCACCGATCTTGCGCTGGGCGTTGATGATGATGGAAACAATGGGTGGACGACAACGTTCACTGTGCAGAGCGGATGGGCGGTCAATTCCATTTCCAGAATGATGGCAGATGCGATCGACGACGATGACACCTGGGCGAGTGTGCGTGCAGGCGCTGCAGCGAGAGTCAACGATCGCCCAATCGTGAACACATTGATTGTGCCTCCGTATGCCGCGGTCGGTCAATCGCTGCGATTGACTGCGACAGCGAGCGATTCGAATCTGCGGGCGGTATCGTTCTTTGTTGACTTTGGACTTGATGGAGTATTCACGCCTGGAGTCGATACTGACCTGGGCGCAGACTTTGTGTCGGGCAACGGGTGGACGCGCGATGTGACTGTGCTGGCGGGGTGGGCAGGTACTGTGCAGTTCGGGGCGAACGCAGTTGATCTTGATAATGCGTGGGGAATCGTGCCGCGGGGAAGCGGAAACGTGACGATTTCGGCCGGACCCCTGGTTGCCGCGTTGAACAACTCTGCAACCGGGACGATTGGCGCAGGGGAGACGTTTACACTGACCGGTGTTATATCCGCTGGCGTCAGCGCGAGAGCAGTGACGTTCTTCATTGATGCAGACCGCAATGGTGCGTGGACACAAGGCGTTGATATCGACCTTGGCGCAGACAATGATGGCGGCAACGGGTGGACGCGGTCACTGACGGTTCAGTCATCGTGGGGCAATCTGGATAACGTGCGATTTGTCGCCAATGCCGTGAACACGGCGAATCAGTGGGGCGCGCGCCCAGCGACAAGCGCGGCAATCAACCTGTGGGCGGGACCACGTGTGACAAGCGTGACCGTAACAGGAAATCCAGTTGACGGGGTGGTAACCCACGATCGCACGTTTACACTGAGCGCCACCTTGGCTGCGGCAAGTGGCGTGCAGGCCGTGAGTTTCTACTATGACGCCAACAACAATCAACGCTGGGACAGCGGGGTTGACACCGATCTTGGAGCTGACTTTAACGGGACCAACGGATGGAGTATCACGCCGCGGGCATTGAGTTCCTGGGGCGCGCCGGCAGCGGCACACTTCGTGGCAGTTGCGGTGAGTACTGCGGGGGCGTGGGGACGGAACGCCACAGCGGCGTCACCTGTGCGCGTCAACGATCGAGTTGCACTCAGCGGGCTTGCTCCGACAGCCAGCGCCGTAACTCAGGGAGACAACGTGACGTTCACGCTGAACGCTGGTGATGCGTGGGGTGTTGCAGCGGTGACACTCTTCGCCGACCTTGATGGGAATGGGTTCTGGACACAAGGCGTCGATATCGATCTGGGGCGGGCGACGCGCACCGGCGGAACCGCGATGGACGGGGTGTGGTCACTCACGGTGGTTGCAAACTGGGCACTAGGCACGACGATGATTGTTGCAGATGCTCGCGATACTGATGGCGCATGGTCGGGCCGGCGTGCAAGCACACTTGTGACAGTCGTTTGAACTTCAGATCATAAAAGGATCAGCAACCTTCGCTGAAGCTGGCAACGAAGTCGAGATAATCGAAGAGATCGATTACTGCATCGGCATTGAAATCGGCCGCAGGGCCCGCTTGCGCCCACTCGGAAATGAAATCGAGGTAGTCAAAGAAGTCAACGATCGCATCGTTGTTGAAGTCAGCTTGGCATTGAGATTCTTCGCCTTCAACGGGCCCAAGAGTTGGAAGCAACGGTCTTGGCCGCATGTTCGCGTCATACTCAAGGCGCAGGCCGCCAGGAAGGGTTGACGGACGACCCAGAAGCGCCTGCGGGACAGCTTCAGGCTGATAGCCTGGATAGTTTGCAGGCGAATGGAGCGTGACTGGAGAGCGTGACTGACTGAATGAAGCAGCAGGAATGTTATAAAATGCGCAGTGCGACATACCGCCGGGCGTCAACATTGAATCGGCATTTGGATAGTTCCAGCGAAGGCCGCCTGCCGGAGTTTCGTTTGAAATGATGGAGCCGAAGAGTCTCGATGTTGCGAGTTTCGCAGGATCAACCTCGCACAGGAAGAAGTCGTTTGGAACAAGGGGGCTGGCTCCGGTCAGGCGAATTCGCGCATGGATGAACGCGTGATTGTGTACAATTGTCGCCTGGGAGAGTGCGTAGAACGCACGAAACGCCGGGTCGAACGCGAACTCAATATCGCGATTGATGGACATGCCACCGTAGGCATTTCGAAGGCCACCCCAGAAGAAGTAGATTCCTGCGGAATATCCACCGATGCTGCAGCGCATGTTGCAGTTGATATCGACAGCACGCCATCCGCCGCCAAACTGTGTTCCTTCAAACTGGGCGGTCTCGTTAATAACGAATGCCCGGTAGTGACGAACGTCGAGGGGGTCTGCGGGCAATTCCGCGGCAGTTCCGGCCAACGTTGCGATGGCATCGCCAGCGGCAAAGTAGTCTGCGTAGTGAGCCCTGGTTGGGTGAATGGGGGTGAAGTTGCAATTGCGGCGCACGTGCAGCGCGATATTGAGGCCAGCAAGAGCGTGCTGATACACGGGCATCCCTAGATTGCCGCCAGCTGCGCCGGAGACTCCGATTCGGGAAAGACCGCCGCCAAACGAGCGACAATTGTCGACAATCATTTCGTTGCCGCCGCCACGAGCGAAGCAGACGAGGCCGTCGCCACCGCCGCCGTTGGCAGAATCGCGATTGACGTGATAGCCGAACGAGCAGTCTTTTATCAGGAGGATGCCGCCGCTAGAAGAGGTTCCGTGCAACAAGCCGTGGTAAGCGGTCCATCCCCATTCACAGCGCGTGACGGTGAACGAGTTGTTTCCACTGGCGTCAGCGCGAATCGCCCCGTCGCCGGCGGCAGGAATATCCATTCCCCAACCTTCAACGATGAGGTTGTCGATTCTTACATCGTCAACATCGGCAACCTTGATTCCAGGGCCAGTTGTTACCTGTGCTTCCAATGTTCCTGTGTCGTCGATGTCGCCGGCGGTGCCAATGTTGATGCGGAGATTGCGAGCGGCATCGATTGACCAAGTTCGTTGAATTGAACCAACCTGAGACACCTCGGGAAGTTTGTCATATGGAAAATCGCGGTATCCATTTGCCGCATCTGTCCCGAGCCGCCGGCCGCGAACCCAGTGGACGACGCATGGCGCTTTAATGGTGTACGTCTGCGCAGAAACGTAATGAAGCTCGGTCGGATTCAGACGGAAAAACCCCAGTAGACGCGGCTTACTTAAACTGGGTGAACTTGGATCGATATACGAAGAAAGCGTGTAGTTGCCAAATTGGAAGGACGGGATTCCCTGCGGGGTGTTCGATGCGACAGAGTAGAAAGAGTCGCCATTGCGGAAGAGGATGGTAGTGTTGGGAAGCATCTCGGCGGTCAGCAGTGCGCGGACATCGGCCATGGTGCGGCATCTCCACGCAGTTTGAGGCGAGAGGCCATTCGTGCCGCCGCCGGAAGCGGAACCGTCGAAGGACTGTCGAATGTAACGGACTCGTGCACGGATGAGTTGAGATTCGGCGAGGCGGTTGTTCACCAGGCGATCGATGTTGTCATGAAATGCAACGGTGGTCGGGTGGGGCCAGGAACTGATGGGACCGACATCTGAGAACTGCGAAAACGGGGTGCCTGCCAAGGCAACCGAGGCGGTGACGAGAAGATTGAGAAGCAGGAAGAAGCGGCGGGTCACTGACACCCCCCGCTGAACGCATCTACAAAATCAAGGTAGTCGAAAAAATCGATGGTTGAATCGTGGTTGAAATCGGCGTGCAGCAATGAAGAGGAGAAGGCACCGACAAAGTCGAGATAGTCAAAGAAATCCAGAGCCTGATCGGCATTGAAGTCCGCGAGGCAGTTTACTGGGCGGGCTTCGAGCGGGCCGATGGTTGGAAGTACAGGCCGCAGGCGACGAGTGATGTCGTACTCAACAAAATAGCGGCCGCGTGGATTGGGGTGTGCGGCAGCAATCAGCAGCGGGGGAACACCACCTCTTCCGGAATCGGCAGCGTCAAACGTAGCTGGCGCAGTGAGCGCCACGGGATTCAGAGACTCATCCCACTGTTGCGCATCGAAACCGAGAAATGCGGTATTTGCAACACCGCCAACTGACTCTTCAGGATTCCACTCCTGGTATGTCCAGGTGCCAGTAGTGTTTGGAACCTCACTCGACATGATGCTGTTGTAAACATATGACTGAGAGAGCGTGTTTGAATTTGCTTCGGTCAACAGGAACGTTGCTGGAGTCTGCGGCCCGCCACCAAAAATTCTGATGCGGTTGTGGAGCCAGAGATGGCGTGAGGTTCCGTTTGAGATTGAGAAGAAGTAATAGCCGTTGAAAGTGGACGGGAGCTGGATTTTGAGATCGCGATTGATTGCAAGTGCGCCGGGCCCGGTTTGCGGTCCGCCGCCCCAGAGAGTGGTGTTGAGTCCTTGTTGCGTGACGAGGTGGGTGAATCGCCAGTTCACTTCGACGTTGCGCCAACCCTGTCCGTGCGGAGCGAAGTCGAGTGCAGCGGTTTCATCTATGACAAAGGCGCGATAGCAAGCGGTGAGTGCAGGGTCGGTGGGATAAACACCCTTTTGTTGAGTTACCGGATCAACGATCGCATCGCCGCCGGAGGGATAGCTTGCGTAGCGAGCCCGGGTCGGATGGGTGTTGGAAAAGCTGCACCCGCGGCGAAGTGCCAGTCCAATGCTTGTGAGCCCATTGGTGTGGGAGTAGCAGGTGCTGCCTTGAATAAGCTGATCTGCGCCAGCGACTCCGATGCGTTGAAGTCCGCCGCCGTAGCCGTTGCACCGATCGAGAATGTGTTCGTTCTGCCCAAGCAGGGCGAAACTCACAAAGCCATCGCCGCTGCCTCCTGCGGATTGTTCGCGCTGGGTGTGGTAGCCGAAGGTGCACTGGCTCATAGTGATGATGCCGCCTGCACCGCTTGAAACGATGTGTGCGGCGGTGTGATATGGACCCCAGCCCCAATCGCAGCCCGTGACGAGCATGGTGTTTGACCCGCTGCCGTTGAATGTGAAACAGCCATTGACGCTGCTGACCACATCCATGCCCCAGCCTTCGAGGACCAGGTCATCGAGTCGAACTCCGTTGACATCGTTAATGAAGATTCCTGCGCCGGTTGCAACTGCGACTTCGAGAGAGTCGAGCTCATCAGCTTGCTGAGCGGGGCCAGCGTCAACGACAAGGAGATTGCCAGACTGGGCAAAGGACTGGTCGAAGCCAATGACAGCGGCAGGTGAAGTTTGTTTTACATATGGAACAGCACGAAAGCCGCGAATGGGATCGCTTCCCGGTTGTTTCCCACGAACCCAATATGCGTCAAACGTTGTGGAAAGCTGAATAGTGCCATCGCCAGTTGTTGTCCAGGCGGCGGCACCTGGCCGATAAAATCCAAGCAGCCTGGGTTTCTGGGTTGAAGGTTCTGCGGGGTCGGTGTATGCGCCGAGCGTGAAATTGCCGAAGCTGGTTCCAGCGATTCCCTGAGGCGCGTTCAGTGGGCGGGAGTAAAAAGAGTCGCCGCGTTTAAAGAGGATTGCGGTATCGGGCTGAAGAGCGGTAGCGAGCAATGTTCGAACGTCGAGCATGTCGCGGACGCGCCATGCGGTGGCGGGCGAGAGACCATTGCCACCGCCGCCGGTTGGCGAACCGTCAGATGTCTGGCGGATGAATCGCGTGTGGGTGCGAGCGAGAGGGATTTCAGCTAGGCGGAAATCAATGAGGCGATCGATTCGATTGAGGAAGGCAACCTTGCCGGCGAACTCCCAGGTTGTGGTTGCGCCCACTTGAGGGACCGCTGCGAGCGGCGCGCCGGCAAATGCAGAGCTGCTGACAAGGAGCGCGAGGATGGTCGAAATTCGGCGCATGTGGTTAGGATATGGTTCGTATATTGGCGAGAGAGGTTGCAACAAACTTTTGTGGTCTTCCTGAGTGTGCATCACAGAGGCGAATATGTCGAGGAAGAGCGGGTCAGTTAACACCAAATCGACTTATGGGACTTTGATTTCGCAGTAATCTGACGTGGATCAGGAAGCAAGGAGCGGTGATGCCGCCGCGGCGTATTCGCGGAAGGCTTGAGCGACCTGGGCGGAGATTTGTGGGTGGGTTGCTGCCTGGATATTTGCTTTGACGCGGCCGGCCTGAGTCGATGCGAACAGGACGATGCCGCCGGGATTGCGGTCGAGTGCATCTTTGAGAAGCAGTCCGGCAAGAACATCGGGGTTGAGTAGATCAGCATTGATCCTGGTTTGGAACGGGGCAGCGATGTGCGGCGAGTTGCGGGCAAAATCGGCGAGTCGCTTTGCGCAGTTTACGGCTCCGAATGTGATTCGGTCGCGGGCTGAGGAGTTTTTCAGGAGTTCGATGTTGGGCTGAAGCGAATTAGAATTGAACTGCATGACGGTGTGGGACGCTGGGAAACTTGATGCATCGCCCTGGAGCTTTTCGAAATCAGCAGCGGGTCCGAACCCACGGATGGTTCCGCGCTGGACCTGGTCAGTCAGAAATGCGATGAGATCTTCCTGGCTTGCATCGGCGAGCGTGCATTCGTGTAGGAGAAACAGGTCGACGTGATCTGTACCAAGTTCGCGCAAGCTCGTCTCAAGACTTGCTTTTGCATCGACTGGATTGAATTTGCCGCGAGTGGTATTCTGGGCTGTTGCGCGGCGGGCAAGTCTGGCGATGAACTTGGAACGGTGCGCGACCCAGCGAGCGATACTGACGAGCCTTCGACTTTTTGCGACGGCACCGGATGCCTCTAATCCGAATTTCGTGGCGACCGTGACCTTGTCGCGTTTGGATTTGAGAAATTCGCCGAGGATTCCTTCCGCCTGGCCATAGCCATAGAGACGGGCTACGTCGAAGTGGGTGATACCGGAATCAAATGCAGTTTCGAGGATGCGAATTGCTTTGGATCGATCATCGTGCATCGTGAGACTTACGCAGCCAAAGCCAAGGCAAGAGGTTGTGATGTTGGAATGAGCAAACTGAACGCGACGCATGAAGGTGGCTCCGAAAAGGGCGCGGCGTGCCCGCTGTGCAGCAAGAGTATGCAAAAAAAGAAACCGCCCGATTTGCGGGCGGATGTGAGTTGTTCACAATCACAAAAACGAGGAACGGCTTCAGCGACCTTTTTGAATGTCTTCGCCGCGGAAACGGCGGCCCATGTCGCGCATGAGGCTGGCACCCTGGCCGCGTTGTTGCGGGCTGGCTTTGCTGGCGATGTTGTTCTGGAGGAAATCGAACATTCTGCCAGCGACCGCCCCGCCTGGGCCCCTGCCTGATTCAATGCGCGACTTGTCGCGAGAGACCTGACGAGTCATTTCTTTGAGGCGATCCTCATCTGAAATATCGCGTGAGACGCCCGCGATAGCTTCCATTTTTTTGGCCATGTCGACGAAGGAATCGTCGATGAATTTCTCGCGCTCTTCCGGCGGAACTTCGTCGTATTTGCGGGCGTACTGGTCAAACATATCGATGGCGATTTTGCTTGAGTTTTCCATCATCTGTTCGCGGGCCTGGCCTGCGATGCCGGCGAGGAAACCTGCCATGAGGGCGGAGTCCTGGGCGCTGGAACTTTTCATGCGTTTGACGAGTTCTTCAATCAGTTTGAGTCGTTGATCTATCGGCAATCTGTTAAAGTCGTCAGTCAGCAGGCTGAAATCCAGGAGATCGTCGAGATCATCGGTGGCAAAGTCAGGCTGATGCACCATGCCCCATTGCCAGTACGCGCCGCCAGCGCCAGCCAGCAGCGCAATCAGCAGCACTGCGCCGATTCGTTTTGTGCGGGTACGGCGAGGTGGCTCTGTCCAGTTTCGAGATTTCCAGCCTTCAATCTTTGTACGCACGCGATCGTCAAGCTGCTTGAGCAATCCGGGCTTAGGAGCGGGCGCGCTGGGTTTGAGATCTTCTGGGGTCAGGAGCGGATTGAGTTCAAGAGATGAATGTATTGCCGACATAACACAAACTCCAAAAACAAATTTCAGGGCTGGCGACCGCCGAGGCGGGCCATCAACGCATAGAGCTCAACCACATCTTGTGTTGAGTTGGGGTTGTTCCAATCGACGTGCCAGTCTTTGAAATAGAGTGCATTGCGCTTCGATCCACCTGCGCGCAGATTGTGCCAGTCATCGGCATCGACGAGCACGGGCCAGTCCAGGGGCGACTCTGCCATCGCCTTGCTGACGATGCGTTGCGTTGAGGAAGCGGGGAGCAACAATGGCGGTCCTTCCAGGAACACCATGGTGTAGCCAATCACGTATTCATAGCTTGTGCCATTTGACTGCCACACTGGCGGCGACATCTCGTTGGTTGCCGAGTCGTAGGTACCCTTGCGGTCTGAAGGACAGATGTAGGGATCGTTTGATGTGAAGAGCGTGTCGCCGGGCTGTTTGCGTGGCGGAGCGGCATCTACATACTGGGCGAGAATGTCGAGCATGCCCGCTTCATTTCCGCCACCGGGCGGGCCTTGCTGAAGCGGAAGGACTTTGGGAAGCAAGTCCTTTGAGTCGTTCATATAGGCTTGCATGCCGCCGCCAATGCCCTTGAGATTGGTCATGCATTTGAGGCGGCGGGAGTTTTCGCGCGAGGCGCCCAGAGCGGGGAGCGTGATGCTGATGAGCAGGGCGATGATTGAGATCACGACCAGCAGCTCGATCAATGTGAATGCAGAAAGCGAACGCCGTTGGCGAAGTGCTTGCGTGCAAGATGTTGAAAACTGGACCATGGCACAACTCCAAGGCGTGAGGGGAGCAATTGACTATCGGCTTATGGGCAAACTAAGCCCCTCCATTGCAGGATTAAGGAAGAAATCCCGAACAATTCTAGAGTGATGTAGGAGCAGGGCGTATGAAGAAAGTAGAATGATTCGAGTTAATGGATGAGGGGATTCGATTAGAATGCATTGCGGATGTTATTATAGGACGTAAATACGGCGGTGCGTTGAAGGTGGAAATCCCGGCAGGCAGAGCTTGAGACGGCGAGACTCCGTGATTTTAGATCAACCGAGTTGAGGCTGAAAAACCGGAACCGGCCGATGAGTAACGGGTTTGAACATTCCTTGAGATCGCGAGTACAAAAGGCACCAGAAATCTGTGTCTTTGTGGTAAAGTTGGAACGCACATGATTCAAGCTACGCCAGTTTCGCGTCTGAAATTGCTGGGGTTTGCCGCCCTTGCGGTGGCGGGCTGTGCCACCGTTATGTGGGCAGTTATGTGGTATGTGAGTTCCTCAGATGGCGATAGCGCTGCAGCGAGTGCCAAATCGCAGAATGGCAAGGTCGGGAACGCCTTTGCGGTCAGTGATGATGGCGTCACGACGACGGGTGGTTCGCAGTCGTCGTCAAAGTCGTCGTCGACTTCCGCGGCAGAGTCAGAACCCGCATATGCGTCTTTTTCTGAAGGTCCTGCGGGGTATCACTCACTTCTAAACCGACTTATTTCCAGCGGGCTGATGGCTGATTTTGGCTCAGAGTTTTCGCGTCTATTAGCCGGCGAGCAACTGGCAATCGATCCCGCCTGTGATTTAGACACGTTTCTGAATCAATTGAGCGCGTGTTCGACGCCGGAGGAAATTCGCGATGTGCTGGCTCCATTCGCCAATGCACTTCGAGAAGCTGAGAAAAACAAGGACCCAAATCTTCTGGATATCCAGCGTCAGCTCGGCCTTGCACTGCTGTTTGGAGCTGAGCAGGTTGCCGCGAGTACGGATTTGTCACCCGAAGATCAATTGGACACCTTAGTGAAGATCGGCGGAGCCCTTGTCTCGGCGCGCAATCCGCAACTGGCGCTGGCGCTAAACGATGTCGCATTAGATTTCACCGCGATCCCGGACTCGCAGCGGAATCGAAAAAATGTTGATGTGATTTTGCGGGGGCGGCTCGAGGTCGCCGCAAGAGTACAGGATTTGCAGTTATTTGACGAGGCAACAGAGCGGTGGGTGCAGACATCAAAGGACCAGCGCGACAGTACCGTTGCCGGGCGGTGGCGGTTATATGCCCAGCGTCTTGCAACATTTCCGGCTGGGCAAGTGAATAGTCAGGGCGGGGCGACATGGCCGGGACTTTCAGAGGCACCCGCCAATGCGATCATAAACATCGGCACCGGTTGGCTGAAATTGCCGCGTGGCGCAGACCGGGCCAGTTATGTCGCAGCACGCGATGGGCTGGTTTCGCAGCTGGACCAGGTCATTCGCGAGCGGACGATTCGCGGCGGAAACCTCGAGGAAGTGAAGCGCCTCGAGAGCTATAGAAACAAGCTGGCAACCACCAGAATCCGTTAATTAGAAGTCATTGCTCAGCTTTACTATGGTCTGTGATGCTCGTGTGTGAAAACTTGCACTATTGCTTTCGGCCGGGGCAGGAGGTGCTTCGCAAGATTTCCTGGGACTTTGCGCCGGGCGAGGTGACTGCCATATTGGGGCCAAATGGTGCAGGGAAAACCACATTTTTGAGATTGCTGCTGGGGATTCTCGATCCATCGCATGGAAACGTCTTGCTGCATGGAAAGCGCGTGAGTTCGATTGATCCTCGAGATCTGGCCCGGTCTATTTCATATGTTCCTCAGCGGGGAGGTACAGAATTTGCGTTTACTGTCAGGCAGGTCCTGGAGCTTGGGCTCGCGAAGGCAGGCTTCAGTTCGTTGATCGAGCGTGTGGCGGGCGAACTTTCCCTCACAGAACTTTTGTCACGCAGGGCCAACGAACTTTCAGAGGGACAGCGCCAGCGGGTCACGCTTGCCCGAGCGATTGTCCAGATTGAGTCGTCTCCGTTACCGGCATCGGACAAGATGGTGCTGGCCGATGAGCCATTTTCGGCGATGGACCCGAGACAAGAGCGGCAATCCATGCGGGTCCTTCAAGGGATGGCGCGAGGCGGATGCAGCATTGTCGTGGTAATGCATGACCTTCGAGCAGCGAGCCGGCTCGCAAATCAAGCGATACTGCTGGATGAGAATGGCAGAATGAAAGCGAGCGGGTCAATCGGGACAGTGCTGGCCCCTGAGAACATAGAAGCGGTGTTCGGGATTGTGGAGTAGGATTGGGCGTATTCCATGGAACCGCTCCTGGCACAAAACTCGACCTCGACAGGCTGGCTACCCCTGCTCTTCAAAGTTGGTGTGCCGCTGCTTATTTTTGTAATACTTCCACTTGTAAAAAAGCTCAGGGAACGAGCTGCGGAGCGTTCGATTGAGAAACGCGAGCGGTCAATTCAGTCCGCTGCGGAGATGGAAGCGATTCGAACTGGTCGCGGGCTGGAACAGGTGCTCATGGGGATGCCAGCGGCTGGCACGAACGCTCCAGTTGAGGCGACATCACCTCTGGACAGCGATGATCCAAAGATTCGGCGTGAGCGGCAGTTGGCCGAGCTTCGCCGGCGAGCCGCAGCCCGCGGTGGACAAGCAGTCGTTCAAAGTCCTATGCCTGTCCGGTCTTCGACCGCGCGACAGTTGCCGATGCCGACTCAGTCACAGCCGATGCCGCAGTTAGTGCGGCAGCCCGCTCCAGCGACCCCGGTCCGAATCCAGTTACCCGGCGGCGGTTCAGTGGTGGTGGGACAGGGTCAGCCACCGCCGCGTCCGGCGGCTCGGCCGCAGGCGAAGCCAGTGCCACAGCAGCGGCCGCAGAAGATGACAAACGAGCAGGCCGCGCGGGCAGCGCGCGAACGGCAAGCGGTTCCCACGCGTGTACAAAATACGCAGGTGAGCGATATTGCGGGGTCGAGTGAAACGCATCGACTTGTTGCAGATACCGATGCGGCAAAGGTGACAGCCAGGGCAGAACGTAAAGGTCCAAAGCTCGGACGGGCGGGGCTCCGCCAGGCGATTTTGATGACCGAGATTTTCGGCAAGCCACGATCTGAAAGACTTGACGAGATATGAGGCCTTGAAGGTCACCGGCACGACTTGAGAGTCTCTATACTGGGCACATGAAGCAGGGGACAAGGACTCTCACTCTGGCGGTGTTTATTGGCGCGGCAATGGTGGGCGGGTGCGCGCTCGATACCAAACCTGGCGCCGAGTCCATTATTACAGCTTTTTCGGGTCCAACGGTTGCCGAGGCGGCTGAATGGGCCGTTGATAAGTTTGATGCAGACAAGCGCTATCGCGGCACATTGATTCTGGCGAATCAATCGTTTGCCGGCGAAGAGCTTTACATGAAGCTCTTCATTGACAATATTGATGATGAAGATGCACGCGTGCGAGCTGCATCGGTACGAGCGATTGCGAACCATGGCAAGCCTGAGCAGGGGAAACTGCTTGTCGCCAAACTGAAAGATCCGGAACCGATGGTTCGCAAAGAGGCCGCGAGAGGTTTGCAGCGATTGAGCAGCGTTGACGCAATTGCGCCGTTGATCGCAGTAAGCCGTGAACCAGAAATGGATCGCAAAGATGCTATTGGCGAGCCATTTGAAGCGGTTCGGATTGAAGCAGTCGATGCACTGGGCCAGTATCCAGATGACAAAGTGGTACAGGCTCTCGTGCAGTCGCTGGCGGACTCGAATCTGGCAGTGAATCGGACAGCGCACAATTCGCTGCGGACATTGACGGGGCAGGACTTTGGTCTGGAGCGGCGCGCGTGGCTTGATTGGTACAAAGCGACAAAGTCTCCGTTTGATGCTCGCGCGCTTTACACCTACAACGTGTTTTCACGCAAGCAAAAATGGTGGGAATACATTCCATTTGTCCCTAAGCCGCCAAATGAAGTCGCCAGCATTCCCAATGGCATGCCGCTGCCAGGGGTGAAATAACGGAGATTGACTGGTCTGGTTTGGCGGGTTGGCCTTTACTGCTTGCAGAAAACGACCGATATCCCTGTGGTATCAGTGCGCATAGCGCAGGGCTGACCAGGGAGTACACACGTGCGGGCAGTGAAGTTTGATGGCAAGCAAGTGGTGCTGGATTCCCGCGCAGCTGAGCCTGTGGCGGGTCCGGGCGAGGCACTGATTCGCACTACACGATTGTCGATTGGACCACTCGATCTCGCAGTGATGCGTGGAATGACGAACTTTCGAGGGACGCTCGGGCGAGAATTTGTCGGGCTCGTTGAATCGGTCAATCATCTGCCTGGACGAGAGGATCAAGCCAAATGGGTCGGGCGTCGGGTGACTGTACAGGCGAGTATTCCGTGCGGCACGTGCGATCGGTGTCGCGGCGGGCTGAGTCTTCATTGCGGGTCGCGGACAGTTCCTGGCGTCTTTGGTCGCGATGGATACTTCGCTGATCGTGTCTCGCTGCCACTGACAAGTCTGGTTGAGATCCCAAAGGCCCTCGGCGATGAAGAGGCCGTGCTTGCGCAGTGCGTGGCAGATGCACTTCATGCTGCAAGCATGGTTCGAGTCGAAGGAAAGACCTTTGTCACAGTGATTGGCGACAGCCTTGATGCGCTGCTGACGGCTCAGGCAATGACACGGCGAAATGCCACGGTCCGGCTGCTGGGGCGCGATGAGCGGAAACTCTCGATCTGCGAGAAGTGGGGGATCAAACATCGGCCGATAGATGAAGTTGGATTGCGCCAGGATCAGGCGATTGTCGTTGAATGCACTGATACGCATGAAGGATTGAACATGGCGCTGGGGCTGGTGCGGCCACGAGGCTCCTTGATTCTGAAGTCGCCACTCGGAAATATCCCTTCGCAGTCGTGGCTTGATCCGGTGAACCAGGATTGGTCGCGGCTGGAATCGGCGCGGATTATCGCAAATGAGATTACCGTGCTCGGCGCGCGCAGCGGGTCAGTGAACGATGCGATTGAGCCGCTCGTGCGCAAGGAAATTGATCTGCTCAACGTAGTTTCGCGGCGATTTAAGCTTGCCGATGCGGTGGCTGCACTGAAAGCAGCAACTGACCCAGCACAGGTGAAGATCGTGCTGGAGCCTTGAATCTACTGCCCAAACGGGCGAACAAGAATTGAGAGAACGGGACGCTGCATAGCTGGATCGGCAACGGCCGGAAGGCCACTTGTCTCCGGCTCCGGGTGACGTTTTGAAGTCGTGCGATGCATGTGGTGAACTGCTGCAGCGCTTGATGCAAGGACTGCATCGGCGGGCAGCAAAATGGCCTCAAGAGTGACCGTTCCAACTACGAGCCGCGAATCGTCGTCTTTGCTTCGTTCGGTCAGTTCGGGGCGCAGATCTTCAAATGCTTGTGTGTACGCCGTAACAGCATCAACCAGCCGTGCGCTGGGCTTCAGTGGCTTGCTCTGGCGGGTTCGGGCTAGTTGCTTCCATTGAGACGAGAGTGAAACAAACTCCATAGAAATCGCATCGCGAAGGTCGCCAAGGACATCTGCGAGCAGATCGCGGGCGAGCAGGACTCGTTGTCCACTGGCTTGAAGAAAGACTGGAAGCACGAGCGCGAAGCCGCGGGTTGCAAGTTCAATCTCGGCTTTCTGTGCAATTGATCTTGGTGCAGACCGTGCAACGACGAGACCGTGCATTGCGGCGAATCGATCGAGTCCAGCGTTTACGGGTACACAGATCGCCGGATCAGGTCCGCCGCGTAACACGTCGTACGCAATCGCATCGAGGTAGTGGTGCTCATCCTCAAATAGATCTTCGCGCATGAACGGGCGAAGTGTTGAGAGGTTTTCATCAGAGACGATTCTGGACCAGGCATTGCGCACGTCGCTGGTTGCATCCTGACCTTCGTGAAGACTGGTGATGACCCCAGCTTCCCAGAGTTCACGCGACCAGCCCCAGCTTTCCATAAATTTCATGTATCGAGGCGCAGCTTTGACAGCCGTGCGGAGTCGATCATGATCGACATCGCCAGTGGGGGAGGGAAGCAGCGTGACAACGGGATTTCCAAGCAGAAGCGCGGCCATGGCTGGCAGCTCTCTGGAGGTCAAGTGATATGGACTGACAAGCACATTCACTGTTGAGGATACGCCGCGGATTCAGCGCTTTCGCGCCTTGATCCAGTCACTGAGCTCATCGAAGCGGGCGGGAAGAGTGGCAAATAACGCTTCGTGAGTGAGCGGAGTTGAAATCTTCCTGGAATCGGGAGCGGTTGTGGCAATGCGGGTCCAGAGCAATTCGCCAAGTGTTGCGGGAACTGCCTGGTCGTTCTCGCCGCGGAGGTAGAGCACCGGTTTCGTTGCAAGGCATTTAGCAGTGTGGAACGGATCGAGTGTGGCAAGCTGCAAATAGCGGTTGTCAAAAGATTGACGCTGGGCCTGAGAAGGCTCGGTTGTCCACTGAACCTTGAGCGCGTTGATCAGGTTCTGATAATTTGAGCGTTGATTGATGAGCCAGAAATCTGCGCCGCCTCCAATCAGGATCGCGCCCGCCCAAGTGTCTGGATGCAGCGCACAGACTGTGGGAAGTGCAATTGCTCCGCCGCTGGCACCCAGTGCGACGCGAGGGAGTTCTCCCAGGGCGGGACTCTTTCGGATGATGTGTTGAATCGCGGCGTCAACTGCGTACGCGCATTCAGCAATACGCGAATTGACGGTGTTGGCAATGCGCTTTGAGTTGGCTTCCAGATCGTCGTTATTGTTGGGATCGATGGTGAGCGACAGTTGCTCAGTGAAGCGCGAGGGATGCGAGAACATTCGCACAACAGCAATGCCCTGAGATCGGAGATGAAAGATCAGCGGCTCAAGCACCTGCTCGGGTGTGCCGAACATTCCAGGAAGCAGGACAACAATGTGCGTGGCATCGCTGCCAATCGGGTCATAAAGGGCAAATGTCGTGCGCTCAAGTACGAGTTCATCAATGTCTCCGCGGCGGGTAACCGTGCCAGAAACGAACTTGAAGACCATTGTCGCCTCTGGGGTACCAGTGCGAAGAAATGGCGGCGGATTGATGCGAGATTCAACTGGCGTGGCATTTGCGCCTTCGAGTGTCCATTGTGTAAGTCCGGGAAACTGAGTGCTCAGCGCGGCGAAATCGATTTCATCGGCCGCAGTTTTCGAACTACTGCTCGAAATGCGGCGGATAGTGAATGTGGAGGCGGGCGAAGAGAGCGGCACGATTACGCCGCGAGTGCTGGATTTTTCTGATCCCCATCGAGCGGGCCAGGATTGTGAATAGTCCAGAAACTCAGTGGCAGGATCGGGCAGAAAGACATCGGCGGCAGCTTTGGGCGGCACTGGAATCAGCTGTGCGTTTACAGACTGAGTGGTGACAGCGCAGATCGCGAGCAGCAGCAGTGTGTGCTTCGCCGCCTTGGTCACGACCGATACCCGTTGGGATGTGTTTTGAACCAGTTCCATGCGGATTTCACCGTGTCATCAATAGATGTGATTCGTGGGGACCAGCCAAGTTCCCGCTTCAAGAGAGAAGAGTCGCTGAAGAGTCGGGCGGGGTCTCCAGCGCGGCGCGGATGTTCAATGACCTTGAAATTAACGCCTGTCACGCGCTTCGCCGCATCAATCACCTGACGCACGCTCACGCCTTCGCCGATGCCAAGATTGAAGGCCTTGGTATCGCCAGCTTTGAGAGATTCAAGGGCTGCGATGTGCGCATCGGCGAGGTCATCTACGTGAACGTAATCGCGGATGCATGTGCCATCAGGAGTTGGGTAGTCGGTACCAAAAACTTGAATACTCTCGCGCTGACCAAGCGCGGTCTGCAGAATAACGGGAATGAGATGTGTCTCGGGAGTGTGGTCTTCGCCAAGTGAGCCGTCCATCGCGCAGCCGGCGACATTGAAGTACCGAAGCGAGGCAAATGCAAATGGTCGGCCAGCGCGTCTCCGCGATTCGGCCAGGTCACGCATCATCCATTCGCCAGCGAGTTTGGTGCGGCCGTATGGCGAGAGTGGATCTTGCGGACACGTTTCAGGAATCGGGATGAGGCTTTCTGGAGGCTGGCCGTAGGTGGCGCAGCTTGAAGAAAAGACAAACTTCTGAACGTTCATGCGGTCAATGGCATCGAGCAATGTATTCATTGCAGTGACATTTTGCCGGTAGTAGTTCATTGGTGAGTCGACGGACTCGCCGACGTAGGTCAGTGCCGCGAAATGCATTACTGCGTCGATTCGATGTTCCTGCAACAGCGACTCGATGACGAACCGATCGGCGATATCGCCGCGTACAAAGTCGAAGTTGTCTTGCCCGAGCTTCTTGAGAATCTGTGCTGCGGCCATGTGTCCGCGATAGAGATTGTCGATACCAAGAACGCGGTGCCCGCGTGCAGTCAATCTCGCGCAGGTGTGAGACCCGATATATCCCGCAGCGCCAGTGACGAGAATGTTCATTGCAGGCTCCCAGTGAATCAAGACTACTTGAGGTACTGATACAGGACGATTGCGCTGACAGCAAGCACGCCGATCAAAACGGTGGCAATGTTGAAGTACTTCTCAATGAAGGTCTTGGCAGGTGGACCGATCCAGTAGAGCAACCCTGCTACAACAAAGAAAAGGCCGAAGCGGCCGAGGATACTGGCGACGATGAACTCAACGAAAGGAGCTTCAAAGAGTCCGGCGGTGACGGTGTAGACCTTATAGGGATGTACCGCAATTGCGCCAATCGTGAGAAGCCATAGGTTGCCGAAATACTCATTGGCGTGATCGATGACGGACTGAGAGGTGATCTTTAACAATACTGCCCGCGCAGTGTCTGAAAACAGATATCCCACTCCATAACCCACGATGCCGCCCAGAACGTTGGCGGCAGAATTCACAAGGGCGATAGTCCACGCCTTTTCGCGGCGATGGAGCGTCATCGGGATTTGCAAAACAAGCGATGGGATTGGGAAGAAAATCGCCTCGGTGAAGCTCACAAGTGCAAGCACGAGCATTGAGTGCTTGTGTCCGGCAAGGGAAAATGTCCAGTTGTAAAGCCGCCGGTGAATCGCCCACTTGGGTACTGGAGCTGATTGAAATGTGGTAGCTTGTGTTTCCATATTGAAATCGTGGCCACAGAGTAGGGCTTCAAGGATTCGCTGATTGGGCGGCGGCATAACCTTTGGCCATGGATGCAGGCCGCTCACAGGAACAAACCGCCGCGATAACGCTTCGAGAGGCAGAGAAGCGATTTGTTGAAACCTGGGGGCAGATGGCCGGCGCTTGGGGTATCAGCCGCACAATGGCCGAAATTCATGCGATTTTGTATTTGTCAAGCAAGCCGCTCTCGATGGACGACTTGATGATTCGATTGGATATTTCACGCGGAAACGCGTCAATGTCACTTCGCTCGCTGCTTGACTGGGGGATCGTTTCGCGAGTTCATAAGCGGGGCGATCGCAAGGAGTATTTCCAGGCCGAGCAGGATGTATGGGCAATGTTCCGCGCCATTGTGCGCGAACGCGTGAAACGCGAGGCTGAGCCTCTGGCGGCACAGCTTCATGAAATCCGCGATTTGACTCGTCGCAGCGCGAAATCTGCCCGAGCGGCGACCGAAGCTGAAAAACAGGAGCTCGCTGAGGTGAACAAGAAGCTCGAGAGCATGATTAATTTCTTCCAGATGCTTCAATTGCTCTCGGAGCGGTTTGTCAGCCCGGCAGGACGCGGTCTGCAGGAGGCTGCCACCCTGCTTGGCAAAGTGAAATCTCTGGGCAGAGACCTCTAACCAGCCGATCTATCCTTGCCGATTGAACGTAGAGAAGGATTCCAATGGCTGACCCAGACCCGCAAGATACCGGATCAAGCATTAAAGAGACCGTGATATCGCTCACGATCTCGTTTGTGTTCGCATTCGTATTCCGCGGCTTTATCGTTGAGGCGTTTGTCATTCCCACTGGTTCAATGGCGCCCACGCTGATGGGAGCGCACATGCGGTTTGCCGCGCCGGAGACCGGATACGTGTGGCCGGTGGGGCCGTGGGAAACGCTGCCGGACAATCAAACGGCAGTGCCGCTTCAAGGATCAAAGAACCCGATCAAGGTCAATGACCCTATGAGCGGCAATCAGCTCGGCGGCAATACTGGTCTTCGCAATGTACCCGCGACCGCCGGCGATCGAATCTTCGTGCTCAAGTATCTCAAGGGTGTCATTGATCCCAAGCGATGGGACGTGATTGTTTTCCGCAATCCTGGGCGACCCGAAACAAATTTCATCAAGCGACTCATCTGCCTCCCGGGAGAGCAGGGAGCCTTTGTTGACGGCGATCTCTTTACACGGGTAGCAGAGAACGGCGGCGAGCATGACGTCGCGCCTCCTCAGGTGTACCCGGCAGCGGCGGATTCCTGGAATAATCCGGATTGGACAATTCAGCGAAAGACCGAACTCGCACAGAAGTCGGTCTGGCAATTGGTCTTCGATAGCTTTTATGCTCCAGCGATGGGAAATCAGAAACAACCCTGGGCCGGAAAGGAAACGGCTTGGGACTTCTCCGCTGGTTCTACATACACATTGAAGACCGAAGCTCCAGCGACGCTTGAGTGGGACCACACGAACTGGCCGATCCTTGATACTTATCCGTACAACCAGGGACGAGTTCAGAATATTGGCGAGCTGTTTGATCGCCGTCCAGATGCGACAAAGGTGCTTACAGACCTTCGTCTCATGGGTTATTCCGTTTTTCCCGTCTCAGACCTGCGACTCTCGGCCAACATTATTCCTCAGAAATCCAATATGGATTTCGCTGGATTAGTTATTGCACGAGGCCACGAGTTCCGCATACGAATCGAAAAAGGCACTCGCGGCGTTGTTGAAATGCGTCCAGTCGGCGAGACTGATTGGAAAGTGCTCAATCAAGGCGAACTCAGTTCGCCCTTGCAGGCAGGAATGGTCCGCAACATTGAGTTCTGGCACGTAGATCAGAGTCTTGCGCTGTACATAGATGGCAAGCGCGAGGTCTACGCAGAGTACAACTGGCTCCCGATCGAGCGGCTCGCAAACGCGACAACCCTCAAGCCTGCCGAAGTTGCAGGTTTCGATGCCAACCACCTTCCAGTTTTATACGATCAAGCCAACTACAAACGGCCCCAGGCGCGTTTCGAATTTTCTGGCTCGACATGCACGCTTCACCACGTCTCAATGTCGCGCGACCTGCACTACCAGGCAGCTGTCTACAACAGAGTCAATGGCGATACACAACTCGGCCACAGCCGCGCCGGAATGGCCGCTGCCGCGACCAGCCCGCTCTCAACCATCACTCTCAATTCTCACGAGTACTTCTGCTGTGGTGACAATTCTCCGCAATCAAGCGACTGCCGTCTGTGGGATGTTCCGGATCCCTGGGTCGCCAATCGCGTGAATCCACAATTCGGCGTTGTCGACGAACGACTGGTTATCGGCAAAGCATTCATCGTCTATCTTCCAGGACTTGGAAGGTCCAGAAATTTACCGATGATCGACTTTGGTCGCATTCGCTGGATCTGGTAATCCTGCTATTGCAGTTCGATGCTTGCAATGGTCACATCATCGGCAAACGCGATGTCGCCCGCGGTGTTTGGCCGCGCATGATCTGGCCCGGCCGCTCGTGTCAGGGCTCCCAGAAGTGAATCAACATCACTAAGCGGATCAATCCCGCGAGTCAGCGCCTCAACAGTGCGAACGAGTCCAAATTCTTCGCCATCAGGCAGACGCTGTTCGTGTACACCATCTGAGTACAGGACAAGCCTCGACTCCCTGGTGAACGGAACTGATTCCGACGAATAGTCAAAGCCCGCAATCACACCCACGGGCGGGCCGCCGCCACTCTCGTGTCTCACCGGCGCCTGGGTCTGCTTGCGTGTCAGCCAATATCCATGCCCGGCATCGCAGAAATTGATGAGTCCGTTGCCATTCTGAGGGTCAATCACCGCCACAAACAACGTGACAAAACTCCCCGATGGACATCTTCCGTCAAGGTAGGCGTTCAGGAGTTCAACAGCCTGCTTTGGATCGCCTGTTCGTTTCAGCACTGCGTGAAGGTGCGATTGCGCTGCCGCCATCAGCACCGCTGCACCCGCGCCTTTCCCTGCAACGTCGCCAAGAAACACACCAAGCTTGCCGCCTTCAAGCGGGAAAACATCAAACAAGTCACCCGAAACAAATCGACCGGGCCGCGAGTGCATCGCATAGCGAAAGTGCTGGCCGTTGTTAGCTTCAAAAGTCCGTTCTGGCGGCGGGAGGATCAGCCTTTGTGCCTCTCGCGCTGCATGCAGTTCTACCTGTACCGCCTTCTGTCGAGTTTCAAGCTCCGCACGCTTCAAATTCGACAGCGAAAGCCCGGCCAGTTTGGCAACCGCCGAGCAGAACGCCGCGGCATCGGGCTGGACTTGCCGTTCGGAACCGCGCGCATCAAGATATACAAGCGCGACAACCTGCCCTCCAAACATGATCGGCGCACACAACGCTGAGTGAATTCCCAGCGACATAATCGATTGTCCGTAATCCGGTGTCGAGCCCTTCTGGCCGGCATCGAGGCGGACAACGCGACCATCGCTCGCGGCTTTGAGCAACGATCTTGAAAGGGCAAACCCAAGAGAACTGGTTGTTCCCGTTGGATCTCGCGCGGTAATCAACTGGACTTCGCCAGCTGCTTCAAGTGGTCGAACGACTGCCCCGCGCGGAAATCCTGTGCCGCGAAGGATTACGTCCAGCGCTGTTTCCGCCATTAATTTTTCACTCGGCGCCGATGCAATAGCGCCCGCGCTTTCGAGCAACAGATCAAGTTTGGCCTGCGCCCTGATCGAAAGTTCTCGCTCGGGGATCTGTTCGACGCGCACTGCGAGCGCGTCGTCATTACTGGTCGCAATCGATGTTGCCCCGCCTCCTTTGCGAGGAGCTGCAACGTGCACGATGAACGACCACGGCCCAAGGCGGAGCAGATCGCCCGTCTGCACCTCCACCGGATCATCCGGATTCAGTCGCACCCCATTCACGCTCGTTCCATGTCGGCTTCCAAGATCGCGCACCAGCCATCGGTTGGCGCTGGAAAGAATTTCAGCATGGCGGCGGCTGAGTGTCTGCGTTTCGTCCCCGAGCGGAATGTCACTCTCACTCGACCTTCCCAGGACGACCGGCTTCCCGGGTTGAATAACCAGTGGGGTCAGATCGAGACCTGCCGTCGGCTCGAGCGTCAACGGATGAGAAGTCTGGCCAAAAAGAGTTGACATTGGTCTATGCACGTGTGCATCCTACGAGCTCTTGGCGTCTACTGCAAAAGGTAAATGCCGACCCCATATCCTGGCAGGTCCAGGACGTATGCGTGCTGGTTGTTGGTGGTCAGTCGCGGCGGCGGGGTCAAAAACGAGAAGTTCTCCATGTTGTACGTGCCAACCAGCGGTTCTGCGCTGTCCCTTGGCAGTGGTCCAAAATCGACCGTGAATGTCTGTGCGGGCTGTCCCACATTGATCGCCACGATAACAGTTTGCCCCGGCATGTCACCAATGGGGTCAAGCCGCCGGGCAAAGCACCAGACCTTGGGCGAAGATGCTTGGAGCGCGAGATACCCACCCTTTGAAATGGCCGGAATGCGGCTGCGCAGCGAGATCATCTCCCGGTAGGTCTCAAGCAAACCGCCTTGTCGCCCAAGCTGCTCTTCGATACTCAAGCCGTCCATGTCTTTCGAATACCGCTTTTCAACTGTCCTTGGATCAAGCTCCCAGTACCCGGTCATGGGCGAGCTATCTACTGCGTTCCACTTGAACGGCTCGCGCCGAGGAATGTCATTTGAATCAGTCCCGAACTTCCCAGCTTTGCCTCGCATTCCGATTTCATCGCCCATGTAGACTACTGGCGGGAAGGGCTGAAGCATCTGGATCGCCGCGGCAACCTTGCATTTATAGATCGCGCGACCGGGTTCTAGAACCTCATCAAATCCAAGCGAACTGGCAATTCGGTCCACATCGTGGTCGCCAATTACTGCAAGAAACGTGTTCCCGTTGTCCCGTTTTGTTCTCAAAAACACCCCGGTTCCCAGCTTGGACGCGGGATTCTCAGCGCCATCATTGACCTGAGATTTACTTTCGGGGTTGAGCTCCCGAAGTGTGCGCTCCATCGCGGCATAGAGCGGCGTGGCATCCTCTTTCGCAAGCGCTTCACGCACCGCCGTCTGAAATGGCTTGGAAAACGCCGCGTCAAACGGGCCCAGCAGTTCTGCACCTGTAGTTTCCCATTTCGCCTGCTCCGCAAACGTAATCACCTTTGGATCGGCGCTGCGCAGTGCGAGTTTCCATGGTGTCCAGAAACTGTCCAGGTTGTATCCCCATCCATCTGGCGTCGCTTTGTCTTCCGCCGGTGCATATTTCGTCCACACGTGATCGAGCCTGAATCCATCGACGCCGTCTTTTTTCCCTTGTGCACTTGGTGCCATCAGTTTCTTTGCCCAATCCGTCACCAGTTTCCTCGGCTGCTCTTTGCGCAAGTCCCACCAGACAATCCCAATCTTTTCTTTGTTCCACGTTGTGAACTCATAGCCGCGAAAGGTCTTATTTTCCGCATCTTTGAACGCCAGCCACGAGCTGAATTCACTCTTGGGATTCTCAAACGAATCTTTGAAGTATTTGGAATCAGTCGAAATTCCATACGCGACGAAATCCACAAATATCTTCATACCCGCATCGTGACACGCCTGCACCATTCCGCGCCAATCCGCCTCACTTCCAAGCCAGGAAGTAAATTCGTCCGCTGGCCCGTGCTGATACCCGTGATACGCACGCGAGCGAAAGGGAGGCGTCAACCAAATTCCCGTAAAACCCATTGACTGCAAATACGGCAATCCCGCGGCGATTCCTTTGAGATCTCCGAATCTATGCGGATCTTCTTTCTGCCCGGCTGTCGGTCCGGAATCTCGCCATGCAATAGGCATGATCTGGTACCACACCTCACCTGACAGATCTGGTGTAGGTCCAAAATCCGGCGGCTTTTCATCACCACGTGCTGTTCGTGTCCATACAAGCGCGACCAACAGGATGATGCAGAACGCGAGAATCTTCATGTGCCGATCGTAGAAAGACAAAGCCCACGACACACCGGTAAAGGCTGCCGTGGGCTTGGGGTTGGGGGCACATTAGTTTTTAGACTAACACAACAATTCCAATCTCGCAAGGAAATTCCAGCGATGTGATCATTGAATTATCTGGAAAAATCAAGTTCGAAACTTCCTCCCGGGAACTCTGAAACACCTGCCGTAACAACTTCGAGTTCTTGGACCATCCCGCACTTTTCAATCGCCTTTGCGGCGTCCAGATAGCCCTAACATTCGCCGCTTATTGCGCTCTATGCCGCAATTCCCAATTTGACTGGAACCACAGCACGGTCGCGCTGCGAATCACCGAAAGTTCTCTTGTTCTGGTCCATTCTTCGCTCGATCCTATTGCGTAATCAGTCTGCTAGGTGTATTCTGGGTCCCGCAGGGACTCCCTGCGGTCAATAGTTCTTGTCGGGGGGGGCGACATTCTGTCGCACGTTCATTTTCTAGAGAGAGGGTAACAATAATGGCTAAGCGTTCTATTGCTTCAATTCTTGCGGTGCTTGCGGGCAGCGCGTCCGTGGCTTTTGCTGCCGGGCGAACATCAGATCAGATCTCGCAGGCGCTCGCGATGCAGCCTGGTGACCAGGCATTCCTGGCCGCCGCCGAGAACGCTCCAGCAACCTATGCAAACGTTCCAGGTGTCACAGTGTTTCAGGGCAAAATGATCATCCGCCCGATCACGCGTGAAGACTGGCTCGCACGCGGCGTAGATGCCGCAACAGCCGATGCAAACATCTCTCGCGCCCGCGCCCGCCTCACCCCAATTCAGTGGCAATTCGTTGAGGAAGTCAATCACGTTCTCGTGACCCTTCCCGAAGGTGTCAATGAGAATCAGATGTCTGCTTTCCTGATGGCAACCGGTGAGTATCAGTACGCAGAACCCGACTACATCGTGTTCCCCTGTGTTGTCCCCAATGACACGGGCTACACCGACCCGGGTATGTATGCGCACCGGAATTGCTACAGCGAACCAGCGTGGAATCTTTCCACTGGCTCCACGTCAGTCATTGTCGGTGTCACCGACACCGGTGTTCGCGTTGACCACGTTGACTTGATTGCCAACCTTGTCTCCGGTGCGAACTCTGCAACCGGAACTGCTGTTGCACAGACTGCTGGCGGCCAGGTTGTTGACCTCAATGGTCACGGCACTCACACTGCTGGTACCGTCGGCGCACGCGGCAACAACGCAACCGGCGTTGTGGGCATGAGCTGGATCAACAAGATCATGCCGGTGCGTGTCAGCGATCTTTCGTCAGGCAATTCTTCGCTCGCCGCTCTCCAGGCGGGCGCGCTTTGGGCTGCACAAAACGGAGCCCGCGTCGTTTCAACATCTTACTCGGGCGTTGCAAGCGCGGCCAATCAAACAACGGCCGCAACCATGCGCACAAACCACAACGCCCTCTGGTTCTGGGCCGCCGGAAACGCAAATTCCAGCACCGGTCTGACTGGCAACATTTACACCGAGATTCAGATCATCGCTTCAGTGGATTCAGCAGATGTGAAATCCAGCTTCTCGAACTTCGGTAGCGAAATCGACATGGCTGCTCCTGGGTCAGGCATCTACTCGACGTACTTCAGTGGTACGACCAGCTACGCAACTCTCAGCGGCACATCAATGGCATGTCCTGCTGCCGCTGGCGCGGCCGGACTCATCGTGGCCATCAACCCGGCGCTCACCGCACTTCAGGTTCGTGACATCCTCTACCGCAATGTCGACGATCTCGGCACTGCCGGCGAAGACACTCTCTACGGGGCTGGCCGCCTCAATATCGGCAAAGCTGCAGCCGACGCCTATCGCATGTCCTACCCCACAACCCTCCCGTTCTCTGACAATTTCGACTCTGGTTCGTTTGTCAATTCCAAGTGGGCCTACCGCGACACCCTCGTCACCGTCAGCACCGCTGCTCTTTCTGAGCCCAGCGGCACCATGGCTGCCGATGTCACCTCCGCTCGCCGCCTTGAATCAAACGCTATTAACCTGAGTGGCAACTCCTCGCCCCTGAACCTCACCTTCTCCACCGAAGCCCGCGGCACAGAAGCTGGCGAAACCCTTGTAGTCGAGTACCTCAACTCGTCTAATGCCTGGGTTAATCTCGCCACCTACACAAGCACCGGCGCAAGCGAAAACACCTTCACAAGCCGCAACATTGTCATTCCGACTGGGGCCGCTGTTCGCCATGTTAAGTTTGCTGTTCGCTTCCGCGCCACCGCCGCCCTTGACTCCAGTGACCATTGGTACATCGACAGCGTGAATATCGGCGGACCCTCCTGCGATGCCGACTTCAACGGCGATGGCGTGCTCGACTTCTTCGACTACCTCGATTTCGTCGACGCCTTCTCTGCTGGTCTGCCCACTGCAGATTTCAATGGCGATAGCAGTGTCGACTTCTTCGATTACCTCGATTTCGTCGATGCCTACGCCCTTGGCTGCTAAAGCAAAAGACCGCCCGTAGCATTTGCAATGGCAACTCCGGGTCGTCCCGACAACCCAGATTCAACTCCACCGCGCGTGCAGGCCTTCCCACGCGCGGTGGATCGTTTAATAACGCAATTTGCAATGCTCCCCGGCATCGGCCGCCGCAGCGCCGAACGCATGGCCTTCCATATTCTCAAATGCCAGGAACAGGAAGCGATCGATCTCGCCCAAGCCATCGCCGATGTCAAGAAGACTGTGCGGCATTGTCACATCTGCTCCAACCTCACCGATGCAACTCCTGGTGTTGATCCCACCTGTGCGATCTGTCAGGATCCTCGCCGCGATCATGGTGTGGTGCTGGTAGTAGAACAGCCCAAAGACCTAATTGCCCTCGAACTCACCGGAATGTACAAAGGCCTCTACCATGTCCTTATGGGTCGCCTCAGTCCCATGGACCAGATTTCGCCAGCCGAACTCACAATCAGCCAGTTAATGGCAAGATTGAGCGATAAGGCGCGGCATCCCATCCGTGAAATCATCCTCGGCCTGAATCCCACAGTCGAGGGCGATGGCACAGCGATGTACATCGCCGACCAGCTCGCGGCAATGGGAGTGAAAGTAACACGACTCGCACGCGGTTTGCCCACTGGTTCAAATCTCGAATTCGCCAACAAGTCCGTCCTTGCTGATGCAATTCAAGGACGTCAGTCGATGGATTAGTTGATTGCCATATGCGTTTTGACTACTCACAATCCCTCAAGCTCGGCCAGCACCTCAAGCTTGGCGCGCGCATGATCCAGTCCATGGAAATCCTGCAGATGTCGCTCGCAGAGCTTGAAGAGCGAGTCGAGCAGGAACTCGAAAATAATCCAACACTCGAAGCTGTAGAAAACGAAGTCGATACCCAGCTTCCGCCCGTCGAAGCTGCCATGAACATGGATGAGCCGCTGAAGGTCGGCGAATCTGAACCACATGAATTCGAACGCCTCGAACAGTTTGAAGAAGACAACCCCGATCTCCAGGCCAACGAATACACCGAATCGCGTGTTCGCGAATACGATGATGAACACCGCGGTTCGCAGTCTTCAAATCAAGATGGCGATGCCAAGCTCGAAGCCATGGCCTCTGTTCCCGCTCGCTCGCTCCCGCTGCTCGAACAGTTGCAGGATCAATGGGCGATCTGTGATGCCGAAGAATCGTTTAAGCCCCTGGGCGAACTGCTCATCAATCACATCGATGACAATGGCTTTCTCAAAGAAGCACTCGAAACCATCGTCGATCGCGCACCAGAGATGGAACTTCCGCCACTGACCGCCGGCGCGCATGCGACTCGTGGCAAGCCCACTGTCGCCCATCTCGAGCGAACCCTCACCGCCGTCCAGCTCTTCCTCGACCCTCCCGGAATCGCCGCAAGAGACTTCCGTGAATGTCTTCTCCTCCAGCTCGATGCGCTCGAGGGCGATGATTCTCCAGGTCGTGATGAGATCCCGCAGGAACTCATCGAGCACGCACGCGTCGTCGTGAAAGATCATCTTGATGATCTCATGACCAATCGCCTGCCGCGAATCTCCGAGAAAACCGGTCTCACGCTTGACGACATCAAAAAGACGCTCATGCTGCTCAAGAAGCTGAGCCTCGCTCCTGGCAAACGCCTCGTAAGTGATGCAGTCAATCCCATCACTCCCGATGCAATCGTCGAATACGACCCTGATCAGGATCGATACATCTGCTACCTCAGCGACAATCGCCTCCCCAATCTTCGCATCAATCGCGAATACGCGATGCTTACCAAAGACAAAACCATGGTCAAGAAAGACCGTGAGTTCATCAAGACCAACATCGGCAACGCCATGTGGCTCATCGATGCGCTCCAGCAACGCAAGCAAACGCTCCTCAAAGTCCTTGAACGCGTCGTCGAATATCAGCGCGACTATTTCGACCACGGCCCTCAGGCACTCAAACCTCTTCCCATGCTCCAAGTCGCCCAGGATGTCGGCATCCACGTCGCAACCGTCTCGCGCGCTGTCGCCGAAAAATACATTCAAACCCCCCGCGGCACAGTCGCACTCCGCAAACTCTTTTCCGGTGGCATCCCCACCTCCGCAGGCGAAGATGGCAATTCCGGCGGCGAGAACCTCGCCTGGGACGCCATCAAAGAAGCCCTTCGCGATGTCATCTCTCACGAAGACAAAAACAAACCACTCTCCGATGAAGACCTCGTGATAGAACTCAAGAAACGCGGGATAGATATCGCCCGTCGCACTGTCGCAAAGTATCGCGACCAGTTGGGCTTCCCAACAGCGAGAATGCGTAAGACTTTCTAAGCTGTTGCCGGATCGTTGACCACAATGTAACCCGGGAATACACGGTCAATTGACTTCACAATCCTTGTGTGCTGAAGTTGCCGAATCGACTCTTCGGCCTTCGCCTGTTCATCTTTTTTGAGCTTGAGCCCCACAAGTTGCGGAATGGTGATTTCCTGAAGCGCATGGATCTTACCATCGGTAGACTGAATGTGTGTGGTGCCATTGTCGAGAAATACAGATTCGACTTGCGCTATCTGCACATCTTCAATCTCGCGAACAAAGATCCATCGAACCGACTCGATCCGGAAGATCATCTCCTCACGTGAGGCATACCAGCGCACGGGCACACGTCTCATGGCGACCAGAAGTGCAACAAGGCCTGCGAAACCAATAACCAGTACGGCCTTGAAGCGCATGAAAATCTGTGTGCCACCATTGAAAATCATGACCGCAATGATCCCGAAGGCCGCAATAAAGATCAGTAGCGATCCGATTCGAATCACAATGTCTACCACAAACAAGCGATTGCGTGACATCATTAACATGGATTCGTCGCAGCAAAGAACCTCGTAGGCTCCCATGAATTCGCCTTCCTCGAGAGGATCCATTGAGTCCGAATCAACTTGGACCCGTGCTGTTTCAATCAACGCTTTGGAGGTTTCCGCGCACTTCTTATGTTGACGCGAATTGAGTGCGGCGATGAAAATGCTGGCGGCCAGAGCGGCGACTGCTGCGACGCCAAAGCCCCAACTGATACCGGGGCTCAGGCTATAAGAAAAGCCACCAAAGAGCCCAAGCACGAACGCGCCGAAAAAACCTGCATAGACCGCCATCGACAAGCGACTGGCACGGCGATTCTGCTCCGCTGCAAGTTCAATCACCTCTCGAGCCGATTCAGCTGTCCCCACCCCGCTCACTTGTTCCCCGCCAGCTTCCTCACCGTCATATCAAACGTCCGCACCATGTTCGAGTGAATTCCATAGATCAGCGCTGCATACGCCACAGCCGCGACGATCGACCCGACGCCCAGCGATAGTCGTGCTGTAGTCAGGCCCGATGATGTCGAAATGATCGTCTTGGTCATGCCAACATCAGGACTCAACGATGCATACATAAAGCTCGCGGGCGTCAACGCGCTCAGCACTGGTCCAAGCACCGGAATGTCCGCTCCGGCCTGCCAGCCGCAGAATCCGAGAATTCCTGCTGCGATTCCCACCACCGCCACCGTCGCGACCACGCTCGCCAAGGTCCCCTTGCTCTTGAGCGAGAATTGAAGACCAACCATGACACAGAATGCCACAAATGGAATCACGGCAAACGGCGCGACCAGCCCAGTCTCCGGGAAAATCACCGGCATTGTGACCGTCGTCGTGAGCACTGTCGCAGTGACAGTCACGCCCCCTGTTCGTTCGAGTCCACCCAGCAACACATAAATCGAAGCAAGCAGAAGCGTTCCCAGCGGCACAGCGAGCATCGGCAATAGATACGCAATCAATCCTCGAAGCTTGCCCGTCAGATATTGCGAGGGTGTAATCGGTGTTGTCAGCAGCAGGTCCAGCGTGCCATCCTCGCGCTCACGCGAAACCGCTGTCGCCGCGGTATTAATCGCCACCAGCACAATTACCGCAAGTTCGCCCATCGTCGTCGTCATCAACGCCAGCTTGAACTGAGGATGAGTAAACGACCCTATGTGATACATGACAACGAGTGCGATTCCAAGTATCGCGCCCGCCGCAATAAAGCTCCAGCGAGCGATGATTCTCCAGAGTGTCCCATTGCGAGCTGCTGCCTCGCGCCACGCAATCGGATTCATCCACACCGAACGCGGTGCGCGATGTTCAAGGTTCACTGCGCCAAGACCAACTATTTTGCGATACCACGGAATCCCGCTCGAATCTGATCCGGCGTTCAAGAGTCCGCCCAGCCGCACTGTCAATGTCGACGCCAGCAGGAGGGCCACGCTGCTCACACACGAGATCAAGCAGAATGTAAGGACGGGTGTCTCCAGGAACCATGCTCGAATTCCCGTCTGGCTTCCAATCGCCGCTCGCGGATACGAACTTGGATTGAGTAGCGAGTGCAGGCACAGGAACGGATTGGTTGCCGTGAACATGGTCACGCCTTTGCCGCCAACCCACATGTCCCCGGCCCAGGTGATCGCCAGATACGACACAACGGCGATGTAAAACGCAAACACCGCGCGCTTCCCCACCAGTCGCGACACACTCAGTGCAATCGCGATCGTCCCCACAAAAAGCGCAGCCGATGCCGCGATCGCATAGCTTGCGAAAATCGATTTTCCCGGTACCCCGCCGAAGTACTGCGTCACCGCAAACAGCGGCAAGCTCGCAAACAAAAGACCCAGAATAAAAAGTAATCTCCCAAACAAATTGCCGAGCACAATTTCCACCGCAGTCAGCGGCGTTGTCAGCAAAATGTCCCAGTTGCCCGGACTCGCCTCTTGCGCAATCGCGCCCGCCATAAACACTGGCGCCAAAATGCAGATCAAACCAACCTGCAAGTACGCTGTCCATTGAAACGCCTGTGATCCTGCCGCCGCGAGTTTGCGATAATCAAGATCGCCGCTTGTAAGCGTGCCTGCAAGCAATGACCAAAGCAACACCACGATCAAAACCGCCAGATACGCGGCACGGATGTAAAAATGCTTCGTTCGACGCGACCCGTTCTGCACAAGCCTCGCCGCAATCGGGTTTGTCGGACCTAAACGAAGAAACCAACGGACTATCAGGGGCATATCTCATCCTAACCGCTATTCGTTCGTCACACTTGGGCTCCAAACCTTTCTACCTCCCAGAATTTTTTTGGTTCAAATCAGTTATGGGGCTTTTGAGAATTTGCAAAAATGCCCATAAAGCATGCGATCACAGATGTTGCCGTGTTGTATTATCGGACTAATTGCTTATGAATCAAAAAACCAGTGGAAATATTGGTTGCACTTTCAAAAACACTTCGGATTCTTTCACAATTCCCTTGCAATTCCAACCCTGTTCGAGGTATCATCTGACAGCGGAGGTGCCTCGGGAGACGGTGCCGCCGTGGTGTTCCAGTTGGTTCAGAGGGATGTTCCGCCCTCTGCACCGGCAATATGTTCGGTTTATGTGCCCACCATGAAATCATGCGTGTGGACGGAGGAGAGAAGAGATGAAGATTCAATCAGTCCTTTTGGGTGCAGTCGCTGGCCTCGCGCTCAGCTCAGCTGCTTTCGGTCAAGTCGGCTCCGGTGGGAGCATTTCCAATAACGCTTCAAGCTTCACCATTGGAGACATCGACACTACTTCCGGCGGCAACGGCCCCCTCGCTGATTTCCGCGTCGGTGGCGCTGGCAACCCAGATCACCTGTTCCAGCAGTACTGGTGGTACCGCGTCCAGGGCGATAGCCAGGAAACAGAATTCGTCAACGCAAGCTCATGGTCATACAGCGGCAACACCGCAACTTTGACCTTCTCAACCCCGCAGTTCGATGCTGTCATGCAGTTCGTCGTTCTCGGTGTTCGCAACGGCCTCGGCGTGCTCACTTCGACCCTGACTGTGTTCAACACCTCGGCTGACCCCCTCACGCTCAACCTGTACAACTACGCCGATCTCGATATGAACAATTCGGCCGGCAATGACTCCGCTGACCTCAACGGCGTGAACATCATCCGCGTCACCGACGGTGGCAACACCGGCTGGCGTGCAAACTACGAAGGCACCGATGCCTTCCAGGTCGCTTCGTTTGCTGCTCTCCGCGGCATGCTGACCGACCCCAACGCTGACGACCTCAACAACACCGGCCTCCCCTTCGGCCCTGGCGACTGGACCGGTGCGTTCCAGTGGCAGTTCAACATCAGCTCTGGCTCCGCAGCCACCGCTTCGGCAACCATCACCATTCTCCCAACCCCGGGCGCGCTCGCTCTCATGGGTCTGGGTGGTTTGGTCGCAACACGCCGCCGCCGCTGATTCTTATTAAGTCCTAACAGACTGAATAACTCGATCTCTTCAAGCCGCATGACGTCAAAGTCATGCGGCTTTGTTTTTGCCCAGCCACGTCCAATAACTCAAAGTTCGCAGAGGGGTCGCGGAAAAGTGCTTGATCTGTAACGACTGGCGCGGATTTTCTGGCATTTCTCAACCCATGATGCACATTTAACCTCGGTGGTGTCTTGCCTCTCCGTTCATCGGTTAGGTAAGCGTTTGGAGTCGTTCGCTTGGCCGCGACGATTCCGCTGGTGGTTCCTCTGCCAAACGGCAGAGTGCCTCAGACTTGTGTTTGTCTGTTGCTCTTTTCCGGAGGATTTTGAGATGAAGTTGTTCGCACTTATTGCTGGTGGTATTGTCGCTTCGTCAGCACTTGCCCAGGTTGGATCTGGTGGCGTTGCTACTAATAACAATGCCACATTCACTTTGACTGACAACCTTGGCGATGCAACTGGCAGCGGCCCGTTGTCAAGCTTCTCGGTTGGTGGCCCAGGTAATCCGGACCATCTCTTCCAGTCTTGGTGGTGGTACCGTGGAAGCAACGACTCACGCGAATCACAGTTCAATAGCGCTACCTCCTGGGATTGGTCAAATCCTGGTTCGGCTCGCCTGAACTTCTCAACCGCCGAATTCGACGCGGTCATGGTCTTCACCGTCAACGGCTTCGCTGATGGGTTCGGTGAATTGACTCAGACTCTCACAGTCTTTAACACAACTGATCACGCAATCGCAGTGAATCTCTTCAACTATCAGGACGTCGACCTCGCGGGTTCATTCTCTAATGACTCGGCCGTCCTGAACTCGGGCAACGTCATTCGCGTCACAGACGCTGCCTCTGGTTGGATCGCCAACTACGAAGGAACCAACGCGTTCGCGGCCAGCGGATTCTCTGGCATTCGCGACATCCTCGCGAACGGCTCTGCTGACAACTTCGGCAATACTGGCCTCCCCTTTGGCCCTGGCGATTTCACCGGTGGCTTCCAGTGGTCCTTCGACCTAAACCAGGGCGGTGCGGCCACAGCGTCCGCAACGTTGACTGTTACCAACGTCCCAACCCCCGGCGCACTGGCCCTTGCCTCGCTCGGTGGTTTGCTCGCGATGCGCCGTCGCACTCGCTGATTTGAACTTTCCCGCGTGCCCGGAGGAAACTTCGGGCACTCGCTTGACCTTGAAGAGCGCGAGAAAATCTGGATTTTCTGGAATACTCGTGTTTTTTAAGTGTTCTGCATCAGGAACAGTGGCATTTTCCTGTTCCTGCGGCATGTTTGTAATAGAGCGCTGTGGCATTCAAGTTGCCGCGGCTGCCCCAGTGGCGCCGCGCGTCTGCGAAGTGGTCACTCGCGCTTTTTCAAGACCTGATTGAGTGGTGCTCAGTCGGTCTCACGTTCTCGCCAGCAGCCATGCGCGAGAGGCCGGTGTTGAACAGTGTTTTACGCACGGGAGTGGATGAGATGAATCGCAATATTTTGAACATCGGCGTTGTTGCAGGCCTGGCAATTGCCTCCGTCAGCTTTGGACAAGCTGGCACTGGTGGCTCGATCACAAGTGGCAATGTGAACTTCACGATCGCTGACTACATGGGAAATGGAACCGGCGGTGGTCCCAGCTCTAACCTTTCAGTCGGTGGCCTCGGGAATCCTGATCATGTTCAGTCGGCCTGGTGGTGGTTCCGCCTCGCAGGTGACAATCGCGAAACCGCCTTCAGCAACGCAACTTCAGCGAACTACTCTGGCGCTCAAGGTCGTGTGAATTACAGCTACGCCTCGTTTGATGCAGCCATGATCTGGCGCGTCACGGGCTTTGGCGATGGCCGCGGCCTCCTGACCCAGACAATGACAATTCGCAACACTTCAAGTGAAGCCATTGTCATTCAGCTCTTCAACTACAACGATCTCGCAGTTGGCGGCAGCGATGGCAACGACACAGCCACGCAAATCGCCAGCAACACCATCCGTGTTGACGATGCGGGTAACTCGGGCTGGAAAGTCGCATACGAAGGCACAGATGTCTTCGATGTCACTGGCGGCTCGGTCAATGTCCTGAACCTCCTTACAGATGACACTGCTGATGTCCTTGGCAACCGTGGCCTGCCGGTCGGTGGCGGCTCGTTCAAGGCAGCCTATCAGTGGTCCATCACTTTGAACCCCAACGAGGCAGCCACCGCCTCCTCGACCCTGACCATCACCCCAACTCCAGGTACCTTGGCCCTCCTCGGCCTGAGCGGTTTGGCCGTTGCTCGTCGTCGTCGCTGAACCCTTCACGAATCTAGCTTCTCAAACAGCCCGCCTTCTTGGCGGGCTCTTTTTTTTGAGCCCGTAGTGCCTTACCTATTAGGACCCTAATACACTTCCTGCACATGAAGATCACCCTCATAACCACTGGCGGCACTATTGAGAAAACCTACGAAGAACGCAGCGGAAAGCTGGAAAACCGACGCACAATCGTGCATCGAATGCTCCATCGCCTGCGGCTCGAAGATGTAGAAATCGCTCTCCACGAACTTATGAGCAAAGACTCGCTCGACATGACTGACCAGGACCGTGCTCGAATCGTCGATGCGGTTCGGACCGCCGGCGGCAGCCGCGAAATGCCCGGAACCTGCAATGGAATCGTCATTTTGCACGGGACCGACACCCTCACAACCACGGGTGACTTGCTTCAAAGTCAGATCGCTGATCCATGTGTACCCATTATCTTGACAAGCGCGATGCGGCCGTACGAAATGGTGCGATCGGATGCGATCCAGAACCTGACGGAAGCTCTCTTCGCAGCTCGGACCCTGCCGCCAGGGATTTACTGCGTAGCCCACGGTCGAGCATTGAAGTTCCCGGGAGTCAAAAAGGACCGGGAACGGAATACTTTTGTTCCGGTCTGAGTTTGCTGCAACCAGCGATCTGATACCTCCCAATAACCGATATAGGAAAGAGGACCTTCGCGCCAAATCGGATGTTCTGCGCCGATTTGGGGCAATCACCGATTGACGGATTCGTTATGCTATGAACATGATCAGAACGACCGTCGTTGTGACGGTGTCCTGATTGAAAGGTGGATACCTGATGCACTTCTCAAACGACCCAGAGTCGGCGAAACCCGCTGTACAGGCAAACGCTGAAAAGGCAGAAGTGCTGAAGGTCAACCGCACGCTTTCCCCTTTACCTCCCAAACGGTTTGGCTATGCCGAAGCGCGGCATTTACTCTGGCGTGCTGGCTTCGGCGGCAGTGACGATCAGATTGAGACACTGGTGAAGTGGGGGCTTGAGAAGTCTGTTGATCACCTGGTAAATACCGAGAAGATCGAATACCAGCCAGTCGCTCTTGACGCATTCGATAAAGAGATCATGCGACCCGCAACCGCCGAAGAGCGAAATCTATATCGCGCGGCGGCCAAAAGTCAGGATGAAAATTCGCTCGCCCAGTTCCGCATCAAACGCCAGATGCAGGAACAGGACGACCGCAAACAAGTCCGTGAAATGCAGAAGTGGTGGCTCACGCGGATGATCGAGTCGCCCAAGCCGCTGGAAGAAAAACTGACACTCTTTTGGCACGGTCACTTCGCCACCAACTATCGAACGATTCAGAACAGCTACCACATGTTCATGCAGAACCAGTTCTTCCGCGAACATGCGGTGGGTAACTACGGCGACATGCTGTTTGGTATCATCCGCGATCCGGCCATGATCGCGTATCTCAATAACAACGAATCAAGAAAAGGCCGTCCCAACGAAAATCTTGCTCGCGAGATCATGGAACTCTTTGCCCTGGGCCTGGGCAACTATTCAGAAGACGATATCAAGGAAGGCGCGCGAGCTCTCACTGGTTACACCTTTGACGATGACGAGTTCGTCTTCAAGAAAAACGATCACGACACAGGTGCCAAGACCATTCTTGGTTCGACAGGGAAATTCGACGGCGACGAGTTCGTCAAACTCATTCTTGGCAATCGCGCCTGCAGCCAGTACATCTGCCGCAAGCTCTATACCTTCTTCGTAGCCGATCTGCCGCCCGATGAACGCGTTCGCTTCGACGACCTGGACATTGTGCCGCGCATGATCATTCGCGAACTCGCTAATTCGTTTGTGTCTTCGCGTTACGAATTGAAGCCTGTCCTGAAGAAGCTCTTCATGAGCGAGCACTTCTATTCCACAGCGTTCATGAATGAGCAGATCAAGAGCCCGGTCACGCTTCTGGTTGGCGCGGTTCGCAGTCTCAACGTTCCAGTTCGGGATCTCTCGATTCTTGCAGATGCTCTTGACCTCATGGGTCAGGAAATTTTCTTTCCGCCGAGTGTCAAAGGCTGGGCAGGCGGACGCACGTGGATCAACACCAGCACCATCTTTGTCCGTCAGAACATCATGGCGTTTCTCATCAGTGGCAAAAAGCCGCAAGGCTATGACGCCACGGCCGATACCGTGCAATACGACCCCTCAGCGCTCCTAAAGGAACTGGCCGCACAGAACCCGGCAGCGCTGAAAGACCCGGCAGCAGTCGCTGCTCACCTGCTCAAGCTCACGACCGGACGGGCCGAGCCGACCGCTGTAGCAGCGATTGCAAAACACAGTTCAACACCTGGCGAAGAAGTCAACAACGCTGCTTTGATCAACATGATGCTCCTCATTACCGCCATGCCAGAATACCAACTTTGCTGAACACGTAACACGCGAGAATTTCTCTATGGATATTTCCAAATCGAACGCATATTCCCGCCGCGAATTCATCGGATCAGGGTTCGTCCTTGCATCTGCCGCGCTCACGGTGCCGGCGTTCATTCAACGCTCTGCCCAGGCCATGACAGTGGGGATGCTCGACTCGCTTTCCTCTCAGCCCGGTGTGCCTGAAGATCACATCCTGCTCGTCATCCAGATGGGCGGCGGCAACGATGGTCTTAACACCGTGATCCCGTACGGTTCACCTGAGTATTACAAAGCCCGGCCCGGTATCGGTGTTCCTGAGCGAGACTGTCTGAAGCTCAGCGGCGCAGATGGCATCGGCCTGCATCCGCAGCTCACCGGCTTCAAAGACATTTTCGATCAGGGCGGTCTCGCGATCATCCAGGGCATCGGTTACCCCAATCCCAATCGCTCGCACTTTAAGAGCATGGACATCTGGCACACCGCCGATGTCACGGCTACCGGCGATGGCTGGCTTGGAAAGTACTTTGACGCCGAATGCTGCGGGTATGGCAAGGGCGAAAGCGGCACCGCTGAAAAATCCAAGAAACAGCTCACAGGCAAAGAAGCACTCGCCGCCGCGGCAAGGGCCGAAAGCGCCTCGGGCTCTGATGCACCCGGTATTGCAATCGGCCGCTCAGCGCCGCTGGCAATGCAGGGCCGCCTCGTGAAACCAATCTCGTTTGAATCCGCCGACCTCTTCAAGTGGTCAGGCAGCGAGATCAACGATCAGCTCAAACGTACCTATGACGAAATCAGCCGCCGCGGCCAGACTGTTGAAGGCGACAAGAACTCCAACTTCTTGATGCGCACCGCGTTGGATGCTCAGGTCTCAAGCGACCTCATTCGCAAAGCAGTCAACAGTCAGAGCAAAGCTGCGTATCCCGGAAACGACCTTGCGCGTCAGCTCAAGATGATCGCTTCGATGATTCGCGCAGGGCTCAAGACCCGCGTGTATTACGCCCAGATTGGCGGCTTTGATACCCATGCCGGACAGGGCGGCAGTCAGGGTCGTCACGGCAATCTCATCAATCAAGTCGCGGCGAGCGTCAAGGCCTTCTATGCCGATTTGAAATCAAGCGAACTCGATGGCAAGGTTCTCACAATGACCTTCAGCGAGTTTGGCCGCCGCGTGGGGCAAAATGCCAGCGGTGGCACCGATCACGGTACCGCAGCGCCAATGTTCCTGGCTGGCCCAATGGTAAAGGGCGGCGTGTATGGCGAGCACCCTTCACTCAAGGACCTTGATGAAGGCGACCTCAAGTTCAACATTGATTTCCGCACGGTCTACGCAGGAGTGCTTGATGGCTGGCTGAAGACCAAGCACGCAGCCGTGCTCGGCGGCAGCTTCCAGCCGTTGAAGTTCCTTAAGAAAGCCTGAGCGAATCGAGCCTGGACCTTATGAGTTCGCATCGGTCACGCGGATGATTTCCTGAATCGTGGTTTGACCACGCGCAGTCTTACGCATCCCGTCCTGACGCAGCGTCACCATGCCGCGTTCAATGCACATGCGGCGGAACTCGGCGACGTTGGGGTTGCGTGCGACAACATCTCGCACCTGGTCATCAATGGTGAGAAGTTCGTAGATACCGACACGGCCAGAGAAGCCGAGTTTGCGGCACTTGTCACAGCCCTTAGCCACCCATGCTTTGTTCGTCGGCATGCCCTGCAGCGCCAGGTACTCGCTCAAATCTTCGCTGGGAACTTCTTCGACTTTGCATTCCTTGCAGAGCTTGCGAACCAGTCGCTGTGCCAAGACGGCGTTGACTGCAGCGCCGACGAGGAACGGTTCCAGTCCAATATTCACCAGTCGTGTGATAGAGCTGGGTGCATCGTTGGTGTGAAGCGTTGAGAGCACAAGGTGGCCGGTGAGCGCAGCCTGAATGGCGGTAGACGCCGTGTCCATGTCGCGAATTTCGCCAAGCATGATCACATCGGGATCCTGACGCAAGAGCGCCTTCAGGGCAATCCCGAACGACATGCCAATTTTTTCGTGCGTCTGCGTCTGCGTGATGCCGTCCATGTGATATTCAACCGGGTCTTCTACCGTTGAGATATTCATGGAGTTTTTGTCAAGCTGACGCAGCGATGCGTACAACGTCGTGGTTTTACCCGAGCCGGTCGGACCAGTCACAAGAATAATGCCGTGCGGCGAATCGATCTGCCGCTTCCAGATATTCAGTGTGTCTTCATCAAAGCCCAGTTGATCAAGTTCGACGTTGATCGAACGCGTATCGAGAATACGCATAACGCACTTTTCGAGGCCGCCCGCGATCGGCAATGTGCTCATACGCAGATCGAGTTTGCGGCCCGCAACCGTACAGCGAATTCGCCCGTCCTGCGGCAGGCGCCGCTCGGAAATGTCCAGATTGGCCATGATTTTCAGGCGCGAAACGATGGCGCTGGCCATGGCAGCGGGGGGCGTCATTGATTCGTACAGCTCACCGTCGATTCGGAAACGAACCTTGAGCTTCTTTTCTCCGGGTTCAATGTGAATATCCGACGCGCCGTCTTTGACCGCCTGCTGGATGATGTGATTCACAATTCGGATGACTGGCGAGCCTTGTGCCTCTGCTTCCAGGTTGACTTCGTCGGCCTTCGCTTTCTCAACCTGAACATCCGATTCCTGCACCTGCGAGACATCGGAAAGAAGCTGGGCAACATCAACATCGGCTTCAGCGCTGCCGCCACCAACAATATCCAGTGATGCCTTGATGTCGTAGGACGTGACCACAACAAGCTTGATGGCCGTAACGCCCAGGCGCCGACGGATTTCATCGATCAAGAACACGTCGTTGGTGCGTGTACAACCAACCACAACGCGCGAGCCTTCGGTGCGCAGCGGAAGACACTGGTTGGACTTGCAGAAATCAACAGTCAGGCGCTGCAGGAGCTTCCCATCGAATCCACCATCAAGTCCGCGATTTAGATCAACACGTTCAAATGGAAGATTCTCAATTGCGGCCAGAGCCGCCTGCACCATCGCCTCGTCAACGCCTTGCTCAATCAAAATATCGCTGATGCGCTTTCCCGGTGCGCCTTTGAGTGCGTTTCGGGCGATCGCAAGTTTGTCTTCCTGAATGAGACCCTTGGCGACAAGCAGTTCGCCAACGTCCCGTGTTCCATCCGAAACGTCGTCAGGCGTGAAAATGTCGCTGAGGGCTGAACCGATCTGCTTGTCACTCGATTCGATTCGCGGTGACGTGTCGCCCTTATTGGGTTCTGCAGTGCGGCCAGGTCCCGTACCGGCTGGCGGTTCGGGCTCTTGGCCGTAGAGTTTCTGGTTGGCAGGAACACTTGGAAGCGGGCTGTATACCGGGTCTTCCGAATGAGGCTTCGCGGCGGCCGCACTGTCGTCACCAGGACGAGCAGCGCCCCCGTTTGGGGATTTGGCATCTTCAGACTTCTTGGAAGGCGACGAGTCGCCATCGCCGAGTCCAAGATCGTTGAGAATGTCGTCGTATCTTGACCTTGCCACGCTTGCTCACTTTCTCAATTCTGGTTACTTCGCTGGCGATGGTTTGGGGTTGCGCTTGCCGTCCTTGACGTTCAGTTTGCCGCCAAGCTCGAGAACAAAGAGTTCTCCATCGCTCATGAGTTCAACCTTGCGATCCTTGATCGACACTACATTGAAGATCTTGTCGACGGTGTCGCCAACTGCGACTGTTTCCTTGTTGATTCGTGCAACTGGTTTGACGCCATTGAGAATCGACTCAAGCTTGAGATTGCCGAAGGCTGTCTTGATCGCATCAGCCCGCTCCTGGAGCCGCCGCTGCGCTTCGAGTTTCTGCCGCGCGGAGAGATCGTTAGGATCTGATACGCCGATCTTCGACTCGATCTTGATGTTCTCAAAGAACGGTGACACAACCACAGACTTTGGCGAAATCTGAGTCGCAGGCGTTGAGTGCTCTGCATCCAATCGAGCAATCGCGCGGTCCTGACGGAGCTTTCGCTCAGGATCTTCATTGGCGCGAATGTAATCGATTTTGATATCGCTCGAGGCCGAGGCCTGGCTCAGGCCGAACTTCCGCATAGTGATAATGAGCGAAACCGATCCAAGGACCATCGAGAGCAGAATGATGTTGAACACGCTGATCTTGGTCGAACTCTTGGCGGGCGAAGTGTTCGCCGACTGTTCGTTCAAGGACAGCATGAACGAACCCTGCGCTGCTGGCGGCTTCTCTTCCGCAGCTGGCTCGTCATTCAAGGGGTTAAGCGTTTGGCGAGTACTCATGGCGTTTGTTTACCCTCCTGCTGGAAGTAGATGCTCAGCGTGAACTCGGCCTTCATTGCCGGCCCGTCTTGAACATCAATTGCGCGGATCTTCATTTCCGGCATTCGTGTAATTCGAGGGAGCGCTTCAACGTTGCGGAGGAAGGCGTAAAAACCGCCAAATCCGCCCTCAATGCTCATTTCCAGCGGCTGCTCCATGTAGAGCGACGCTGCAACTGGCTTGCCGCTCTTGAGAGCGGGCGCTGCAAGTCCGGCGGACACAGCGACGTCAGAAACCTGGCGCACGACGCTGTCAATCTCTTTGCCGGTCGGCAATTTGGTTTCGATCACCTGGATTGACTTGCGGATCTCCGAATTGGCTTTCACCAAGTCGTCGGTGCGCGCAGTTTCTACTTTCAGCTTTTCAAGCATTTCACGCATGTGCGCGATTTCCTGCTTGTCGGTGAAAACCTGCTTGTTTTGCGGCCGGAACACGAACCACCAGCTCGCCAGCGGGAGTGCCACCAGCGTGCCGACCAATGTCATACTGCGGAGTCCGAATTGCATGGGTTAGTCCTTCTCGCCAGTTGACGGCTGAACATTTGCCTGGGGTGACACGGTGTTTCCCTTTTTCTCCGCTTCTTTAGCCGCCAGGTCGATTGCGAGCTGTTTAAACCGCTCATCAATCGAGGGAGCAAGAGCACGACCGTCGGCGTCGTTACGCAGCACGGCCTCAATCTGGAACTGGCGCAGATTCTGTTCGTGCACCATTGTCTCTTTAATGAACGAGAGCTCGACGGTTGCAAACAGCGAGCAGTCACGGATGGAACGGAGGTAGTCGGCAACCGAGTTGTTCGAGGACGCAGCGCCGATGAGCGTGAGTTGCTGCTCAAAGCGTGGCGCGGCAGTGGCCGCCGCCTGAGCCTTGGCCTTTTCCTCAAGGCTCTTTGGTGCGTTTGTCGCGCCGTTTGGTGGCTTTGGCGGTGGGGGCGCTTCGACTCGCTTGGTTTTCAGCGAGATGTCTGTAAGTTTCAGGCCTTCGGGCAGGCGCAGCACCAGTTCACCCAGCAGAACCGAGCGAGGAACGTTCTCAATGAGCGATGCGGTGATCTCAGCTTTCTCACGCATCTTGGATCGCTGATCTTCCAGAGCCTTGAGCTGTTCGAAGCGCTTCGCTTCAGCTGCAAACTCCTCGACAATTGCGGCCTTCTCCGCGCGGGCCGAAGCGCCGCTGCGGTTGGTCACAATAAATGCGACGATCACGCCCGCCATCACACTGATGAAAAGTGCAAGGCAGATCAGATTTGTTCGTTGCTCAGATTTGCCGCGGACATACTCCGCCGGAAGGAAGCTTCCGCCGGTTGCATCTGGCTTGGTTGGGAGAGATTGTGCCATCATGTGCCTTTCCAGTGAGAAACTTCGAACTTACAAATCGGTCGGAGCAAGACAGAGTCCCATAGCGACTGCCCAGCCGGGCTGGCCAGTGCGAAGATCTACATCGTGAACGGCTTCGTTTCCGGTGCGTGCAACTCGCGCCAGCGGGTCTGCGACCTGTGCAGGCAAACGAAGCGCCCGCGCGATTGACTGACAAAGCCCCTTGTGTGCAGCTTCGCCACCAACGAAAATGGCCCGGTCAATCCGCCGACCCGGGAACATCGCGTCGTAGTAACGCAGACACATCGCAATTTCATCAGTAATGATTTCAAGAGCTTCGGAAAGATCGACTGCACTGTCAGCGGCGGCAACAGGAGCTGATGTCGACACGCTCGGAGCTGCCGGATTGCGACGGTCAGGATTCAAATCGTCCGATTTTGCTGCAATGGTCTGCGGACGAGTATCGACTGCTGCCTCGCGGTCCCGTTTGCATAGGAATTCAAGATCCAGGCGGGCTTTCTGGGCTTCAGAAGGATCAACTTTCAGCTGTTTGGCGGCGGCCATATCAAGCGAGCGTCCGCCATGCTCGATGCAGCGGGCGAACACAAGATCGCGACCATGGGCAATTGCAACGTTGGTCGTGTTGAATCCAAGGTCAAGAAAGAGCGACGTGAGCTTGGTGTCTTCGCCACGCTTGGACAAGTACTCAAAGCCATGCAGCAGCGCCGCAAACTCAGAAACCATGCCCACGGGTTCAAGCTTGGCGCTGCGCAGTGCGGCCATGAGTTGCTCGACCATTTCGCGACCAGCGGCAAATCCAATTGCTTCAGTCTTTGCGCCGCCAGCGACAGGGCCGACTTCAACATGGCGAAAGACAAGAGCAGAAGGTTCGCAGTGGAGTTGCTGAGAAAGAGAAGATTCCACCATCAGGCGAACGTCAGCATTGTCGGACCGCGGGAACTGCAGATGCTTGCAGAACGTGAGTGCCGCTGGAAGTGTGGCCGCAGCCCGCTTGCCCTTGAACCCGCCCATTTTCACTGCTTTGGGAAGCTGTGAAAATTGCCACAGCAGGCGCCGGCGAGAGTCATCATAAAGAGATTCCGGGGTTTCAATGCGCACAGCGCTGATGAGCGCAGGCGTTTCTCCGGAGGAAAGTTGCAGAAGTTTCATCGCTCGCGATCCAAAGTCGATGGCGATGGGCGTAGTCGTGTGCGACATGCGTCCCATCTTCGCAAATCCATCCATCTTCGGTAGTGTCAACCGCATACGTACAACTCCCAGTGCCCAAGGTTTCCAGGCTCGCTGTATAGAGATCGGACCACAGCAATCGGGCGTTGAGTGACGTTCGTTGATGCTACATGTTGCCGTGTTTACCCTGACCCTACAGACGGCATGTCGTCACCTGCCGCTACACATGGCATGCGCCGCGAGATTCGGGGGTCCAATAAAATAGCAGACCTTGACGTCACCTTGTTAGGCTTGCCATCAGGGCAGCACTGAATTGTGTGAGCGATCCGAGCGCAGCAGCCAATTCCCACCGTTGCCTTGAGCGTTCTCCCGCGGTATTGCTTGCGATCCGCACCTCGGCGAATTGCCTGCCCAGCCGAAACGCGACGAGCCCGACCGCCGCGCCTTCCATCGCCTCAAACTCCGCGCCGGTCCGCTCTGAAACTTGTATGGCGCGGTCATCTGTGCCTGAGCAGGTGGAAACCGTCGCGATAACTGCCTCAAGGTCCACGAGCGGGCGCAGGATATTGATCAAGTCTCGCGAGGGACGCAATTCCAGTTCTCCAACGCCAGGCATCGGAAACCCAATGTCGGCAGTCGAGAGAAAACGTGTTCCGGCATCGACCCCTTCATCAGCGAAGACGCTTTGCCGCGAAAGCACGCATTGACCTGGTGCAAAGTTGCGCGGTGGCAGGACTCCCGCAATTCCCAGACTCAGAATCGCCACGTGCTCAGCCCGCGCCGCTCTTGCAACGGCTCCTGCCGCATTGCTCTTACCTATCCCGGTCAGGACAGCGTCAATCCCCGGAATCAGAGGACGACATTCCCATTCGGTCCAGCCTGACGAAGCAGCCCCCAAACCGCGGCAGACCGCTTCCAGCTCAATTGGAGCGGCAATGGCCAATAACATGCTCTGTGGAACGCTTGACAATGTGTTTGTAACTCACTGAGACCGATGAAAATCTGCCTGCTTTCGAGCGGCAGCGCGTCCCTATAATAGTGATCGGCTGGCGCGGTGGGCTTTGCCGGTCTCGTTGGTTGTAAATTGAGGTGAATGTGAATTACGTCAAGAACGCGTTGGCCATGTCTGCGACCGCTCGTTTCAAGCGAGTGGCTATTTGTGCAATCGTGCTCGCCGCCGGACTGGCGATTATCCCAGCTTGCTCGCCTTCAGACAGCGATAACGGCGCAAACCTGACGGCCGATATGGCGATGGTGCGTAAGCGCAGTTTTGAAATTACGACAACAGCATCTGGTCAGCTCGAAGCCAAGGCTGAGTTTGAAGTTCGCAGCAAGGTTGAATCACGGACCACGATCGTTGAACTGGCCAAGGAAGGCACGCTGGTCAAACCCGGTGACTTGCTGGTACAGCTTGCCAGCGAGCAGATTGAAAAAGCGATTGTGGATGAAAACGCACGCGTGCAGGCTTCGCGGTCTGACCTCATCACCGCAGAGAACAACCTTGCGATGCAGGAGATCGAGAACACCAGCCGCCTGCGCAAGGCCGAATTGAAGCTTGATCTTTCCAAGAGTGCAATGGACCAGTGGCGGCAGGGCGATGTGGCTATTCGTCGCATGACTCTTGACCTTGCCGTTGAAAAGACCGAACGCGAATTGAGCCGCGCTGAAGAGCGATTCGCACGCAGCAATGAATTGAAAGACAAAGGGTTTCTTTCAAAGGAAGACTGGCAGAAAGACAGCATCGCGGTCATCGAATGGACCAGTGAAGCCAGGAAAGCCAAGAAATCACGCGAAGTCTACAACGATTACGAATTCGTGAAAGACGAAAAAGTCAAGCTGGGTGACGTCGCCGATTCTGAAGCTGAATTGAAGCGAGTGATACTCCAGAATGAAAAAGAACTGGCAGTGAAGCACGCTGATCTCGAGAATAAACGCGAGCAGCTTCGAATCCGTGAAGCCAATCTCATCAAGCTCAACGAGCAACTCACTCACACCATCATTCGTGCGCCACGCGAAGGCATGGTTGTCTACGCAACCAGCATGGGCAACGGTCGCTGGGACCAGGGCTCGCTCCAGGTTGGCAAGGAAGTTCAGAATAACGAGCAGATTCTTTCGCTTCCAGACACCACCGAAATGGTCGCATCGGTCAAGGTTCACGAGTCGCTCGCGGGACGCGTTCGCCCCGGAATGCCCGCAAGCGTGAAAGTCGATGCAGCAGGCGGACGTGTGTTCGCCGGCGTGGTCGATTCTATCGGAGTTCTGGCTGAATCAAACGGCTGGCGCGACCCTAATCTCCGCGAATACACCGTAAAGATCAGCCTCACCAAAACAGATTCAAGTGCTGCGCTCAAACCCAGCATGCGTGCCGATGCCACCATCGTCCTGGGCGCAGTTGAAGATGCGCTCAGTGTGCCCGTACAGGCAGTGTTCAACGAAGGCGCTGTTCGGTTTGCCTACCTGCAGGATGGCAGTAAATTTACGCGCGTTCCGGTGAAGCTTGGCCGCCGGTCTGATGCTCATGCCGAGATCGCTGCTGGTCTCAAAGAGGGATCCACAGTTCTCCTGCGCCAGCCAACCGCGGGCGAGGTCATGAATCACCCGTGGAATCCTGATGAATTGAAAGCCGCCGGCTACGTGCTCAACGAAAATGGCCAGCCGATGGAAGTAGCTGCCGCAATTGAAGGCATGCCACCTATGAGCATGCCAGCTATGAATCCCGGCGGAAACGCTTCTCCAGGCGGCGGTGCCGGGTCGCCGACACAAGGCCCACGCGGAAACCGCGGCGGGAAAACTCGCCCGCAGAACGGCAAGCCCGCGGCAGCACCAGGCGGAGAAACCAAACCTGCTACCGAAACCCCCGCAAAAACTGATGACAACAGTTCTACGACAACTGCCCCGGCCAGTCCTTCCAAGTAATGTGATCCATTTTCAGGCTGTCGCGGCAGTGAGTGCCTTGCGCACTTCTTCAAGCAGCATCTGCGCTTCAAACGGTTTGAACAGAACCTGCTTGCAGCCGCTCTGACTTGCACGCACAATCGAATGGTGCGGGTCGTATCCAAAACCCGTCATCAGAATCACTGGCATGTCGCTTCGAAGCAGTCGAGCGGCAGTGAAAACCTCGTAGCCAGTCTTGTCCGGCATCTTGATGTCGCTGATCACGAGATCAAAGGGCTTCGTCTTGCCAGTTGTTTCCAATTCGTGAATCGCTGCGTTGCCCGAATCCACCAGCGTCACATCGCAGCCATGGTGCCGCAGAACATCGCCGATGATTTTGCGTACGCGTGCTTCGTCATCCGCAATCAGCACACGTTTACTCACCATCAGCGGCTCATGCACCGGTGACGCATTTCGATACTCTGCTGCAAACACGGTTTGTCCGCCGCTGGAAAGGCCCTTTGTTCGATCTCGCAACGACTCTGCTTCCTGCCGCAGTTCCAGCAGTCGATCGGCCCATTCAAGTGCACTTCCGCCCTGCGCCGAGTCCTGGGCGTTACGGATGTGCTCAATCAACACATCCAGCGGCCGACCAACTTCGCTTTCAACCCGCTTGCCCGCAACCTCGTTTGTGCTTGAGCGCTCAACTACCAAGAGGTCCAAAGTGTGAAGTGCTACTGCAATGTACCGCCCGAACATTTCGCTGAACAACCGGTCATCATCGCCAAATGCCGCCCCATCCCGGGATTCAACATTCATAATCCCGATCGTCTTATCCGCCAGTTTCAGCGGCACGGTCAGCGAACATCGAGCCCCGGGTAATCCTGGCAGGAACAGCGGGTCATTGGAAATGTCGTTGCAGAGATAGCTTTGTCCTGTCGCCGCCACATAGCCGGAAATCCCGTTCCCTTCGGCCTTGGCGAAGATATCAATATCACCAAACTCCGGCGGCATGCCATGCTGCATCGTGAGCGCAAGCCTGCCGGTCTTTTCGTCCAGCACGCGAATGGCAAAATGATCAAAGCTGAAGATATCGTGCGCAGCGCGAGTGATCTTCTCTTCTGCTATCCGCAACCGATCCACGGGGTGAATCTTGCGAACTGCTTCTGCGTCGAATGACAACAGATCCGCGCCGGCGCGATCAATCGCCTCGACCTTCATGCGGAATCCGCGCTCGCTCGTCACATCGCGCGTCACAACTACAAACCGCGCGGGCTTTGGGGCCTCTGTTGGAGAACTTCCAGGCAGCACAAAAGGTACAACCGTGACGCCGAACCAGCGCGTCCCATCGGCCGTCGATGCTTCGAATTTTCGCGGCCCGGTTGAGACAGCGCGTCCGCGCTTACCGCCCTGTTCCACGGCCAATCCGCGGCAGACCGAACCCACGCGTTCAAGAATCGTCGAACCAAGTTTGCGATACAGCTCGTTGCCCCAGATCACTTCACCAGTTGCAGCGACCAGTGCAACGCCTTCGCCCACAGTGTCCAAAAGCACAGAGAGCGACGCTCCAGTCGCGCCGCTCACTCCAAATGCCTCTGGATCTACCGTCAGAATCGCAACATCCGGTGTGGCCTCGGATATCGTTGTTCCCGGTTTTGCTTCAACAATCTCAAAAGTGGGACCAAGGGCAGCCGCAAGCTGACCAAGCAGCTCAGGGGGGCCCCCAAGTACAGCGAGTTTCCTGCGTGCTTCCTGCATCGAACCCAGCATCCTCCCACTACCTTCCTTTCGACTATAGGAGGCGGCATGAACTACCCTAAACACCTATTTGCCGCCACGAAAAAGCCGTGATCTATCTTTGTCCATCCTTGTTCTTTCGAAGGTTCCGGACGTACGGTTCCATCGAGACACAATCGGCCTGCTAGGGCCTGGAAACGCACTATTATTCTCGGACGTAATAGAACACCAAACGGAGTACGACCATGAAAGCAATCCCGGCTCTTCTCATCGGATCCGCATCAGCGTGCGGAGCAATTCAGTCAAAGACCGTCGAATACAAGGTTGGCGACCGAGCCTTTGAGGCATTCGTTGTTTACGACGATACCAAGGCGACTCCAACCAGCAAACAGCCTGGTGTTCTCGTGTGTCCAGAGTGGTGGGGCAATAACGAGTACGCCCGCAATCGTGCTCGCCAGCTCGCCGAACTTGGTTATGTCGCCGTCTCCATCGATCTCTACGGAAAGGACGATGGCAAGCTCCGCACCACCACGAATCCAGAACAGGCTGGAAAATGGGCTGCCGAGGTTTCCAGCACTCCCGGCGCCATGCGTGCCCGCGCTGCCGCAGGATACAAGGTACTGACTGACCTTCCGCAAGTAGATTCCGCTCGAACCGCGGCCATCGGCTACTGCATGGGCGGTAGCGTCGCGCTTGAACTCGCTCGCACAGGCGCGCCGCTCAACGCCGTTGTCACGTTTCATACCAGCACCATCGCCGCCAAAGAGCCAGCTGACAACAAGGCAATCAAAGCCAGTGTCTTGGTCTGCCACGGCCAGGACGACACATTCGTGAGCGATGATCAGATCAAGTCGTTCCACAGTCAGATGAAGGATGCTGGTGTCGATTACCAGTTCATTTCCTACTCGGGCGCGGTCCACTCTTTTACCAACACCGGAGCCGACGCCTTCAAGATACCCGGCGTTGCCTATCAAAAGGCCGCTGATCACCGGTCCTGGGAGTCCATGCAGGCCCTATTCCGCGAGAAGTTCAATGCCTCAGCGGCAACTAAGCCGATTGAGAAAGCAGCAGATAGTGCGACCAAACCGCAACCTGCGCCGGAGAAGTAAGCCAGATTGCTCGAAGTCAAATCCATATCCCGCACATTCGGCCGCACTCGCGCCGTGAGAGATGTCTCTTTCACCATTGGCAAAGGCGAGGTTGTCGCATTGCTAGGTCCCAACGGCGCGGGTAAAACCACCACTATTCGCATGGTGACGGGGTTCCTGCCGCCGGATAGCGGAAATATCGTCATTGGCGGCTTTGACATGGGCGAGGAATCGCTCGAGGCCCGTCGCCTGATCGGCTATCTGCCTGAGAATGCGCCGCTATACCCTGAAATGCAGGTCCGTGCGTATCTCGCATTCCGCGCCTCACTGGCTGGGGTGCGCGGCAGTCGCGCGGGAGAAGCCATCGACCGGGAACTTGCCCGCTGCGATCTTTCCAGCGTTGCTACCAAACGCATTGGCGCACTTTCAAAGGGCTTTCGCCAGCGCGTCGGTCTCGCGGCGGCACTCGTTCACGATCCCGCAGTCGTCATTCTTGATGAACCGTCGAATGGACTGGACCCGTCACAGATTCTCCAGTTCCGCACGCTCATTGGCACGCTCGCCCGCGAGCGCACCATGCTTATCTCTTCTCATATTCTTGCGGAAGTTCAGAAAATCTGCACCCGCGTGATTCTGATATCCGGCGGCACGCTTCGCGCTGATGGCACTCCCGACTCTCTCGCCCGCCGCGCAGGGTCCCGACGCATCTTTACTGTTGCGTTCACCGATAGCGAACACCAGGCCGCGCTCGAAATGCTCCGTGCGATTCCCAACGTTCACGATGTCAATCCAATTCTTCGGCCTGGTGAGGCCCGCTTCGAGGTTCTTGGTGATGACCTTGACCTCCGACTTCGCATTGCCCGCGCTGCCCGCGACAAGGGCCTCATGCTCTTTGAACTTTCTGAGCAAGCTCCGTCGCTCGAAGAAACCTTCATGCAGCTCACTTCGCAATTGGAGCTTCCATGAGGCAAATGCTCTCCATCTGCAATCGTGAGCTCGGCTCGTTCTTCAGGCTTCCTGTCGGCTGGATCATCATTGCGCTTTTTGTCTTTATCACCGGCGTCGTCTTCGCGCTCTCCGCGATCGAACCCGGCAAAGTTGCATCTATGCGCGGTTTCTTTCAACTCGCAGGCTGGCTCCTGCTTCCGGTCACTCCCGCGATCTCGATGCGGCTGATTTCCGAGGAAATTCGCTCCGGCACCATCGAGCCGCTCATGACCTCTCCCGCAAGCGATCTCATGGTGATCATGGGCAAGTTCCTTGCCGCGGTTCTCTTCCTGATCTGCATGCTCATTCCCACAGTTGCCCTTGCGGGCGTGCTCTGCGCAATCTCGTCTCCAAGACCTGATACCGGTCCCATCATTGCTGGCTATCTGCTTCTGCTCCTGCTCGGTTCTCTCTACCTCTCCATCGGCCTCTTTATCTCGACACTCACTGCGAACCAGACGCTCGCCTTTCTTTCCACATTATTTTCAATCATGCTCCTGCTCATGCTGCCCGCAATGCAGGTGAGCAACATGCCTCCGCAGATCAGTATGCTCATCGAGTCGCTTTCTATTCACACCCGTGCCAGTGACTTTGCCCGCGGTCTTATCGACTCCTCCCACATCACCTACTTCGTCTCTTCCGCATTCTTCTTCCTCCTCTGTGCATGGGTCAGCCTGCAATCGCGGAGGTGGAGATGAACCATCGCAATCGATTCTGGACGCTCACATTCGTCATGCTGATTCTGGCTCTTGTCAGCATCGTGTTCCTCAATGTTATCGTCTCGCGGTCGCCGGTTCGGATCGATGCCACTGCCACCGGCGAACACGAACTCTCGCCTCGCACTCAGCAGTTGCTGAAGAACCTTCCCGCTGATTTCTCTGTTCTCATCTGGGCGAATTTCAACCAGGTTGATACCGTCGCAAAACAGAACGTCGTCGACGTTGTCACCCAGTTTCGTCGCAATACACAGCGGGTTCTCATCTCCACCGCCGATCTTTCTACGCCCGATGGCCAGGAAGTCTTCCGCACTGTGCTCACCGATCTGGCCGAACGCGACAAAGTCGGCATCATCACGCATGGCCAGCAGGTGCAGGCCGTCATCAAATCAACCTACGACTTTGCCAAGATACTCGATGAAACAGCGCCCGGTCAGCTTGAAGCGCTTTCTCAAACCCTCTCCGACCCCAACATCCGCAAAGCAGTAAGCTCCCGTGCGCAAGCCGTTCGCGCAGCCTCCAAAGAGTTTATTAAGATCGCGGCTGCCGCCAACACGCTTCTTTCCACCGATGCGGCAAACACCGATTCGGCCTCGCGCGTGCTGCGCGATGGGCTCTCCGCTTCTCTCCTCCAATTCTCCACATTCGTCAAAGAGATCTCCAAACTCGCCGACGGAAGTCCCGATGCTGCCGTCACTGCTCGAGCCAACGAACTCGTCCAAACCGTCGGAACTGCACGCGATGCACTCGCCGCCGAATTCGACAAACTCGCAAAAACTCCCCGTCCGGCCATCGCACGCGTTGCAGAGGCAATTAAGTCGCCACGCGGCGTTCTCGTCATCGGACCCTCCGACCTCGGCCTGGTCGCCCTCGACTTCGATGAGCTTTTCGCCTCTTCGGGCGGCAAGGCCGACAACCGTCGTCAAACCGAAGACCTTCTCGCAACCGCGCTCATCTCACTTTCAGTCCCGAACAAGCCCATCGTGGTTCTCACGCATGCCGAAAGCGAGCCGCTCCTCACCTCTGGCTCACGCCTCTTTGATGAGTTGGTTGCACATCTGGGCCGCCGCGGCATCGATGTCGTCGAGTACTCAGCAGCCATTCAACCTTCGCCGCCAACACCGGCGGAACTTGATCCAACACGCACGCGACCCATTGTGTTCCTCGTACTCGCGCCCGATTCAAGCAGCTCAGCAAGAAGTCCGACTGATCAACCCGGCGCACAGCGAGCGCAGGTTCTTGGTCAGGCTCTTTCTGCGCTCTCTGCAAGCGGCGCTTCGATCTGTCTCAGCGTCAATCCTTCAATCTTGCCGCTCTCTCAGCAGCAGGACCCTGTCACCACATTTGCACTCGACTTTGGACTTCGTGTAGATTCCGGTCGCCCCATCGTTCAACTCAAGGGCGCTGCCGGAAAGCAGTTCGCGGATTTCGATTTTGTTCTCCAGCCCCTTGATTCAGATCACGTCATCAGCCGTGCGATCAAAGGTCTGCCAACGTTCCTTGGCTTCGCAGTTCCCTTTGAACCTGTCAAACCAACCGACGGCAGTGAAGTCAAAATTACGGACTTGTATTCGATAGCTCCCGCCGATACCACCTGGGCCGAGCACGAGTGGATCGGCGTCTGGCAGACCGCCGCCAACAAACGTTCTGAACTGGTCCCCTCGACATTCGACCCCGCAAAAGACTCAAACCGCGGCCCATTTGTCGTCGCCGCCGCCGTCGAACGTACTCGCCCCGACAAGATCGTGCAACGTCTCGTCTACGTTGGCAGCAACAACTACTTTGCCGACTTCATTACCCAGGCCCGCGAAAATATCGACGGCCGCCAGATTTCAACATTCCCCGGCAATTTCGAATTGCTCGAATCCTCGCTTCTCTGGCTCGCGCACCAGGAAGCCACAATCGCTCCCGCGCCATCTTCGCAGGCAATCGCCATCATCCAGCCGCTCACTGCCGCACGAATCAACCTGCTGCGCATCGGTCTGATCGTTGGTCTCCCGATTCTCATTCTCGCTTTGGGCGTGCTGTACCGCTACATCCGCGGTTGAAAAATCTTGCCTGATTCAGCACCCGTTTGCAAACGCCTGCAAGTAGTCCAGATAGTCAAAGAGGTCGACCACGCCATCGACGTTAAAGTCGGCCTCCGGAGACAGGTCGCTGAACATCTGGACAAAGTCAAGATAGTCGAAGAAGTCTACAACGCGATCAAAGTTCACATCTGCCGGGCACGGATGTCCGACGTCGTAATGGTTTGCAATTGTCGCCGCCGAAAGTGCCCCGCAGTAAATCGCCACTTCGTCAATCATCCCATTGAACACTGCGTTCGCAGCTGGCCACGCCGTTCCATTTCCAATCAGCCAGTAGTTGCCGTTTTGCCCGCTATACGCAAAGCCCGGACCATTCGCCCAGGTCCACGCCTGTACACCATCGACGAACAACTGCATGATCAGCCCGTCTTCCGTCTGCAATCGACGACCGACAAGGTGGTGCCATCTGCCATCATCCACGCGCTGCGTCGACATGGCCCCCCAGAAATTGCCGGGCCCATCCGAAACAAACATCGCGCGTCCATCAGTATTTGGAAGTCCGACAGGGTTGTAGCCAATCACAAGTGTCATCGAATGCTCACCCGGTGTTGAGCGATTCGTCATGACCACGCCCGCTTGCGGATCCGTCGTCTTGATCCAGGCCTCAAGCGTCGCCTGGCCATCAAGCGCAGGACATTGCCCCGGATCAGTGACGTTGTACCCGCCCCAGATTCGCACGTACCCGCCAGTGCCGTCAAGCTTCAGCGCCTTGCCTTGAAAGTTATTGATGCGGGCTGCATTGCCCATGTAGGTGCCCGGATTGTCGCCGCAGCGATACGGGTCAAATCGAATCGAATCGGCCGCCGTCAGAGCCCCGCTGTCTTCAAATCGGTAGTACCCCAGTGCTCCAGAATTGCGAACGGCAATTGAGTACGGCGTGTGAATCTCGTTATCACATGCAAAAGTTGCATTGAACTGGCCAATACCGCTCGCCCCAAACTGTCCGCCGACACGCACGAGCAATGTCTGTCCCGCCACGCAGGGAACGGTAATCCGCGTGCCGTTGCCGCCGCCAACGATGGTGCACGCCGCGTTTGATGCGCCACAGGCAATGGCCTGCATGTTCATATCGCCGCACGCCGCGCTGTCATACACCGCCATCACCGTGTTGATCGTCGACCCACACGTGCTGAATGTCATACGCCCTGATTCTGGCGCGACCGTCTTGAACCAGACATCGTTGAATGGCGTCCCGCCGCACTGCGGGCGAGAATCGGTAATGGCATTGCGGTTGTCGAAAACCACGCCTGTTCCCGCGGGAACTTCAGTAGCCTGACCACAGGAATCATTGATAGGACGATTCGGCGCAGTCACGGTGAGCCTCACGCTCCCAAACGCACCGTTGTAGCCCGAAACACGAATGAAGTACGTCTGGCCCGCGAACACATTCGCATTGACCCGCGAAGCCAGTGCATTGTCGCCGCAGACCGGACTCGCATCATCGTTGCAAACGAGCGCATTCCCAAGCGAACCGCACGTTCCCGCGTAAAGTGAGAGCGTGGTGTCGAAAGAACTGCCACACGTATCGATTGAAACAATCTCGTTGGCAAGTGGGACAAATGAGAACCAGACATCCGGAGCACTGCCTTCAGAAGCGCACGTCCCGCTGACACCCGCGCGAGTTGCGCCGTTGGTCGACGAGATGACGGTGCCATACGTAACCGCTCGAGCGGTCGAGCAATTGTCGTTGAGCGCGGGAAGGACAGCAAAGAACGCGTGTGTGCGCTCTTCAAAACCTAACTGATAGTTCCCAGTGACCGATGAGCCATCGGCGGACACTCCAGTGAGTGCAGAGCTAAACCACGTTGGAACCGCTACGCCGGCGGCGGTTAGAATGTTCCTGAGCTGCGCGGGCGCGGCTCCCTTTCGCCATACGACAGCATCCGGTTGCGAATTGAGCGGTTGACCGGCAGAGCCAACCACAACAGAGCCATCGTCAGAGATCTTTTTCGGCTGCGCATCGAACATGATGACCGGTGAAGTTGGTACATTGAGCACACGCGAAGTCCCATCGCCGAACAAGTAGTAGTTCTCGCCAATTTTTCCAAGCATGTACTCGGCACGTGGCGAGATATCAAACACCTCCCAGCCTATCGGTGATGGTGTGGGATTGGGGATGAACCAGTTCACTCCGGTCACGGTTCCATTGCCCGTCACCGTTCCGTACGCAAACCGCGCCCCGTTAATAGGGAGCGTGACCCCCGCTCCGTTCGAAAATAAATTTCCCGTATCTCTATTGAGTGGGAATCTGAAGTATCCCGTGGAGATATCGTATATGAATGGCATTTTGGTGAATAGGTTGAAGAAACGGCCCCGGTGGTCCGCGGAATAGCCCAGTATGTACATGCCATCAGGTGAGACTGATTCGAGGAAATCGGTGTCCAGGGGATTTGACGGTCCTGGAAGTGTGATGTTCTGTCCCGTATCAGGTTGCCAGATGGAAATATGTCCCGGCGGATCGGCGTGGCTATACAGGTCATAGTACCAGAAAACTCTCCCATCGTTGAGAACTCGCTGGGCCTTTTGATTTCGATACTCGGTGAAGAACTCGGCGTGATTTCCCGAGGTGGGCGCCCAACGAAACAGCCTCTGGGCTGCGATGACCGAGTTTGAAGCACTTCCCGCAACGTAGCGGCCATCTGGAGAAATGGTTGAGGCAAAAGAGTAATCGCCGATCGCAGTGGGCGCACTGATGAACGATGGAGACTGTGCTGCGGCCAGCGAAGTCGCAAATGCAAGCGCAATCGCGCACGCCTTCAGGTTCCGTGAACCAATACCGCGATCTCTGCCCAATGTGTCCATCGATCGTGCCATGACTTCCTCCAATGTAACCGCACCCAGCTGTTTCCCGCTGGTTTGGCGGCATCCCCTCTACATTGCGGAACCCCACCTTCGTCGACGTCACGATTTCATCCGTTTCGATCCCAAAGAAAGCCACTGGCAGCCGCAAAAAGGTCCAATAACGCCAAAAAACCAGCGCCCAGCCGCCGGTCAGTGCTTTCACTTCGTGCGAGCCTCGACGCCCAGTCGCTGAGCCGTGGCCTTGATCGCGCTATACACCGCGTGGCATTGATCAAGAGGACTTGCAAATCCCTGCTGCGCAATCTCAAGGGCACGCTGAGAGGCCGCCTTCCCTTCCTCTGCTCTTCCCAGCGCACCAAGACACTCCGCCCGTTCGTTGTACAGCAGTCCAATCGCCCAGGCCGCCCCATCCTTACTCATTGCAGTCGGAAGTCGAGCGTCAATCGCGGCAAGAGCTTCGCTCGCCCGCGCCAGCTTTCGAAGTGCCTGAGCGCGAACCGCCACGAAATACGTTCCCCAGTCCGCCGATGTTACTGGGTCGGTCGTTTCCACTCCAGCCGCCGCCTGCGCTGCCAGATGTTCGGCATGCTCAAGCTCCTCTCCTGCGAGCGAGAGGATTCGTGCATGTCGCCCCTGCCCGATAAACGCGCCGATCGTGCCCGGATGATATCGACTCGCCAGCGCTTCCGTAATCTCGCGCGAATAGGCAACGGCAAGGTGCGCCTGGTCCAGCCTCACATAACACTTGATCAGTTCGCCTGTGAGCTCAATGCTGCGCGGGTTGAGTGGAAAAATCAACCGGTCAAGCGCTGCGCGCGCCATAAGATAATGCTCTGCCGCCTTTGCCTGCGATTCGCATTCTCCCGCGAGCACATCAGCAATGCGAAGTGTTGTTTCCGCCCACAGCAGCGAATCCCGCTTGCCCTGCGTCTCAAGTGCCGATTGTGCTTCGCGAAGCAGCGTGAGCGCCTCACCGGCATCAGCAATTGATGACCCAAGCCGCACTTTTTCCACAAGTAACTCATGGGACGAACTCCCAAACGCCGCCTCAACGCTGCGATATTGATCGCGCAGCAACGACTCGCCCTGGATTGCCCGTCCCGGCACAGAAAGCAGCGAACTTGCGTACTTGGTCAGGCATGTGCGCGAGAGCGCATCAGTCGGCCCAAACGCCGATCTGCTCGATTTATATGCAATTTCATAGTGTTGCAGCAGCGTTTTAAAATCACTTTTCAGCCACGCCTCATGCGCACAATGAAGGTGCGAAATGATCGTTCGTCTGTTCAGTGGTCCAAACGCCGCTTCGTTCAGCGCCAGCGCTTCCTTGCTGAAAATCTCCGTGCGCGGATCAAGTCCAGTCTCTCGAAGCGTCTCCGCAAACAGCGTCAGCATGTCCGCCCGCAGCACAGGATCATCGTGAAACTGATCGTGCACCTTATCCGCCGCAAGCGAAATGATGTCTCTGGCCGAAACCGTCTGCCCCGAAACGCCCGCAAAACCCCAGCCCGGCGGCGACTGATCCGGATGAAGATCCGGATCCCAGAGCGACTTCCCCTGAACAACTGTCTGGCCGGGATTTGCCGATCGCAGCATGTTCACCAGAAATTCCGATGAACGTGTTGCTCGCTGGCTTTGTGTCAGCGCCTCGCTCGTCGCCCGATTGGCGCGGGTAAGACCGATCGCAAGCCCCGCAATTCCCGCCAGCATGGCAACCGCCACCGCGAGCCCTGCAACCACCGCAAGCCGATTGCGCCTGGCAAAAAGTCGAAGCTGATAGACCCCGGTTGAAGTGCGTCCATGGATGGGTCGCGATGTCAAAAATCTCCCAATATCCGCGGCCAGATCCGCCGCAGACTGATACCGCTGCTCGCGATCCTTCTTCATCGCCTTTTCGACAATTGCTTCCAGATCTCCGCCAAGCGTTCGATCGTGCTCCGAAATGCGTCGCGGCGCTTCGTCACGTATGACCCGCACAGCATCAGGCACGGACCCCGTGTCCACGCGATGCGGCACTTGGCCAGTCAGCAATTCATACAGCACCACACCCAGCGAATACACATCCGATCGCACATCAACATCCAACGGGTCTCCGGAACACGACTCCGGGCTCATATAGCAAAGTGTTCCAACAAGATGTCCAGCCTGATCTTTCCGCGGCGTCCGCGTATCGACTAACGCCTGGGCAACGCCGAAATCAATCACCTTGGGAGCATCGCCGCTGTCGATGAGAATGTTCGCTGGTTTGATATCCCGATGAACAATGCGGCGCTGATGTCCGTGCTGAATCGCCTCGCACACACGGATAAACATTCTTAATACGTCTTCTCGCGCCGGCTGGCGTTCGCGAACCCAGCGATCAATCGGCTTCGCATCGGGGATCAATTCCATCGCAAAAAACGGTGTGGCCGTTCCCGATACCTCGCGCTGGTGCGTCCCGGATTCATACACCTGCGCAATCGCCGGGTGCCGCAATCTCGCCAGAATTCGAGATTCATCTCCAAATCGCGCCCGCATCGATTCTGACGGCAACCCGCTGTGCAGCAGTTTGAGCGCTACCGCCCGGTCAAGCGTGGTATCAATCGCCTCGTACACCGAACCCATTCCGCCAGTATCAATCAGCCGCTCAATGCGATACTTCCCGATCATGTCCCCGGGCTGAACATCTGCCGTCGTTGTGCCCCCAGCTTCAGTCCACGCTCGGTCGGTATTGCTGAGCGCGTGCTGTCCGCGCTCGTGTGCGTTCAGCAGCGACAAGACTTCAGTGCGAAGCCCAGGTTCAAGAGCGCACTGTGCCAGAATCTGCTCGCGTTCTGCGCCCGAAGCTTCAACCGCCCGCGAAAACGCCTCCTTGACTTTGGGCCACAATACATCGCTCATGCATCGATCCCCCGGTTGATTTCGCGCAGCAGCCATGCTCGTGCCAATTTCCAATCGCGATCGACCGAACTTGCAGAAGTGCCAAGCACGCGTGCAACTTCATCAATCGCAAGCCCCGCAAAATAACGCAGGTTCACCACCTGGGCCAGGTCTCCATCATGCACCGCCAGCGCCCGCAGCGCTTCATCGAGAACAATCCAGTCCACATCGTCCACATCCTGCGACCCCGCCGCCGCCGCTTCTGCGACATCGAGCGACACTCGACCCACGCCGCCACCGCGCTTCGCGCCTTTCTTCGCACGGGCCCGATCAACCAGGATCCGCCGCATCGCCAGCGCGGCGGCATTGAAAAAGTGCTTCCGTCCGCTCCACATCAAATCCCGGGCGCCCGCAATCTTCAGATATGCTTCATGCACGAGCGCAGTCGGACCAAGCGTGTTGCCCGGCGATTCCCGCGCCAGCCGCTGGGCAGCAAGCACCCGCAAGTGGTCATAGACCAATGGCATCAATTCCTGCACTGCATCCGGGTCGCCCGCGGCGGCCAGTTCCAGCACTCGAGTAACATCAGATGTATTCCGATGACTATCCACGCCGAATTTTAGCACCCTGCGCTGAACGACTGCACAAAATCGAGGTAGTCAAAGAAGTCAATTACGCCATCCCGGTTGAAGTCCCCTTCAAACGACTGTGCACTGAACGCTTCAACAAAGTCGAGATAGTCAAAGAAATCCACCACATGGTCGAGATTGATATCCGTGGGGCATGGGCGTCCAATGTCATAATGCTGTCTCATCACCGGATCAGACAACAGTCCGCAGTAAATCGCAACTTCATCGATCTTACCACTGAACACGGCGTTCGCTGCGGGCCACGCAGTTCCATTGCCAACCAGCCAGTAGAATCCGTTCGCCCCGCTCGGAGCCGAGCCGACGCCAGGGAGATTATCAACTCCGTTGTACGCGCCATCAATATACAACTGATACGAATACAGCCCAGGAATACCCAGATACGACCGTCGCCCGATGATGTGGTGCCAGCGGCCATCATCGATGCGGGTGCCCGAGATCGCGCCGTGGAACACGCCTGGTCCATCGGTGATAAACATGACCTTGCCTTCCGTACCTGGAACGCCAATCGTGTTGTATCCGATCACCAGTGTGAGCGATGTATCGCCGGGTCCATTGCGATTCGTAAGCACCACGCCAGCGAGCGGATCGGTCGTCTTCACCCATGCCTCTAGCGTCGCGCCATTGGGGCAGATCGATATATCGCTGACGTGCGTCGCCATTTCCGCTCGCACGTATCCGCCTGAGTGCTGCAGCGAAAGTGACTTGCCATGATAATCATTTCCACGCGAGAGCTGTCCCACATATTCGCCCGGGTAATCGCCACAGCTGTACGGATCGCTGCGTTTGGCATCCGCCGCTGTCACGCTCCCGCTGTCATCAAAGCGCCAGTAGGCTCTGGGGTTTGAATTGAGAACCGCCGCCGAATATGCGGAATACTGGTTCTGATCGCAGGCAAAGCGAGCAACAAACAACCCGCTGCCTGAACTGCCAAAGAGCCCTCCCACGCGAACCAGCAGAGTCTGCCCCGCAGTGCATGGAACCGTAATCTGACTGCCGACGCCAGTGCCGCATGAAGTGTTGTTTGATCCGCACGCAAGCGATGGAGCACTCAAATTGCTGCACGCCGAGCCGTCATACACCATCATTACTGTGTTGATCGTCGCGTTGCAGATGCTGAAGGTCATGCGGCCGGATTCTGGCGCCACCGTCTTAAACCACACATCATTGAAGGGCGTCGCGCCGCCCGGGCAGCCAGGGCGCGAATCCGTAATCGCATTGATGTTGTTGAACATCGCTCCGGTTCCCGGTGCAACATCTGTAGCTTGTGCACATGCGTCGTTGACCGGGCGACTGGGCGCGGTAATCGTGAGGCTAATAGTGCCAAACGCACCGTTCCATCCTGAGACCCGAATGAAGTAGTTCTGCCCCGCAAAGACACTCGCCGAGAGGCGCGACGCATGGACGTTGTCTGAACACGCGGGGCTGGCATCGTCGTTACACGCAAGAGCTGCGCCGATTGAAGCACAGCTGGAGGCCTGATAGATTGCCAGTGTCGTATCAAAGGAACTGCCGCACGTATCGATAGAAATCGTCTCGTTCGCCAGCGGCGTGAAAGAGAACCAGACATCCGGAGCTGTGCCTTCGGAAGCACAGCTGCCACTGACGCCCGCGCGGGTGGCGCCGTTGGTCGATGCCAGAATGGTCCCATAGGTAATCGCCCGTGCGCCCGCGCAATTGTCATTGAGCGCGGGAAGCACCGCCGCAAATGCGCGACTGACACCCGATGATGGAGAGTACTCGCCGACGACCGTTGATCCATCGGCGGAAACGCCTGAGAGAACAGCATTGTTCCACGCCGGAACGCTCACTCCTGCCCCAGCGAGAATCGAACGCAAAACCGTTGGCGGCTGACCCTTGCGCCAGACCACCGCATCGTTACGACTCAGTGCAGGAATCAGCGACCAGCCCACGGCCACCCGACCATCATCAGATATGCGTCTGACAGTCGGTGAAGTCATGAAAAATGGCGCGGTCGGTGCGGAGAGTGTTTGATCTGGTCCATCGCCGCGAATGATGTACGTTGTCCCAACCGTACCAAGTACGATGTCGGCGCGAGGAGTGATGTCGACAATCGATGACCACGCATTATCACGGCTCAACTGCTCAAAACCAAGTGTCCAGATCGCCCCGTTGTGTCCTTCAGCAAAGAGCATCGTGCCAAAGACGCGGCGAGTTCCATTGACAGGAATCGAAACTCCAGCGGTGCCGGTATACAACGACGGGGAACCCGGCGTCATGTTGAGATCAATCGGAACAAATGGGCCCGATGCCTGCCAGAATGGATACAGCGTCGGGTGGTACATCGGTGTGCCAGCGGGGTCGCGGAACATTCGAACGCCGAATCCATACTGACCATCACGTGAAACCCCGCGGAGGTAATCGTTCGTGCGCGGATCAGTCGGCGTGTATGCCCAGTCAAACACCCCTGTCGACGGTGTCCATCTGAAAATATTGCCAGGTTCAAAAATCGTGCGTGAGCCGTTTCCGTAGACGCGACCATCATCGAGCACCGCCACACCGCTAAGTCCGAGCCCCTCGGCAACACCAAGGTTGATGTACTGGTTTGTCAGTCGATCCCAGCGATACGGAAAGGAATTGACAATACCGGGAAAGCTCCACCCGCCGGTGACATAGCGCCCGTTCGGAGAAACTGCGTAGCCTGTCGTATCGTCAAAGGAATTCGGCACAGTGGCAAATGACGGTGCCTGAGCCGATGCCGTCTGGACAAGCAATGCCATCGCCGCTGCCGACGCTGCGCCTTTCAATCCACGACGGGTGAAGGAAAGGGAGAATGCTGCTGTATATAAAGCCTGATGCATATGGTGTCACTTTCAGGGCGAAAAACGTGTTGTGCGTCTCTCGCCTTATGGTACTTGCTCGAGCCTATCTGCTGCAAGAAGTATTGATGCAAATACTCGAGTAAGCGTCCAGGTGCCCAATCTATATCGTGGCATATATGATTTCAGGCCAAGTTTGGCGGCGATTCCCTTGAAATCGCGCACACGATGGACCGAGAATGTTCCCGAGGCTCATTTCTCAATCAGAACATAACCGACCGTATTTTTCTCAATTGTGATAATCAACTCAGCAACCTTCGCTCAACGCCTGCACAAAATCAAGGTAGTCAAACAGGTCGACCGTTCCATCGCGATTGAAGTCCGCATTCGCGCCGTCCGCAAAGAACGCTGTTGTGAAATCTGGATAGTCAAGCATGTTCGCCGCGCCATCGCAGTTGAAATCTGCAGGACACACAATGCAGTGCAGGCGATTCATCGCCGCCATCGCATTCACAAGACCGTTTCCAAACTGGTCATCCCGTCCCGCCGGCCCAAGGTCAGTCGCAGTCTCTTCCATCGCCCGACGTATTTGCAACGCGGTCGCTGCGCCATTGTTCATACCCGCAAGCAATGCTGCAACGCCCGAAACATGCGGCGTCGCCATCGATGTGCCGCTGAGCGAGGCGTAACTGTGCCCGCCCGATGTGCTGACTGTCGTTGGCGTTCCGCTCGCGGCCTGCAACGCATCGCCATCGCTCTGGCTGATTCCCACCACCGGAATCGCAACATTGGTGTTCAACGTCCCGCTGAAAAGTCCCGCCGCGTTGTTCGAGATAATCACGCCGGTGGCGCCCGCAGCCAGCGCGTTGTTTACCTTGATGATAAAGCTGATCGACCCGCGCCGAATGTGTGCAACATGTCCGCTCACCTCCGGCGGAAAATCACCAGCGTTCCCGATGCCGCAGAACACGGCGTTTCCAGTCACCGATCCCTCAGCGCTCCCAGCCAGCGGCACGCCTTCATGACCCAAACCATCCCACGTCACCGACCCCGATGGAAACGTCGAGAGCACTGCCACGCCCGGCGCGGTCAGCGACACATGCGATCCAAAATTTGAGAACGAAGCTCGATTGTTATTCTGATCGACCGCCGCGACCGCGAGTGTCGATGGGTAGCCCGCGGGATACAGCAGATTCGCCGAGTTGTCATTGCCCGCCGCCGCGATAATCAGCGAATTCGCCGCCAGCGCTGCGTTGCAGGAGTCGAGCATCCCCTGGCTGAAGTCGTACCCGCCCAGCGACATGTTGATCACGCGTGCATTGTTCGCAACCGCCCAGTCAATCCCCGCGGCGACCCACGAGTCATACCCCGACCCGCCATTCGAAAGCACCTTGCCCACAATCAGCGAAACCTGCGGCGCAACTCCAACCACGCCAATGGTGTTGTCAAGTGCGCAAATCGTCCCCGCTGTGTGCGTTCCATGTCCATGCCCATCCTGCACTGTCTCATCAGTCACAAATGATGCCGTCAACGTCGGAACCGGCAGATCCGGATGCCCGATATCAACTCCAGTATCCAGATCAGCAACCACCACACCAGTGCCAATCAAGTTCGGCCACACCTGCGGCGCATTCACATTGGTAATCCCATACGGCGTCACCTGTGCAGTCGCCTTGACCACAAAATCTGGATTGGCATACATCACCGCCGCGTCCTTCTTGTAGATCGCAATCGCCTTCTGCACATTGCCCAACTTCACTTCTACGCATCGCAGACCTGGCACCAGTTTGGATTGATACAGCGTCTTCACCACGCCAGCCTTTGCATCCAGCGCGGCAATCTTCGCCGCCGATGTCCCCGGCTTGGTCCGCAGCATGACATGCGATGGGTGAAATTTCTGAGCGCTTCCAATCGCGACAACATCTCCAACATGCCGCACCGGAGCAGCCTTCTTGATGCTCCCCGCACGTGCCGCGCTTGCAGTAACCGCTGCCTTGGAAACGACCGTCTTGGCCGCCGCTGGCTTTGTTTTCGGCTCCGCCGCATTGGCGCTCCCGATCATGGCGACCCCAATCGCAAGCGCTGCCAGACCGCAATGAACCGCTGAACGTGTCGAATTGTGTGAACGCATCGTGTGCTACCTCGATAAATGCCCGGCTTCTCAAATACACCCAGTATCCGCGGCGTCCGTGCGAATCAGCCCGCCTTGCCGCAACTGGGGTATAGCGCAGCATACCACAAAGCCGCCCGATGCGCTGTGGCGAAGGCAAAATTATGGATTCTCGACTTGCGCCTGTACGGGTACTGGCCGCTGCAATTGTGCGCTTTTCCCGCTCTCAGCACCCGGCAGAGAATGCGTCCACAAAATCCAGATAATCAAAGAAATCAACGACGGCATCGCGGTTGAAGTCGCCCACGCAAATCGGGAGGTTCGCCGCGCTGCCAGTTGCTGGCGGACGTGTGACTTCCATCCATCGCTGCGGGCGGGGGTGCCTGTGACATGCATGAGCACGGCGCACGTGGTGAAGGCAATTCGGATGGCAGGGGCGGTGAGAGTTCGAAAGAACAAGTGTGCAATAATTATGTTACGTTATGTGCCTCGCCAGAGAATCGCGGGTTGATTATGAATGAGCACTGACACCCGATGCGACGAATAGTGCGAATACAGGCCTGGACTCCGCATGGTTGCACTAGTCTTCTCGGGCGAGGGAGTTGGTTAGTTGCCTTGATTCTCGTGCCAGAATTGCAGTTTCTGAACATGACTTTCACTTCTGGTATTTCATAGAAAAACCCCACGAGGCGGCTCGTGGGGCTTTCAATTTGTTTTCAGGAAACTATTTACTTCTTTGGTGCTGCTTCAGAAGACGTCTTCCTCCGAGCTAGTGCACTTTCCGCAAGCTTGCGCAGTTGGTTTCGAGAAGGAGTCAAAGCAGTCTTTCCGGGAGTTGCTGGCGGTACCGCCGCGGGGGCGGCTCCCGGAGTTCCAGCCGGGGCCGCTGCGGGCGCTACGGCTGGCGCCGCCGGGACATTCCCCGGCCGCACAATGCACTTCAAAATCGACTGTTGTCCTTTGTAGTACTTGTTAAACACCGCCAGCACCTCGCTCGATGTCAACTTCTCCATCTCCTGAGCCTCGGTCACAACATCATCCAGCTTCACGCCGCGATACGTGATATTGGTCAATCGACCCGCCCACCAGTTCGGCTCCTTCATGTCTTTCTCAAGACCCGTAGCAAACTGCTTGTGAGCGGTCTTCAGTTCATCTTCAGTCGGTCCGCCCTTTGAGAAATCATCGAAGATCGTCCCAAGCACTTCCACCAGGCGATCAACCTTCGCCGGATCCGTTGTCGCGAAGAAAATCGCCGTGCCCGTGCCCGGCAGCGCGGTCGCCGGATTGAGTGTGAACCGCGGGCTGTACACCAATTGCTCCTTCTCACGCACAATGTCAATCATGCGCGTATTGATCACACGCACCGCCATGTTCATCGCACGCACATCAACCATGTTCGCAAGATCGGGTCCATCGAATCCCACCGCGACCACAGCCTGATCGGTCGCCGTCGCCATCGTCTTGTCCGCAACGCGAACTGCCGCGGGCTTGCCGGTCTTGCGTTCGCTCGCAAACGTGTTCGCGCTGATCCGCTCGCGCTTGGGCAAGCTGCCCAGATACTTCGCGACAAGGTCCATCGCTTTGGTCCGCTCAATATCGCCAACCACTGTCACTTCGATCGGGCTCGTCGCCAATTGCGAAGTCAGCCACTTCTGTGCATCCGCAACATTCAGAGCCTCAACCTGCTCCTTGTTCAGCGGCTTGGTACGAATTTCATCCGGTGAATAAATAACGCCTGGCGCCATTTCCGCAAACGCCGATGTCGGATTGGTCTTGCGAGTCTCAATCAACTGCAAATTGCGAGTCTTCCACTGATCAAACGCAGCCTGCTCAATCTTCGCATCCGTCAACAGCAAATACGCAACCTTGAACCCATCTTCAAGATCATCCGGGTTACCCGAGATATTGATTGAGAACGTATCAACACCAGCGCCGCCGCGTGTATCAACCTGTTTCCCATTCATCAAGTCGCGAATATCCGTCGAGGTCAGCGTGCTAGTCGCCGGCTTGCCAAGCGCAATCCCCGCAACTTCAGAAATCCCGCGATTCGCCTTAGTCTCGTGCAGCGTCGCGCCCGCGATACTGATGTTCACAGTCGCCGCATTCTTCTTGTAATCCATGAACCGATAGTTAAACCGCACACCGTTCTCAAGCCATCCGCCATACGTATCGCTCGCCTGGTGCTGCGCAATCTCCGCAAACTTTCCTGCCGTCGGTGCCTTGCTCAAAAGCTCCGTCGCCGAATTTGTCTGTGAATCTGCCGCCGGCGTCACGCTCAGTGCCGCCCGACCAAGCTTCGCAAACTCTGCTTCCGTCGGCACTTCAACGCCATCCTTCTGCGGCAAGGTCAACATGAATACCGCGCTCTTGAGATCGAAAATCTCCGCAAACCGCTTCGAGCACTCTGCCGCCGTAATCGTCGGCAATATCGCGGCCACCAGGTCCAGGTTCTGCTGCGGCGACATCACCGGCTCTTCATCACCCGCCGACGCCAGAATGCGCCCCAGAATCGCCGAGTGCGCTGCCGTCGATTCCGTCTTCACCGATTGCTCAGTCTGCGACAGGATCTCCGCTTTCACCGCATCTACATCCTTCGCTGCAAGTCCATGCAGCGTCGCGCGCCGAACTTCTGTCGCGATCTCCGTCAGCATCTTCTTCCAGTCTTCCGGCTTGCCGCTGGCAGAAATTCCGCTCTGGCGGAACATCCCCATCTGGTTGCCGCTGCTAGCTCCACCATTCAAGAACGTCATCGCTCCTGCGGAAACCTTCGCATCAAGACTGCGATCAAACGCCGCATTCGCAATCGCTTCAACAAGATCGCGCCGCGCATCGCCCACAGTCAACACCGGCCCGGTCGGCGTGTCAAACCGCATGATCTGAATCTGCGCGTTTGGCAGTTCCTTATCTGCAAACACAATCCCGCTGTCACCGGCGGTCACAGTCAATCTCATGTCTTGATCAACCGGCTTCGCAACTTTCTTGCCGCCCGAAAAATCCTTCTTGATCAGGTCCACAATGACCGCCGGGTCAGTATCCGCCACCACCGCCAGCACCATGTTCGACGGCACATACCACTTCGTGTAGTAGTCCATGAAATCCTGCTGGGTCATGTTCTTGATCGTCTCATCCACACCAATCGGCAACCGCTCGCCATACAACGATCCCGGGATCATCCGCGGCAACGCATGCATAAGCGAACGCCACTGCGCACTGTCACGCGTCCGCTTCTCTTCCAGAATAATCTGCCGCTCTGAATCAATCTCGCTCGGCAGCAACTTCAACCGTGATGCCACATCCGAAAAGAACAACGTCCCCTTCGCCAAAGTCTCCGGCTTCACATCCGGCAGATCAAGCATGTACATCGTGCGATCAAATCCGGTAGACGCATTCTGATCGCGACCAAACTGCATCCCCATCGACTGGAAGAAATTGATCACGGTCCCCGGCGCGAAATTCTCCGATCCGTTAAACGCCATGTGCTCAAGGAAGTGCGCAATCCCTCGCTGCTGCTCAGTCTCGTTCAACGACCCGGTCGAAATATGCAACCGCATCGAAACCCGTCCTGGCGGGTTTGAGTTCTTCATCACAAAATAACGCAGCCCATTATCCAGCACGCCAGTCACCAGGCGCGGGTCAGTTGGCAGTGGGGCGGCCAAGTTCACAGGTCCGCTCGTGGGGGCAGCAGCCGTCGTCGCCGGCGCTGCAGGTTTCGTTCCCTGTGCCGCCGCCAAAGTCGCAAATGCGAACGTAGATGCAAAAACCAAAGCCAACGTAGTGCAATTCAATGGAAACTCCTTTATTGTCGCGCGATTGTCCGAACCGCATTGTAGGTGAAACGATCGTCACCAAACGTTGTCCGCATCCACATAGTCCTATAATACATGCCACAAATTCAAAATAACCGCGTTGTCTCCCGCAAACTTGCCACCATCCCTTCACCAGTCCACAATGCCCCATGACCCCGACCCCCTTCGCCCAAACCGTCCTCGCAACCTACCTCCAGCAAGTCGCCGCCAAAACCCCCGCTCCCGGCGGCGGGGCCGTCGCCTGTTCCACCGGCGCCCTCTCAGCTTCCCTCGCCCAAATGGTCGTCAACTACTCGATTGGCAAGAAAAACCTCGCCGACCACCAGCCCGCACTCGCGCTCGCCGCAACCAAACTCGAGCGCGCCCGCGAAATGTACCTGGAACTCGGCGAAGAAGATGCCGCCGCCTACGGCCTCGTCAACGAGCTTCAAAAACTCCCCGATTCCGACTCGCGCCGCGTCGCCGAACTCCCAGGCGCGCTCCAAGCCGCCGCCGATGTCCCGCTCGCCGCCATGGCCCTCAGCGTCGACCTCCTCCGCATGTACCAGGAACTCGTCCCCAAAACCAACAAGTTCCTCCACAGCGATCTGGGCATCGCAACCGTCCTTGCCGAAGCAGCAAACCGCTCCAGCGCATGGAACGTCGCCGCGAACATGAGTGGTCTCCCACCCGAACAAGCGGCGTCAGCTCGCGATCAATTCCTCAAATTCCTCGAAGTTGGCAACGCCATCAGCCGCGCCACCGAACTCGCTTGTCGTGCGGGTTGATCGCTACCGCCTAAGATCGCAGCCTTTTTGGAGCCGTTGCACATGGAAGCTGGAATCGTCGGATTGCCCAACGTCGGAAAAAGCACACTCTTCAACGCGCTCACCAAAGCCAACGCGCTCGCCGCCAACTACCCCTTCGCCACCATCGAACCCAACGTCGGCGTCGTCCCTGTCCCCGACCCGCGCCTGGAAATCATCCACAGCTTCGTCAAAACTCAAAAAGTCATCCCCACCGCCCTCAAACTCGTCGACATCGCCGGCATCGTCAAAGGTGCCAGCCAGGGCGAAGGCCTCGGTAACAAATTCCTCAGCCACATCCGCGAAGTAGATGCCATCATTCAAGTTGTCCGCTGCTTCACCAAAGCCCCCGGTGGCGAAGACATTGTCCACGTCCTCGATTCGGTCGACCCTCTCCGCGATATCGACATCATCAACACTGAACTCATCCTCGCCGATCTGGAAACAGTCGACGCCGCCATGTCCAAGGCAGAGCGTGCTGCAAAAAGTCGCGACCCAGAACAAGTCGCCCGCCTTGAAATCCTGAAAAAGGTCCAGCCCTACCTCGCCGCAGGAAAACCTGCCCGCATGATTCAGATCGACGATCCCGAAATGATCAAGCAGATGAAGGGCCTCTCGCTCCTCACCGCCAAGCGCGTTCTCTACGTTCTCAACGTCGATGAAGATGATCTGCTCGGCCAGAGCCCAAGCGCCATGCGCGTCCGCGAACACGCCGCCGCCGAAGGCTCCGAATGTGTCGCAGTCTGTGCCAAGATCGAATCAGAACTGGGCGAACTCTCCGACAGCGAACGCCTGGAAATGCTCCAGAGCCTCGGCCTTGAAGAGCCCGCGCTCGCCAAACTCGCCCACGCCGCGTATCACATTCTGGGATTGCAAAGCTACTACACCGCTGGTGAAAAAGAAGTCCGTGCCTGGACTGTCCCCGTCGGTGCCACAGCGCCACAGGCCGCTGGCGTCATCCATACCGATTTTGAAAAGGGCTTCATTCGCGCTGAGGTCTACTCCGTCGCCGACCTTCAGCAATACAAAAGCGAAAAGGCCATCAAAGAAGCCGGCAAAATGCGCATCGAAGGCAAAGACTACATCATGCAGGATGGCGATGTCTGCCACTTCCTCTTCAACAACTGATCTCACTGAATGGGTTCAAGCAGCGATTCTGAAGAAGTATCGAGCTCTCGCTGCAGTTCCAGATCGCGTGCTGCCGCTTCGCGCGCCTTGGTCGCAAACTGCGCAAAGTTCCGCGTGTCCTGCTTGTTCTTGAAAATCAACAGCCCCGACTTCTGATCAAACGACCACTGCCCCTCACGATCCCGCGCCAATTGCAGCATCTCCCGTGCATTCGAAATAAACTCCGCCCGCGTCTGCCGCAGCGAGACCTGCAAGTCATAGTTAAATCCGCCAAGAAAACCCTCAATGAGCGGCTCAGCCTCGGCCTTGCTGATCCCATCCTCCGAAAGCAATTTCTGCATCGTCTGTGGTGCAGAATTGATATACCCCGCAAATGCTTCGTTGGCCTGCTGCAGACGCGTCAGCAGCGCAAGCCGATCGCTGCACTCTCTGCGCGACTTCAACTCCGAAAGTTCAAGCCCGCCCCCAAATTCAAACTGCTCGCGTGCAGCGCGATACGTTGTCGCTAACTGGCTCGCCGTCCGAATCCAGCGCTTGGCGCTGGTGGCAAGCTTGGGATTGAGCGTCTCGGTTGCAGGCATGCCTGTCAAGCTCGATGTGTCCGCCGACGCCGCCAGTTGCACCAGATTCGCCGGCGCAGTCAGTTCAGAATTGGCAACTGCCTTCGTGTTCGATGTGGAAGGGCTCGAAATTCCAACCGCACGCGACACCGCCGCCTGCGCGCCGGCAACAGTGCTGGGGGCAAAACGCCCCGCCGACATTAAGCCAATCACAAACGTGAATGCCAGACTCGCGACCGAGCGCGACCTTCCAAACATGAAAAAACAGATGATCGATGCGACAAACGAAACCCCCAGAAGTACCGCCGCATTGAACGCAATGTGCAGCGGCATGTTCGTTGAAGCAGGTGCGCCCGCGCCTTTGGGAAACACCGCAAGCATTGCAATGCCCGCAATTGCCGGAATCACACACAATCCAGAAAGCCCATATCCCGAGTGCGCAACTTGGTTTGGATCTTCATATGTCGCTTCAACCGTTGGTTCCTCAATCTGGGGTGTGCCAATTCGAAAGCTTGCTGCATCTTGTTGCGACATACGGAGTCCTCGTGAATGTAGAAATTCATCGGTCTCCGGGGTTCTGCTGTTTGTGAAGAGTGTGTAACGCCGGATGCGATCCATGCGGCGGATGCAAAACGTCCGATTCGTACCAGTCGGTCCGGTCCGGTAAGACGAGAATCGATCGACTATTTTACCGGAACTGGCTCAGGTTGAACTGCTGGTGCAGGCGCTGCTCCCTCAGGTGCAGCCAGCTCCTGCAGTGATGGAATGCCGTCATACTTCTGGAAATCGTCAATTTCCTTCTGCGTCGGCGCTGAAGAATCCCACGCCGCAAGATACAACGCCCCAAGCATCGAGCCCGCCTCCATCAAACGATCCCCAATCAAGCGGCCGCCCTGCAGGCCCTCAAGATCTCCTGTCTTCTTCATGCGATACAGCTCGCCAACCATCTCATGCGACCGCCAGACATAACTCATCACATCGCTCCACGGATCCAGAGCGTTCATTTCCGTTTGCTGGGGCATCGCCTCTCTCAACGCACTGAACTGAAACTTGTGCATTCGCGGCACCTCTCCATCGATATACGCATGAAAGCCCTTGTCAGTGGTATACCCATCCGGATTCTCGCCCACCCACCCATGATGATGCTTGGTAGTGTGCAATGGCTGCGCTGCATCGCCCACAAAGTGCGCCAGCATCCCCATCTCAACACACATCTGCATCCGCATCATCTTTAACTGGTCTGCGCGGCGCGGCTCGTTTAATCCTTCAATGATCCGATACGTAAGAAAGCACGTCTTGAGCTTTCCATAATGCTCCAAAATCGCGTGCGGCAGAAAACCCGGCCATTCATTCACCTTCGCCGGGTCCATCGCCGGATTCACAGGCCGCCCCTTGAAGTCCGCCCCAGCCTTCGCCCGCGCCAGAACCATCTGCGTAATAAACTCGTTCCGCAGCGGCGAGATTTCAAAGAACTTCATCCCGTACGCATCCAGGTCTTCAATATCGATGTAGTGATCAACATTGTTCGTATGCGTCAGCTGCGCGATCTTCACCGACCGGTATCGATCCGGCATCACCGATCCATCAGCCACCTGTGCCTGCATATCCCCATCACCAAACCACACCGGCGTTCCCGCTCGCTCATGAAATCGATCAAGTGCAAGCAGCGTAATCAACCGATGTGTCGGCGCATCCCACGCCATCGCAAAAGAAGCGGTGCAAAGTGCGGCGGCGGCGGCGAGAATCTGATAGCAGCGTTTCATGAAAAGCTCCAAAAAGCCGGTGGTGAACCTTGTGGAAGATAGGAAGGCAAATTCCCAATAAAGAGCACGATGCCCGTAGACCCATTCTTTCTAGATAAGGAAAGACGCCTGCCGCCAGAAGAAGTTCGGCCAAGGCGACTTTGGCCATGGTTCGTTGCTGCAGCGGCCATTCTTTTGGCCTCTCTCTTTGCCTGGGCTTGGTTCAATCCTCATGGGGCGGTCGTGTTCGGCCTGGCCTTGCTTGGGCTCATTATCTCACTCTTCATCTGGGCAACCGGCGCAAGAGTGCAGCAAGACGGCATCGCCGGGCTCTTCTATGAACGCTCATTGCTTACCGACATCGCTCTGGGCGAGCACGACCGCAGCGCATGGCCCAACGCCCTCCTCGCACTTGCAATTCTCATCGGCGTTGTCTCAGGATTCATCCTGGGCAACCGCCACCCGCAACTCATCCCTTTTCGCTCAACCCCAGCGCAGCAATCACAACCTTGAAGTCCTGCTCAGACTTAGCGAATGAACATGCCTTCAGGCCGAAGGCCTCGAAATAATGTAGCCTGGGGTGAAGGTCGCTTCGACCGCCACCCCAGGTAAGCAAGCGTTTCCCGCACTCTGAGAGAGTGCAACCGCCCCTCACCCTTCAAGGCGAACAGATCCAGCGACGCAAATGTCCTTACGCCTTCTCCGCAATCTTCGACCACGTATCTTTCAACGTCACCGTGCGATTGAAAACAAGATGCGAGTTAGTCGAATCTTTATCCATACAGAAATATCCAACCCGTTCAAACTGGAACCGTCGCAGTCCATCGCCAAACTCCGGCTCATCGCCTCCGCGGCTCGCCAGTGAAGGCTCCACGATCGCGTTCTTGATAATCGTCAGTGAATTGGGATTCACATCATCAAGGTAATCGCCGGTCTTCTTCCCCGGCTCTTCCACATTGAACAGGCGATCGAAGATGCGAATCTCCGCCGCCACGCCATGCGTCGCCGAAACCCAGTGGATCGTCCCCTTCACCTTGCGGCCATCAGGCGGATTGCTCCCGCCACGAGTCTCCGGGTCATACGTGCAGCGCAGCTCAGTAATCTTCCCCGCCGCATCTTTCACCACACTCACACACTTCACCCAGTACGCAGCACGCAAGCGAACTTCCGCCCCCGGCGCAAGCCGAAAGAACTTCTTTGGCGGCACTTCCATGAAATCATCCTGATCAATAAAGATCTCGCGGCTGAACTTCACCATGCGTCCGCCCGCTTCTGGCTTCTCCGGATTGTTCATCGCTTCAAATTCTTCGGTCTTGCCCTCAGGATAATTCTCAATCACTACCTTAAGCGGATTGAGCACAGCCATCCGCCGCGGCGCAACTTTGTTCAAGTGATCGCGGCACGCATTTTCAAGCCGACCAACATCGATCAAGCTGTTCGCGCGCGTCACGCCGATGTCATCACAAAATGCCCGGAGCGAATCTGCCGTATATCCGCGCCGACGAATGCCGCAGAGCGTGGGCATTCTCGGATCATCCCACCCGCTCACGCGATTCTCTGTGACCAGCTTGAGCAAAAACCGCTTGCTCATGACTGTGTAGGTCAGCGCAAGCCGCGCAAACTCAATCTGCTGCGGATGATGAATCGGCATGCCCCATTTGGATCCTGGGCAGCGATCTTTGTTGATCGAATTGATAAACCAGTCATACAGCGCTCGATGATTCTCAAACTCCAGCGTACAGATCGAGTGCGTGATTCCCTCGAGTGAATCTTCCAGCCCGTGGGCCCAGTCATACATCGGATAGATACACCACGCGTTGCCGGTATTGTGGTGGTGCTCATGCACAATGCGATACATGATCGGATCGCGCAGATTGAAATTGTTCGAAGTCAGATCGATCTTCGCCCGCAGCGTCATCTTGCCGTTGGGGTGTTTGCCGGCCTTCATCTCTTCAAACCGCGCCAGGCTCTCAGCAACCGGCCGATCCCGAAACGGCGAAGTCCCCGGAATCGTCGGCGTTCCGCGGCGAGCCGTCACCTCTTCAGGCGTCAACTCACACACATACGCCAACCCCTTCTCAATCAATTCATACGCCCACTTGTACATCTGCTCAAAGTAGTTGGAAGCAAAGAAAAGTCCGCCACCATGCTGGGCCGGATCATCAAAATGCCCACCCAGCCACTTCACATCGGCCTTGATCGAGTCCACATACTCCTGATCTTCTTTTGCTGGATTGGTGTCATCAAACCGCAAGTTGAACTTGCCGGCAAAGTTCTTTGCAAGCCCATAGTTCAGACAGATCGATTTGGAGTGCCCAATGTGCAGGTATCCATTAGGCTCAGGCGGAAACCGCGTATGAACCTTGGGTGTGCCATCAGCATGCGTGCCCCAGCGGCCGGACTTGGCATCAGCATGAATGATGTCCTCAATGAAATTGGGAACACGGGGGGCGGGAGTGGCGGGGGTTGTGGGTGCAGAGTCGGTCATGGGGCATTCTAGTGGGGTGGCAGCGTGGTTTAGAGCGAATTCCTGATGCGGCCCTGTAGATCGCACTGGTACCCCGACCGTAAGGTCGGTGGTGAGGACTTCACCAGTCACTTGATGGGTTGAGATGCGATGTTACACTGCATCAGTGCCAGCCATCGCATACTTCATCACCATTCGCACCTACGGAACATGGCTCCGCGGCGATGAGCGAGGCTGGATTGACCTACATCACTCTCGTTACGGAAGCCCCTATGGCGAGCCCGATGCTTTGCTCGAGGCGACGCACCAGGCACGGATGAAGCATCCGCCTGTAACACTAAACCGAAAGTCGCGGCAAATCGTTCACGAGGCACTGATCGATGTATGTAACCACATCAACCATCGTCTTCACGAGAAAAGCGTTCGTACACAGCATTGCCACATAGTACTTGCGGCTCATCCGAATGGTTCGCGTGCTGCGCCAGCACCAGAGAAACTCGTAGGTATCCTGAAATCTCGCGCGACTCGACTACTCGCTGACGCCAGCCTTTATCCGCGAGGTGCAAGAATCTGGGCCGACCAAGGAAGCACTCGGCACCTGTTCACGCCCGAAGATATCGAGATCGCAGCGCGGTACGTTCGTGATGGCCAGGGCGAGGATCTGGATTAGGCAGTTCTTGGGCGCGTCTACTCGCCATCTGATGCCTTGAGGAAGTGCTCGCCGCCGACCTCACGGTCGGGGTACCAGCGCGGAGATGAGGCGTGCTCTGCGATCAACCGCAGACACGTCCACTCCGGCGTCTGATACCGGACAATCCGTGCCCCCGAAACGTCCGATACTGGCCCGATAACCCACCAAGAAAACACAACATTACCTTAGAATTTTGTAATAAAAGCAAGGTCCAAAACTAGGGAAAACACTGGGTGTACCGGAAGCTTTGCGCCCGCGATGCGCGCCCCCTAACACGAGGATTTTTCGCGCGGTTGAAA
>CAZAEQ010000004.1:0-121108 GCA_964484185.1 uncultured Phycisphaeraceae bacterium
GATGAAGATTTGATCGGGGGTGATGGCGGCGAGGGCGGGGTCGGGGGCGAGGGATTGGATGAGGGAGGAGCGGGCGGCGGAGAGGAGGGGAGTTTGGGAGGGAGAAGCGGAGTTGAAAGTTGAGAGTTCGGAGCTGAGAGAAGAGTCGGAAGAAGAAGCGATCTCAGATTTGAGATTTGAGAGTTCAGAGGAGGAAGAAGGAGCAAGAGGCGCAGAATTAGAGACAGGGTCTGAAGGCAAGTTGAGAGTTGAAAGTTGAGAGTTGAAAGGAAGACAAGCGGACAATTCAGAATCAGAGGGCGATTTGAAATTTGAGATTTCGGAGTTGGAGGAAGAGTCGGATAGGCCCAATAGGACTGATGGGACCGATAGGCCCAATGACGGAAGCGCGGGGTCTTGGGTCGTAAGCGCTGCGGCAGTGCCAGCGGCCTGGGTGAGCTGGGCTGGAGTGCAAGATGCGGCAACTGGGTTGTCGGCGGCGTTCTTGATGGCGGCTTGGGCGAGGCGGCGTTTGGATGACATGGACATGGCGAGGCTCCTGATCCCTGGTGGGGTTGGGGAAGGCCGGTGCAACGAACACCGTCGTCCCCTACAGAGGGAGGGCCGCGACAAAACGAGGGGCGCTTTTTGTCCGGTAGGGACGATCGGTCTCGTGAAAAACGTTGATGGGAGCGCAGGAGGGGCGAAAAAATAATTGTCAGAAAACGAAATTTTCTTCGTGTTAGGGGGCGCGCATCGCGGGCGCAAAGTGTCCGGTACACCCAGTATTTTCCCCAGTTTTGGGTTGGAAAAACATTACACATTTAGAAGGTAATGTTGTTTTATTAGAGCGGGTTATCGGGACCTGCCTTGGGTCGGTATCGGACAAAACGGGGGCGCGAAATGTCCGGTATCGGAAGCGGGAGAGGCTCAGGCGAAGGAGCTCACAAACAAGGGAGAAATGCGTTGCAAGAGAAAGGGAAAGCCCTCAGCGCAGTTCGCCGTTACCTGCGATCAAACACATTGCTGAAACTGATCAGCACCCTGCCGCGAATGCCTGCACAAAATCGAGATAGTCGAAGAAGTCGATGACGGCATCGGCGTTGAAATCGGCGTTTCCGGAATTGACAGCAAATGCGGCGACGAAATCGAGGTAGTCAAAGAAGTCGACGACAGCATCGCAGTTGAAATCGGGAGCGCAGAAGGTGATGGCGGCGGAGTTGCTTTCAGCGGTGCCGCAGGAATTGGTGGCGATGCAGATCCAGTTGCCGGCGTAGGCGGAGGTGGGGTTGTCGATGATGACGGTAGGAGTAGCACTGCCGCGGATGCGGGTGAGGCCGACGAGCCCATCAGTGATGGGTTGGCCGTTGAGCGTCCAGGAGTAGGTGATGGGGTTGCGCGAGGCAGCGGAGGCGCCGATGAAGAGTCGCTGAGTGCAGGAACTGAATGTGCGGTTGTCTGGTTGATCGGAGAACGTGGGGCAGGGATTGGAGGGCGCGAGAACTGCGGCGTGCTGATACCGACCCGGACGAGCGGGGGTGAGGCCCTGAACGAGGATCCAGCCACTGCTGTTGATGTCATATGGACCTTCGCCGCCGATGATGCCCCAGGTGGAAGAGGCAGGCGTGAGACGCGAAGAGAGGGTGATCGATGCGGCGGCGGGGTCGTACCAGGCGCAGGCAGAGAGAGGGCTGTTGCCATGCCAGCCGACGATGGTGCCAGCATCGTTGATGGCGGTAGCCGCGCCGTTGGTGAAGGAGCCGGTGTTGAGGATGGTTGTGCCGCTGGTGGGTGTCCACATGAAGGGGCGAGTCGCGCCACCGGTGCCGATGCGCAGAGAGCCGACGACGGTGCGGGAGCTATTGATGGCGGCAGGCGTCATCTGGGTTGTGCCGGATGGGAAGGGAAGATCGATGCGTGTGCCATCGGGCGTGCGAATAAAGGCGCCCCAGAAGGGCGTGCCACTGACGTTGTATTGACCTAGGGCGGTGCCTTCATCGTTGATATCGAGGAACTGGGCGAAGGTTTCAGTAGGGCGCACGGCAAAGGAGAAGGTGGAGCCATCGGGGTACCAGAGCGTGGCGGTGGGAAGGCCGGTGGCAGAGTTGATAGAGCCAGCGGCGATGCCATCGGTGTTGATGGCCCCGGCAACGCTGGTACGCGTGCCGAGGGGGGCCAGGTCAAAGGAGATGGAAGAGGAATCCCAGCGAGTAGCGTGGGTGGAAACATACGTGGCACCGTTGTAGACATATGCGCGGCCGACGATGGTGGAGAATGCGTTGATGGCGTAGGGCTCGGTGGCGAGCGCGCTGTTGCCGCCACCACTGCTGCCGGGGAGCGCGGCGAGAGAAGTCATGACTCCGGTGGAAGGATTCCAGATGAAGCCACGATTGCCGGAAGATGTGGTGGAGGTGATGCCGACGACAAAGCCGGAGGAATTGAGGGCATAGCCGGTGGATTGGCCGATGCCGTTGGCGAGATCGCCAACATCGATGACGTCGTAGGTTGGTTGGGCGAGAGCGGCAGCAGAAAGAAAGAGAGAAAGCGCGCTCGAAACAAAGAAAACGCGTGCGATCACAAGAAACCTCCTTGAAACAATCGGAAAGATTGAGTGAGGGGGAAGTGTTACACGGACGCGGCTGGGAAGTCCAGCACGCGAGGCTCAAAGAGAGAGATGTGGGGGGTTACCGGACTCGGGGTTGCGAGTGTTGGTCGCTGGGCGAAACGCGCGATGCCTGATGCCGCTCGTGAAACTTTTTCCCGGTGCTGTCACCCGAGCCTGGATATCGCATCATTCACATTTGCGACGAAGTCGAGTTCGACGCCCTTGGGCGCTTTTACCTGCGATTTGTGAGCGGAAGGAAGAATGATTCGTTTGAAGCCGAGTCGTGCTGCTTCGATGATTCTCTGTTCGATCTGCGGCACAGGTCTTACTTCGCCGCCGAGGCCTACTTCCCCCACTACTGCGGTCGCGGCTTGCAAGGGCTTCTTGTATTGTGATCCGGCGATGGACATGAGGAGGGCCAAGTCGGCGGCGGGTTCGGCGACGCGGATGCCGCCTACTGCGGATGCGAAGATGTCTCGATCGGCGAGGCGGACGCCGCCGTGTTGTTCGAGGACGGCGATGAGCATGGAGAGGCGGTTGCCGTCGAGGCCGGAAGATTTGCGTTTGGTTGCGCCGGGGAAGCCGGTTGCAGTGAGAGCCTGCAACTCGACGAGAATGCAGCGGGTGCCGGTGAGGACTGGGCAGACTACGGAGCCGGGTCTGGGTTTTTCTGTGAGTTGGACGCTGAGTGTGCTGCCGCCTTCGGGGAGTTCGCGGAGGCCAAGCGAAGTCATTTCGAAGAGGCCGATTTCCGCGGTGGTGCCGAAGCGGTTTTTGGTTGCGCGCACTATGCGGTGGGCATGGTATCGGTCGCCCTCAAAGTACAGCACTGCATCTACCAGATGTTCGAGGAGGCGCGGGCCGGCGAGCGCGCCATCTTTGGTGACGTGACCGACGAGGATGACGGACATGCCGCTGAGCTTGGCGAGATAGACCAAATCGCTGCAGCAGCGGCGGAGCTGAGTGATGCTGCCGGGGCTTGCGGGGAGATCGGATTTGTAGATGAGCTGGATGGAGTCGATGACGAGGACGGCGGGGACGATGCGGCGGGCCTGCTCGACGATGCGGGCGAGATTGGTTTCGGCGAGGATGAAGAGGCGATCGGCGGCGGTTGCTTCATCGGGGCTGCTGGGGGTGAGTTTCAAGCGCGAGGCGCGGAGTTTGACTTGCTCGGCGGATTCTTCGCTGGAGACGTAGAGAACTTTGCCGCCACGGTTGGCCCAGGCGGCAGCGGCCTGGAGGAGGAGGGTTGATTTACCGATACCCGGTTCGCCGCCGGCGAGGACTGCGGAGCCGGAGACCAGGCCACCACCTAAGACGCGATCGAGTTCGCCGATGCCGGACATGAGGCGCGGGGTGTGCTGACTTGAGCCGATGTCGGCGAGCGGGCGGGCGGGATTGGCTGGGCCGACGATGTCGGATGCGGCGAGGCCTTCGGGACCGGCGGAGAGGTCGGCCCAGGCTTCGGCGATTCCGGAAGCGATGCCGCGTTGAGGATCGGCTGACGCCGACTTATCTTCGACGCCTTGCTCGAGCGAATCCCACGCGCCGCAGTCGGGGCACTTGCCCATCCAGCGACCCTGGACTGCACCGCATTGGCGGCATTGAAATATTGTTCTGGTCTTTGCCATGGGTGAGAGAATCGTACACTAGGGAAGGCACTAGGCATTTGGCACTAGGCACTAGGAAGGCCACTGCGAATCAGCATCAGTCGAATTCAAACATTGCTCTCGAAGCCAGAATCGCTGAGATTGCTTACGCGTATTGCGATGGCAGCGATCGCCGGGATGTTCATCTGGTTTGCGTTTGCGGCGGGGGGCGATTTGGCAGAAGGCAAGACTCGTGATTTTCATGAGTTTTTCAGCGCTGCGGAGGCGATGGTCAAGGGCGAAGATATTTACAAGGCGGGGTCGCTTGGATATATCTACCCCCCGCTGCTGGCGTTTGTGCTGACGCCGCTGGTGAGTCTGGGAGAGATCGGGGCGGCGAAGGTCTGGCTCGGTTTCAATATCATCCTGCTGTTTGTCACTTTGTTCATCGCGGCGAGGGATACCAGAGCACGGCTGGGGGCGCAGAGCCACGCGTATATATGGATTGGGGCGGCGATCGGGCTTGCGCTGATTGCGGACAAGGTTCGAGCTGATCTGGCGATGGGACAATCGAATGTCTTTATCGTGTGCTGCTGGATGATTGCGCTGGCAACACTGGACCGCATGCCGAGTATTGCTGGGACAGCGCTGGGGCTGGCGGCGAATGTGAAGTATGTGACGCTGGTTGCGGTGCCGTATCTGCTTTTTCGGCGACGGTATAAAGCGGCGCTACTGACATGCATCATGTCGGCAGTGTGGGCGATTGTGCCAGCAATCAGTCTTGGATTTGCGAAGAACTTTGACTATCTGACGAACGCGGCAGGCGGGCTTACGCGCATGTCTTCGCATGAAGGCGAAGTTGCCGATTCAAAGGCCGGCGCGGGACTGAACAGCGATGGGCGGGCACGGATCGCTGCACTGGCGGATATCAGATCGATTTCGATTCCGAGCTTTGCAGCGCGAGTGACGAACGGGACGATTCGCACACCAGCGACGCTGGCGATCACGATTGCGGGACTCGCGGTGTTTGCGGGCACTGCGTGGTGGCTGTACTGGCGGAACAAGGTTGGGTTACTGGCGCAGAGCGAGGCAGACTCGACACCGCTTTTGCTTGCGACAGAGTGGTCGGGGCTGATGGTGATTGTGCTTGCATTTGGGCCGCAGACGAATCCGCGGCACCTGGTGATGCTGCTGCCGATGTTTGTGTTGATCGGTGGGATTTTGACGCTGAAGGCGGCGAGAGGAGAGCGGGTGCTGCCGCTGCTACTGGGGAGTTTGCTGCTTTTTGCGGCGCTTGTACTGCCGCCGGGCGGGCAGACTTTTGAGTATGCGGTGAATAAGTGGCGACGGATAAGCGGGATTTCATGGTGTCTCCTGGTGTGTTATCTTGCGCTGTTGTGGACAACATTGCGGGCACCGAGGAATGCATTATGACGCCGACGCCGGACATGATTATTGATCACAGTCTTGAAGCGATCGATCGAAAGATGTATGGGCACGCCGACACGGTTTTGCGGCAACTGCTCCTGGACAATGGTCCGAAGGCAGATTGTTACACTGCACTGGCACAGCTTTTGTTTTCGGTTGGGGAGCATGAAGTTGCGAAGCGGATGTTGCGGCAAGCGTTGAATGCCGACGCGAGTTTTGCTCCAGCGCGGCAGGGTTTGAAGCAGATGGGCGCGCCGCGGAAGTCGGTTGATGAACTGGCTTCGGCGGAGAAACGGTTTTTATTGATTCGAGCGTGGGGCCAGGGGTTCTGGTCAGATATGTCGCATGTGCTGGGTGCGTGTTTATTGGCGGAGCATACGAATCGGACGCCGGTGGTTTTCTGGGGACCAGAGAGCAGGTATCGACCGGACACTGCAGCGAATGCGTGGCCGCTTTTCTTTGAGCCGGTTTCGAATGTCGGGATTGAGGACCTGCAGAAATTGAGGACATTTTGGCCGCCGAAATGGAATGCGGGGAATGTTGCGGGCGGGCCACAGAATGTCTGGAGTGGGCCATATTCACGGGTATCGATTTTTGATTTGATGAACCGGCCGGAGGATGTCGTTGTTGCGGATTTTCATGCTGCGCCTTCGACGGTGAAGTTTTATCTGCGCGATGATCATCCCTTGCGGGCGGGGAGTGTGAAGGATGCACAGCGAGCGCTGATAAAGAAATACATCCGGCCGACAGGAGAGAATCGCAGCGCCGTTGATGCGTGGATTGCTGAGCATGGCGAGCCAGCGGCGGCGATACATCTGCGGTCGACGGATAAGTTTTTGGAGGACCCGTCACTGGCTGAACTGCACGCCAGGGCGGATGTGTGGGCGAGTGAGTTTGTTGCAGCGAATCCGGGTAAGAAGATTTTTGTGCTGACTGATTCAAAGATGGTTGCGGATTCGTGGAAGGCGAAGTTCGGGGAAGCACTGCTTTTGTGCGATGTCATTCGGAGCGGGGAAGAGAAAGTTGCTGCGCACTTTCAGAAACATGATGGCGGGAGATTGGGGCGGGAGATTTTGCTAGAGTCTTTGATTGCTCTGCGGGCTGAGTTCTTGATAGGGAGCATCAACTCGAATGTGACCAACATGATTTTCATGATGAAGGACTGGGCGGGGCGCACGATTTTTACTGGCAGGGATCAGGATGAGATGGTGAATGGGTTGATCTTTGAGCAGCGAATGGGGTAGGTGCGATTTCGGGCGATGGGGCTTTTAGCGCAGAGAGGCGAAGCGGGAAGCGCAGACGGAACCAGATCAGATGGTTACGTTCACGTGAGTCAGTACTTCTCTGCGATAGATATTGCTGACACGGAGGAAGAGGTCGTGCTCACCCGGGGCTATTCCCGCGAGATCGATTGAGAGGACCCATCGACCGTTTTGCAGCGTGCCGCTGAATGGGGAAAATGCGCTGGAGGACCGGGGATCGATGGTGGCGTTGATTTCACGAATTCCGAGGTTGCCGTTGGATGCATCGATGGTGATGCGCAGGAGCCTCGAGTTGCCTTGAGTGATAATTGCGGTGGAAATATTCTGAATCTCGGGCGGTCTGCCGACGAGCGCGATCCACGAGCGTGCGTTGCCGATTCTTCCCAGTGCATCTTTCGCGGCGACCGCTACGTGCACCTGTCCGGCGACTCCGGGAAGGCCGGTGATGGCGAAGTCGAATCGAGCTGTACCACCGAGTGGTGTTACTGCCTGCTCCTGGATCAACTGGTCGCGCGCGGGGTCGAAGCGTCCGTTGTGGTCATTGTCGTAGAACGCGATGGCGGAGGCGAGGCCGATCGATGAGCCGAGGGCGGGGCGGACCACGGCGTTCACGGCGGTGTTGTCACCGGCTGTGATCAAATGGTCGGGAGTGTTGTGGAGCATCACACGGTTAATCGACGCTGTGGTAGGCAGGACATTCTGCAGGTCTGCGTTGTCGCCGACAATGACCGCGGTGCGTGTATCGGAAACACCGTTTCCCTGTGCCCGTGAGTCTGTAACGAACGCGCCGAAATGCCGCGGGAAAGGCCAGTTTGCCTGGGTTGAAGCGTTCAGCGTGAGTGTGGATGAGCCACCGGCGACGAATGGGACGACTCCGAGAATTGAATCGCCGACGTCGAATCGATCGTTGCGATTAGCATCGTGGAAAAACGTCATGTCTCTCAGGCCGTTTGCTTCGCCAATTCGAGGACCAGACCAGGCGCCGGTGCTTGAGGCGCTGGCGCTCGCGGTTAACTGGACGGTTGTCGCTGTGCCGGTAGCACTGAGCGAGTTGATGTTCGCTCGCGGCACAAGCTGCATGAGCGTGCCGACAGCAGTTGTTCCCCATGTGCCGTTCACATCGACGACGTTGCCGTAAATCGCGACACCAGTATCGTTCAGCTGCAGAATGTTGTTCAGACCGAGGCCGTAGCCCCAGTCCCAGCCAGCGGTCGCGCTGATGCGATAGGTGTTTGTGCCTGGGATTGGCTGCCAGACATCACCCAGTGGGATATCCGCGCCGCGACCGTAACGACCGTTGCGGTCGAGATCGACGAAGAATGTGGCAGCTCGGAGAGGGATTGGGCTGGTGGCAGTAATTGAAAGCAGGAACTGTTCGCCGGGCGCGATGGTGTTCTGTGTGGCGTTTATGAAGTTGACCAAAGGCGGAGGAGCAGTGCGTCCGACTGTTAGGCCGACGGGTCGCTGCATCCATTCATGGTCGCGCCCAATGACGTTGGCAAAGATTCGGGCAGGCACCGGCCACTGGCTTGTGGATGCGACCGTTTTGCGGAGTGTTGCCTGCGCGGGCGCGCCGGTGACAAAGACATCGCCCAGACCGATATCGATGCCGGGGTCCCAGCCGCTGTTGCCATTGATGTCGACAAAGAACGATGCGCCGCCGATTCCAGCCGCGGAAGACGCCGTGACGCTCAAGACGATTGGTTCGCCGATAGCTGCCAAGGTCTTACTTGCGTTGTAATCACTGACAACGGGCGCGGCCAAGAGACTACGGTCTTCTAATCGTTCCAATTTCGCAAGCTTCATGGGTTTTCCTTCGCGCTGCCAACATACTACTTTGTCATGCAAGGTTGTACGGCCGAGAGCCCACGAGGGTTGCGTGCGGAGAAGCAACGCACGTCCAACATACCCGATTTTGAGTTTTTTGTCAATCCTTGAATACAATGTAAAAACCAAGCAAAAAATGAAAAGGCCGGTCCACAATGGACCGGCCTTGTAGTGCTGACGTTATTCAGAAATGATCAGGGCTTGGGTTGAACTTCGGGGGTGTTGCCGAACATGAAGCCGCCAAAGCCGCCGCCGTTGTTGGACTGGTTGTAGATGTATTGAGCATCGAGGGCTTTTTCGATGCGGATCTTGGCTTCAGAGAGGTGGGCGAAGGTGTATGCATCGAGGGAGCCGGTCTTGTCACCCTTTTCGCCGATGATGCCGGTGATCTTTTTATTGATCTCGCGGAGTTTCATCATTGAGAGGTTGGAGATGGCCTTGTAGGCCTCGCCGTTGCCAGAGTTTGGCATGGTGAGGTCGATGAGGCGTTCGATGTATTCGCGCTGGAGGTTGCGGCGGAGGGAAGAGATGGAAGGCTTGCGGACTGTGCCACTACCGGGGCCATCTTCAACTTCGGTGAAGACGGACTTGGTGATGGTGTCGAGGAGTTCTGGAAGGGTGAGTGTGTCGACATCGGACTTGAGGCGGTACTCGTTGTCGAGCACGCGGCGGAGCGTTGAAGGATTGAGAAGCATGGTGAGGGCGGAGGACTGGATGCCCATGATGCGATCGTGGATGGGGAAGGTTGCTTCCTGCATGCCTTCGGACATGCCGCCCTGGTCGAGCCATTTGTCGGTGGTCATTTTTTCGAGCAGTTCAGGAGTGAGGCCGAAGGCTTCATCTTTGAATGCTGCGCCGATGATGAAGTTGAGGGCATCGCGCTGTTGTTGAACGGGGACGACTTCGACCGGGTTGCGGGCGTTGGGGTCGCCCTTGCGATCGCGGTTGACGAATGCGCCGCCGATCCAGCCGGACATCATGTTGATGGCGCGGGTCTGGAGACCGAGGGTGATGTTGTAGCCGCGGCGGACGCGGGCCCAGGACTGACCATCTTTGACGAACTTGTCGAGGAGACGACCGCGGTGGTATTCAGCGAGTTTGATCTGGCTGTTGGCGAAGTCGAGCGGATATTTGGAGAAGTCGTAGCGGCGGGCGAGCGGATCGGGACCGCCGGTGTCTTCATCGGTTGCGTAGACGAGTTCGGGTTCAGCGACGCGCTTGAGGACTTCCTTGATGTCGCCGGTGGTGTAGCCGTATTCGATGGCCCAGTAGTCGTAGGAGCCGAGCTGGTTGGGGCCGTAGTCGCCCTGGATGGGACCATCGTTCATATTGACGTTGATGGGGGTGTAGTCCATCACTGAACCGACGAGTGATTTTTTGCCCTTGACTTCTTCAGAGTTGATCTGCTTGAGTGTGTAGATGCTGGAGGCTTTGAAGTTGTGGCGCAGGCCGAGGGTGTGGCCAACTTCGTGCATGGTGAGGTCGGCCATGAGCGGGCCGATGAACCACTCGGGGACACCGTCGAGCGAGTCGTAGGGCTTTTTGGTGTCTTTCTTTTCTTCCTTCTTGGCATCGTCCTTTTTGTCAGACTTGGGGGCGTCGCCGCCACCGGATGGAGGATCGCCGGCCGGTGGATCGTCGTTACTGAGAGCGAGAGTTTTGGCTTCTTCTTCAGCTTGACGTTCACGGATGGCTTTCATGCCGCCCATTTTCTTGATCTGGGCTTCGAAAGCCTGGCGAGCTTCGGGCGGAAGGAATTCCATGGCGCGAGCGAGGTCGGCTTGCTCGTTGTCTGCAACGGCAGCCTTGGAAAGTTCGTCGATTGAGTCAGCCATGTCGAGGTACATGCGCATGGTGGAAAGGTCGAAACCCTTGCCGCGGGCGGCCATACAGAGACCGTTTTTCTGGCTGGTTCGACCGACGAGACCGTCGTATTCGTGATCACCGAGGAGAGTCTTGCCGGCGTTTTGTGCAGCGATTGCGATGGGGTGGCCGCCGAAGGCCTGAATTCCCTTTTGCTGGCGCTGGGCGAACATCATGTTGCGTTCTTCGGGCGCGGCGAGACGGAAGCGCGGATCCCACTGTGGGCGGGTTTCGAGCCAGGCGAGCGTTTCTGCGCTGAAGCCTTCCATTGCCATTTCGGGGAGGATCTGATTCCAGTTGGACCAGAAGTGGCGAATCCAGCCGTCGGTGAGGACGACGTCTGCGTCGAGGATTTCACCGGTCAGGGGATTGACGCGAGACGGCCCGATGGCGGTGCCGATGTCGTTTGAGAGCCAGCGGACGAAGTTGTAGCGCACATCTTCAGGATCTTTTTCCATGTGGGTGCCGCTTTCGGCATCCTGCTGATAGCACTCGACCGCATCCTTAATGCCGATCTTTTCGAAGGCCTTGTTCCACTCGATGACGCCTTGCTTGATCCAGCGGCGGTAGCGGACGGGGACGGTGTGTTCGATGTAGAAGACGATTGGTTCTTTGGGCGGAGAGACCTTCAGGCCGGCGTCGCGCTTTTCGAGATGCCAGCGATTGACGTAGCGCACCCATTTGTCATCGTCAGAGAATTTGCCAAGGTCGCGATAGACGGTGGTGAAGTAGCCGATTCGTTCATCGGCGAGGCGGGCTTTGTAGCCGGGGGTTTCGCGGATCTGGCTGATGGAGTAGTGGAGAGTCTGGAGGCGGCCGCCGGCGGTGGGCAATTCATAGCCGACTTCGATGTTCTGCGGGAAGGCCTTTGCGGTTTTGATGGTTGCGAGGCTTGTGTTGCCCTGGTAGCGGCCGCCAAAGAAGAGGTTTGCGCGACCGATGAGGAGGCCCTTCATATCGATGACGGGCTGGCCATTGGGGCCCATGCAGGCGATCGGGACATCGAGGATGACGCGATCGGTGAAGAGGCGCTTGACTGAATCTTTGGATTCCTGGTCACCGGTCGATTTGGTTTCGAGTTCTGGGGCGATGAGGACCATTTTGTTATCGATGCGGCGCCAGTAGACGTAGATGTCGCCTGCCTGGAGGCCGGCGTAGGTTTCGCCGCTGGCGACGGTCATGGCGAAGAACATTTTTTGACCTTCCCAGCCGCGTGGGAATTCGGCGAGCATGGAAGCGTCTTTGGCTTTGGTCCAGAGGTTGAAGTAGGAAGGGCCATCGCCAGAGACTACTTTTTCGAAGCCTTTGGAGACTTCGGCGAAGGGGCGCATGCCATCTTCCTGGCCACCACCACCGCCGCCACCACCTTGAGCGGCTGCAGCCTGGCGCACGGCGTCGGCGACATCATCGCGAACACCTGCGACAGGGTCGGTGCCCTTTGGAGCATCAGGCGTGAGGCGTTGGTTGGGGCCATCGGCCGCGGAAATGGAGGCAACTGTGACGGCGAAGCCGGCGACAGCGACCAGAGCAAGAGGTAGAACACGGCCGAACCGTGATGACAAGTGAACACGTGACATGGGAACTCCTTTGCGCGTTAGAGGGGAGTGTATCGGGTGGTGCGTGGAAATGGAACGACAAACGGGGGAGCAAAGGATGATGTAGATGCGCGGGAAGTACGAACCCGTCCCAAACCAAGGGGGACATAGCACGATAAATTTGGCGAGGCAATGAGGAAAAGGTCAGCAGATTTTGAGTGAGGATCGTCGGAAGCGCACAGGAACGAGTCCCGCGGTATGGGAGCGAATCAGCGGGCTATGGTTGGCGGTTCGTGCTGGGGAGTAGCCTCTCGCACCGGCTCTATAGAGTTGGGGACAAGCGAGTGGAACGAGTCGTCAAGACGGAGCGTTGAATAGACGCTTCCGGCCGTTCCTTGCGGATGAATCGCAAAGTGCAAGACCAACACAGGCTTTTGGCCACGCGCGCGACGTGGCAAAAGGCTTGGTTGTCTTCGCGATTCAAGGACCCCTGGATGATTGCCAAAATCAATGACTTTTCTTTAGCGGGCATGACGCTTGCGCAGGCTGATACCTCGGGCATTGTGTGGTTTTATGTTGGGTTTATTGCGCTGGTGTTCGTGTTTCTGGCGCTGGACCTTGGGGTGTTTCACAAAGAAGCACACATAGTTTCGACGAAAGAGGCGGCGGCGTGGTCGGCGGTGTGGACCGCGTGCGCGCTTGCGTTTGCGGTTTTCATTTACTTTGCGTATGGAGCGCATTGGCAGGGACTGGGGCTGAACGTACCGATTGTGGGGAAGCCGGGCGAGACGATGACATTGAGCGGCGCAGTCGCGGCGGAGCAGTACCTGACGGGGTACATCATCGAATGGTCGCTCTCGGTTGACAACCTGTTTGTAATAGCAGTTATCTTTTCTTACTTCGCAGTGCCGGGGAAGTATCAGCATCGAGTGCTGTTCTGGGGCATTCTGGGCGCACTGGTGATGCGTGGGGCGATGATTGCTCTGGGCGCGGTGCTGATTCAGCGGTTTGGCTGGATCACGTATGTTTTCGGCGCGTTTCTGATTCTTACGGCGATCAAGATGGCGCTGGCGGGTGATGAGGGGGTGCATCCGGACAAGAACATTCTGGTGCGGGCAGTGCGGAAAATCTGGCCGATTACATCGCACTATGACGGGCAGCACTTTTTCACGAAGGTTGCGGGGCCGGATGGGGTGTTGAAGCGGGCGGCTACGCCGCTGTTTCTGGCGTTAATCGTTGTTGAATTCACGGATGTGGTGTTTGCGGTGGACTCGGTGCCGGCGATTTTCTCGATTACGGGCGATCCATTTATTGTGCTTACTTCGAATGTGTTTGCGATTCTGGGATTGCGGTCGCTGTATTTCCTGCTGGCGAACATGTTGAACAAGTTCCGGTACCTCAAGCCCGCGCTGGTGCTGATTCTGATCTTTGTTGGCATCAAGATGCTGCTGGTTCACAGTTCGTTTAAGATTGATACGGCAGTTTCGCTTGCGGTTGTGGTTGGACTTCTGGGAGCGGGGATAGCGGCTTCGCTGTTGATTCCGGCGAAAGAGGTTGCGCCCAAGGAGTGAGCTCGGTGAGCTTGGCACGAACTCGGTTTTTCGAGTAAGCTGTTTGGCGTGCCATTGACGCCGATTCCAAATCCGAAGTTGGAACGCCGGGAGGCGATTGCGAGCGGAGCGAGACTGCGAGCTATTGGTGTTTTCGCATCTCTGGTGGCGGGCTATTTGTGTGCTGCGAAGTTTGGCGCGGGACTGCATGCGGGGTGGCTTGCGGGCTTTGGGTGTCTGTTTGGCGCGGCGGCGCTTGTTGGAAAGCGGTGGTTTCTCGCTTTCGGGGCGGCAGCGCTGATTTGCCTGGCGGGAAGTTATTACCAGATGCGGGTGCAGTGGCGCGATCCAGCGGGATTGAGCGCGCGGATTGAGACCTTGGTTGCGGGAAGCCCAGCGCGGTCGGCGATTGTGAAAGTGCGGGGAACTGTTGAAACGAATTTGCGGATGGCACCGAGGCAGGGGCCGCCGCTTGGGGAGTTTTTGCATCAGAATCCGGCTGCGCGATGTGTGATCGATGTTGAGGAGATTTGGAATGGCGGTAGTTGGGAGCGGGCGGAAGGGAGGATGTGGTTAAAGGTGGATCTGCCGCCAGATGCGATTGAAGTGCCGCGGAAGGTTGGAGCGGGAGATGCGGTCGAGGTTGTGGGGATGGCACGCGGATTGGGAAAGCCGACGAATCCTGGAGAATTTGATTCGGCTGAATGGGCGAGCGATCATGGGTTTGCCGGGTCGATTGCGCTTTCGAGCATGGAACTGATTGCAGAAGTTCAGAATGAACGGAGCTGGTGGCAACGTGTGCGGGGAACCTGGGTTGGATTCAAGGAGGGACTTGCGACGCGTGCGCGGAGCGGATTGGAACGGGCGACTGCAGGAATGAACGAGACGGAGCGGACGCTTGTGCTCGCGCTGGTGCTTGGAGATACACCTACAGATGAGAGTTTGAACCAGGCGTTTATGCGATTGGGGCTGGCACATGTTCTTGCGATCAGCGGGTTTCACCTGGTGGTGATGATTCAGATGTTTCTGGTGTTGATGAGGATGACGGGGGATCGCGGACGGTTTGAGACCGTGATCGCGATGGCTCTTGTGATACTTTATATGTTTATTGTGCCGGCACAGGCACCGATTGTGCGGTCGGGGTGGACGTGTCTTGCGCTGCTGGCGGCAGAGTGGATTGGGCGGCGGTATGACACGGTGACGCTGCTGATCTGGATTTCGGCAGCGCTTGCGATTGTTCACCCGACGGATATGTGGGCGCTTGGATATCAGTTGTCGTGCGGGTTGACGGTGCTGTTGATCTGGCTGGGGCAGCATGCACGGAACACGTTGTTTGTGCCGCGGATTCGGGGGATTGTGCAGCCACAGCGGAGTGTACCGCAGCACGCGAGGAGATGGGCGATTGAGCAGTTTCGAGTAATTGTGTCAACGACGCTTTTGTGCGGACTCGCGGCGGTTCCGTGGATCGCTGCGCGGACGGGGACGGTGAGTCCGTTAATTGTGGTAGCAACGGTGATCGTTGTGCCGCCGATTACGGTGCTTTTATGGATTGCGTTCTTGGCGTTGGCACTTGGCGTGATCGCGCCGCCGCTGGTAGATTTTATTGCGCCGGTTCTGGCATTTGCGAGCCGAGGGATCGTGTGGTTGATTTCTGCCGTGGACTCTCTGCCAATGACGCATTTTCGAGTGGTGAGGCCGGATGTGATCCTGGCGTTGTGCGCATCGACGATGGTGATTGCCTGGTTTGTGCGGCGGAGAAGACGCGAGCGGTTGATGTGGGCGTTGACGGGCGTGATTCTGGTGTGGTATGGCGCGGAGTGGGGATCGCATCGATGGAAGGATTCGCAACGAGTGCTGCGGATTGACATGCTTGATGTTGGCGATGGATCGTGCCTGGTTGTGCGCAGCGGCGGGAAGACGATTTTATGGGATGCGGGATCGCTGCGGCGCGGGATGGGGTCGGACACGATTATTCGTGTGTTGACGGAGATGGATGTGACGCGGCTGGATGCTGTTTACATCTCACATCCGGATATTGATCACTTTGGCGGATTGCCGGCGATCATTACGGCATTCAAGGTGAAGGATGTGTTTACGTGTGATCGGTATATATCGCAGGCCACGACAATGCCCGATGGGGCCGCAGGGACTTTGATGCAGTTGGCGAAAGATGCTGGGTGTGAATTCCATGCCTCGCACGATGGGGATGCAACAGCTCTTGGGAATGTGAAACTGGAACTGCTTGCGCCACCTGGGCCAGAGCCGGACTGGAACATTGACAATGAGCACTCGCTGGTGATGCTGATGAAGAGCGGCGACGAGCAGCTTGCGTTGCTTACCGGAGATTTGCAGGAACAGGGGCTGGTGCGATTGAAGCGAACCCATTCAGGGTTGCGGCCGATTGTGCTGGAGCTTCCGCATCATGGGTCGTTTTCGGCGGCGGCGAAGGAGTTTGCGGGCGAGCTGCAGCCGAAGGTTGTGCTGCAATCGACGAGTCAGAAGCGCGAAGGGGATATGCGGTGGAGCGATGTGCGGAGAGGTGTGCAAGCGTGGTACACGACGAGCGCGGATGGGGCGAGTTTTGCAGAGTTTGAGAAGGATGGGAGCTTGATGACCGGTAGTTTTGTGCTTCCAGACTCGGGAATCAGAAACCAAGTTTTGTTGAAGGGTCCATTTCTGCAGCGGTGATCTGCCAGCCATTGATCGTATTTTCCCAAGAGAGGGTCCACCACCCTGTGACTGCGTAGCCCGAGGTCTGTGAGCCACTTGCGGTGATCAGGATCTGGCCGCGTGCAAAGCGATTGTTTACAACGTGAACCTGAATATCTCCAATTGATGCGTTGGCTGGTGAGTCACCGAAAAACTTCCTGGCTTCTTCGATCGTTTCGTCTCGTCCTTTTCCCTGAGGCGCGCTGTAGTAGACTGCTTTGAAGTTTGGGGCGAGGAGCTTGCTCAAGACTTCGCTATCAGCGCGGGCCACGGCGGAGACGGCCGCACGGGAACGGAGGATGATTTCTTCGTGCTCTGTGACAATGAAGTGCTGGAGGCATGCGACAGCGACTGCCATAACGAGCGCGCCGATTCCAGTGTATCTGAGGACCCGCGTGGGGCGCGTAATGAGGACGGCGGCGATGATGACGCACAGAAGAACGACGACCCAGGCACCGGGCGTTTCCAGAAAAAGAGAATGGAGCAAAGGGGGAGACGGGAGCGGTGTCGGGTCGGCTCTCTGAAGCAGGAAGGTTGAGGCGAGAGTTGCGGAGTGGTGTGGGGAAACCATGTGGAGAAGTATTGGGTGATACTCACGATGTTGCCTGAAGGTTCCAGAAAATCAGTTTGCCGGGCGATCGAGGGCTTTGAGATGTGAAGAGTTCGGGATCGCACGCAGAGTTATTTGCTTGCATTGTGATCATGCAATGGGGTATGCTGCGGTTGCTCGTACTTAAGGTGCATTATGGAATCACTCAATACAGACGCATCTGGTCAATCACATCCATCACGCCGACAGGTTATCGCGGGGTTCGCCGCCCTTTCAGCGGGGTTGCTTGCGCAGCGGGCAGGTGCAGGGATGTTTGCAATCGCGCCAGATGCGGAGCGGCGGCCGCGTCCGTGTGTAGAGAGCGGGGCGGCACCACTCAGAACAACAAACCCGTTTTTGCAGGTTGGGCGGCACCCGGAAAGCGTGATGATTGGCGGTCTTCCGTTTGCATCAAAGTGGTTAGGCGATGATTTTCCCAACACGCGGATTCCGTTTCATGCTCAGGAAAACCGGTATCCGGGGGGCAAACCGCCGGAACCCACTGAAGAGATTGATATTGCGATCGTGGGCGGCGGGCCCTCGGGGCTGACAACCGCATATTTACTGCGGCATCGCAATCCGGTTGTGTTTGAGCTTCACAACCGCTTTGGCGGCAGCAGCATGGGCGAAGAATGGGGAGACATTCAATACTCGATGGGGAGCGCGTATTTCATTGCGCCGGATGAGGGATCAGAACTGGAGCACCTGTATCGGCGGCTCGGAATAACTCGCGTTCATGCCGACAGTCCATCGACCGATGATCCGACCGAGCTGGGCGGCAGCGTCGTCGATGATTTCTGGAGCGGCAGCAACCTTCCTGATATTGAACGGCAGGCGTTTGAGCAGTATCGCGCGATGGTGATGACGTATGTCGACCGGTACCCTGCGATTCCGCTTGATCCGACGGAGGACAACACATGGATTCGCGATCTTGATTCGATGTCGCTGAAAGATCACATCGAGGCGACGCTGACGGTTCCTGTGCCGCGGCTCCTGGAGACTGCGATCAATGCGTATTGCTTCTCATCGTTCAATTCGGGATGGGAAGGGATATCAGCGGCGTGCGGATGGAACTTCATCGCGGCAGAGGAATTCGGGCGGTGGGTATTGCCGGGCGGAAATGCAGGAATGATTGAGGCACTTTGGGAGAAGTTGTTGCCGCTGGAGGCGCAGACGCCGCGGAACTGCCCGCCGAAGTACTTGCGGTGCGGCGTGCGAGTGGTGGAGGTGCGCGTGCTTGGGCGCGACCGCGTGCTGGTGGTGACGAAAGACGGAAATTCAGTATTCAGATCGATGATTGCCAAACGAGTGGTAATGGCGTGCCCCAAGCATGTTGCGCGCTGGGTGTTGACGGAGATGCGAGCGAACGACCCGGATCGATTCGCACAATTCACCGACGTGAATACCAGCGCGTATGTGGTTGCGAATGTGCTGCTGAATCGGCCGGTGCAGACACATTTTTATGATCTGTTCATGCTGCGAAATGGCGAGTTTGAACAGGTATACGACCCCTCGAATCCGCTTCGCATTACTGATGTTGTGAATGGGGCGTTTGCCCGGCGCGGGCATGAACATACTTCGGTTTTGACATGCTATTGGCCCCTGAGTTTTGGCACCGGTCGATTTGCGATCATTGCGGATGATGCGTTTGAAGTTTTTGCGAATCGAGTTGCACCAGAATTGGATGCGGCACTGAATATTCTGCACCTGAACCGAAATGATATTGAGCAGATCCGATTGACGCGCTGGGGGCATGCGATGCCGATTGCGAAGGTTGGGCTGATTTCACGAGGTATTTCGGAAGCACTGCGAGAACCGTGGATGGATCATGTGTTCTTTGTGAATGCGGACAACTGGTCGCTACCGGCAGTGGAGACGTGTCTGGAAGAGGCTTTGTTTTGGGCACCGAGAATTGAAGCAGGTTTGTAAACACACGCGCCGACGAAGCGAGACTTATTTCTTTGCTGGCGCGGGGACCGCATTCGCCGGCGCTGCCATTGGTGGGCCCATGTGCAGCTTGGTGACTTCGTTGATTCCCTGGCGGGCGTAATCGATTGATTCACCGAGAATGCGAAGAGTCTCGGCTGGAGCATGGAAGCCCATTGAGTTCTCAGCATTGATGAAATCGGCGCGGAACTGGGCTTTGCGCTGGAGCATGCGTGAAGAAGCGAGTTGATCGTCGGTTGCGCCGGCAGCTTTGGCTGCCTTGATGGCGTTTATGAGTTCCACCACCGCGATCTCGGCACGATCAAGCTGGCCTTTGGTGCGATTCTGGATTTGATCAACGCGGGACTGGATTTCAGACTCGGCGTAATTGTGGCAGGTCTGGCAGGATTGGTTGACGTGTGCCATTGGGGTCTGGACCTGGTGGTCGCTGTATTTCATAGCGCCTTCGCGCTTGTAGGGCATGTGACAATCGGCGCAGGACACGCCGCTGCGTGCGTGAATTCCCTGGCTCCAGAGTTCAAATTCGGGGTGCTGGGCCTTGAGGACTTTGGTGCCTGAATCTTTGTGGGTCCAGTCGGTCCAGTTGACGGTGTCGTAGTACGTTTCCATCTGTTCGATCTTCAAGCCATTGTGCCATGGGAAGGTGAGGCGCTTCTTATCGCCTTTAAAGTAGTATTCGACGTGACACTGGCCACATGCCATGGAACGCATTTCCTGGCGCGAGGCCAGCGTGTTAGCGTTGTAATCTTCTTTGCGATTTCCTTTGCGCCACTGTTCGATGCTGGGGAAATGCGGCACGGGGTCGCTCGATTTGGCGAGATTGGCGATGCCTTCCATGAATGCGGGGCGGGTGATACGGAGGGCCATGGTCTTTGGATCGTGGCAATCAAGGCAGGTGACCGGGTGCACAACCAGGCTTGTTGCTTCGGCGTAGGTCATTGGGTTGACATGTTCCCAGCCTGAGACGAGTTGCTTCTGACCGGATTCGGAGGTGAGGGGATCTTGAAGCGTGCCGGGCGCGCCGTGTTTGATGCCTTGCTCGCGATACGCAACGACGTTGGAAGCGTGACAGTTGAGGCATGCGCCGGGTTGAGGGCGCTGTTTCACGCGCTCGGTGTCGCGCTGATCGTCTAGCATGAAGGCATGGCCACGGCGCTCGCGATAATCGATGGCGAATGCGTAGCCGTTAAACATGGTTTCCAGGCGCGGATCGCCGACAAGTTTGGAATCAGCTTTGGCGTGAGGGTCTGATTGATCCACGTCGGCCGGCGGCCGGCCTTCGCTCCACTTGAAGCGGGCTCTGGAGTTGTCGGCGGTGCGAATGTACCCATCGTATTGACGCGGGAAATTTTTGCCCCACTCGGCGGGATCGATGGTCTGTTCGGTGATGTCGGCGATTTTGAGGACCGTGCTGTTGGCTTCCCATTTGCGTTTGGCGATATTGCCATAGAGCATCATGGCTGAGACTGTCCCAACGCCAAATGCGATAGCTGCGATCCAGAAGACCACCGCCTTTGAGACTGCGCCGCGGCGGAAACTTGCGGATTGAGTTGATGTCTGATGTTGGCTCACAGAATGCTCCTTAACGTGTTCCGCCGTGTGCTACTCGAGAGTGGCAGTGAATGCAATCGAGACCGCCAGAGACACCGGGGGTATCGCCAGCGGCGGCGGTGCGGATTTCGTGCGTCATCGCTTCATGGCAGCGGACGCAGTTGTCGATCACTACATCGCGACTGGATTTGGTGATTTGAATTGGTTCGTGAAAGTCCTGAAAAGTGAAGCCCTTGGAGTGGCGGTAACCGTGCTCGGCCTTGACGAAGTACTTGCTGATGATTGAATCGTGGGGAACGTGACAGTCGTTGCAGCTTGCATGCGCGTGGTGCGCAGAATTGGACCACGCGTTGTATTCATCGTTCATGATGTGACAGTTGATGCAGGCCTTAGGATCATCGGAGAGGTATGAAGTTGCGCTGGCATACTTGGCGGTGTATGCGGTCGCGGCGGCGAAGGAGCCGAAGAGGCCGCCAAGGATGACCAGGACAACAAATCCTGTTGTTCCGGCAGCGACCTTGACCTGTGCGCCTTTTGACATTCGTGACATTTGTAGATCAATATATCCAACACTGAAGGACTTGTCCAACAAGATAAATGTGGATACTGAACAGGTGAATTTCCTGGCGCGCTGGCCAGGGAAATATGCTATCTTCTACGGGGTTGGGACTTTGACAGGCCGAAACAGGAGATGGAAAAATGGAACGCCGCACATTCTTGAAGTTTGCATCTGTCAGCACTGCAGGCCTGATGTTCTCGCATCGAGCACAGGCGGTTCACAGCGATGATAAATCTGGGTTGAAGCCACCGGTTCTGGGGAAGGGCGAGCACACGTATGAATGTGTGCACGACTGGGTCAGCCCGCCGGAGGGGCTGGCGTGGGGCGACACGCATGGACTGGCACAGGATGCGGCGGGGCGGATTTATGTCGCGCACACCGTGGGCGGCGGGTCGACGAAGTCTGAGGCGGTGGTTGTGTTTGACAACGCCGGAAAGTTCTTGACTGCGTGGGGAGCTGAGTTCCGCGGCGGGGCGCACGGCCTGGATATTCGCAAGGAAGGTGACAAGGAATTTTTGTACCACTGCGATACAGCGCGGCGGATTGTGGTGAAGACAGATCTGGATGGCAAGGTTGTGTGGCAGATTGAGTATCCGCAGGAGGTGAAGGCGTACACGAGCAAGGACAAGTTCTGCCCGACGAATGTTGCATTTCATCCCGAAGGCGATTTCTATCTTGGTGATGGGTACGGGTCTTCGTATGTGCATCGGTTCACAAGCGAGGGCAAGTATGTGAAGACGCTCGCAGGGCCGGGCAAAGAGAAGGGCCAGGTTTCGTGTCCGCATGGAATGTGGGTTGATGCGCGATCGGGTACACCCAAGCTTGCGGTTGCGGATCGTGGCAATCGGCGGATTCAGTACATGACGCTTGAAGGTGAGCACATTGGATTTGTGACTGAGGGCATGCGCCAGCCGTGTCACTTCAAGACGCGCGGCGATGTGCTGCTGGTTCCTGATCTTGACAGTGTGATCACGCTGCTGGATAAAGACAACAAGGTGATTGTGCATCTTGGCGATGGCGCGCCGACGAATCTTCGCGGACAGCCGCGGGAGAAGTTCATTTCGGGCAAATTCATTCATCCGCACACGGCGATCTTCCTGGCGACGGGCGATATTCTGGTGGCGGAATGGGTGCCCATCGGGCGCATCACGTTGCTTCGCAAGGTTGGAAAGTGAAATCTCACTGCGCGATTGCGATGATTGCCGCCGCAGGCGTGCTCGGTGGCTGTCGCGTGCATTTTCCAGGTGAGAGTTTTTCAGGTGCGCTGCCGCAAGCGACTCCGGTTCAGGTTACGCTGAGTGAGGAACTGCGCGGCCACGTTGAATATCTCGCGGGAACGATCGGCGGCCGCTCGACGAAAGAGCCGGAAAATCTGTTTCATGCAGAGCATTATCTTGCATCGCAGCTGGGGCACTATGGCTATCAGGTAAAGCGGCAGACGTATGAGTGCGAAGATGTGGATGGGGCAGGCGCAACCAAGACCTTTCAAGTTTCAAATCTAGAAGTTGAACTACCGGGCACGAGCAATCCGGAAGAGATCATCGTGATCGGGGCACACTACGACACGGTGAATCACAAGAGCGCGGTGACGCCGGGCTCCGATGACAACGCGAGCGGGACCGCGGGAGTTCTTGCGCTGGCGCGGATGATGCGTGAGTACAAGCCTGCACGGACGATTCGATTCGTGCTGTTTGTCAATGAAGAGCCGCCGTGGTTCTGGACTGAGAAAATGGGCAGCCGTGTGTACTCCAGAACGGCCAAGCAACGCGGCGAGAAAATCACTGCAATGTTGAGCCTGGAGATGATCGGATTTTATAGTGATACGCAGGAGTACCCGCCGATCGTGGGAGCAGCGTATCCATCGACGGGCGATTTTATTGCGTTTGTGGGAATGTCGAATACTGAGCCGCTGGTGACGCTTTGCGTTGAGACATTTCGCGCGAGTACGGAGTTCCCTTGCGAAGGCGCTGCGTTGCCGTGGCTGGTGCCCAGAGTTGGTTCGAGCGATCACTGGAGTTTCTGGGTTGATGGGTATGCGGCGGCGATGGTGACTGACACTGCGACGTATCGCAACAAGAATTATCACAAGTCGACTGATACCCCGGATACTTTGGATTATCAAAAGATGTCGCGTGTTGTGAGCGGACTGGTGCCGGTCGTAGAAGCGCTCTGCGAAACCAAAGTTGAGCTGAGATGGCCGGACCCGCCGCCGTGAGAATTGCAATGGCCGACGCTGCATCGTCCCTAACAAGGCCATATCGCGGAGCGGCTGAGAACTTCAAGACTGTGTGATTTTCAGATTCTGGCAAAAAGCATGTCCAGATTTTGCTCGCGCGCAGCTAGTCTATTCAGAACCCTTTACTGCATGGAGATTCAACATGATGCGTGCTTCTTCCCGGATCGCTTGTGCCGCGGGCCTTGCCCTGAGTTCTACCGCTTTCGCACAGACCTGGGATGGGGGCGGCGCGGACAACAACTGGAATACCGCACTGAACTGGAACGGTAACGTGATTCCGGTGAACAACGGGACGGCGACTGTTGTGCTTGGCGGAGCAGTAGATCCAACTCCGATTGTGAATGTGAATTACTCGATCCTGGGACTGGATTTCGCCGCGGGCGCTGCGGCGTTTGCGTTGGGCGCATCGGGAGGCAGCGTGCTGACGATTGGTTCGGGGGGAATCGATCACTCAACGACGAGCGTCACGCATTCGATATCTGCGCCCATCACCGTTGCCGCCGCGCAGTCCTGGAACACGATTGCGCCTTTAGCAGTGAGCGGAGCAGTCACAGTGAATGCTCCGTTGACGCTGAATATGCAGACTGCATCTTCCGCTGGGACATTTACCATCAGCAATGTGTGGACTGGCGCCGGGCTGGTCACAAAGACCGGTGCAGGTCGGATATTCCTCGGCAACGACCTGGCGACGACTGGCGGATTTACTCTTAATGGCGGAGAGGTTTTTCTGCAAACCAGTAACGTGCTGCCGGATACGGGTCTTGTGAATGTCGTAAGTGGCACTCTTAGTCTGAATGGGCAGGCCGATGGAGTTGGGGATCTGGCTGGAAATGCTGCCGGCATTATCCAGATATTCAGTCAGACACTGCAGGTCACGCAGGCGACGGATCGCGTTCTGGCATCGCAAGTGACGAGCACGGCGTCAGGGCAGTTTACAAAGACTGGGCCCGCAAACCTCACAATCTCGAATTTTACGGGGTTTTTGGGAGATATCACGATCGCGGCTGGAACGCTCACGACGAGCGGCAATGAAGTCATTGCCAACACGGTTGATATGGACCTGAATGGCAACTGCCAGTTTGTTGTGAATGGTACTGAGACTGTTGCCACTGTTGCTATCAACAGCACAGGTGGCTCGCTCACAGGAAGCGGGAGCCTGTCACACACCGGCCTCACCATTACATCAAATGTGACAACTCAAATCAACATTCCTACATCGGGCATTGGGTCATTTGTTAAGAGCGGGACAGGCATTGTGCAGTTGAATGCGCCAACCAGCCACACCGGCGGCACCTCGATCAGCGATGGCCGGGTGGAGCAGGTCGGGTCAGAGTTTTTATCTGACGCTGCCAGCCTCAACGTGGCTGGCGCTGGTCGCTATGAGTTGCTTGGCGTCGAAACTGTCGGCGGTCTTAACGGATCTGGAATCGTTGAATTGCAGTCGAACAGTCAATTCACTACTTCCAGCGGCAACTTCTCCGGATTCATGAGCGGCTCAGGACTCTTTATCAAGGTGGGGGCAGGAACCCTGTCTCTGACAGGCGATGTGGTGAACAGCCAGGGGATCGATGTGCGCGCCGGCCGCGTCAACGCGAGCGCAGATCTGCTCAGCAGCAGCGTTCAACTAAAGGTCAGCGGGGGCACGTACGCGGCTTCAGGTTCTGACACAATGCGAAACGTGTTGCTTCAGTCCGGAACGATTGAAGGTGTTGGCCCGCTGACTTTTACTTTGGATGCGGTCCTTGAAAGCGGAACAATTTCCTGTCCACTGGTGGGCAGCGCTTTTACTTCTCTCATCAAACAAACGGCCGGCACAGTTGTTATGAGCGGCGATAACTCTGGTGTTCAAACTCGATTCCTGATTGATGGTGGTACGGTTGAGATCAGCCGCGACAACAACCTGGGCGCACCTGGTTTTGACGCGGAACTCTCCGGCGCAACTCTCAGAATGACAGCTCCCATGACGCTCAACCGTCCTTTGCTTTGCGATGCGACCGGCGGAACTCTTGACTGCCTGAGCAATGTCACGCTGGCGGGAATTCCCACGTTCCTTGGGCCGATCACCAAAACCGGCGGCGGCAGGCTGACATTCGCAGGAGGGGCTCCAACCGGCGGCAGCATGACCATTGCTGGTGGCGAAGTGAAATTTGGCGCAGATGCCGCCGTGCAATTCACCGGTGCGTTGACCCTGCAATCTGCTGGCATTTGTGCGCTCAGTGGCGGATTGCTGACCGCATCGAGCGTCAGTAATGCTGGCAGTCTCACGTTGATCGACGATGCGCGAATTGTCGGGCCAGTCACCAATTCCGGAACGCTTGAGGGCGATGGTCGTATTCAAGGTGCGCTTGTGAACCAGATTTCCGGCGAGATCTGGGTGAACAGTGGCGACCGATTCTGGGTGAACAGCGCTTCAACTTCGACAAACTCAGGAATCATTGATGTGATGGGAGGCGAACTGATCTTTGACGGACCAGTGGTCAACGCGGCATCAACCGGTCTTATCTATTCAGATGACGCTGTTCTGCGGTTCCGCGGCGGGCTGACCAACAGCGGATCCATGCTTGTAAGCCTTGGCGAAAAGTCAGTATTTGGCGATATCACTAACAACGCAGGCGGCACGATCGTGATCTCTGGCGGCCGCAGCGCGACGTTTGTCGATGATGTTGTGAACAACGGTCAGATTCGCACTAGCGCTGGCGGCACATCTGTATTCGGCGGCGCGATGAGCGGCGCGGGGACGTTTCCTGGCACTGGTACAGTCTACTTTGAAGGCGATCTGCGCCCGGGAAACAGCCCGGCCAATGTAACGTTTGGCGGCTCGGTCGTGTTGGGTGGCGCAAGCAATACGCATATTGAACTCGGCGGACTGGTTGCGGGTTCTCAGCATGACAAGATGACTGTGGCGGCACAGATTTCACTCGATGGCGCGCTGGATGTCAGTCTCATCAATGGCTTTGTGCCTGGAGCCAGCAGTACATTTACGATTGTGCAGGCTGCGAGCGTCGTTGGTGAGTTTGCGAGCGTGAGCAAACCACGTGGAATGCGAGTTTCGTATGAACCCAATCGTGTGAGATTGATTTACTGCCCTGCCGACTTCAATGAAGACAGCGCAGTCGATTTCTTTGACTACCTTGATTTTGTTGATGCATTCTCCGCGAACCTGGATACTGCCGACTTCAACGGCGATACCTCAATCGACTTCTTTGATTACCTGGACTTTGTAGATGCGTTCAGCACCGGCTGTTAATCCCGGCGCGGTCGTCGAAATTGACGAACGCGTGCTGGGTAAACTTTGGCATGAGTGAACCCGTTCCGCATTGGCCGATCTCTATCGACATCCCCATCCACTGGGGCGATATGGATGCGCTCGGCCACGTGAACAACGTCCTGTTCTTTCGCTATCTGGAATCGTCGCGCGTCGCATACATCGCGGCGATGGGGCTTGCTTCGCTGCGCGATGTGGATGGTGTCGGGTTTATCCTGCAGCACGTCGAGTGCCGCTTTCGCCGCCCAGTTGTCTATCCCGATGTATTGACCGTACGGGCACGCCTGGTTGAAATGAGTACCGATCGCTTCACATTGGAACACGAGGTCTTTAGCACCAAGCAGGGCGTGGTCGCGGCGATTGGACGTGGGACGATTGTGACCTATGACTACGCGGCGGGGACAAAAACGGAGATGCCGCCGCAGGTGCGCAGCGCGATTGAGCGGCTTGAGAAACGAACTTGACGTTCACGTCCGCGCCACAATCAACACAATCCAATCTTCCTTGATCTCCGCCGGGTCAGTCACCGGCACGGGCACATGACCCGGCGCGATGTTGCACTCAACGTGCACTTCAACCGATCCAAACCCCGCTTCAAGCAGCACATCCCGCAATTCAGAAATCGACCACAACCGCCATCGATACACAAATTCACGGGGATATTCGCTCGTCGCGTCATCGCGCTCGATCACGCGAAACGAAATCGAATTCTGCACAATGCCCGAGATCGGATCAGCTTCCTCGTGCATCCAGTTGTAATGCACCTGCTCACCTTTTGGCCCCGAATAGCGCCGGTGAAGTCCGCCCAGTTTGAACGCCCCACTGCCGCCGTAAAGATCGCAGACGAATATGCCGCCGCCGAATCCGGCGTTTGCGCGCGAAAGGCGATCGCGGGAGTCGCGGAGATAGGAAAGCAGTTCGGCGCGAGTGTGGATGTATCCGATTGAGAAGTTGCCTACGAAGATGATGTCGGCGCCCGCCGCAGCAGCAGGTGCTTGAGCCCCGGTGCAATCGCCGCGGAGAAATTCTATTTTGGATGCAAACTCGTCCGCATGGAACTTCGCCCAGGAAAGCGTGGCCTGATCGAGATCGATCGCCATCGCACGAAACTCTTCGCCGCGGCGATTGCCTTCATCGATCCATCGACGACTGACCGCCGCCGTGCCGCAGAAATCTTCGCGGAGCACCGTGGGTTGATTTCCGTGCACTGCATACAGAAATCCGACCACGTGCCGCGGCGACTGGACGCAGAGTTCATAAAGTGCGAAGCGGTCCATAACCTGTCAAGCACATTCCTTGAGACACCGATCGATCCGCGCCAGCGTTGATGTCTTTCCCAACACCGCCAGCGTCACACCCAGCGGCGGACTCACCGTCACCCCCGCAATCGCCACTCTCAGCGGCTGTGCCACATCGCCCATCTTCAGGTTCTTCGAAGCCGAATACTCATGAATCGCGGCATCAACGGCAGGCGCGGTAAACTCCGGAATCGCCGCGAGCAGCGCACGAATCTCGGTCAAAATCGTCGTGGCTGTTGGAACACCTTCCTTGGGCGGCGACTTAAAGACTTTCGTCATCGCGGCCGGGTCGAATGAATATCCATCATCGCCGGTCATCGCAAACGACACAACGTTGCCGATATCTGAAAGCACCTTGCATCGCGGCTTGAGCGCGCTGGCAAGCAACGCGAGTTGCTGCGGATTCAGTCGATCCGTAATCGCTGGACGGAATTCCTTGCACCACGCCGTAAGCCGTGTCACAAAATCTGCATCAGACATCGCGGCGATGTAATCAGCATCAAAGCTCGCCAGCTTGGTGCGATCAAACTTCGCATTCGTCCGCCCAATCCGCTCGATGCTGAAATTCGACTTCAGGAACTCCATATCGAACTTCTCAAGGTCTTTGCCATCGACCGTCTTCAAACCTGGATTCCAACCCAGCAGACCCAGGAAGTTCGTAATCGCTTCAGGCAAATATCCGGCCGCGCGGAAATCTGCAACCTCAACCTCTGGCAGCGAGATCTTGTATACCTCCGCTACTTTCGCGGCGACATCAATGCTGTCATTCTCTGCTGCGATGAAATCAGCGATGAGCTTCTGGTCCATTCCCAATTTGGTCGCAATCGCATCCGCTTTCAGAGTTGCATCTTTCTGCATCGCCTGCTTCAATGTCAATCGCGCGGCCTTCGCCTTGTCGCGCTTGCTCATCTTTGAAGCATCCATGTTGAAGATCAGAGGCATATGTCCATAGAACGGCGTGCGGAACCCCAGTGCTTTCTGCAAGGCCACATGCCGCGGCGTATTTGCAAGGTGTTCCTGGGCCCGCATGATGTGCGTAATCCCCATCGTCTCATCATCCACCACCACCGCGAAGTGATATGTCGGAAATCCATCTGCCTTGCGAATCACAAAATCGTCAAGCTCCCCCGGCGCGATCTTCACATCGCCAAGCACCTTATCCGGCACCACAATCTCCTCGTGGGGCGCCAGCAAGCGAATCACATGCGGCTCACCAGTTTCCATGCGCTTCAAACGATCTTTCACGTCCGGCATCGCGTTATAGGAAGCGCGGTTGTAGCGATACGTCTGCTTCGCCGCCACCGCTTTCTTGCGCTCCGCTTCCAGATCCTCAGATTTCTCAAAAGCGGGATACGCCTTGCCCTGCTCGACCAATTGCATGAGAAACTTATTGTAAAGGTTTACGCGCCGGGCCTGGAAGAACGGCCCAACACCGCGCGGGTCGCCACCGATCTGCTTGCCGCCAAAAGTGTGCACCGGGCCTTCATCCCAGTCGATCCCCAGCCACGCCATGTCATCCATGATCCCGCGCGCAGACTCATCACTGGAACGAGCCTGATCAGTATCTTCGATTCGCAGCGTGAAATGGCCACCCATTTTGCGTGCAAATGCCCAGCAGAAGAGCGCGGTGCGTGCGCCGCCGATATGCAGGTGGCCAGTGGGAGAAGGTGCGAAGCGGGTAATAACCGGTGGATTGGGAACGCTCATGTGTGGCGTAGGGTAGAGCGCAGTAAACGCGGGTCCCAAAACCCGCCATCAAACTGCCAACATGCGCGCATACTACATATACATCGCCGCGACAATTAGTACGTTCGGTAACTTTGAACGAAAATTGAAGGCAGGTTGGAACTTTGGGCAGATTGACAGCGCATTGATAGTGTCTGAACTCGTTTCGTGCAAGTTTGCAGGAAATCAGTCAGATCTTTCGGCAAGCGGTCGTGCGTTTGCCAACTGCTCTGTGGTGTACCGCTTCGTCCGGGAGACGGTTGCGAAAGCGGCCGAATGTGGCGAAAATAGTTCATGTGCGGTACATACGCCGCGTCTTTGGTCTCCTTTTGGTTTGTTCGAAGTTTCACACGCCCGCCGGATTGGTGTAGAACAGGAACCGGCGAGCGGGGAGACCACACAAGACGCGGCCCAATGGTGGGCCGAGAGCCGGCGGTCGGAGGGCCGCCGGTTCCGGCGTTTTTGATGAAAATCTAAGATTCGACTCAACCTTTGATTACCTGATCGCGATATGTTTGGTATTGCCATCCGTGCTAATCTCTATGTTCATTCGGCTCGTGGTTCGCGAAAGGGGCTTTCTTGATCAATCTCCGCAATCCGGCGGCGTGCCTGACACTTGCGTCAGTCACTGCCATGGGTCTTTCTACCGCTGCTCTGGCGCAGGTCATGCGCACATTCCCGGGCTCGGTAGATTGCCGAATCGGTGTGATGCCGAGCGGAAAGACAATTTTGCCGCCTTTGCCCGAAGGTCAGCCCGGCGTCGGTGATCATGATCACAATGCCGGAATCGATGGCTGTAACAAGGAAGCGATGTACAGAGCGTTCCTGGCCAGCGGCGGCCAGCAGGACGAATCTGAATTGATGATCCAGGAACTGCTCAATGACACCGACATCATTGACAACAACTTTGATATTGACATCGACCCGATTGGTGTTTCGATCAGTGGATCAAACACGATGACATTGGCGAGCACCGTGAACGGCTTGACCCAATTCACGTTCATGCTGCGCACCAATAACGGGACAATCACCAACGGCTACACGATTTCGACAGTGGTGATAAATGGCGTCACAACCCTCCCCGGTTCATCGGTCACAAGCGTCGGCACCTATGGACGGAGGATCACTCTTGATCGTGCGTACAACGCTGGAGAGCAATTCACTGTGAAGGTGAATTATTCGGGCACGCCGCGGAATGTAGGACTCGGCAGCTTTGTCTGCAGCGGCACGGCGTTGAACGGTCAACCTTTTGCGGGCAGTCTCGCAGAGCCGTATTACGCAGCAAGCATCTGGCCGGTAAAAGACAGCGAGAATGGACAATCCGGCAACAACTCCGACAAAAGCACCGCCACGATTTCAATCACCGCTCCATCGGCGTATCGCTCGGTTGCCAACGGCATACTTCAATCCGTAACTCCGGTTGCCGGCGGCAAAAACAAGTACACCTGGCGGACCAACATTCCGACCGCCACCTATCTCTATTGCTTCGCTACCCATGCATACAACGTTTACGACTTTGTGTACAACTACCCGTTGCCCGCAGGCGGAACTGCCAACATGCCGTTCCAGATCAACATCTCCCCTGGCAGCGACACCGTCGGCAATCGCGCTATCTGGAGCCAGTCGCTGCAGATGCTCGAAACTCTTCGCCCGGTCTTTGGCCTCTATCCGTTTGTCTCTGAGAAATACGGAATCTACCAATTTACCTTCGGCGGCGGCATGGAACACCAGACCATGACCGGCATGGGCGGCACGTTCTCAGAGAGCGTAACTGTGCACGAACTGGGCCACCAATGGTGGGGAGACAATGTCACCTGCAAAACCTGGAACGATATCTGGGTGAACGAGGGATTCGCGACCTATTCAGAAGCGTTGTGGTATGAGCGCAAGCCCGGTGCTTCTGGACTTCCGGCGCTGCACAGCGCCATGGCGAATCGGCGTCCCAATGCAGCAACGATGAATGGAACCAGTGGTGCGAGCGTGTACTGCTACAACGTTGCCAGCCCCAATCCGATCTTCGATGGCAATACCTCATATCGCAAGGGCGGATGGGCGCTTCACACATTGCGGAAGTATGTCGGTGATGTCACCTTCTTCCAGATACTTGCAAATTATCGCGCTGCGTATGAAGGCTCGGGTGCGACAACGCAAGAGCTTGCAGATGTTGCCAGTGCCACTCACGGTTCAAGCCTGCAGGATTACTTTGATACCTTCGTGTTTGGACAAGGCACACCGGTCTATGCCTATGGGACCGAGGCTGTGACAATCAATGGCCAGACGTATCTGAAGCTGCACCTGCGGCAGACGCAAGATCTGGCGATGGGCGAAAACGGTCGCTTTGTCACACCAATTGATGTGAGAATCACCACGCCCAGCGGCACAACGACCGCCGTCATATTCAATAATGAACGCGAAGAGTCATTCGTGATTCCTACCGATGGCCTGGCATCAGCGGTAGTGCTTGATGAAAACAACTGGATCTTGAATAACGGCAAATCAGCAGAGGCATACCTCGCCAGCCCTCCAAAGCTGCTGGCTACTTCGCCTGCAATTGGTACGAGCCTGGCTGCTGCAGCATCGCCGGTTACCGCCACGCTCACCTTCAGCGAACCAGTCGTCTCCAGCAATTCCAACTTCACAGTTGTGGGCCCATCGGGCACTCTCTCAACAACTCACTCATTCAACCCCGGCACCAACACCGTTTCGCTTGGCCTGGGTGCTCTGACTGTTCCCGGAACTTACACCGTCACCGTTTCCGATCTCATCACTGCTGGCGGAATTCGCCTTGATGGTGAAATTGCCAATCCAGGCTCTCCATCAAGCCTGCCTTCGGGCGATGGACTGGCAAACGGCTCGGCGGTATACACCTTTACCGTCACAGGGACAATCTGCCCCGCCGATTTCAACGGCGATGCCACAGTCGATTTCTTTGATTACCTCGATTTCGTTGATGCGTTCAGCGCCAATGATCCTTCGGCTGACTTCAATCAGGATGCCACGATCGATTTCTTTGACTACCTTGATTTCGTCGATGCCTTCAGCGGCGGCTGCTAACGGAGCGACACCATGCAAAAGCTCGCAATCCTCGGCTTGATTTCAATCACCGGTATAGCTTGTGCGCAGCCTGAGTTCCCCGAAGGTAAACCGATCCCCCGGAGCCTCACGCCTGTCGAACGCGACTGGATGCGAAGCAATCCGATTCTCCTGCCTGCTGTTGTTACCGAACCGCCGACCGGACCAGTCTTGTGCCCCGGCGAATATGCGCCCATGGAAGGAATCATCCTTGCATGGGAAGGCCCAACCCAATGGCTCGACATCGTTGCTGAAATGGCCGCCAGGATTACCACCACAGGCAACGCGATTGCGTATGTCTCGATCGATTCTTTCGGAGAAAATACTGCCTGCAATACTCGCGTGACTTCATTTGGCGGCGACATTACCAAAATAAGATACATCTCCCGCACCAACGACACCATCTGGATTCGCGATTACGGACCTCGCTACATCTACGAAGGGGCTGGCCCACGCCCAGTGCGCGCCATCGTCGATCACACCTACAACCGGCCCCGGCCCAGCGATGATTCGTGGGACAATGGCTGGTCAACGTATCGCGGCCATCAGTACTACGAACTGCCGCTTATTCATGGCGGCGGCAATTACCACCTCTCTTCTGCGCAGCCCGCATTTGCCACACAGCTCATTCAAAACGAAAACCCGGGCCTTTCCGCCGCAAGCATCATCGACACCTGGCATCGCTACCAGAATGTCAATACCACCATCACGCTTCCATTCCCGCAGGAAGTCGATGTCACGCAGCACATTGATATGTGGATGTACATGGCGGGCGATCAGAACGTTCTCATCTCTGACTGGGCCGTGAACCGTGGCAGCACGCAGGACACAATCTGCAACAATCAGGCTGCCGCGATGGCGGCCGCTGGCTACACCGTCACCCGTCTCCCCGCACGATCAATTGCCGGAACACACTACACCTACGCCAACGGTGTCATGTGCAACAACCTCGTCCTGATTCCCAAATACCCGACCACCCTTGGCGCGACCCTCGATCAACAGGCGCTCAATGCTTGGCAGGCCGCAGTGCCCGGCAAAACTGTCGTGCAGATCAATTGCGAATCGATCGTGACCTCCGCCGGCGTCATGCACTGCATCTGCATGCACGTCCCCGCATTCAAAGGCCGCGTTGAAGCAACCGGCGTCGCCCCCACCGTCTATCTCCGCAATTTCCGCGGCGGACAAGTCCTTCCAAACTCAAGCGTCCAGACCGTTCGCTGGGCCACCGATGATGACTCTGGCCCGGTGTTCCGGGTAACGGTTTCGCAGTCACTCGACTCGGGTGCAACCTGGACCGATCTAGTAACCAATGTCAACAACACCGGAAGCTACAACTGGACAACTCCAGCAACCACCCAGCCACACGTCCGGCTGCGCGTGACAGCGATCGACACTTTGCTGTTGACTGAAACCGATGCCAGCGAGACAGACATCTATGTTGGTGTCCTTTGCCCCGCAGATTTCAACCGCGATGGCATAACCGATTTCTTCGACTACCTCGATTTTGTCGATGCTTTCGCGGCAAACGATCCCAGCGCCGATTTTAACAACGATCAGGTGATCGACTTCTTTGACTACCTTGACTTCGTCGATCGATTCTCACTCGGTTGTCCCTGATTGCTTCGACCCAGCTGTAACACAAAAGAAATGCGGGTTAAAAAAGAGCGAAGACAGTCAGCTCACTGGGGCTCTCTCAACCGATTAGGTTGCCGCCTGCACTGCGGATGCAGGCAGATTCTCCAGCGGGGCGCGTGAGCAGCTGTCTTCGCGAAATTCCAAGGTTGCAGTACGAGGTGGAACGATCTCCACACTTTGAAAATACCATTGAGACAATTGGAATGCAAGCGAATCCTGATAATTTTGTTCAGCTTGTCCTGATCCAATTGAAGTCATGAAAACCGCAACATTCCCGTGACACACTCTTGACACAATAACGCACAATTGTTAGATGAACCGATGCCTCGCCTACCGCCTCACTCGAAACAACGTTGCCGTAAATCGCCTGTTTTCTGGCCCAAGTTCGCAATGAAACACAGTTAATTGTAATCGCTCTAATAGGCCCGATTGCTTAAGTGCCGCGAGTTCATCACTCCCTGAATCCGTCCTTATCAGAACATATGCATTCTTCGATTCAGGCAGTTCGCCCAGAGAAGCGGTTCTCAAATGTGGGAGCCAGCGCGTACGTACAGATTTCTTTTCCTCGCTTGCCGCACGCATTGCATACAGGAAAATTTCCGGCCTTGCCTCGACCATGTCGTTGGCAATGATGATCGAATCTGGCTCCACAAACTTTCCGAGCAATTCTCCTGCTTCGCGCCCGCTGCTTGCCGCTCGCCGGGTCTCGCTTATGTACGCATATCCCACCGCACAGATTGTCAGAACCACTGCCGCAGGTTTGGTGAGTCGATAGCACAAATGGGCGAGGCGGGAGATCCCGCCCTGTGCCTCTGCCTGTGCTTTCCACGTCAAAACTGCAAAACCCATGAGCGGCGAAAGCACCGCCGCCGCTGGCAACGTGTAGCGTGGATTTGAAATTCCAGCAATCGTGTAGGTCACAACCGCGAGCACCGTTACAAGCGCAAGCACTCGTGCGATGCGACAACGTTCAACTCCCAGTTCGCTGGCCGTCAACGCGGGAATGAACGCTATCGATGCCGGCAGCGCAGAGGCGAAGAACACAAACGGAAGCGCGAGCACACGCATCAATCGTTCTTTGCTCCACAGGAACTCATCAACACCCTGGGTGACAACAAACTCCTGCTCGTTTGAATATCGATACAAGATGAACCCTGCAATCGCGCCGACGATTGCAGCGCCCGCGATCACGCTCATCCAGAATTCCCGCGATTTGAGTGGCGACACACTTCGCGCAACCCAGCATGCGGCCACTGGCGCAGCGAGAATGGCAGGGAGGCTTGCTGGCCCTTTCGCAAGTGCGGCAATGACAATGCCAACTGCTGCCATGCAAACCGAACTTGTGCGTCGTCCCTGTTGCGCCGCCAACAAGTCAACCATCCCCCATACCGCGAGAACCGTGCCCAGGTTATTCAGCGCTTCAATTTCCGCCGCGCGCCCAGATTCCCACATCCAGGGCAAGAGAAGATGGGCAAGTCCCGCCGCCAACGCAGCTGAATTTCCAAACCAGCGTCGCGCATACCACGCTGAAACAATCGATCCAGCAATCATTGCGAGTCCGGACACACCGCGGGCCGCCCACTCATTCTGCCCGAATACGCAGCTCAGCGAAGCAATGGCCCATGGCATCCCCGGTGGCTTGCGCAGATATCCCTGTTCAAACATGTGCGGCAGAAACCAGTCACCCTTGGACAACATTTCCCATGCAGGCGCGACTCGGTGACCTTCCGACATCGAGAATCCAGATGCCCAGATGTTAAAGAAATATACAACAGCGCCAATACAAGCAAGACCCAGTGCAATCACCCAGAACCGACTTGCTTCGCGGTGTGCATTCATCACAGATGTTCTAAGGCTTCATCGCCGATTTTTTTGCTGAATGAACCGGAGTCGCCGCCGGAACGCGTTCCTGGCCTGCTAATTCCAGCACACCACTCTTCATCGCTTCAGCAACCCGTGGCTGCCAGGTATTGAACATCTCTGTAAACTTGGTGTGCTTTACCGGGTCATACGCGAAGTGTGTCGCTTCTTCCAATGCGACCTTCGGCGCAACACCCTCCACTATCGTCCGGTACATCGCAATCGCACACCCGGTTCGGTGAGTCCCCGCGCCGCAGTGCACCAGCACCGGCTGCTGCTCTGGATCGTTCATAATCCTCAGAGCCTGCAAGTAGTAGTTCGCGTTTCCTGTCGCATCACCATAGAGGCCAAACTGATATCTCACTGCGCCAATCGCATCGGCCGTCTGACGTTCGCGCTCTTCAGCTTCTGGATACTCGATAAATGCGCCCAGGTCCACAATCGTCTTGATCTTGTTTTCCCGAACCACTTCGGCGAGCGCTGCTGGCGTCAATTCGCCGGATCGATACACCTTTCCCTCAGTCACAACTGCAAATCGCTTGGGAAACATGTTTGGACGGATGATTTCTTTCCACGCCGGAACCATCAACATCGCAAATGCGACGACAAGCCCTGCCACTATCAAGCTCAATTTCGGTGTCGGTTTTGCCATCGCGGGAATGGTAGCACGCAGCACCGAGCGACTGTCAGACCAGGTGAGTCTGAAACACCGCGCCGACGCCGCTCATCCGCACATCCACGGGCGCAGCACCCATTACAAAAAGCGTGCTGCCAGAACCGCTCAGACAGGCTTTGACTCCGCTGCGGGCAATTTCCGCCGCAATGTGGCCCAGCCGCGGCTCAATCGTTTCCGCAGCACTCCACAAATCATTAAACAACTCTGTACTCTCAACACTTCCCCGCTTCTGCGAGCGGTCCACAATTTCACGAACCAGGTCCTCACGAAACTCCCATCGTTCCCGTTTCACAATCGCATCAAACATCTGATACACCGCTTCTGTCGCACATCCAAAATCCGGGAACAGCAGCGAAAGTTCATTGCCAACTCTGGCCACCCGCTCCACACGCTCTCCAAATCCACGCACAATCGCGGGCCGCGGCGGCCGATCTAAATCACCATCCATAAAAAATGCCACATCGCTTCCCAGCTTCAACGACAATCTCATCAACTCTTCCGCCTCGATCTGAAGTCCAAAGAGCGAGTTGACAGTCCGCAACATCGTCGCGGCGTTTGAAGACCCGCCGCCCATTCCACCACTGCTAGGAATCCGTTTACGGACTTTCACCTTCACCGCCAACTTCTCGCCGCAGTACCCCTCTAGAACCTTCAGGGCTCGAAACCCCAGGTCCTTCTCAAGCGGCCAGTCAATCTCGCCCTTCTTGGGCGCATCCGGGGCATACTCGCGTTCAAAAGTGGTGCCGCCAACAACCGCACGCTCTACATATACATCATCCCAGAGATCCACGGCGTGAAACCACGATGCAATCTGGTGCCACCCGGCCCGCGCAGCTCCCGCCGGCTCGGCCGCCGCCACGGCCAGGCACAGGTTCACTTTTGCATAGCTTCTCGCGGCAATAAACATCCAAGATGGTACGATCCCCCGATGACCATTCAATCCCTCCTCGATGCCATGTCCACCATCGCCCCGCTCTCCCTCGCCGAGTCATGGGATCGCGTTGGCTTGCAGCTTGGCCGCCCCACCGCCCATCTTTCCGGTCCGATCGTCCTCACTATTGATTTGACCGAGCCAGTGCTCGAAGAAGCAATCGCCGCCAAGGCCAGCGCGATTATCGCCTATCACCCGCCGATCTGGAACCCCCTGAAAAAACTCACTGCCGACTCCCCGGGTGAAAGAGTCCTGCTCCGCGCTGCTGAATCGCACATCGCAATTTACTCGCCCCACACCGCCCTCGATGCCGCCGCGGGTGGCATCAATGACTGGCTCTGCGAAGGACTCAGCGATGGCGCTGACGGAACCATCGCAGGCGACTGCCGCTCGCTCACGCCTCTGGCGCAGCAGCCTGCAAGCCAGCAACTCAAGATCGTCACCTTCCTGCCCGCAAAAGAAATTGACCGCGTTCGCGGCTCCCTCGCCACCGCCGGTGCGGGAACGATCGGAAACTACACCGTGTGTTCCTTTGCCGCTGAAGGCACAGGCACGTTCCTGGGCGATGAATCCACTTCGCCCGCAGTTGGCACTTCTGGCCAGCTTGAACGCCACGATGAACTCCGTCTTGAAATGGTTGTGTCAAAGAAAGCTCTTCCGCTCGCGCTTGAAACCCTGCGCCAGTTCCATCCTTACGAAGAGCCAGCAATTGATGTCTACGAGCTTGTTCCCCAGCCAGTCCGCGGCCTGGGCGCAGGCCGCCGTCTTGTACTTGACGAGCCCGCGAATATCACCGCCCTTGCCAGCCGCCTCAAGAGCCATCTGGGAATCAATGCCGTCTCCGTCGCCCTTCCGCCTCAATTGTTCGACACATCGCCAATTTCGCACATTGCAATCTGCGCTGGAGCCGGCGCATCTCTGGTCCAGAGCGCTGTCGACAACGGCTGCCAATTGTTCATCACAGGCGAACTCAAGCATCACGAAGTGCTCGCCTCACTCAAAGCCAACATTGGCATCATGCTTGCTGGCCATACCAACACAGAGCGCGGATACCTTCACCGACTCGCGCCAAGAATTGAATCTTCACTCCTCGGGGTCAAGTGCATCGTCAGCAGTGCTGACACTGATCCACTTCGCACCATGTAATCCAAGTCACCGCAAAAATAAAATCGTCCCGGGCGGATGTTCAGATCCGCCGGGACGGTGTGAATGACTCTCTCCTCCAGCTTTCTCAGTCCACAGGCATTTCCACCCAGTTGTGCTGTTCCACGTTCGCAAAATAATGAACGTGCCCGGTGATAAACACCATCGCTTCAGAATACTCCACCCACCTGATTGTCAGCCAGAGCAATCCGAAGAACGCCAGCCACGAACCAAGCTCTCCAACCCGCGTCGATCGCGCCTTGAACAGAATTGCACTGGCGATCAACACTGATCCCAGTTTGTACATGATGATGTATGCCGGACTTGGCGCCTGCATCAGGTACCGGGCCAGCGGATTCAACTCCACCATTCCGATACTGCGTGCATATGTCAGCGTCATGAAAAGGTCGCCAATGCTCATCGCGATAATCGCGATCATCAGCGTGACCACCCGCCATCCGCGAGCACGCTCAGTCAGCAAGCCGTGCGCAAAACCAAGAGTACCAGACGGCCCGATTGGGGTCGCTCCCGGAACTTGATCGCTGGTCGCGTTAAGTGTGTGCATAACTCCTTGCATTCGCAATCGGCCGTCCTTACCCACCACTCAAGCTCAATCTTCACATTTCTGAGAGTTCGGACGTACCGTCTGCGCCGTTCGCACGTATATACCCTTAATATCCGAATGGATGCGGACAGGAGATCTGCCGAAATAGGAAGAATCAGCCTCATAGACGAAATCTCCCCATTTCATGACTAAACACGCCGCACAATTCTGCCCCTGGTCCTTAAAGCTCGCAGCCCGACTGTGCGTTCTCGGGCTTTCTTTCGCTCCTTTTATCGCTCCCCAGCCCGCACTCGCGCAAAACGCAGCACCCGTCTACGTCGACGACTCGGTTGCCGCACGCGAGACCCTTGGCAAAATCCCTGAACTGCTCACCGCCGGCAATATCGCGCAGGCAGCCCGCAATCTGCAGAACCTCCTCGACACCGAATCAGACCGCATGCTCGAAACGGGAAACGATCCCGACTTCTTCCGCTCGGTCCGCACACTCGTTCACCAGCTTCTGCTCTCAAACCCCGCGCTCCTTGAACGCTACCGCATCAACGAATCTGATCGCGCGGCGGCAGCTCTCACCGAAGGCGACTTCCGCACGGTTGAACACACGCGCCTCCTCACCCCTGCCGGTCTGGACGCCGCACTGCGCCTTTCCCAGTTTCACCTGGAAGCTGGCCGCTTCGATGCCGCTCGGCTCTCGCTCATTCAACTCCAGAATCACCCCGATCGAATCGCGAGCCCTGTTGCCGCCAAAGCCTGTGCCGCTGCCGCCGTCTCCATCGCACACTACATCGACCGCGAAGATGTTCGCACGCTCGCTCGCACGTTCGCGCGCGATGCAAAACTTCCTGAGCCTTCTGCCACCGACTTGGCCCTTCTGCCACGCCCCGCGCGCGCCTCTCTCATCCCGCTCACACCAATGTCCCAGACTGGTCCCATCGCCGCTGATGTCGGTGGTGTAGACCCTCTCGCCTCAGTCCTGCTTGGTTCTCAGTTCGAACGCTCGCGCGACCCCGCTGATGAACAGCTGCGCGTCCTGGACCGCGAAACCGAAGCCCCCGACCGCGGCATGCCTTGGTCATTCGCAACTGTCCTGGGCGACACTGTCTATGTCAACGATGGCGTTGAGTTCACCGCGCTCGATCGCTACACCCTCTCCAATCGCTGGCGCTCGCGCCCGCCTGAAATGGTCTACGACGAATCTTCCTGGGACGAACGCCGCGGCCGCATCTACCGCTCCGATCTTGGCGCATCGCTCGAAGATGTCGCAGGCCTCTCCGTGGGCAGCGGCGTAGTCGTCGGCGCCACCGGCCTTGCAATCGGCGGCAATCGGCGTGGTGATCCTCGAATCCACGCTTTCGATGCGCAGACCGGCGCCTGGCTCTGGTCGCTCGACCCGACCTCCATCGACGCAGCGCTCGAATCCACCACGGTCCGCGGCGAGATCGTCATCGAAGCCGACACCGCCATCATCCCGCTCCGCAAACGCGCCAGCAGCCGCCGCATTTCCAGTGCATATCTCCTCGCGCTCGATCTCAACACGGGTCAGGTCCGCTGGCTGCGCCTTCTTGCAACCGCTGGTTCGCTCCCCAGCCCGACGCGCGATCGCCTCGCCGATTCTCCGCTGCTCGACAAAGGCCTGGTCTACCAGACCGATAGCGTCGGCGTCGTCTCCTGCGTCGAAGCACAATCCGGTCGCCCCGTCTGGTCACGCCGCTTCCGTCCCGAGACCAATCTCCGCGGCGGAATGCCGAGCGAAGTCAGCCCGGTCTTCAACGTCTCCCGCCCCATCTTGAGTGATAACCACCTCATCTTCATCCAGCCCGGCGGCGACCAGCTTCTCGCAATCGATATCAACACCGGCGACATCGCCGCCCGTCGCGCTTTGGCCACCATGGGCGAACCGCGCGTCATCTTCCACGTCGGCAACTTCATCGTCGCCCCCACCATCGACCGCTTCACAATCCTCCCCGTCAAGAACTTCGACTCTGCTCCGATGGCTGCCACCAACGTATTTGGATCTGTCCAAGTTCGCGGCCGTGCCAGCGTCAGTGATGGCAGACTCGTCGTTCCGGTCATTGAAGGCCTCACTGTCATTGACCCCGCCAATCCACTTGAGCCAAAGCAGATTCCGCTTCGCGCAGTCGGCAACACTGTCATCGCCCCCGGCCAGCTCATCGTGACTGACGCTCGCAGAATCCACTCCTACGTGACCTTCAGCACCGCCGAGACTCTTCTCCGCGAGCGCATGGCAAAGCGTCCGACCGATGCCGAGCCCGCCAACGATCTCATCCGCCTCGCCTATCGCGCTGGCAAGTGGGACATGGTTTCGCCCGCGGCAGACCACGCTCTTGGAATCTTTGATTCTGACCCTACCTCCATCGCTTCCAAACTCGGCCGCGCTCACCTGTTCGATCTCCTGCTCGAAGCTGCCCGCGCTGGTCTCGAAGACCCAAGCGTCCCCAAAGCTCACCCAGCGCCCACAACAGATTCCGCCGCCGCGATTGTCGATCGCCTCGCCCAGGCAGTTGGCACTCCGGGCCAGCGCGTTGAACAACTCCTGATGCAGGCAAAGGTCCGCGAGCTTGCTGGCACTCCGCTTGCTGCCGCCGAGGCCTATCAGCAGATTCTCGGCGATGATGCCCTCAGCTCAACTATTCGCTTCCCCGGCACCATCGATGAAATCACCGCCGAAGCTGAAGCGAGCAACCGCCTCAAGCAGCTGCTCGTGCAAACTGGAATCGCCTCGTACCGCACGTTTGACGATGAAGCGCAGCGTGTTGGCGATGCCGCCCGCGACAATCCCGCCGAACTCGAATCCATCGCTCGTCACTATCCCGCCGCCGCCGTCACGCCGCAGCTCCTGGCCAAAGCATCATCGCTCTACCAGAGCGCTGGTCGTCACGATGCCGCCATTCGCGCTCTTGCTCGCGCGGTCGATCACGCCGCATTTGGGATCACGGTCGGTCGCCCAGAGCACATCGCACTTCATCCGCGCCTCACGGTCGATCTTGCAGAATCGCTCGTCAAAGCAGATCAACCATCGAGCGCGGCTCGAGTGCTGGCGACTATCAAACTCCCGCCACCAGAACTTTCGCAGCGCATGGCAGCGCTTGCGACTCAGATTCAATCGAACGCAAGCGATGCCTATCGCCTGCCGCGCATCGGGGTCCCCACTGCTACCCGCCCGTCACTGCTGGTTGGCTGGACCATTCCCGCCGAAGCGCCGCTGCTTCCCGATCGCCGCGGCAAGAGCCCTGAACATGTCATCATGTTCAACGACACCGAGTCCAAACTCGCACTCTTTGGCACGCGCCCCGATGGCAGCTTCGCGCCCGCCTGGGAAAAAGCCTACGAAGGTGCACGCCCTTCACTCATTCGCCTTGGATCCAATCAAGCGATTTTGTACGAACCATCGCCAGTTGGCGGCGTGATCCAGTGTCTTGACACTGTCAGCGGCCGCTCTATCTGGAAGTCACTCGATTTCTCACACTGGTTCGATGGTGCAGCCGATCGTCGCCGCACCAACGCTGTCGAAAACTCTGCACAGATTGCCACGCCACTCGATGGCTTCCAGCGCCCGCTCGACCTTCTGGTTGCCGCCGATGAAAATATCCTCATACTGGCACAGCGCTCTGGACGCCTGGGCGCGGTCTCGCTTGCCGATGGCAAACGCCTCTGGGCCGCCAATACCAAGCTCGATGCAATCTATGACTGCGCTGTTGCAGGTGATGTCATCGCCATTTCCGGCGGCGTAGAACCGCTCAACCGCGTTGCTGGCGAAGTGCTTACTCCGGCGATCGTTGTGCTTGACGCCAAGACTGGCGCGGAATTGCACGATGCTCGCGGCTCAGCCGAATGGTTCGGGTCGCGCCTTAAGGGCGCAGTCCGATGGGTCCGCCCGATCAGCGATGGCACCGCAGTGCTCGGTCTTGAAGATGGCATCATGCAGGTTAATCTTCGCGAAGGCCGCGTGAACTGGATGTCTGATGATGACTCTCTGGCACAATCCGCTGATGGATGGACACTTGCTGGTGACATCCTCATCGTCCTGGACCGTGAACGTCACCTTCGACTCATTAACTCCAAGACTGGCGGCGTTCGCGTTCGTCCGCTTGACTCCTTTGGCAAGATCAGCGAGAACTCGCACCTGAAAGTAGATCGCATCGGCGACCAGATCACCGTTGCCACCGATCGCGGCGTACTCATGTACGATGCGACGGGCAAGATCGTCGGCATGGATGGACTGGGCGATACCACGCCGCTCCTTTTGCCCCAGTTCGCCGGCAAGGCAATCTTCGCCCTGGGCGTCGATCGCGAAGACCTCCTCGAAAATGCCCGCGAATCGTACGAAGTGCGCGAAGCTGCGCCGCTCTATGCCATGGACCGCAAGAACGGTAAACTCACCGCCTCGCGCTGGATCGTGCTCTTTGAAGACCCCACCGCCATGAACCTGGTTGATGGCAAGATCATCATCTCTGCTGGTTCAATCTCGCTTGTCGTCGATGCGCCGCAAGAGCCTTGAGCCAACCTGCTTCGGTACGTCGCTGTCACCCATTTCTCACAATTCCCTTCTCAGCGTAATATCCTCATCAACTCATTGAGGTACATGTCATCGAGGTACATGCGCGTGCCAGCTTCCATCCGCCAATTGCACACCGTCGACGAAACCCAGATCAACTCGCTTGCCGATCTCTTGATCGACTGCGTACAGGGCGGCGCATCCGTCAGCTTCATGCTTCCTCTCACTCGTGATCGCGCGATCGCCTTCTGGAAGAAAGTCGCACAGGGTGTCGCGACCAACGAACGCGCACTCCTCATCGCTGAAGATGCCTTCGGAATCTGCGGCACAGTGCAGCTCATTTTCGACCTCCCCGAGAATCAACCCCACCGGGCAGACCTTGCGAAGATGCTCGTTCACAGTCGCACACGTCGCCAGGGTCTCGGCGCAGCTCTTATGAAAGCCGCCGAACAAGTCGCTCGCGACAATAACAAAACTGTGCTTGTACTCGACGCAGTCACCAACGGCGATGCGGCTCGACTTTACGAACGCCTGGGCTGGGTACGCGTGGGAGATGTTCCCAACTTTGCGCTGTTTCCAAACGGCGGCTTCTGCGGCACGACGTATTACTATCGCGAACTCCGGTAACATAAGAGCCGCCGATTTTAACTCTCTAAGGAACGAACGATGAACCCAGCTCCAATCTTTGAGTGTTTCTCCGCCTACCAGAAAACCGCCGCGATGCAGGCCTCGGTCGATATAGGCCTTTTCACCGCCATCGCCGCCGGAAACACAACCGTCCCTCAAATCGCCAAAGCCTGCAACGCTTCCGTCAAAGGTGTCCGCGTGTTGTGCGACTACTGGACCGTGCAGAATCTTCTCACAAAGACTGGCAACACGTACGCACTCATTCCCGAGACCGCGATGTTCCTTGATCGCAAATCTCCCGCCTATGTTGGCGGCGTGCTCGGCTTCATCAACGGACCCATCACACCCTTCTTCGCCAAGCTCACCGATTCCGTCCGCCGCGGCGGCTATGAAGACACTGGCACCGTCACTTCTGAATATGACGGCTGGGTGCCCTTCGCGAAAGAAATGGGCGCGATGATGTTCCCCGCTGCCCAGGCTATCGCGGGACTGCTCGGACCGGTTTCGGGCCGCGTACTCGATGTCGCCGCGGGTCACGGGCTTTTTGGCATTACGCTTGCCCAGAAGAATCCTGATCTCACAATCACCGCGCTCGATTGGCCCAAGGTTCTCGAAGTTGCACAGCGACACGCCACGCAGATGGGCGTCGGCGATCGCTTCTCACAACTTGCCGGCGATGCGTTCACGGTCGACCTCAAGGGACCCTACGACGTCATTCTCCTTACCAACCTCCTCCACCACTTCAACCCCGAGCAATGCACAACTCTTCTTCGCCGCCTCCGCGGAGCTCTTCGACCCGGTGGCCGCCTGGTGACGCTCGAGTTCGTGCCCAACGAAGATCGCGTCACGCCGCCGATGTCGGCAACTTTCCCACTCGTCATGCTCGCCACCACCGCCAGCGGCGATGCTTACACCTTCTCTGAACTAGACCGCATGCTCCGCGCTGCCGGCTTCCCAAACAGCACGCTGCACCAGCCCGCAGATTCGCCGCAGCAGGTCATCATCAGCACATGAGTGCTAGCGTATAAACTCTGCCGCATGCCCGAGCCAACTCATACATGGCCACCCAACCTTGATGCTGTGATCGCTGCGCCGGAGCACCACCGCCTTCTCCTCGAAAACGACTCGGTCCGCGTTCTCGACACGCTCATCCAACCCGGCGACATCGTCAAACTTCACACCCACCGCTGGCCCGCGACCTATTACATCCTCTCCGCTGGCGACTTCATCCGCCGCGACGAAACTGGGCGAGTCACGCTCGACACACGCAACCTTTCAGAAAAGCCGCGTGCTGGTCAGGCGATTTGGTCGGGTCCACTTGGACTCCACACGCTTGAGAATGTCGGCGATACGCCGATCCATGTCATCAGCGTCGAAATCAAGAATGCGTCAGATCGGTGAGCGACTGTTCCGCCGCCAGCTCTACCTAACCACCTATCCCGCAAAACCTTGTAAAAATCAAACAAACCTCTTGACTCGCCTCAAACCTCGAGATACACTTGTCTGTCGAAGTCACTCCGCGCTCGAATTGTGGCGATGGTTTGGCTGGATACCCAAGCAGGTCAGATGGTCACATGGCCAGTCCATCTGACAAAACTGACACCCCTCTGTGTCGCCCCGGCATCCAAAACCCAGTGAATGCACCGGGGTCAGATGATCAGGTGATCAGGTGATCAGAGCATCTGACAAAAAAGTTGATCATCTGACTCAAAATCTGGAACCGACTACCAAACAAATACCTATAAATACTTCCAGCATTCTCCCTCAATTCACGGTCCTCCCAACCATCAATACCTTACCACTACGCGGCAAGCCTCGCCGCGAAAATAACCCTACCCTGAGGCTCCCATGACCACACCCCAAAACAAATCTGTTGCAGTTGCCGGCGCTTCCGGCTTTGTTGGCCATCACATTGTCGCCGCACTCCTTTCCCGCGGCTACACCGTGCATGCCCTGGTTCGCGACAAGACCAAGGCCGCTGCGGTCCTTCCCAAATCTGCCAATCTCAAACTCTTTACCGGCACGCTTGATGAGGCCACCGCGCTCAACAATCTGGTCGCCGGCTGCTCCGCGGTCGTCAACGCGGTCGGCATCATCCGCGAGATCGGGACGCAGACGTTTGACCGAATTCATCGACTGGGTACGGCGAACCTGATCGCCGCCGCCACTGCTGCGAAAATCAATCGCTTCATTCAGATCTCAGCACTGGGCGTCGGCGATGATGGCATCAGCGAGTACCAGACTTCAAAATACGAAGCTGAGACTCTTGTTCGTCGCAGCGGCATGACGTGGACCATTCTTCGCCCCTCTTTCATCATGGGCGAAGGCAGCAGTGGAATTGAAAGTCTTACTGACCTGATGACCGGCGACACTGCTCCCTGGATTTTCATCCCCTACTTCCAGCGCATTGAGTGTGATGACACGATTCCGCTGGGCCCCGCCAATGCGATCGACCCCATGATTCAACCTGTTGAAGCTTCAGATGTCGCCGCGGCGGTGTGCGAATCTCTTGTGCGTCCGCAGGCTGAAGGCGAGATCTTTAACCTTGTTGGCAAAGATCGGATGACCTGGCCGCAGCTTCTCACCTTCCTCCGCGATAACACTCCGGGCACAAAGAAATCTCTTAAGCCCTTCCCCGTCCCCGCGCCCGTTGGCGCACTTGTAGCGGACCTGGCCAAACTTATTGGCGCGGGCGCTGCATTACCGTTTGATTCCGGAATGGCCAAAGCGGCCGCCCAGGATTCAGTTTCAGAAACCAACAAAGTCGCCGAACTACTCGGCATTCAACCACAATCGTTTACCGCTTCCTACAAGCAGTACGCAGCGGCGCCCTAGAACGCGGCCGCCAAAGTCAGGATCTTTTTTAGCAATATGGCACTCAAGTTTAAACGTCGCCTCTTCCAGCATCTCTCTCACAATGACTATGTTGGCGAGCGCGATCAATCGCTTATCTCGTCTCTCTCAATCGCCGAAGAGGACCACGAGGAATTTCTCGCGGCCCTCAAAGAGTTTGTCCACGACAAACTTATCACTGTTTCACCTACCGGCTTCTACAACCTGCCATCGATCGATGATTACGTATCACGCGGCAACGAAGAGATCGAAGGCACCTTCAAGAAAGCCCTTCGCGGCTTTGGATTTGTAAAGACCGCACAGCAATTCAAGGAAGGCGACATCTTCATCCCTGAAGATGACACGGCCAACGCGCTTTCCGGCGACACTGTTGTCGTTAAGCTCATCCGCGATCATCGGCGCGAGCGCCAGGTCGGCGGCGGGCCGCAGTTCACCGGCCGCATCGTCGAAATCACCAAACGCAAAAGATCAGGCTTTGCCGGAATCATCGAGAAACGCGGCACCAACTACGTCGTCCACCCCGATGGCAAGGAAATCCGCGGCCCCATCGTCGTCCGCGATGCCTCGAGCAAGAACGTCAAAGATGGTGACAAGGTCATCATCGAAATCATGCAATACCCCGAAGGCAACATGGTTGCCGAGGGCGTGATTGTGAAGGTCCTGGGCGAAGCCGGGCGACCCGATGTGGAGACTGAAGCCACCATCGCCGCGTTTGATCTGCCCGGCGAGCACGATGAAGAATGCGTCGAACAGGCTCGCGAAGCCACGCTGAAGTTCAAGGCCGAGATGGAGCGCTACGACGCCGAAGGTCCTTCAGCGCTGGGCAAGCGGCTTGACCTCACTGAAGACTACATCATCACCATCGATCCGCCGGATGCGAAAGATTACGACGATGCGATCAGCATCCGCCGCAGCGACCGCATTCAGGGCGGCTGGGAACTCTCGATCCACATCGCCGATGTTGCCCACTTCATTCCGCGCAACAGCCCGCTGGATATCGAAGCGAGAGATCGCGCGAACTCGGTGTACTTGCCGCGGCACGTAATTCCGATGTTGCCGGAAGTTCTCTCGAACGGCATCTGCTCATTGCAGGAAGGCGTCCCTCGCTATTGCAAGAGCGCGATCATTACCTATGACCGCGATGGTAATGTCAAAGCGGAAGGCGTCGCGCAGGTCTTGATCAAGTCAACAAAGCGACTGACGTACCTCGAAGCGCAGGCGTTGATTGATGGCGATCAGGAAGAGGCGAAGAAGCACGCGAAGACGCCGCCGATTTACACTGATAAGCTGATTTCGACATTGAAAGACATGAACTTTCTGGCGAAGGCGATTCAAGGTCGCCGCCAGCGTCAGGGCATGATCTCGCTCGAGCTCCCGGCATGCGTTCTTATCTATGACGAGAACGGCAAGGTTGTGGACGCTGAGAAAGAAGATGATGCATTCACGCACACCTTGATCGAAATGTTCATGGTTGAAGCCAACGAAGTGCTCGCGCGACTCTTTGAGAAGCTTGATGTGCCGCTGCTTCGACGTATTCACCCTGAGCCCATTCCCGGCGACATCGATCAGCTTCGCAAAGCATCAATGGTCGCAGGCTACAAGATTCCGCAGAAGCCGACGCGTGAGGAACTTCAGGGCCTGGTCAACGCAACCCGCGGCACACCCGCCGCTCGCGCAGTGCATATGGCCGTTCTCCGCACATTGTCCAAAGCCGAATACTCGCCCGCGCTCGTTGGCCACTTTGCACTCGCATCGAATGCGTACGCACACTTCACCAGCCCGATCCGGCGTTACGCGGATCTCACGGTCCACCGCGCGCTGGCCGAGTATCTCAAGCTGACTGACAACGGTCAGAACCCGCCGCGCAGCGACGGCGAATGGGCCAAACTCGGCAACAAGCTGGGCGATAAGCAAGACTGCCTCGATGAAAAGGAACTCCTGGAAATCGGGCACAACGCCACGATGCGCGAAATCAACGCATCGGATGCTGAAGATTCGCTTCGCCGGTTCCTGGTGCTCCAGCTCCTCTCGACGCGCCTGGGCGAAGAGTTCCCCGGCGTCATCACCGGCGTCAATGTCAAAGGCGTGTTCGTTCAGCTCGATAAATACGTCATCGATGGCTTTGTCAAATCCACCGACCTTCCCGGCGACGTCACCCGCGGCAACTCCATGCCATTCTGGAAACTCGACCCCCGCACCGGAGCCCTGGTCGATGAAAAGTCGGGCCGCTCCTACAACATGGGCGACAGCGTCAAGGTCAAGATCGTCTCGGTCGACCTTCCCCGGCGCGAAATGGAGCTGGTGGTTTCAGATGGGACCGGCCGCGCAGTAGGCAAAATCAAGCTTGCCGGCCCCCTCGGCGGCGGGATGGGTGGCGGCAAAGGTCTGGGCTTTGGAAGCCTGGATTCCGGCCGCGGCATGACCGGCGGGCAGCGCCGCAGCGCAAAAAGCAAGAAGCGCGACAAGAACAAGGGCAATCACCGTCGCGATGCGTGATTGCATCTGAACTTTGCACGCTTAGAAACCACGCAAGGCCCGGATAACCTCCGGGCCTTCTTTTTTTTGCCATCCGGAAGAATATTTGTATTTTTCTAGCCGCCAGACCCATTTTTGACGCTTACCGAGTAGGAACACCCTCTGCCACGTGGAACGGCAGGAGGAAGAAAGAGGAAATCAATGTCAAAACTCGCACTTATATGTAGCTGTGGCGTCGCCGCATCGGTTCTTGCAGCCGACGGCGTCAATACCGGTCTCCCCGTTGAATCAAGTTTCCGGACCAGTGGCATCAAAGCCCCGGTCCAGAAAATCGATGCTGCCGTTGCTGGCCTTCCCAGCCAGCGCGACCTCGATAGCGAGGCCGCGATGATTGCTCGAAAGACGGCGGCTCTGGCGGAACAAGTTGGTCGCGCTTCAACCCGCGCCCCCTTTGCAGATGCAAAGACGCCCAACTTCTTCTACTTCAATAACGTTGCCATCCCGCTGAATCTCAAGCCTCAGATGGCGCTGATGATTAATGCTGATGGGCTCGGAAATCAGAAGGCGATTGCCGCACAGGCACTCGCGCAGGCTGGCATTGCCATTACTCCAGATATCGACGCCGCGGCACGCTTTGTGGTGGTCCACCTTCAGGATGGTGCCAAGACCACGGAAGAAATGCGAGCACTTCTTGATCGTGTGCTGGCCACCGGCCTGGTCACGTTTGCCGCACCGGTTTTCGACAATGAACTTATTGATGGTGGCTACCGCATTCCATCCCCACAAATCATGATTCGCGAGGATCGTGAAGATGCCAAAATGGCCGTGATGCCAGCTGGTGTCTCTATTCTTGAAGCATCGATCGGTCCGTCGACAGGAGTTTCGCAACTCATCTCCAGCAGCAGAAACGGTTTTGATGTCATGGCCCAGGCCAATGCCATGCATGTTTCACCGGGAATTCGCTGGGCAACTGTTGACTTTGTGCAGTCGTTGCAGCTCGCCTTCACTCCTGATGATCCGCTTTATGACACCCAGTGGCAGCACTTCCAAGCCAGCGATATCGACATGGATTCGCCGCTGGCCTGGGACTTCAGCGTCGGAAGCTCTGCGGTGAGAACTGCGGTTTTCGATACCGGCACTCAGCTCAACCATCCCGACTTGAATGCGAGCGCGGGTCGCAACTTCACCACCGGCGCAGTAGGTGGCACCGGCGATGGTGGTCCGATCGACCCCTGTGACAATCACGGCACTGCGGTGGCTGGCTGCATTTCCGCCAGAATCGACAACGCCATCGGCCTCGCTGGCGGCGCGCCTGGAACATTCTCCATCGGCGAGCGCATTGCCGAACTCAACACTTCCAACTGTAATTCATTCTCAGCTTTTCAAGGTTCATGGCTTGTAAACGCCATCAACTACGCCCTGGGCCGCAGCGCAGAGGTTTCAAACTCTTCGTTCGGTATCGGCTTTGATCAGGCCGTTTCTGATGCTTACTCAGACACCGGCGATGTCATGGTGCACTGTGCCTCCAGCGGCAACAGCGGCGTGAGCACGATCGGTTTCCCATCGTCTGCGCCCTTTGTCATTTCCTGCGGCGGTTTCAATTCCGCTGGTAGTCGCTACGGCAACTGGGGCACCGGGCTTGATGTCTGCGGACCTTCAGTCAGCGTGCCCTCAACCGATCGCACTGGTTCGAACGGTTACACCGGCAATGACTACAACAGCGTGACCGGCACATCGTTCTCAAGCCCGCTCACCGCATCAGTCGCCGCACTTTTCCGCTCAGAGTTCCCGTTCGCAACTGCCGCGGAAACCCGCACATCGGTCTATCTCGGCTGTGTCGATATCTTCGCGGCAGGCTATGACACCGACTCTGGCTATGGCCGAATCAACCTCAACAACACGCTTCTGGATCGCGCCAACTCCAACTACGACTGCTCACACGCTACCACGATCCCCGCTGTGATCGGCTCATACAACCCTGCGGTCTACTCGACACGCTGGGCGCTGAACAAGACCGTTGAGCCATTTGAAAATTGTGAAGCAAGCGATGTCGGCACATCTTCATGTGTGTACTACAGGTTCACGCCGCCTTATACCGGACTCATCGGCATCAACACCAATGGCTCGGACTACGACACCGTGCTTTCAATCTTTGAAAGCTGCACCAGCCTCTTCGGCAACCCCACACAGATCGCCTGCGATGACGATGGCGGCGATGGCACCCAGTCTCAGCTGCTCAACATCCCCGTTACCTATGGCAACCAGATTATTATCAAGGTTTCCAAATATGGCATGGCGGGCGGCGGCGGAAATCTCGATTTTAATTTCCAGTACACTTCAACTGATCCAACCAACGACTTCTGCAGCAACGCAATCGTTATTCCCATCAGCGGGCTCACTGATACTTATACCTCACCGGTCATCGATAATCAGCTTGCTACTACATCTTCGTGCGAGAACGATGAATCGTGCGGCGCGGCAACGAACAGCAAATCCGTCTGGTGGAAGTTTACCGCTCCGTACTCAGGCACCGTGAATCTCGACACCGAGTTGTCTGACTTTGACACTGTCCTCTCGGTTTTCCCAGAGTGTGCAGGCCAAATTATCGGCAACTGCATTCGCTACTCCAGCATCGCCTGCCATGATGACATCGACGGTGCCAACAACCGCCAGTCACGCATCACAGGTCTGAATGTCAACGCCGGCGAAGATTACCTGGTGAAAGTCGCAAGCTACGGCACGACTACCGGCGGCGGCGCTCGCCTTCGCCTCGCCTACACCATGAACCCGCCAAGCAATGACGACTGCGCTGACGCAGCCACTATTCCATCCGCTAACACTTCGATCCAGTGGTCATCAGCCCTCATCAATGCTCGCGCAGCAACAACTGAATCGTGCCAGAACTCCATGAGTTGCGGCCTCAACAATGTTCGCTCTATCTGGTGGGAATTCACTCCTCCACGCGATGGCCGCATGAACCTCAATACCGTTGGCTCAAACTATGACACGGTACTCTCGGCACATACAGCGTGTGCTCGCCTGGTTGGCGGCAACTGCCTTGGAGCGTCCACTCTTGCCTGTAACGACGACGATGGCGCGGCAGTTACTTCGCGCTTGACCAACTTCATTGTGAACGGTGGTACCACCTACCGCTTCAACGTCTCCGCGTACAACAATGGCGACGCCGGCGACGGCAAACTCAATATTCAGTGGGTTGCTGATTGCCCGGCCGACTGGAACGATGACGATGTCGTCGACTTCTTTGACTACCTGGACTTCCTCGATTCCTTTAACAGCGGCACACTTGCTGGCGATTTCAATGACGACCAGGTCGTTGACTTCTTCGACTACCTCGACTTCGTGAACACCTTCTCCGGCGGCTGCTAAACCCACCCGCCCTGTACATTGCCCCAATTCCCCATGCGCGAGGCTCGGAAGAAATTCCGGGCCTCACGCTTTTTTAGCGACGTGGATTGCGAGGCGTTGTGCCGCGGATGGTCTTTGGCGGTACCGGTGGAAATGGTCCGCGTCTTGGCGTCTCAGTTTTGGTGGGCTCCGAACTGGCTTCTGGAATGCGGGTCTCTTCGACTGTTTCGGACTCGGGTTCGGACTCGCGTGCAGGTTTGTTTTCTGGCACTTCTGCTTCAGCAACAACGCCTTCGTCCACCGGTTCAGCGGCCTGGGCGGCATTGTCTACTGGGGGCGCTGCTTCCTTTACCACCCGTGCAAACAGCAGGCGGCCTGCGCTGGTGCTCATGGTTGATCCGATCATGAGCGGCACGATCTGGCCAACATAGTCGCCGCCATCTTCGGCAACAACCATGGTTCCATCTTCGAGATAGCCAACACCCTGACCAACCTGCTCACCCTTGCGCGACAGCCGCAACGTGATCGCATCGCCCGGGCCCAGTTGCGGCTTCAAAGCATTACTCAAGTCAGCCATGAACAGCACAGGGACAGCGCGAATCTCAGCAACTCGGCGCAAGCCCGAATCGGTCGTCACAATCATCGAGCGCGTTGCCAGTGCGAGTTCCACCAGCATCTCATCGACCCCCCGCTGCTTGTCGCCGGGGTGGGTTTCATCAACCGTGACATCGATACCAGCGAACCGCTGCAGGCGCGTCATCATGTCCAGGCCGCGGCGGCCGCGGGAACGGCGGTTTCTGTCCGCGCTGTCTGCCAGCATCTGAAGTTCTGAAATCACAAATCGAGGAACAACGACCGGGCTCTGAATAAGTCCAGTCTGTGCAACTTCAACAATGCGACCATCGATCAACGCACTGGTATCGAGCATGAGCGGGCGCGGACCACGCAACTGCTTGGCAAATTCCACATACGGAATAACGAGTCGGAAGTCGTCCTGGGTCTGCAAGACGATTGAAATCGCCAGGTATGCCAGCGCGATGCCGATCAGCACCTTTGTCGATCCAATAAGCTCCAGAGCCTTGATGTCGTAGCTGGTGGCAATCAGGTCAATAACAAATCCGACTGCGATCGTCGCGAGCACAGCGCCAAGCAGGCCGAAGAAAATCGAAAAGAGTGTCGAGATTTTTTTGGTAGGTGTAAAGACGTCAGCCAGCACCACGATTGACGCGATGATGCCCGCGACCGCCAGCGTGATGTGCCAGGAGATTGTGAGTTCAAGCGAGCGCTGCGACCCGACATCGAATTTGATGATCGTCAGAAGAGTGACGGTTGCAAAAAGCGCCAGAAAGAGAATGCGGGTGAGCGACAGCAGGAACGCCCGCTGACGTTTGGCGGCGTGGAGCGGATGCAGCAGGTCATCGAACTTGTCGTTGACCGGGCTTGCGATAGGCCTGGGCGGGGAGTTGTTTTCGGGTTCTGTCACTCGCTAGTAGTCTATTCGGCATGAAGTGCTGGTGAGATGCCGCAAAAGTGGGGTTTTCTGACATACTCTAGCGGCGTGCGCGGGTAGCTCAGCTGGATAGAGCTCCGGATTTCTAATCCGGCGGTCGTGGGTTCGAATCCCACCCCGCGCGTTTGATGCAGTGATTATGAGCGAATCCGCCGCCAATCTCTGGAAGCGACTCCGCCTTTGTAGCCGGCTGCTGCGGATTGCGGCAATTGCCAGTCTGATCGCCTTTCTGCTTTCGATGGTTATGTCGCTGGTGGTTTTTTCGCCCTTCAACTCACTGGTAATTGCTATTTCTGGGGGCGGTGTGGCGGTATCAGGGAATACCGCAGGGTCTGGCAGCGCCTCGGAAACGGTGAGCGGTCCGATTCAGGTGCATCTGCTGGAGGGATCGCAGCGCTTTGCAGCCATGAGTTTCAGCACAGTCTGGCACGATATCGGGTTTCGACAAGTCAATATACCAATATATTTTATCTTTGTGATCTTTGCGGTCCTCGCAGTGGTTACAGGCCGGAAGACGGACGCGGCAGCGAAGCATGCAGATCTGTGCCACCACTGCGGCTATGTGCGGGGAGCCGGTTTGCCGGCGCGATGTCCGGAGTGCGGGCATACTGCAAGGCTTTGAGTGAATCTCAGACGGTGCGCACTTCCGCGCCGATTTCTTTCTTGAGTTTCTCGGTGACGCTTGCCACCTGCGGATCTACTTCTTCATGGCGAAGCGTGCGACCGCCATCGCGGAAACGCAGGCGGGCTGTGACTGATTTCTTGCCCTGCCCAATCTGCTTGCCGCGATAGGTGTAGACGAAATTGATGGCTTCCAGACGATCGATCGCGCTGGCGTTGATCAGCGACTCGATCGAACCCCACGTGGCGCTTTCGCCCACGATGAAGGAAATATCACGCTCGATCGCCGGGAACGCCGGGAGCGGATTAATGCTTGTCAGCGGCGGGAAAAGTGCAACCAGAGCCTCAAGGTCTACCTCGGCCGCGATGATCTGGCGTTCAAGCCCGTATTCATCCTGGAGCGCCTTGGTGAGCAATCCGTAGTGGCCGATGGGACGGCCATTGAGAGAAAGATGTGCATGAGCTTTGGAGTCGAATGCGGCCATAGGACAGGGTTTTGACTCAACGACCAGTTTGGCATTTGGGCCACCCAATGCGCGAACAACGGCTTCAAGTGCGCCGCGCATGGCGCGGACACCGGCCTGCTTGCGATCAATATCCTTGTCGCCGGCGGGACAGTCCATCAGCATCGAGAGCATCCACATCTGGTTGCTCGCGCTTCCATCCTGTGAAAACACGAGCGAAGTCTCGAAGAGCCGGATGCCCTGTTCGGTGTCGTTCTTGGCATCTTGATTCGCCCGGCGGCAGGCAAGCAAACTCGGCAAGACGCTGGGGCGAAGCGCCGGATCAGCCTTGCGACGATCATCATCGACTTCGATCAGCGTTTGCGTCGGGTGCAGGAATGGCTTTGCAAGTTTGGGGTTGATGAACGTAAAGGTCACGGTCTCAAAGAAGCCCAGACCATTCAAACAGTTGGCGAGCTCTCGCAAGGCACGCTGATTCTCCTGCGGCGGCTTGACGATAACGCCCATCGTCGGCAGTGTCGGGATGGCATCCAGCCCCTTAATGCGGCCAACTTCTTCGATGAGATCAACTTCGCGATTGATGTCGGTCCGCCAGTGCGGCACGGTGCACGTCAATGTGCCGCCGGAGGTTGCGACCGCAAAACCAAGCGATTCCAGGCGACGGACCGCCTCGCTCGGATCAATCGCGTAACCAAGGTATTCACTGAGTCGTGCGGCACGAAGCGTCACTGTTTTGGGCGCGGGGAGAGGTGCGCCCGCGATGAGGATTCCATCGCACACTGTGCCGCCGGCAACTTCAAGAATGATTGAGGTCAGGCGGTCGTTGGCTGCTTCAACAGTCGCCGCCGGGACAATGCGTTCAAAACGATGGGACGCATCGGTGCGAAGTGCGTGGCGGCGGGAAGCGCGGCGAATCGTGACCGGATCCCACGTGGCAACTTCGATGGCGACATCAGTCGTTGCATCTGTGACTTCTGATTCCTTGCCGCCCATGACGCCGGCGAGGCTCTGCGCGATGTTCTGATCAGCAACAACAAGCTCATCCGCGGCGAGCGTGCGGGACTTTCCATCAAGCGTTGTGAGCTTTTCGCCAGCAGTTGCATAGCGAACGATGAGAGTCTTGCCGGCGAGGCGATTGAGATCAAACGCGTGCGAGGGGTTGCCCAGCTCGAAAGAGATGTAATTGGTGGCATCGACGATGTTGTTGATGGAGCGTTGACCAACAGATTCGATCGCCTTTACAAGCCACGCCGGGCTCGGGCCAACTTTGACACCCTTGATCACGCGGAGCGTGAAGCGCGGGCAAACTTCGGGGACTCGGTTCTCCAGCCTGGCAACCTGGTTGACTGACTCAGTGCCAGCAGGAAACGGCTTGCGTGCAGGGAGTTTGAGAGCAGTGCCGGTGACGGCGGCGATCTCGCGCGCGAGCCCGATAAGACTCAGGCAGTCGCCGCGGTTTGAAGTGATTTCCACATCGAGGTTGGTATCGCCTCCGACGAGCGGTTCACGGCTTTCAATTGGAAAGCCTGCGTTCGTGAGCGCGGTCTCGATTGCCTCGGCAGTGAGAGGGCCGGGGGACGATGGGCTTGAGGAGAGGAGTGAATTGAGCCATGAGGCGCTTGCATGCATAAGAGTGGAGGGTAGGAATCGCGATGCGTTCAATTGGACCCGGCCCCAATCTTGCGCCTTGCCGATCGGGCTCGCAGAATCCTGACCCTTTGTTGAAACCGGAAGTTACAACGCCGCGAATAACTATGCAGATAACCAGCAACCCCCTATTCGAGGTGTGTGGGTTTTGCGCTGGTGATGGGAAACCTGCCAAATTCACTGGCAGGGGCGGAAAATGAATGTAACTCTCTTGATACCAATAACTTAGAAATCTGTTACCAGACATGGTCCGATAGTGTCACGGACCAGGCCGGGCAGCAGCGGTTCTTATTGGAAACGGACTTCCGACCATTTTTTGTTGGCGTTCTGCAAATCATGGTGCATGTTATAACTGTGGATGTGTGTGAGCAGGGCCGGTGGTTCACGTTCCAAAACAGGGGGAACGTGGCTGTCGGTGTAAGGAAACGGTGGGAATATGAGATTTGCATGTGTGTGGGCGTTGGTGGGTGTCATTGCGCAAGCTGCTTCAGCGTTGCCGCGAGAATCAGTAACATTTAACAATGTAGACAGTAACGGCGCGCTAGGCAACGCCGCAAATGTTGTGCTGCAGAACCAGTTCAACGGCGGCTATTCGGTGCAGCGACTCAACATCACTGCGACACTTCAGTCATTGAGCGCTGCCACCCAGCCACGCGAAGCGCGAATTCAGATTATGCGGCCCAACGGCGCCTCGACTGTCATTGCGCAGCCGTTCACATCGAGCAGCTCGTTTGGAACGGTCACCGTCTCCATGTCGATCACAGTTAATCCGGCCGAAGCTGCTGGCAACTGGCTCTTCCGTTTCTACGAATCCTTCGATGATGGCGGCGTAAACGTTGTCGATGCCCGCTGGACATCGATTCAGATTGAACTTGATGACTCGCTTGGCCCGCCGCTGATTGACCTCGGCGACATTGGCAGCGCGGCTGACATTCATCAGAACCTCGAGATCGCATCGAACCAGGTGCGCTGGGTACGTTTCACCGTCTCGCTTCCCGCATCTGCCGAAGCACAGCGATATCTTGATCTTGATACCGAAGGTACCACGATCACTAATTCAGATACCGTGATGGCTCTGTACAATTCACAGGGCCACAAAATTGCCGAAGACAACGACGATGGCTCCAACTTCCTCAGCGCTCTGAGCTTTGGGTTGACCAACTTTGTTCGTCCGGCGATTGGAAACGGCATCCCTGGCAACAGCCGCGATGGAGCGCTTGAGCCCGGCGAATATTTCCTGGCAATCGGCGGGTTCCCGATGACCTGCAACGCAACCAACTTTGACGCAACCAGCACCTCAAACGCGAGCGGATCGCTGCTGATGAACATCAAGGGCGGCCGCTATTGCCGGGCTGATTACAACAACGATGGCGTGATCGACTTCTTTGATTACCTCGACTTTGTGCAGGAATTCTCGTCCGGCTGCGGTGAGTAACTTGCCGCCGATAGTGTGAACAAACACGCCGCGGAATGCTTGGAGAAGCATTCCGCGGCGTTCGTTTTGGCAGGTCCTCAGAATGTCTGGCGATTCAATAGCGTTCCTTCTTCACATTCTCAGTCTTCAGCCAGACCTTGCGGAGCGTTTCGATATCCAGGAGTTGCATGTCGACCTGGTAAGCGACGAAATCGCTGCCGCCGCTCTTGGACATTTCGCGATCCATGACGATGTTGCCGCTGAGAATGAAATCGACAGCCATTTCGGCCTTCATTCTCTTGATGAATGCCGGATCGGTAAATTCGGTATCGCTGCGTTCAAGTCGAAGCGATTCGCGGATATTGCGCTCAGCGATGACATCGACGCGGCCTGAGTTGATCAACTCTTCTTCAAACTTGGTTGTCATGAACTGCGTGGCAATGACCTGATCGGTGCCGTTGCGAATTTCACCAACCGCGATAATCGGCTTGCGGCCGAGCTTGGCAATGGCCTGTTCGAGCCAGGGACGTGAAAACGCATCGGCCGTCATGCTCTTTGCGATCATCTTCATATCTGCATCGTTAAACCGACGCACCAGATTAATATCGGCGTTCGGATCTGTGCGGCGGGTGCGATCGGTCTGACAGCCGGCGATGCTGAGGCCCGCGATAGTGGCAATGGAGGCGACGAGTACTGTTGTAATTGTTGAGCGAAACATGGGTTCTCCTGATGTTGAGACTGTGGTTGCGTGCAATTGTTCCGAATCTGCATTCGTACGTTTCTGGACGAAGTTTTATCCTGGATAGTGGCTCACGATTGTTGTAAGACCTCGTTCGGTGACAGTTATCTCTTCCCATGGCTGTTCGATGACCTGGCCGCCCGACAAACGGTAGACCACTCTGACTCGATGGGACCCGGGCTGCACTTTCACAAGACCAACGCGGGCTTGGCCGGGGAGAAAGACCCAGGATCGCAGGTCAGCTTTCTCGCTTGTCTGCACCAGCACTGCACCCAGGATGCCCGTGAGAACAGTCAGCGAGCGATCGTTGTGCCGGTTCTGGCGCTGCGCATCATTCACAGCGATGGTTGCGCCCGCGACCACACCAATCTTGCCAAGCACGCGAGCGACCGTGCGACTGCGAATCGCAGGCTCAGCGCGCCGATAGTTTTCCGCTACCACGCCCGAAAGATCTTCGACGAGCGACAGCGTGCGCGATGGCTGGTCATCGATTTCAATAGTCACTGATTCGACACCGGTGGGCTGAACTACGAGCCGCGGGTATGGGATATTCAGAACCGAATCAACAACCGGCAGGTTCAGTCGAGATTCCACTTTGGTCGGAGCGCGGCCGCTGAGCCCGACAAGAAGCAAATTAGCATCGTCGCGCGAAAGCGACCCAAGACCATCGAAATCCGCGGCATTCACCGCGCCGATGTAGTCCTTCTCACGCGCGATTGAGTCATTCAGTCGACGCGCGGCGAGGTCCTGATTGTTCCGATCGCCAGTCTTCATGAACGTGACAGCGGCGAGATATGTCCCAAGCGGCGACTCAATGAACTGCGCACTGCGAGCATTCGCGCTCTTCGGTTCTGCAACCTTTGCCGCAGATCCTTCAGAACCGGCCTTCATGTATTGCGCATACACATCACGTAGATGCTCGGCTTTGTAAAGAACTCGCAACGACTCGGCAGTCGCGAAACCATCGATTCTTCCAGCTTCAAGATACGCCAGTTGCTTCAGTACGTTGGTATACAGATCTTCGTACGGCTGAGCGATATACGAAGCCTCAGCATCGTTCACAACCCACTTTGCGATCGAATCGTTGTCCGATGGTTCGTAGTTGTACGCACTTAATTTCTCTGCATCATCCAGAAGCGCGACCGCGCGATCAGTATCGTTCTGCGCAAGTGCCACCGTGCCGCGTTCAAGTTGCCAGAGAAGCTTTGACTTTTCGCCATATGTCGATTGTGTCGAGTCCGAATCAAGAAACTGTGCAGCGCCCGCATAATCGCCGCGTGCGTGATACGACTCCAGCATCGGTTGCAAACGATTCACGTTGCTGCAGCCGCTCGTGAAAAACACGCCAAGCACGCCGAGCACGCCGGCAACCGCGATCAAGTTCTTACTACAACGCCGCGACACACGTTCTCCAATGGTGAACTTCCAGATACTAAGACGCACAGAACTGTTGGGCGTTCCAGTGCCGCGATTTCAGGGATTTGCAGTACAAATCCGCAATTTTCAGGCTTCTTTCATCCAACTCCATTGCGCTGCGAGTCCCGCTTCCAGTGCGGTTGCAGGCTGATACGAAAGCTCTTTGCGTGAACGAGTTATGTCGGCCCACGTGTGTTCAACATCACCAGCCTGCATCGGCTTATGCACAATCCGCGGCGTGTTCCCCACCGTCCGCCCAATGGCCGCGATGAGATCGTTGAGTTTCACAGGACGATCGCTTCCCAGATTCCAGATGCGATACCCATGCTCAGGGATTCGCTCGTACGCAGCGATTACACCGGCAACGATGTCGCTGACAAACGTGTAATCGCGCGAAGTGTCGCCATTGCCGAACATCTCGATCTCTTCTCCCGCGCTGACCTTGGAGAGAAACTTGTGAATCGCAAGATCGGGCCGCTGACGCGGGCCATACACAGTAAAGAAGCGCAGCATTGCAACCGGCTGCTGCGTGATGTGCCAGTGCGTGTAGCCGAGCAATTCGCACGCACGTTTTGTCGCCGCGTAAGGACTGATCGGCTGCGTGACGTCGGCTTCCTCATTGAAAGGGACCGCCATCGAATTGCCATACACGCTGGAACTCGAGGCAACCACAACTCTGGAACAGCCGTGCTGTTTGTTGTCTGCTGCCGCGGCAAGAATGTTGGCCGTTGCGAGAATGTTCGACTTTGCATAACCAACCGGATCGGCAAGACTTGGCCTCACGCCTGCACGAGCGGCCAAGTGGATGATCCCCGCAGGCCGAAAGAGTTCAAACATCTGCTTCACTGCGGATTGATCGGTGATGTCCGCTTCAAGAAACCTGAACAGTTCGCGCCGACTTCCCACTTCGCGCTCAAGCGAGAGCAGGTTCGAACGCTTCATATGCGGCGAGTACATCGGGTCAAAATTGTCCACACCCACAACGCGCAAGCCGCGCCCGATGAGTGCGCTGGCAACATGGGATCCAATAAATCCCGCTGCGCCTGTCACAAGAATTGGTGCATCGCTCATTGGCAGCCCCCGGAAGAGAACAAAACTTCTTTGGCCAAGCGAAAGATGCGTTATTCCTTGACCTGCGATGGATCCTGGCCCGCTTCGATCGCGCTGATTTTCCGGACGCGCCGCGCATGGCGACCGCCTTCAAACTCGCTGCGCAGGAAGATGTCAGAGATCTTCTCAATCAGCCGCTGACCCAGCAGGTCTGCTGACATGCAGATGATGTTGGCATCGTTGTGGCTGCGGCTGAGCTGCGCGGTGATCTCATCATGCACAACAGCCGCTCGTGCGCCTTTGACCTTGTTGGCGGCGATGCTCATGCCGATACCTGTGCCGCAGATCAGGATGCCGCGATCAGCTTTGCCTTGCGCAACTGCGCTGGCAACATCAAATGCCCGCTCGGGATAGTCGCAGCTTGCTTCTTCGCATTTACCCAGAACCTGGGCTTCAAATCCATCACGGTTTAGTTTATCAGCAAGGGAGCGAATGGCGCTCGCGCCTCGATGGTCTGCACTCAATACAACTTTCATTTCGTTCGCTCCTTGGATTGTGGCGTAAGTTTGGCAGAGAAGTGTGGAACAATTTCGGCAAGCCGCAACTTGATGAGTTGCATCAGCTGTTTGGCAGTTTGACGATAGACCTCTACGCCGCGGCCCACGGGATCGGGGACATCCTGACCACCTGGGTCCAGTATCAATATTTTCTTGATGTGGTCTCCGCCCAGAGATTTGGCAAGTGCCTGAGCCTGCTTGGCATGGGTATGGGTCATGACGTAAACGGCCGACGCCCGGCGAATGAGCTCTGCCGTCAGCGGCTGGCTGCGATGCAGACGACCATCGAGCCCTTTGACGCCTGCAGCCTTCAATGCGTCGATATTCTCAATGCTCTCAAAAGCACCCTGCGAGGCGCTGGTGCCCGCACTGGCTACGTGCACCTTCACACCGTGCGGCGGGTCCTCCATAAGCAGATGGAGAGCGATCGCCTCAGCCATTGGGCTGCGGCAGGTATTTCCCGTGCAGACGAACAGGATGTTGACGTCGCCGTCTTTAGGAGATTGTGGTGAGCTTTGGGCCATGAGTCCTGCAACGATACCCGCGCGAGCACCCGAAGTCGGGACTTCCCGATTCTCGATTACCGTACACACTACAAACTTCATCGGATAAGATTGAGGCATGGCAACCCGCCGAGGGGTTTGAGCGAACAATGATGAGACAAGTCGGGTCGTGTTTGATCGAGGCCGATTCCGGCCAATTGGTTATTTCGTACAGGAAGGGTTGTGGTCATGGTCACCAGCCGCGGTAATAAGAGATCTACTGGACGTGGATTTTCGCTCATCGAGTTGCTGGTGGTGATGTTCATCATCGGACTGGTGGTAGCAATCACAATCCCCGCGCTCGGCTTTGCACGCACACTTGCAAAGAAGACATCAACACAGACATTCATGAACGGCTTGAGCCAGGCGTGCACCGTGTTCCAGAATGACAATCGCCGCGTGCCGGGATATTTCTCGCCGCGGGAGATGGGATCTGATGAGAATCGCGCAATTGGATTTACCGCGATGGACAATGTGCTGCTTGATCTTTCAGGCGGCGTGACCACAACACCCGCAAATGGGACAACGGTTTTTGCATTGGGCCCGACAGCGGCGGGAAAAGTAAATGTTGACCCAGACCGAATTGGCATCCCAAGCAGCAGCGGCAAGATCTACTGGACACCTGATGCGAAGTACTACGAAACACAGGTTGCTCTAGGCAAAGTTGGCGATCCGCTGAATCTTCGACTCAAGAGCGTGATTGATGCGTTTGGTCAACCGCTGCTTTTCTGGGCGAACGACGATGCGTCAATTACCCCTCTGACTGCGGCGAATCCGTTGAGCTTTGCCCGCGACACATCAGGCGTGAACGGCTCGACACCGGCGAGATTTTACTCGGTCGGAAATTCTGCATATTTGGGCTCAACTCTGTTGGGTAAACGGGGAAGAGACCAGACCCTTAGCTCGCTCTATTCGACCACCTCACTAAACGACCAATCGCGGATCATGGCCGCATTTCTTGGAAACCCAAGCGCCATTGCCAATCCATCTGATCCTCAGGTTTCCTGGGTACCCAGCGCCGGTCGCGGCAAGTTCATGATTCACTCTGCTGGCAATGATGCGGTCTTTCTTTCGAAAGAAGACGGCGGCTATAAGAAGCACGGCGGAACAGCTATGACCTACGCCAGTAACTTCGTGGCGGGCTCAACCAAACCAATCGACATCGCCAGCGATTTCGATGATCTGCTCGTCAGCGGCGGCAACTGATTTCGCGCGACACACTTGACCAATCAAAAGAGACGCCTTTGCGGCGTCTCTTTTTCATTCATCATCTTCTCGCAACTTCGCCACCACCGAAAAATCCTCAAGCGTGGATGTATCCTGCGTGATTTTCTCCACTCCCGCGGCCACATCTCTCAACAACCTTCGCATGATCTTACCAGATCGCGTCTTAGGCAAACCTTCAGCAAATCGAATATCTTCCGGCCGCGCCAATGCCCCCACCTCTTTGGCGACGTGAGCCTTGAGTTCGGATTTCAAAACATCATCTGGGGCGCGGCTGTGGTGTATCAGCCACGCCGGTCTCAGTGTGACAAATGCGACAATCGCACTGCCCTTGAGTTCGTGCGGCACACCAACCACCGCCGCCTCGGCGACTGATGGGTGCGATACGAGCGCGGATTCGACTTCCATCGTGCCCAGCAGGTGACCCGAGACTTTGATCACATCATCGATGCGGCCCTGAATCCAGAAGTATCCATCTTCATCGCGGCGGGCTCCATCTGCCGAGAAGTACCACGGTGCGCCGGTAGTCGGGTCTTTCAGTCGTGCCCAGTAGTTACTGACAAAGCGTTCGCGATTGCCGTATACGCCGCGGAGCATGCCGGGCCAGGGTTTTTGGATGCAGAACAGGCCGCCCTTGTTCGGTGGCATCTCGAGTCCTTGTTCGTTGACCACCGCCGCGTCGATGCCGAGCATCGGAACGGTGCAACTGCCCGGCTTGGTCGAAATCGCCCCCGGCAGCGGCGTGGCGATGTGGCCGCCGGTTTCGGTCTGCCAGTATGTGTCGACGATCGGGCAGCGCCCGCCGCCAATGTGCTTGTGATACCACATCCATGCTTCGGGGTTGATCGGTTCGCCGACGCTGCCGAGCAGCTTGAGGCTGGACATGTTGTGCTTGGCGGGCAAGTCATCGCCCCACTTCATGAATGTGCGGATCGCGGTGGGCGCGGTGTAGAACTGCGTGACTTTGTGGCGCTCGATGATGTCCCAGAAGCGGTCGTTGGCGGGGAAGTTGGGCGCGCCTTCATACATCAGCGAGGGCACGCGATTCATGAGCATGCCGTAGACCACGTAACTGTGACCGGTCACCCAGCCGATATCTGCGCTGCACCAGAAAATCTGATTGCTGTCGGGAAACAGGTTGAATGTGATGCGGGCCGACATCTGTACGAAGGCGAGGTATCCGGCGGTTGTGTGCTGGATTCCCTTGGGTTTGCCGGTGCTGCCGCTGGTGTAGAGGAGAAACAGCATGTCCTCTGAGTTCATCGCTTCGCAGGGGCAGGCATCGCTGGCGGCGGCGACTTCATCGTGCCACCAGTGGAATTTCGTGACGCCGATTCGAGCCTGGCCATTCTTGAATCGCTCGGCGGCGGGCACGTGTCCGGTGCGCTTGCATACCAGAACGTGATTGATAATGTGGCCGTGATTGATGAGGAGATGGAGCGCCTCTTCGACGTTTTTCTGCAGCTGCACAATTTCGCCGCGGCGATAGCCACCATCGGCGGTGATGATGACTTTGCTGTTGGCATCGATGGCGCGCTCGCTGATGGCGTGGGGGGCAAAGCCGCCGAAGATGACACTGTGGGCCGCGCCGATGCGAGCACAGGCGAGCATGGCGATGGCTAGTTCGGGGATCATGGGCATGTAGATCGTGACGACATCGCCCTTTTTGACACCCATGGCCTTCAGCGCGTTGGCGGTCTTACTGACCTCGATTTGCAGCTCGCGATAGGAGATGTGTTTGATCTCTGGTTCGCTGGCGTACTTTGAATCCTGCACCGGGTGCGCGGTGCGCGGGGCGACGGGTTCACCTTCCCAGATGATCGCGGTCTGGTCTCCGTGACCAGCTTGCACATGGCGATCGACGCAGTTGTAGCAGGCGTTGAGGGTCCCGCCGCTAAACCAGGTTGCATCAGGCGCGTTCCATTCCAGGACTTTGGTGAATGGTGTGAACCACGAGAGGTTTTTGGCTTCTTTGGCCCAGAAGGCGGCAGGATCATCAATCGAAGCTTTATGCAGCGACTTGTATTCTTCAAGACTGGAAACGTGCCACTTTGGAAACCCAAGCGACTGTGCAGCCACCGGCGGAAACTTGCGATTCTCGATAAGGCCAGATGAAATGCCTTCTTCGGGGGCGGACTGCGTCATGATCAACTCCTGCGTTTCAACCGAATCGTACCTTGTAATCCGGCCGGGGCGTACAGCTAGAACCAGCAATCCAGCGACCCGAGCGCTCCCAGAAGGCAGCTCACAATTCCATTGATCGTGAAGAACGCCATATCCAGCCCCGCTTTGCCGCGGCGGACCAGCACGACATGCTCAAGCACCAAGAGAGCCCCCACCACCACAACTCCGATTCCAAACAGCCAGCCGAATCGGGGTTCAAATTTCCAGGCGAGTGCGAGCAAGATGAACGCCGCGAAATGGAGCAAGCGGCTTACCCACACTGCGCCGCTCCAACCCAACGCCGCCGGAATCGAGTGCAGCTTTTTCTCACGATCGAAATCGATGTCCGCCAGTGCATAAATAATGTCAAAACCCGCGACCCACGCCAGCACCATCCCAGAGATCAGAAAGAGGGACGGATTGGAATGACCACCGATAATTCCAATCGTGATGGATTTCCCCACCACCGTGATAGTCGGAAGGCCTGTTACCCCTGGATTGACCGCGAGTGCGGCGGCGAGCGGCGCGATCGCGAGCGAAATTCCGAGCACGATGTGACAGAGCCAGGTGAATCGTTTGGTCAGTGAATATGTCGCGATGAGTGTGAGGACCGGAATACTCAAGATCAGCGGCCAGTAGTTTCCAAGCAGCACGCCGAACAGGCCGCAGGAGAAGACGAAACAGCCCGCACAGATCGCGGCGGCGGTCCAGCCTGCGCCGAGAGAAACGCGACCGGCGGCGAATGCCCGGCGCGATGTTCGCGGATTGAGAGCATCGAAATCTTTGTCGAGCAGGCGATTGACGAGCATCGCCCAGGACCGGGCGAAGAACATGCAGAGGATGATGAGGGTGAACTGGAGCGCGAGCGTTGGATATTCAATCTTCGCGGGAAGAGCCAAGCAGGTCGCCAGGATTGCAAAGGGAAGAGCGAACACCGAGTGCGCAAGTTTGATGTCCGCGGCCATGGCACAGAGCCGGACCCAGAGAACTGGCGGAGTTAAGACTGCGGTCGACATTACCGCAGAGTAGGTGGACGGGTTTTGGATCAAGCGGGGGCAGGGAAAACGACTAAGCGGGCTATTGATGCTAGATATTGAATCAGAAACGAAAGGACGCCAATTTTTTCAAAGGACGCCACTTTTTTGGGTGGCAAGTGGCGTCCTTTTGATTCTGGGCTAAAAACAGGGTTTGGACTGGAAGTGGAGCGTTGAGCGAGAGTGGTCAAGCAAAGGAGCGGAAGGAGAAGAAACACAAAAGCCTGATTATGGATCAGAAACGAAAGGTGATCATTTTGTTTCAAAGGTGATCATCAAAAGTGATGATCATCTGATCACCTTTTGATTCTGGCTCAATATCAAGGGTTTGGGACAAGAAGTACTAATCGCAGGGTTCTGGAGTGCGAGACAGAGGATGTGGACTGGTCGGTCTGGCTAGGAAGCAAATCTCAGGGGGCCACTAGATTTTCAGAGGGCCACCGAGCGTGGCCCCCTGAGGTTCTTTTGGTCAAGAACGCGGGAACGGGGATTGGGGAGGAGGCAGACAAGACAGGAAGAGAGAATATTTGGATGTGAAAGAATGCGACTACTGAACAAAATACTGCCTGATTTCCGGAATTTTCACACTCCGGAGGCAATATTGGTAGGTAATTGTACAGATTGTTTGGATGACGTCAAGTTTTAATTGGCATTTTTTCGAGATAATTGTGAAAGTTTGTTAGGGTGCCAATACTCGTTGGTTGCGTACAGAATTCTGTACAATACATCCATGGAGGAATCATGATCAGAACGACTGACATCACAAGTTCCACAGAGTTGCGTCAAAACCTTCGCGTATATCTGGATCGTTTGAAGAGCACGGGCCGCCCTCTATATATCACGACTAACGGCGAAACCGATGCGGTTATGCTGAGTCCTGCCACTTTTGATGAGCTCATCGAGAAACTGGAACTCGCTGAGAGCCTCGCCACGATTGATCGAAGTATGGAAGATATCAAAGCGGGTCGAGTTCGTGATTTTCGCGAAGGAATGCAAAGCATTGCTGACAAGCTTGGATTGAAACTCGATGGAGATATCAGATGACGAGGATCAGAAAACGCTGATGCCAGAGGATGGGGAAGCCCCTTCCTCCGGCACCTCCATCCCCCGAGACAGAGCAAAGACCGTCAGAGCTTTTGGCCGAGGGTTTTCGCCCGTTGTCTATTCAAGCTTACTCGGGCCTCGAGGCTTGATCACGCGCAAAGTAGACGAATGGCCCGGCCAGAGTTGAATCCGATAGTAATCTTTGCCTTCGAGTCCATCTTCGCTGAGTGAGTCGAGGTCGGCATAGTAGATTCTTGCGACGTATGTTCCAGGCGGAACGACAATGCGAGCGGCATCTGGGAAATAATCCGTGCAGCCTGCGACAACGAGGCGCCCTGATGTTATATCGATGCTGCACTCGTTGACTTGATCCCATCTGTCGAGTGGCTCGTGCGGCTCGCAATCGCTCACCTCGATGTCGACTGGTACTGTCGTGTTGCGAACCGTTCCAACGCCGATCGTTCCGTCGGTGATGGCAAGCAGTCGATCTACTGCTTCCTGGTCCCAGCTGTCCCCGAGATCGCCTTTGGCTGGCTCGTCCTGGATGTAGAACTGGAAGTAGTCGGCGAAGATCTCGAAATGGTGCTTTTGACTTAACACGTGTACCTGTAGTGAATGAAATCCAACCCTACTTCTTCTCCACACTCCCAGTATCAAAATACACATCCACCGCCTGCCCCGGCAAAAGTGCAAATTCCGGCGGCGTAGCGATTGCCAGCACCACATCGACCACGCGTGTATCAACGCGCTCGCTCGATGAGCCCGACAGATTGTTCTTCGGGCGAGCGAATGGCTCGATGCGAACCAGTGTCAATGGGAAAGACTGCACAACGCTGCCGCGGGTTTTGGCGGAAATTGCAAAGGTGGCTTTTCCCGCCGCGGCCTTTTGCAAGAGCCCGATGTCTTCTTCATCGACCTGAGCACGGATCGCCAGGTGTTCCAGATCTGCGAGCACCATTGCGGCACGAGTCGTATCGGTGTATTCACCCGGTTCAATATTGCGTCTGACAATCGTCCCCGCGCTGGGCGCCTTCACACCCTGCCGCTCGGTCATCATCGCAAGCGAAGAAAGCTTGGCTTGTTCGCGTGCAATGCGCGACTGTGCAACTGCGAGTTCTTCCTTGCTCGCGCCGGCCGATGTGCGGAGCAATTCGGCATTGGCACGTTCGACATCCGCCGCCGCCACATCGACTGCGAGTTTTTCGCGGATTGCATCCCAGTCATTGGCCGCGTTTTGACCACGAACGCTGATCGTCCGTTCCAGCATTTCCGTTCGTTCTGCCAACGTTGCCTTAGCACGTAAAACCGCGGCCTGCAATGGTGGCAAATCTTCTGCGCGAGGCAACGACTGCAATCGCAAGAGCTCTGCTCCCGCCGCCTCTACTGCCGCGCGTGCTTCAATGGCCTCCGCGGCGAGTGACGTCGATTCGAGCTTAAAGAGTTCATCACCGCGCTTCACAACCTGACCAACCTCTACGTTCACGCGTTCGACCAGGCCCGGCTGTGGCGAAGAAATCTCGATCGAGCGCGACAGCGGTTCTACAAAGCCGAGCGAAGCCACGCCGCGGCCAAAGGGATTTATGCTTGGTTCGCGTACCGGCGGCAGCGAAGGCGGCGTTTGCTTCGCTGTGGAAACAGCCCAGGTTGCCAGAGCGATTCCGATGATGGCGAAGATGATGGTGATCCAGCGTGTCATGTGGGACTTTCGGTGTACACACAAAGTGTGGGTAGCTATTTTAGTCCGCAATCGCGCCATTCACCCGATCCCCGGAACAATGCTTCACGGCCCGCCGTAGTGTATAAAAGTTCGATCGATCATCGGAACTCGCTATGGGGTCGTGTGTTTTTATTACCGTTGCGCTGGGGTTCACCACGGCAGTTGCCATCGTGATACTCCTCTGGTACTTCCGACTCGCGTTTGGCAGACGAGTGCTGAAGCCGGTTCCTCATCCTGGAATCTGCCAATCGTGCCGCTATTCGCTGCACGGGCTGGTGCGAGCGGGTAAGTGTCCTGAGTGTTCGCTTGAATACGACGTTGATGAACCGATCAGCTGGAAACAGGTGTGGAATGTCGGAGGAGAGTGCTACCGAACGTTCGCTCGCGCGGCGATCTTCGTACTCTGCTCCCTCCCATTGATGCTTCTTCAGTTTCCGTTCACATACGCCATCCTGCGGCTTTCGGGCTGGGAGTCCGGCGCAGCGTACCTGCATGCGAGCTCGCAGACCGAGCAGGGGTCAACCGCCATAATCGCGCTCTGGCCTGTAATCGCGGCATTCTTGCTGACCCCCTTCATGCGAGTGGCACGCTGGAAAGAGTATTGGGTCACTGTCGCAGTGTGTGTGCTGGTGCCACCATGTCTGCTATTTGCGACAGCGTTTCATACTTTTCACTGGTCTGGGAGAGTCTTCTGGGGATTCATCTATGGCACATTGTCCGGCCCAGCATTCTGGCTCAATTTCCTGGTGGTCACGTTGGTCTGTGTCAGATATTTTCCACGCTGGAGCACCAGATTGATGCGCCGTATCGGCTGGAATGACCATGAACGAGTTATTCGTTCAGTCGATACCAGGTCACTAGAATCGCAGAGTGGCGAAGATCCTGCAGACACATTCCCCTGACCCATCAAAGAAACGCTCACGCAAGCGGCGTCGGTGGGCGATTTTCGCGTGGACACTCGTCATCATCTGTGTGATCTTCCTGCTGCTCACACACAGCCCGCTGACTGCACGGTTTGTCCTGCCGCGGTTGTCGGCACTTGTTGGCGCCAAAGTCACGGCCGAAGGCGTGCGCATTCGCCCCGATGGCGTTGTGATTCTCAATCGTCCCAAGTTCACACTTGAGTCGCCCGGATTATCCGGTCCTGCGGCAACACTCGCCGAAGCAACAAGCGCCGAAGGCAAACTCGCGTTCTGGAGCGCACTTCGCGGCAAGGTCGTGCTCGACAAATTGGTCCTGGTCGAACCGGTGGTGCGAGTCAGTCAGGATGTTGATGCGGGAACACTGAACCTTGGCGCATTGAACTTTGACCGCGGCACCAGTGTGGGGCCTGATGGCGCACCTGTGGGACGATCGATCGGTGAAGTGCCGATGATCGTTGTGGAGCGCGGCGCGATCGAACTTGGTGAACACACTAAAGATGGATACACGCTGCTGAAACGACTGAGCCTCAACGGCACAATTGAGCCTGCGCTGGGACCCGAAGGCGGATTTCGAATTCTGCTTCAGCAATCGCGCGATGGAACGATTGCTGTTGGTTCAAACCTGAACGTGCAGGGCCGCGTCTCTTCAACAGGTCTGACAATTTCGATGCAAGGCTTTGAACTGTCGGACTGGCCGCCAACGGTGATGCCGGTTGCGATCCGAGCCCAGTTTGAATCGCTCGAACTTGATGGGCAAATCAAACAAGCCGACCTTCACTACGACTTTGTTGGTATTCCCACTGCTTCGCTCGATCTCGCAAACGTACGAGTTTCACTGCCCGCCGGTGAAGATGCTGGCGATGCGAAAGATGCAGCCGGTACGCCGCGTTTGCAAATGACCCAGACCAACGGGCGCATTGAACTCGATCGTGCCGGATTGCGTGCAAACATCCGCGGCATGCTCGAAGATGTTCCGTATCGAGCATCACTGAAATTTGAAGGCACTGATCCCAATGGGCCATTTAATCTTGAGCTCGCAAGCGATGGCTACACCGTCGGAAAGAACCCGGCGTTTAAGCAGTTTGTGAATGCGACGGTCAAAGAACGACTCCGCGATTTTGGCGAACCCACGGGACAGGTGACCACGACCGCAATCATCCGCCGCGGCCCGCTTGTCAATGGCAAGCCTGGACCCGTTGAAACCAAAGGACTCGTCAAACTTACTAAGGGCACCGCCGCGTTTCACAAGTTTCCGTATCCATGGGCCAATATCGATGCTGAGATCGAATTCTCTGATGCTGAGATCAAGATCAAGCGCCTGACGGGCAACAACCCCGAGACCGGCGCAGTCATTCACGCAACTGGCGTCATTGGGCCGCTTAATGATGAAGCTGGCGTGAGCCTTGACATCACTGCCGATCAGATGCCGATGGATGATGTTCTGTACGCGGCGATGAAGCCCGGCGAACGAGAAGGAATCAAAGCAATCTTTGCACCCGAAGAGATTGCCCGGCTTGAAAAACTCGAACTCATTGCAACACCAGCCAACACCGCCGCATTACTTGCGAAGAGAGTCGAAGCAGAGAAGGCTGGCAACACAGTCGAAGTGAATCGCCTGACCGATGTACTGGAACGCCGCCGGTTTACGCCGCGGGGAACATGCTCGATCACTGTCACTCTGCGGCGACCAATTGGTCTGGACAAAGACTGGGATCAGGACATTCGCGTGCGTGCTCCCGGCGCTGGTGTTGTATCTGAAGCTTTCCCGCTACCGATGAAGGCTGGCGATTTCGAGTTACGAATCGGGAACGACGATGTTGAGATCACTGGCAAGAACATGACTGCACTGTCGGGGGGCACAGCGGACCTGAAGGTTCATATGACGCTGGCGGAGCTGCGAAATGGCGGCGATGTTGTGCCGCAGGTTGAGGTGGAAACGAAAGATCTTGTGATTGATGATCTGGTGATGAGAGCGGCAGAACACTCGATTAAGAGATTTGCCGGCGCGTCAAGCGAGCGAATTGCCCGCATGGTCAGTGATATGCACCTGGCTGGCACAACATCAGGGCGGGTAAGCGTCATTCCTGATCCAAAGCGTGCGGGCAGCGCAAACCTGAGTCTTGCTTTAGCGGGTCTGGCGGGCACGCCGCACTCGAAGGAATCAATTGCGACGATGTCTATGAAAGACACGCGATTTGCACTGGAGACGCGGCGTGATCTCTTTCAACTCAACGCCGAGGGTTCGCTTGTGGCCGGAACTGAAGCGATGCCGTTTGTCGTTCGGGCTGAGAGCTCGGCGTGGAAGAATGAGGGGTTTGCAGATCGCAGCGCAAATGATATTGACGCCAAGGTAAGTGGGCTTTCACTTGCTCTAGACACTGCCCCGGTGCTGTCAGTGTTTTCGATCCCCGCCGCGGCAAAGGTCGAGGCGGCGCAGAGGTCGCTCAAGTGCACGGGCGTGGCAGATGTTTTGACGCAAATGCGGGTGACGGGCGCGGGGGACCTTGCAACTGCCACTATCGGCTTTGAAGGTGTGCGGGATCTTTCGTTGACGCTGATGGAAACCCGGCTGACGATGAAGGACATTTCGGGAGGCTTGAGCATTGAAGCGGGCGAAAAGATTGAGGGTGCAAAGGTCAACCTTGATCAGTTCAAATCGCGACTGCTCGATGGAGCTGCTGAAGCCACCGCGGCGGAGTTGACCTGCAACGGAACTGTGACGGTGAGCGATACGCCGTTGGACGCAGATACTGAGACCGGCGGCGTAGCAGTGAAATCTGGCGATCTGCGGATCAGTCTGTCGCACGCAGGATACGAATCGCCCACGCTTCGTTCGATTGCAGTCGCTGCTGCACCTTCAACACTGTCGCTCGTTCGCGAGTGGGATCCCAGGGGCCAATTCGACATGGTCCTGACCTGGAAGCCGGGGACAGCGAATTCAATTCAAGCTTCGATGTCTCCCAAGACTTTAGATGTTCAGCGATCTGACAATCGTGTTGCGTTCTCAAACATGAGCGGCACATTTGATTTTTCAAACACCCAGGGGCTGTTTCAGGGACTGACAGGCACGGGCAGTTCGTGGACCACCAAAGTTGATGGCAGCGTGCAGTTTCCGGGCGAAGCAGCGGACAGCCCGGCAGTGTTTGACACCACGATTTCACTTACTTCCAAAGGACTGCCCGCGGACCTGACAGCGGCCATGCCCGCGGCGGTTTCGCGTGTGCTCAAGCAGCTAACACTTGAGATTCCAGACCCGGGCACTCTGGAACTTCAGGAGACGAGAGTTCAATACTCGATTGGCCCAAAGACAGAGTCGGTGGATGCAACCGGGAAAGTTCTGTTTGCGGGTGCGAGCCTGAAAGCCGGAGTTGACATTACGGGGGCCACGGGCGACCTGGTGTTCAAGACAGCAAAGGCGGCTGAGAACTTGCCCGCGACATTTGAGATCGATGCAGCGATTGCACGTGCGACAGTTGCGGAAGTCGCTGTGACTGAGGCGCGAGTGTCGGCTCTGAATGGAGCGCAGGATGGCGATGTGCTTATTCCGCGCATGAGTGGCAAATGTCACGGCGGGCTCTTGAGCGCATCGGCGGTGCTGCTTACAAAGGGCGAGAATCAAAAGGACTACGATTTGCAGGTCCGGCTCTCGGGTGTGAACTTTGCGCCGGTGGTAGATGACCTTAAGAAGAGCGCGGAACACGCCGCCAGCACTGATGGTTCGCGCGGTGTGCTTGATGCATCGCTCTCACTCGCAGGGACGGTCGATGATTCCAAGAGTCGGCGCGGTCGCTTGTTCGCCACAGTTGGCGGCGGGGAAATCGCCAAATTCCCCGGACTCGTTGCTATGGCGCGGCTTTCAAATCTGCAGTTTCCCATGTCTGAGCCGCTCGATCTTGCCCGCACTTCAGCGCTGATCGATGGAGACCGGGTGTTGTTTGATGAAATCACGGTCTCATCTGAGAGCGTTTCGATGATCGGCTATGGCACAATGGAATGGCCTTCGACTGAGCTTGATCTGCGATTTAATTCTCGTGCAAACTGGCGGATTCCGCTCGTGAACTGGGCGATCGAGAAACTTCGCGATGAACTCATTACCACCCGCGTGCGGGGAACAGTGAAAGACCCGAAGGTTGATACGGTCACGCTGCCAGGAACAAGTTCAGTATTGAACCAGCTCTCTGGGCGCGCAACCGAGCAAGACGACCGACTCAAGAAAATGAAGGAACAACTGGAGCGCGGAGTGAAATGACACCTTCGCGGCGTGTTCCACTGCGACTTTTGATTGTGTTGCCCTCGTGGGTTGGCGATGTTGCCATGACGACGCCAGCATTGGCGCGAATTCGCCAGACACTCAAGGGCACGTTCATTGGCGGCCTGATGCGACCGGGCATCGATGAAGTATTGAGCGGGACTGAGTTCTTTGATGAGATGCACGTATTTGTGCCGCATGGGATCATGGCGCCCAAGCACGCGGCGGCGAAGGTGCGACCCCGGCGGTATGACGCGGCGTTGCTCTTGACAAACTCTTTTTCGACTGCGCTCATTACTCGCCTGGCGGGAATTCCGCAGCGGATTGGGTACGACAAAGATGCACGCGGCCTGCTGCTTACAGACACGCTTGATGAGCCGCACGATCCGGCGATTCAAAGCAAGCGGACGCCGATACCGGCGGTTGATTGGTATTGGTCGCTTGCTGAGCAACTGCTCAATCCGGAAGGCGCGAAAGAGGCGAAGCCCAGGTCTTTGCCGCGGATGCCGGAGGGAAATTACATTTCGCTGGCGACGAGGGCTGAAGAGGAAGCCGCTGCGGATGCACTTCTGGCGCGAGCCGGTATGGAGCCCGACGCGCCGCTTGCTGTTTTGAACCCCGGCGGCAACAACCCGCTCAAGCGCTGGCCCGCCGAACGATTTGCCGAGATTGCCCGCGAGCTAGCGGCAAAGCACGGACTCAAAGTTCTGGTGAATGGCTCGCCAGCAGAGGCGGAGCTTTGCACACAGATTGCAACGCTCTCGGGAGCGGTTGACCTGCCGCGGCTTGGCAACCGCATCGGCACGCTGAAGGCACTTATCCGCCGCGCCAAACTTTTGCTGACCAACGACACCGGTCCTCGGTACTTCGCGCTTGCGTTCAATACGCCGTGCGTAGCCCTGTATGGCCCAACAGATGTGCGCTGGACAGCAACGCCGGCCCGAAATCCCGCCACCCACATCGTCCTCAGGGCGAATCCCGGGCTTGAGCCACATCTGGTCGCTGATGATTATCCGGAAGAGTGCAGCATCGATAAAATCACGGTCGATTCGGTGCGTGCGGCGTGTAACGCCGTAATGTGTCCCTAACCGTTATAGAACCGAAACAACGATTGGAGTGCTTGACCCTCCGGGCCGATCAACTACCATCTTGGCCCTGGCAGCGAAAGCCGCGAGGGAGACAATTCGAGCCTGTTCGGGGGTGTAGCTCAGTTTTGGTAGAGCGCTTCCATGGCATGGAAGAGGTCACGAGTTCGAGTCTCGTCACCTCCACTGAACAACCGCCCTGGTGATCTTGCCAGGGCGGTGTTGTTTTTGGAGTTTGATGGCAGACACCGGAATAGCTTTCTATTGAGGAAAGTCCAATGAGCGATCTGGAAGCTGGCCAGTCTGACATTGAAACTTTGATAGCTGTTCGCAAAAACCAGGTCGTGGCGCAATTGACCGATGCGATCGTTCATGATTTTCGAAACCTGTTTCTGGTGATGGAAGCAAATCTCGATTTGGTATCACGTGGCGGCAATGTGCCTGAGGAAGCGAAGACATATTTCAGCACGATGAGCCAGGCGGTCCAGCAGGGAAAGCAGCTGGCGGGCGGTTTGTTGCCGCTGAGCCGGCAAGCGGATACTGAGCCTGAAGTTTTGTCGCTGAACTCAGTCGTAGTTGAGGCATCTTTTCTGGCTCGAAAGCTGTTGCCAGCATCCATTGTTATTGATAGCACGCTAGCCGATATCCCGATGTGGGTTCGGAGTCGCAGGGGCACACTGCTCCAAGCGATTCTGGGGTTGGTGCTTGTAGCAAAAGACGAGATGTCTGGAGGCGTGCTTGCTTTTAAAAATTCGCAGGCCGGTACAGAAAGCAGACACGCCTTATCTCTGATCGCACAACCGGCTATAGCCGCGCCAACGCGCGACCTCGCTGTAGTGCTCGCACTCGCTCGCTCGATGGGCGGCCACTTCACATGCGCGAACACCGCCGAATCCACAGCTTTCACTTTCACACTTCCAGCACATTCGCCGCCACATGCGGCACAAGCTCGCAGCGCAATGGGTGCCGCCGTGGTCGTTGAGTCTGATCCCATGGTGCGGGCAGTGATCTATTCAATGCTTCAACAGCTCGGGTTTGATGTGAACTCCGTCAATTCTCTGGACGCACTTTCCGGCGACACACTTACGAACGCATCGCTCTTGTTCCTCCAACACCCAAAAGACCATATCGCTCTTAGAAAGATTCTCATCTCCGCTGCGGCACATCCAGAGACCCAATTTGCGATCGCGGTCGACCCAGGTGATTCGTTGCCCACACACTCTGCAAACGTTGTCATCATTCGAAAGCCATTCCGGATCGAAGATCTAGCGACAGCAGTGACCGCTCGCTAAACCACGTTCACGATTCATATGATTGCCGATGTCGTCATTCCAGCGCGCTCTTTTCACCATCGGCCTGCTCGTCGCCTCCAACGCCTTTATGACGTTCGCGTGGTATTTTCATGTCAAGAAATTCACATGGACGTTGCCGGTTGCGATCCTTATCTCGTGGCTCATCGCGTTGCCTGAGTACATACTTCAAGTTCCGGCGAACCGCATGGGTCACGTTTCCCACGGCGGCCCATTCACGTTGCCGCAACTGAAAATTATGCAGGAAGCGATCACGCTCGTCGTATTTACCTTCTTCACGGTGCTTGTCGCAAAAGAGAAACTTAAGATCACCGATTACATCGCGTTCACCCTGGTGTTGGCCGCGGTCACAGTGTCAATGTATGGTCGCCGCGAACCTGCGGCATCACCGGCCATTAACTCCCAAACACCACCGACGGGCTCACCTTAAGCACGCGGCTGAGCGAGATAATACTGCCAAGCAAAATGCAGATAAGCGTGCACACAAACGAACCGAGCATGAGCTGCCAGGGGAAATACACGCTCAATTCGCTCTCAGCCTGGCGCGTTGCCAGTGTAAATGCACCTGCCGCACCGACGCCGATTCCATAGCCCACCACTGCTACCACCAGAGCCTGCAACATGACCATCGCGATCAGCCGCGGTCCGGTCACGCCCAGCGCTTTCAACACTGCGAAGTGGCGAAGATTCTCAAGCGTGAACTGGTAGAAGATCGCCGCGGAAAGCAATGCGCCCACTACAAAACCCAGCGCGATCGTGATGGCAAAATTCAGACCGATTCCCGTCGCCACAATGATGTACCGAATCGTCCGCTCCGCCATTTCATCATGCGTCATGGCTTTCACATCACCGAGTGCATCAATTCGCGCTTTCACTTCGTCAATCGATACGCCCGCATTGCACTTCACCAGGATGTAGCTCAAACGCTTCGTCCCCAGCGGCACAAAGTTCAGGGCGTTGTCATACGTCGAATAGATAATCGCATTGGATTCAAACCCTTTGCGGGCTTTGCAAAACCCTACTACCACTGCGCGTTTGTCGTTGATCTTCAGCTCGCCGCCAATCTTGATGTTTCCCAGCTTTTCGCGGCTTGCCTCTTCTACCACGATCGCATCAGGATTGCGAATGTCTTCAATGTTCCCCTCAGTAATCACCGGCGGGCGGCCCACCAGCGTGGACCGCGGGATGCCCATGATCTGCACTTTTTGAAAGTCGCCGGATTGAAGTTCGCAGACGGCCCAGTTTGTCAGGAATGGCTCAGCCCACTCCACACCCTCGACCGATCTCACGCGATCCAGTTTTTGATCTGTCAGCGAGCGAAACTCCGCGATCCACTTGGTTCCTGGATCGCTCACCCATAAATCTGGCTCGTGGATGTTCTGGAGCGGACCAGTCGACTGCTTGAGCAGGCCCATGAAAATCGCCGCCTGCTGATTGATCATGAGCGTCGCGAACGCCAGACCAAACACCAGAGTCAGGTACTTGGTGCGGTCTCCAAAGAGCAATTTGAGCGCGACGAATAGCACTCACCATCATAGTGGCAGACTCGCCGCATACTCTGAGCGCGTGCGAGCAATCCTTCTAGTCTTCCTCGGCGGCGGCGTGGGTTCAGTCCTTCGATATCTCGTTTCTATTGGTGCCGCTCGTCTTGAACACAAACTGCAGCTTGGCGGCTTTCCGATCGGCACATTCGCCGTGAATATCGTCGGGTGCTTCGCCATTGGCTTTGTCATGACCGCTTTCGCCAGCGATGTGCTCAAGGAAGAGCACCGCATTCTGCTCGCAGTCGGCCTGCTTGGTGGCTTCACCACCTTCTCCAGTTTTGCCTGGGAGTCTGTTTCCCTCATGAATCGCGGCGACTGGACCATGCCTCTCATCTACGTGGCGCTCTCCAACGTACTGGGAATCGCCGCCGCGTTCCTGGCTGCCCGACTCGCAACCGCGATGCTCGCGTAGGAATTTCTCCCCCGCTACTCTCTGCCAGTGTCAACGCCAACTGCACAAACCTGGACAACTCGGCGCCTCATCGCCTGGATGACCGATGCCTTCAAGCAGAAGGGTCTCGATCGCCCGCGCCTGCTCGCTGAAGACCTGCTTGCGCATGTCATTGGCTGCAAGCGGCTCAACCTTTACACCGATCAGGATCGCGAAGCCAGCGAGGTGGAACGTGGCACGCTCCGCGATCTGGTGCAGCGTGCGCTCAAGCACGAACCCGTCCAATACCTGGTTGGCCAGGAACACTTCTTCGGCCTGCAGATGAAGGTGGACCGCCGCGTGCTTATTCCGCGGCCATCCACGCAGACCATTATCGAAGAAGTCCTGCAACATGCACGCGCACAGCCGGGGTTTGCACTTGGAAAAGGCGCGGGCGTGCTCATCGCCGATATCTGCACAGGCTCAGGCTGCATCGCGATATCGCTGCTCAAGAACCTTCCCGGCGCTCGTGCCGTAGCAACAGATATTTCGCCTGAAGCGCTCGAAGTCGCCAAAGACAACGCGATCGCACACGGCGTCGCCGATCGTGTGGATTTCTTGCAGGGCAACCTCCTCGAACCACTCGCTTCTCATCCGCTCGCGCGTGTCGATGGAGCCATCACGTACCTGGTTTCAAACCCGCCTTACATCCCCGATCATGAATGGGAAGCGATTGAACCCAATGTGAAGGATCATGAACCGCATCTTGCCCTGCGTGGCGGCCCGGATGGTCTCGACTTGATTCGCCCACTTTTCGCCGCCGCCCCCGCTGCGCTTTCGAAAGATGGCTTCATGGTGGTTGAAGTAGCAGCAAGCCATGCAAAAGCTGCCGCGGATATCGCCGCCGCCCAAGCTGGCCTGGTCGATATCACAATTCTGAATGACTGTGATGACCTGCCGCGAATGGTGCGAGCCCGTCGCCAGTAGATTACTTATTGAACACTTCTGCCGCAGGCGGCCGAGCCCGAATGATCTGCACCGCCCCAATTCCGCAGATAATCAGCGTACACAGCGGGCGAATCCAAAGGCTGTCCAGCTTGTTCTTGTAGAACTCATGCGCTGCTGCAAACAACACAATTGCAACCAGGAGCGCAATCGCAGTCTTCAGCTTCTTATCTATCAGTACTGCCCACGCAAACAACACGCCGACCATCGGCACAAACATGGGATACGAATTCCCCTCTGTTCGCGGGTTGAACAACATCAGATATCCAGTTCCAAGCAGCAACAGATACAAGCTGCCTTGAACAAACCCGAATCGTCGCTGCGCCAGGAATGCAAGACCAAGGGTGGCCACTGCCGCCCCACCACGCACGACTGTCAATACACGAGGATCAATATCGAGCGGCACGGACTTGCCCGGTCCGACAAACGGGAACACCTGGCACATTCCCACAATGTCAGAAAATACACCAGCGCCCGGTTCGCCCGCCGATTTCATCTTGACCAGAGCAGCCTGATACTGCTCAACAACATAGGTCCAGTTGGGATTGATGAACGGCAGCAGCACCACCGCAACCAGTCCAATCGGCAACCTCCACCACAGTGCAGGAAACAGCGCGCCAGCAAGCATCACTATCGGAAGCGCGATCGGTTTGGCAACCAGGGCAAGACACAGCCACAGCGTTGCCCACCACCACTGCTTCTTTCCAAGATCGCAGCACGCAAGGACAAACAGCCCCGCCAGCGGCAGATTCATCTGTCCGTTCCGCATGCACCCGGCGGCCAGCGCCATCGACGACAACGTCAGAATGAGAAAAGTCACGCCGCCAAATCTGTGCGATTCGCTCCCCATGGCCACGCGCCCAAGCCGAAACATGCTGAACGCAAAGAGCGATGTAATCACGATGCGCCACAACACCTCACCTGCCGCAACCGAGGGAATCGCCTCGAACAGCGAGTACAGCACCGCTCCCTGCGGCGGGTACAACCAGCCATGTTGTCCTTCAGAATACATTGGCTGCTGGTGCCAGAACGCGTCCGCAGCGACGCGGTAATTCATCGTCACCGTGCGTTCAAGCGGTTTCGCTGCAACACTCATGCAAATCGCGATCGTCGTCACCAGCCAGATGATCCACGCAGCGATACCTGATGAACGATCGTTCAACTTCGCTGACAATCGATCAAGAAAGGATTCAGGCTGGAGCCTTTGCATGATTTGCCTGGTAGTGATGCGTGAACTCTGAATAGGTTGTGAACGTCCCGATCCGCTGGAGCCAATGAATGTACGCGCGTAACTTGCCGATCAACCGATCCCCATCGATTCTTGCCACCGACGATGGCAATGGGTACCGGCTTAAGTCACAGAACTCCCAGGGATGAAAATACAAGACTGCCGCACCATCTGACGCCAGGCACGCCGCCGTGGCTAGTTTCGTCGAGATCAGCGGCATGTTCTTAAACGCCAGCCAGAAGAGCGGCCAGCGTACAAATGGCGTCGCGCTTGCCGGAATCTGCAAAAGCCCGCCCGCAGGTGTTTCGACTCGATATGGCCGCCGCGGCTTCGTGAGATTGTTATACCGCCCCGGCAACCAGATCGGGTTCTCTGATGAGTTGTAGATATACCCCGCTTCAGCAACCAGCGCGGGATCAAGCGCCGCCATCCGCGCCATGCGATATCCAACGCACTGCTGCCCCGAGAGCTGTTCAAGCAATTCGCGCGATTCACGCAAGTGCTTTGGCTCAAAAGTGGAGTGCGACCATCCGTGCGAAGCGATTTCGTGTTTCGCCGCCGCACGTGCTATGAGTTCAGGATGATTGCTTGCGAATACGGCTGTGCAAAAGAGAGTCGCCCTCGCACCGGTTTCGTCAAGCAAGTCCAGCACCTTACGGAACCCCTCGGCACCGACATCGAGTTGTTCAGCAAGTCGGATCGGATGGTTGTACTCGCATGGCAAATCAAACTCTTCCACATCAAAGGAAAGAAGCACGCTTGGCAGAGTCGCGTTCGGAATGGACCTGAATAAACTCCGCAAACAACGCCCCTTTACTCTGCGCATGAAGCTCTGTGAGCACAACGTCACAAGGGGAGAAGTCTAGCCGTCGATGAGCCGCATGCCGTCTGATGAGGCTGCCCTGTTTCGTTACTTTCCAAGCTGCTTTGCGCCGCTGGTAATCTGCATCAAGGTCTCAAATGTTCCCATTCTTGCCGGCGACTCAGCGCTGTCTTTCTCAGCGGGCATGGCGCGAACATATGAGCCATCGGACTGCAAATCCCACGCACTGCGGCGGTCGCTCAGCATGATGTCGAAAATCTCAAGCAACCGCCCGCGCGCAATCGGATCTCGCACCGGGACGATGCACTCCACGCGGTCATTGAGATTGCGATACATCCAGTCCGCACTGCCAATTAGCCAGTCGCCATCCACTGGATCAGCCTGGCCTGCGCCAAAGTGGAAAATGCGTGAGTGTTCGAGGAATCGACCAACCACGGAACGCACGCGAATGTTGTCTGACAGGCCGGGAACACCTGGCCGCAAGCAGCAGAACCCGCGCACGACAAGGTCGATCTTTACGCCAGCCTGACTCGCCTTATACAAGCGCTCGCTGATCTTCAGATCTTCCATCGAGTTGATTTTGGCCATTATGCGGCCATCGGGCAACGCATCCGCGCCATCCTCACCCTTTTCCTGCGCATCGCGCTTGCGTGTTGCAATCTCTATCTCTCGTTCAATCATCTCATTAAACCGGTCACGCATATTGAACGGTGCGATCAGCACATGTTCATAGCTTTGCGTCACGCCCAACCCAGTGAGATAGTTAAACAGGTTGACCAGATCGCCCGTGATCGCGGGGTCACATGTCAAAAGGCCAAGATCCGTATACAGCTGCGCGGTCTTGGGGTGATAGTTGCCCGTTCCAATGTGGGCATAGCAGCGAAGTCCGTGCTTCTCTTTACGCACTACCAGCGAAGTCTTTGAGTGGGTCTTCAATCCCATGACGCCGTACGCCACGTGTACGCCTGCGCGCTGCAGCTGCTTGACAAACTTCACGTTGCGCTGTTCATCAAACCGCGCACGCACTTCCACCAGGCATGCAACCTGCTTGCCGCTCTCGGCTGCGCGAATGAGACTCTCGACAAATGGAGAATCGGGACTCGTGCGATACAGCGTCTGCTTGATCGTCAAGACATCTGGGTCCGCGGCGGCCTCGGCGATAAACCGTTCAACGCTCGCCGAGAAACTCTCGTATGGGTGATGCAGCAGAATGTCCTGCTTGCGGATACATCCGAAAATATCGCGCCCGGTGCTCGCCAGCCGTGCTGGAGCAACCGGCCGCCAACGAGGCCATTTCTTGCCCGGCAGATCCAGTTCCGCAAACTCAGCCATACCCGACCAGTCAATCGGCCCCTGCCGTTCGTATACATCCGTCGGGTCCATATTGAGTTTGTCAACCAGTTGCCGCAGAAGTGTGTCACTTGGGTTTGGCTCACATTCAAGTCGAATCGCTCGAGCGAACTTGCGCTGCTTGAGCTCATCTTCAATATTTTGGAGCACATCGGGTGTCGTCGGCTGGGTCAGCTTGTCATCGCGCTGCAGTCCTGAAGATCGCGTCACGCGGAAGTGCAACTGCTCCTTGATCGTCACACCAGGAAAAATATCTTCGAGGTTGTTTCTGATAATCTCTGCCAGCTCGATAAATCGTCTGGGATCGGAACCTTGCGAAGGCACTTCGACATACCGCTTCACGCCCTGCGGAATCTTCACTCGCGCAAAGCGTGTATCACGCGAACCTTTTTCCTGCGCGATGATCGCCAGGTTGTCCGAAAGGTTCGAGATAAACGGAAACCGGTGCGAAGGGTCAACTGCAAGTGGCGTCAGTGCCGGAAACACATTCACTTTGTACCACTCATCAACCCAGTTCTGTTCGCCTTTGGATAACGCAGCGTACTTCACACTGACCACGCCGGCCGCAGTTAATTCGGGCACAATCTGCTTCGCATAAATCTCAGCTTGAAGCGTCTGCAGGTCCTGCACGCTCTCACGAATCGCCGCCAGATGTTCACGCGCGGTCAGCCCGTCATGCGACATCACGCCCTGGCCCGCATTCACCCAGCGCCGCACCAGCGCAACACGCTTCATGAAAAATTCATCAAGGTTGCCCGAGAAAATGACTAGAAACCGCACGCGTTCCAGCAGCGGAATCCGCTCATCCGCGGCCTGTTCCAGCACGCGGCGATTGAACTCGAGCCACGAAAGATCGCGATTGAAAAATCTCGCCTCTGGCCTGTTCGACTTTTCATCCGCGCCCCGACCCTGAAGCCGGCGCGACATGCCCTTGGCCTGTGATCCACCTGTCCCATTTTTTCCAGCGCGCGATGACATATGTACCTTCATTGCAATCCAAGATCAAAGACTATTCACACTCTCAGGCCAGGGTCCCAGACCAGCGTTATCTGCGATAGGTCGCAACGCAGCCTGGAGCTTCAGTAATGCTCACCCAGGTCACCCTGGCAAAGACTCCAAAACGACCTTCCAGCCGCCCAGCAAGTTCATCGGCGAGATATCGGGCCAGGTTTTCCGCCGATGGGTTCAATCGGTCAAATGGCGGAGTCGCGTTTAAGTTTGCGTTATGAAAGGGTTCGATAACTTCTTTCAGGACCGCCTCTACCACATGAAAATCGCACAACAGCCCATCAGTGTCTACATCGCTTCCGGCCACGCAAGCTACGACTCGAAAGTTGTGCCCGTGCATGACCTCGCGCTCGCCGCGAATGACGAGCGAATGTGCTGCGCAGAATTCTGTGGTTACTGTCAATTCGTACATCGCCTAAGGGTATGACCCGACTTTTGAAGGAACGATCGATGGCGAAAGCACCTCGCAAACCACAATACATGTACGTCTTCACGCGCAAGGCAATTCGCGAACTCGACAGGCGCGCGATACATTCCTATGGCATTCCTGAACAGTCACTGATTGAAAACGCCGGCCGCGCAGTCGCCGAAGCCGCGTTTGATTTTCTTGGTGATCCCAAGCTCGCAAGCGGCAATCAACGCCAGACCATTTACGTGATCTGCGGCAAGGGAAACAACGGCGCGGATGGCTATGCCGCCGCGCGTCATCTTTCTAACATGGGCTTTCCGGTCTGCGTCATGCCGGTGCATCGACCCGATCCCGGTTCGCCAGCCGCGGTCCAATATGCAATCTGCCGGAAAAAACTCGTCGTGATTCAACGAACCCTTTACGAAGGCGCCTCACTCATTATCGATGCCCTCTACGGCACCGGACTCTCGCGACCCCTGGACACGAAAGATGTCCGCCTCATCGACCGCATCAATCGCCATAAAGCACCCGTCCTCAGTATCGACATTCCCTCCGGCCTCGATGCTGATACCGGCAACCCGCTTGGGGCCTGCGTTCAAGCCGACCTCACCGTCACGTTCGTCGGCCCCAAAATCGGCATGCTCACCCCGATCGGAGCCCAATACTGCGGCGACATGATCGTCGCAGACATCGGTGCACCCGCAATTCTGAGACGTCTGGGTGAACGAATCAAACTTCCTTCCTGATTGACTTCCACCCGCCGCCCCCAACGATCACCCGCAGAGCCCTCAAAGGAGTTGCCGTGGCCGTCCGAATGGAACTATCTCGAATCCTCATCCGTGAACTGGCTGACTACCAGCTCATCGAACTTCACGAGATTGGCGGCGAAGGTCGCAGCTTCCCCATCGTCATCGGCCTTCCCGAAGCACAGGCCATCGACCGCCGCCTCAAGGGCGTCATCATCAAACGCCCGCAGACCCACGACCTGCTTGCCAATGTGATCTCTGACCTTGGCAGCAAACTCGAATCAATCACCGTCAACGACCTCTCCGAACACACGTTCTTCGCCACGCTTCAGGTCCGCAAGCCTGATGGTGAATTAATCAATATTGACTGCCGTCCCAGCGATGCGATTGCGCTCGGCGTCGCCGCCAGCGTGCCGATTTTCGTCGCCGAACACGTGCTGGAGGGTGCATCGGGCACCGAAGAACCTTGACTGCATCTCTGCCGCATTCCCCCACCGCTATGTACCTCACGCAGGAAATACCCGGCATCGGCGGCATCATCCGCGAACGACCCGAAGACTTCTTGGTCGAAGAACAACCACTCTTCCACCCATCGGGCAACGGTGAACACATCTTCCTCTTCATCCAGAAAAAGGAAATGACCACCGGCGACATGGTCGATTTCCTCGCCAAACATTTCCGCGCGCCCAAGCAGGCGATTGGCGTTGCGGGCCAAAAAGACAAATTCGCCATCACGCGCCAGCACGTCTCGCTGCACATACCCAAGAAAACCATCGCCGACTTTCCGATGATCCAGCACCCGCAAGTCAGTGTGCTCTGGGCCGATCGCCACAATTCCAAACTCCGCACCGGTCAACTCGAAGGAAATCGATTTTCCATCAAGATCCGCAGCGTCGCACCCACCAGCGTGCTCGCTGTTGACAAGATCGTCAAAAAGCTCGTACAACACGGCGTTCCCAATCGCTTCGGCCCGCAACGCTTCGGCATGACGGGTGCAAACCACATCGTTGGGAAACATCTGGTCCTCGCGCAGGCTCCCGAAGCAATCAAGGCTCTGCTCGCTCCATATCCCGGACTCGGCGATCAACAGACCACCGCCCGCGCACTCTTCGAACAAGGCAAATACGCCGAAGCCGCGGCGGCCCTCAAAGGCTGGGGCGCGGAAAAAACCGTCCTCATGGCGATCTCCAAAAACGTAAAAGCCGCCGAGGCAATCCGCCGCATCGATGCACGCGATTTGAAGATGTACCTCAACGCCTGGCAATCCGCAATCTTCAACGATGTGCTCGACCGCCGCATTCAAGCCCAGACTCTCGGCACACTCCACGATGGCGATGTCGCGATCAAACACGCAAACGATGCAGTCTTCGCAGTTGATGAAGCAGTAGCCCAAGACCCCGCAACCGCGCAGCGGTTGGCCGCCTGGGAAATCAGTCCCTCTGGCCCCATGTGGGCATCGGGCATGTTGCGAGCCAAAGGCGAAACCGACACAAGCGAACGCACCGCGCTCGAAGCAACCGGGGTCACACTCGAAGACCTCACGCTCTATGCCAAACGCCCACTCGAAGGCATGGCCGGCGAACGCCGCCCACTTCGCGTCCGCATGAAAGACCCCGAATTCGAAGGCGGCGTCGATGAACACGGCGCATTCGTCCGCATCGCATTCGACCTCCCCAGCGGCGCATTCGCAACATCTGTCCTCGCGGAAATCATGAAACCGCCGCCGGCCCCGCTCTCCGAGACTCCGTCATGAGCGAAATCAAAATCGTCGTCTTCGACTGGGGCAACGTCATCCTCAAAATTGTCTCCTCCTGGGAAGAAGCCTGCACACGCGCCAACCTCCCCTTCCGCCCCGAAGTCTCCTCCCCCACTTCAAAAGCCCGCCGCCAGGAACTCGCAAAACTCCATCAACTCGGCCACCTCCACTCCCCCGACTTCTTCGAAAAAATCTCTCACTCCATCAACGGCCTCTATTCCCCGCAGGAATTCCAAACCGTCCATGATGCCTGGCTCATCTCCGAATTTGCTGGCATATCCCAACTCATCGACGACATCCACGCCAACGACAAAGCCACCACCGGCCTGCTCTCCAACACCAACGCCGCCCACTGGCAACGCCACCTCGGCACGCCGCAGAAACCGGCAGATTTCCCCACCGTCGCCAAACTCCGCCACAAACACGCGAGCCATCTGATGGGCTTGGCCAAGCCTGAGATAGAAATCTACAAGGCCTTCGAAACTCTCTCGGGCTTCAAGCCTGCGAACATTCTGTTCTTTGATGACCTCCAGGAAAACATCGCTGCGGCCAAGACGTGCGATTGGAATGCCATTCAAGTTGATTGCTACAGCGGCGATACAGTTCGTCAGATGCGGGAAACTCTTCGTTTCTACAGCGTTCTTTGAACGCCCCGACAGCTTGCACGCGCTGTTACACTGAAACGAGTCGCCAACTGACCTCGTTCATAAGGATGCGAGCATGCCCCGATTCACCGGTTTTGCTTCACGCGCACTCATGATCATGCTGCTTCTTTTATGCGCGCCAGCCCTTGCCCAGACTCTTCAGTGGACTCAACTTCAGATTTCGGGGCGGGGCGGAAGCGCCACTGCGTATGACTCGGCGCGAGGCATTACTGTGCTCTTCGGCGGAAGTCCAGGGCATGCAAACAATGAGACATGGGAGTGGAACGGGACGACCTGGAATCAAATGGTTGTGTCCGGTCCCGCGGCACGCACGTCTCATGCGATGACATATGACTCCGCCCGGAATGTCGTTGTTCTATTCGGCGGTCGCAACGATACGGGATCGCAGGAAATCTACAGGGATACATGGGAATGGAACGGAACAACGTGGGCTTTGCGATCCTCGACCGGGCCGTCGATGCGATACGGGGCGTCTTTGGCGTACGACACAGTTCGCGGCGTGAGCGTGCTATTTGGCGGTCGCCTTAACAACACCGACAGCAACGAGACCTGGGAGTGGAATGGCGCCACTTGGACGCAGCGCATCGTCACCGGACCTTCGGCTCGCTCAAGCCACGCCATGGCGTACGACTCTGCACGGGGCGTGACTGTTTTGTTTGGTGGGCAGTTCAATAGCGACCCATTTTCTGATACATGGGAATGGAACGGTACAGTGTGGACGCGTAGAACGGTCCCTTCGCCAGCCGCGCGCAGCGATCACAGCATGGCCTTCGATTCTGTTCGAAACGTCACTGTCATGTTCGGGGGATGGGTGAGCGGCGCTGGCGGCCCGAGCGATGAAACTTGGGAATGGAATGGCACGAGTTGGTCGCAGCGGTTCCTGACTGGTCCTCTTCGACGGACCGGCCATGCCATGGTGTTCGACTCTTCCCGCGGCGTGTGCCTTCTTTTTGGCGGTTACGCCCGCACGGTCCCCGGCGGCAATAGCTCGGTTCAGAATGAAACTTGGCAATACAACGGCACCGCATGGGCGCAGGTCTACAGCAGTTTCCCGGGAACTGGCAGCCCCGCCGCCGCCTACGACGAGCGCCGCGCTGTCACCGTGCTCTTTGGAGGCACCAATCCCGTCACCGGCAGGTACAACGACAGAACATTTGAATGGAACGGCTTTTCCTGGACACAGCGTTCCATCAGCGCTCCCCTCGCACGGGGTCAACACGGGATGTGCTTTGACTCTGTCCGCGGGGTCACAGTGCTCTTCGGCGGCTACAACGACCACATCATTTTTGAAGATACATGGGAATATGGCGTCGAACTTGGCTGGTCGCGGCGCGCCACCTCGGGACCACCGCCGCACGTGGGCCCGAGCCTGGCATTTGATAAGCGGCGCGGCGTCTCTGTTCTATTCAGCCCTTCTTCTAGCAACGGGCCGCTGGGCGAGACATGGGAATGGAATGGGTCTATTTGGACCCTGAATCCCAACACTGGGCCATCATCACGCGGAGGTCACGCTATCGCGTATGACTCAGGTCGTGGTGTCATAGTTCTTTTTGGCGGCTACGGAACGAGCCGTCTCGGTGATACTTGGGAATTCAACGGATCAACCTGGATTCAGCGCTCCAGTTCCGGACCCAGCCCCCGCGACGGTCACCGAATGGTCTACGACAGCGCACGCGGCGTGACTGTGCTCTTCGGTGGCTATGACGGTAGCGCACCCTACGGCGTCGATGGCACCTGGGAATGGGACGGGACCAACTGGACACTTCTTCCAGTCACAGGACCCATTGGCCGATACTCCCACGCCATGTCCTACCACGCAGCTCTTCAAACCACCATGGTCATGGCCGGTGTGATATCCGGCGGCGAAACTTGGGGCCTCGCTCCATCATGCATTTCCCCGTTTATTACGCTCCATCCCGTTGCGAACTCAGTCTGTGTTGGAGATTCCATCTCGCTCTCGGCCGCCGCCATCGGCACCGGTCCCTTCATGTTCCAGTGGCGCAAGGATGGCATCGCGATCGACCCAGTTCTAAATCCCTCGGCCGCAACCCCCAGCTTTACCATTTCGAACTTTCTCGCTGCTGACAGTGGTCTCTACGATGCGAGTATCTCCAATGCCTGCGATGTTGCTATAACCCGCGCAGTGTTCCTCTTAATATGCCCGGCAAATTTCAATTGCGACAACGCCGTCGACTTCTTCGACTATCTCGATTTTGTCTCCGCATTCGCAGCGCTAAACTCTGAGGCCGATTTCAACCGCGACGGGGTGGTCGACCAAGCCGACTACCTTGATTTCGTGCAGGCGTTTGCAAGTAACTGCGTCAACTAACTTGAGTTCGCCATGCTCCGAGCTACTTCTCCACCAAATCCACCGGCGCCACCTTCGCACCCTCATCCTTCACAACCGCTTTCACCACCGCCCCCGGCCCCGACTGCCCTTGCACAAAAACCTGCCACCCATCCGCAAGCTTGCGAAACGCGCCCTGAGAAATCACAACCTTCGCCGCAGGTATCTGCCCATCGCGCATCATCTGCCGCTGCGCAGCCACAATCGCTGCATCATGTGCATCCTTCAGCGTCGCCCCGACTCCGGCCGCACCTACCGATGCCGTCCCATCCGGAGTCTGCGTAAACCCACCCTTCATAAACGTCAGCGAGTCCGCACCCTTCACCGAATCAACTTGCACAAACCCGGTCTGCTTCTTGTACTGCTCAACTTCGCGCGCCGCACGATTCTTCTGCTCCGCATCCAGCGTCGGCAAATCTGCCCGCGCTGGCGTTGTCGCTTCCACATCCGTCGATCCCGCGCCCGCCACCACCGATGCCGTCGGCTCCTTCTTCTGCGGCTGACAACCTGCCAGCGCAGCACTCATCCCGCTTGCAATCACAATCATCAAAACACGAGTCCGCATAGTAATTCTCCCAGTCCTATTTTACGCGCACCAACCGCCCAGCACCGCTCCAATTTCCCAACCTACCTTTACATCCCGTGTCCTCCAGCACACCAACCCCCCGCCTCCCCGAGATCCAACCCGCCAAGACGCGCCAGATCGCACTCGCTGGTCTGGTCGTCAATCTCTTCCTCGTCGGCATCAAGCTCGCGGCAGGGATTCTCGGCAATTCCTACGCCCTCATCGCTGATGCCATCGAGAGCCTCGTCGATGTCGCCGGCTCTTTCGTCATCTGGCTCGGCCTCAAAGTCAGCTCCAAACCGCCCGATGAAGATCACCCCTACGGCCACGGCAAAGCGGAATCACTCGCTGCCCTGGGCGTCTCCGGCCTCCTCTTCCTCGCTGGCATCGGCATCGCTGTCGAAGCCGTCCGCGAAATCGTCACGCCCCACCACACCCCCGCGTGGTACACGCTCGTCGTCCTCATCGCCGTCGTCGCAATCAAAGAAGGCCTCTTCCGCATCGCCCGCCGCGCTGCCAATCGCGATGGCTCCACAGCCATGGCCGCTGATGCCATGCACCACCGTACCGATGCGCTCACCTCCATCTTCGCATTCATCGGCATCTCCATCGCGCTCTTTGGCAAACATGTGCTGCACCAAACCGGTTGGGAGCCCGCCGACGACTGGGCCGCACTCGCCGCGTCGACAGTTGTCCTCTACAACGCCGCGCGACTTGGCAGCGAACCACTCCGCGAACTCCTCGACACCGAAAACCCAACGCTCATCGCCCAAGCCACCGCAATCGCCGCGGCGGTCCCCGGCGTAGTCAACGTCGAAAAACCGCGCAGCCGCAAAAGCGGCACCGGCTACTGGCTCGACATGCACATCCGCGTGGACGACGACATGACCGTGCGCCAGGCCCACGTCCTCAGCCACAAAGTCAAAGACGAAGTCCGCGCCCAGCTCCCATTTGTGCGCGATGTACTGGTCCACATAGAGCCCTGCCGCCATCCCGGCGAACGCACCGCAGAAAAATCTCAACCTGGCGCGAACTGAATCCCCTCCGCCCCGGTCTAAATAGTGCATGCCCGACAACTCACCACCACCCGACCTGACTGACGAGCAGCTCTTAAAGCAATTCTGCTCCGGCAACCAATCCGCACTCGCCTCACTCGCGCTCCGCTACGAACCCCTCCTTTTCGGCCTCGCCCGCGGCCTGCTCTCCGGCCGCGACGACCTCGCCGCAGATGTCGTGCAAGACTGCTGGGTCCGCGTCATCAAATACGGAAAGAGCTTCGACGAACGCTCAAGCCTCCGCACCTGGCTCTACCGCATGGTCGTCAACCGCTGCCACGACCTTCGCGCTCTGAACGCGAAATCCAAACCGCCCGTATCACCACCTACATCACCGTCTCAAGAACACGAATCACTAGAAATCGATGAGGCCCAGCGCGTCCGCGCTGCGATCGACAACCTCGACGACCGCGTCCGACTCATCCTCCTTCTCTGCTTCCACCGCGGCCTCACCCACGACCAGGCCGCCGCCGTACTCGAAATCCCCGTCGGCACACTCAAGTCCCGACTCCACGCCGCGATGAACCAACTACGCACCGCCCTCTCAGAACAATCACAACGGAGCCAATCATGAACACTACTGACGACAACATGAACAACGACTCAATCACCGCCGCACTCGAAAAACTCACCGCGCCCTCAACCAGCGAACCCGTCCTCTACAAGAAAGCGCTCGAGTCTCAATCGCGCTCACTCAAGCTCACGCCATTCCTCCGCCACCCCGCGCTCAAGATCGGCGTCGCCGCAATGCTCGTTCTTTCCGCCGGTGCAGCCTTCATGGCCTTCAACACACGGGACAGATCAGGCGCTGTCGGCACAGCGATGTACGGTTACTCCGAAATTCCCGCCGCAACTACCGCACCAGAAGAGGGCAAAAACGCCTACGCTCCCGATGCCGACTTGCAAGGCGCGCTGCAAGACACAGATGGCGAGTCCGCCAGCTACAAACTCACCGAGCGCACAGGCGAACTCTGGCGTCGAAAAGCAGGAAGTGTCTCTGTAACTATGCAAGGAGATTCTGCCTCCGACTCCCCCCGCCAAGTCGTCCACAAATCCGTCCTCGAACTCCAAACCCTCGAAGTCCGCAACACCTACCTCAAAATCCTCTTCCTCCCCTCCCAGGCCAGCGGCGAATTTATCCAGGATTCCGCCCTCGCCGGCGGCGACCCGCCCACCTCCGCCAACCTCACCCTCCGCATTACCTCCGCTCGCCTCCCCGCTGTCCTCCAGCAACTCCGCGAACTTGGAAAAATCACCAGCGAAACTTCCACCGGCGAAGATGTCACCGACCGCCTCATCGACCTGGGCGCGCGCCTCCGCAACGAAGAGCGCATCGAAACCGAACTCTTGGAACTCATCGCAACCCGCAAAGACTCGCAGCTCAAAGACATCCTCGATGTCCGCGAACAACTCGCCCGCGTCCGCGGCACAATCGAACAACTCCGCGCTCAACAAGCCGCCGCCCAAAAATCCGTTTCTCTCGCCACCATCCTCATTGTCATCCGCGCTGCACCAGAAGCTCCCAAGCCCCCGCCACCCGAAGCCGGCTTCACCGACCGCCTCAGCGACGCCGCCAAAGACGGCCTCAAATCCGCCGGCAACTCCGTAATCTCCCTGTCCCGCGGCGTAATCGCCGGCCTCCCCTGGTGGACCGCCCTCGCCATCGGCACAACAGGCCTCATCATTCTCCGCCGCCGCTTGCAGAAACAGGCAGCGCGCGAACCGGCACCAGCCCTTTGACTGCTCTCGCAGCGTGGCACCGGCACTCCTGCCGGTGTTGCCTCTCCTCTGCTTGACTAGCACCCCAAAGCTCAAAAAGCCCTATCCGTTACATTTGTTCGGAATTTGGCCGCATCTTTCCGCCAAAACTGGCGAAACCAACACAACCCACCTATCATCTCGACCCATTGCGGACCGGGTTCAAAGCCGGTAGAGCCATCTCTACCCCCCGACAGAACCGCGTGGACACAGCTCGGAGCCTCGAAATGTACGCAGTAATCGAAGAATCCGGCGGCCAGCGCAAGGTCGTCGAAGGTCAGGAAATCCTCGTCGACCTCCTCGAAGGCGGCGAAGCCAAAGTCGGCTCCAAATACAAAGTCGATAAGATCCTCGTCGTCGGCACCGAAGGCGGCACAGCCAAGCTCGGCCTCCCCTACGTCGCAGGCGCAACCGTCGAACTCACCGTCCTCGAAGCCGAAGTAAAGGGCGACAAAATCTTCGTCCAGAAGTTCCGCGAAAAGAAGGCCTGGAAAAAGAAGACCGGCCACCGTCAGAAGTACTCCAAGGTCCGCGTCAGCGCGATCAATGGATAAGTAAATTAGTCCCCATCAATTCACAAAAGGCTCGCCAATGGCGGGCCTTTTGTGGTTTTTGGTTTTCAGTTTTTTATCGCGCTGTCGCCGTTTCGCGCTGCCGCAACGGATGATCGACATCGATCTCCTGGTAATACCGAATCAGCGGCACAACCGCAACCCCGCGCTCGCGCAAATGCGCGGTCCGATGAAACAGCTTCAGCTCATGCGCTTCTGAACACAGCACCACCGCATCAACGCCGCTAGCGGCCGCTCTATCCAGCGAAGTAATCCCAACCCCGCCAATCTCCTGCCCATGCCGCGACTGATTATCATCAGCAATAGCGACAATCTGCACTGGTGAATCCTCCAGATTCGCAAGTGCCTTCTGCGTAAATGCGCCCGCGCCAAACAATGCAATCCGCTCCATGCCCACTTCTCGCATCTGCTTCATCGCCCGCAGCAGAACCCCTGCAGGCCCCGCATCGAGCAGCGGCCCCGGCGTTTCCCGAAGTCGATTGAACAGTTCCTTCTTCAGCCACAGTCCATCCATGCATGTGGTCTGCAACTCATTTCCGCACGCCCACATATTGTGAACCTGATGCAGCATGAATCCATGATCGCGCAGCATGCACGCAATATCCAGGAACGTCGAGGCGCCTTCATACTCAGGCACAAACTGTGCCTCACAGTCAATTGCCAGAATGTGGTTCGCAAGCTGCTTCTCCAGCGTCCGCAGCACTTGCAGTTCCATCCCCTGCACATCGATCTTCAGAATATCAATACGATCAAGCCCCACAGTCGGCGCCCATTGATCAAGTCGCACCGTCTGCACCTGACACTCATCCACCTGCTCATACAACTCTGCGTAGTAATCCTTGCCGATCTTGTTCCCGGGCAACAAGCTCGAACACGCTGCCCGCTGCGCGATATGCAATTTTCGCGTCTCGGCAACATCCGATGCCGCGATATTGAACGCCCGCACTCGCTTCAGCGGCTTGATCCAATCCTTCAGCGTCGCGAAACTCTTTGGCTCTGGCTCCAGAGCCCACACGCGGCTCAGAGGAAATTCCATCACCGCCCGCTGTGCGGTGTATCCGACGCTTGCACCCAGATCGAGGAAGTTGAATTCCTCCCACCGATTGAGGCAGCGCGTGAGCATTCTGTAGGGATCAAATGGCATCTGTCGCATGGGGTCCATATCGGCGTTATCTGCCTCGTCCTGAGCAACTTTGAGAATTTGTGCCGCCTATGCCGAGTAAACACGACCAAATAACCGATGTACCGGTCATGCCCGACCCGAAGCTATTGCGCGCAACACTCTCTACCCAGGCCGATGCCGCCGCCTTTTTCCAGTGCCTCGATCACGGCAAAAAAGGTGAACCTCTCGTACGCATTCACTGCAAAGCCCTGGGCGACTCGCCCATCTATCTCCGCCCCGGCACCACCGATGCCCGCGTCTTTGATGACACCTTTGTCGGCCTCTATCACCTTCCCGAAATCAGACTCCCAGAACGCCCCGTCATCCTCGACCTGGGTGCCAACATCGGCCTCACCGCTTTGCACTACGCCGCCCTCTTCCCCAACTGTCACATCATCTGCGTCGAAATGGATGCCGGAAACGTCGAGGCTCTGCGCCTGAACACTGCGCCCATCGCATCGCAAGTCACGGTCATCCACGCCGCGGTCTGGCACGAAGATGGCTTCGTCAACTACAACAGTTCGCAGGAAGAATGGGCCTTCGCGGTGAGCTCCAGCACTCCCGAAGGCCAGGCCACTCGCGTCCGCGCCATGACGATCAATTCAATTCTCCGCGAATCCGGTTTTGATCACGCCGACTTCACCAAGATCGATATCGAAGGCGCAGAGTTCAACATCCTTCAGCCCCGCGCCGACTGGTTCACTCGTGCAGGTCATCTCAAAATCGAGATCCATCCGCCCGCAAGTATCCAGGCCGCTGCCAATGCGCTTGAACTCGCCGGCCTGATCACCTGGAAAGATACACGCCACTGGTCCTGCCTCAACGCGGCGTAATTCCTACGCCACCCCATACAGGTCCAAATCCGCAAACATCTCTCGCGGATGCGCTGCCATCAGCCGCCGCATTTCCTGCAACTGCCACGGCTCGACACTCAAATCCAGATGCGCATCGATCAACTCCTGGTACCCCTCTACCCAACCCTTCGGCGTCGCTGCCGTCTGCACCGTCGCCCGCAGCGTCCACCCATAAATCTCTTCAAGCTTGTCCGCCGAATGTCGCGCTGGAAAATGCACCCGCTCCAGCACCTTGTAACATGCGGCTTTCACCTCAAGCCGCCGCCGCGAAATCGTCTGCAAGTGCCACCCACCACCATCCAATCCAAAATTCTCGAGCTTCATCGACCACGGCCGCGATCCCTTGGGAACCCGCGCGTGATAGTGATACCCATCCGCCTCGGTGCAGTAACACAGTTCCGGAGAATCTACAAACCACACCGAAATCAACTTATCCGCAAACGCCGGATCAACTCGGTAGCGCCCCATCGATTCATGCGGACTGCGCATCGGCAAATACGCCGCAACACCAGCGTGTGCCTTGCCCGCCAGCTCTCTCGCCTTCCCCACCAAGTTCGCAGTCAGCAACTCATCCGCATCGATAATCGCCCCATGCGTCATGCCTCGTTCCCGACCCGCATCCAGCATCCGCTGCCTGAATTGTGCCTCGTTGTGTGCAAGTTCATCCTCGCAAATCATCTGCACCCGACCCGGACACTCGCGCCCAATCTGCTCCACTATCTCGCGCGTCCCATCCGTCGATGCATGATCCAGCACCACCAGCTCATCACACCATTGCAGCGCAACTCGAGCAGTAAGCCCGATGCACCACGCTTCATTGTGCGCCATCATCATGCCCACAATCTTCATCGCTCGCTCCCTCACGCTGCTCACGCGGCACTCGCTTCCGTTGTATACAGCCTGACAATCTCAGCTCCCGCTGCCGCCAGCGGCCCAGCCGCAGCACTCAACTTCTCTTCCACAGTATCCGAACTCAATATCACCGCATCAGGCTTGAGTGCTGCCGCCTGCGCCACCGACAGAATCGGATAGTTCCACATCCGCGTCCCCGCCAGCCCCGGATTCTCATCCACAATCCCAATCACCTGCACCGGCGGCGTCAAAAGCACACTCGCCAGCCTCCGCGTGTGCCGCCCCGCACCAAATATCACCACGCGCTTTTTCCCATGCCGCGCACATGCCTCCATCGCCGCCGCAACACGCATCTCCGCAACGGTCGGATACTGATGTGCGATCGCTGTGTTCCAGTGCCGCTGCGCCCGGCCATCATATTTGTTCACAAAGAAATCGCGATTGAATCGATGCCCTGCAATCTCCTCAAGCGGTCCATGATCCGGAAACCCGCGCGATGAGCGTGCGATAAACATCGCCGTATCCGCCGCCTCGCTGCTCTGAGCATTCCTTTCCCAGTACTCCGGTTTCTCCCCACCCCGGCGGCAGAAATGCTCGTGCCTCTGCACCAATTCCGGCCGCGTCCACAGCGCGCCCCAGCACCCGGCCACCCAGAAAAGTTCATCATCCGCGAACATGTGGTGATACGCCGCCGACAAACCGCCCTTGCCCTGATACATCTTCGTAAACCAGTTGCGTCCCAGCCAAGGACTGCCGCAGTACTGCGTCGTATCGAGATAATTGTCGCCGTGCGGCTGCATCACGCCAAAGCTATCTGGAAAGCGTTTCAGGAACTGAGCTGCAAGTTGCTCGGCGCTGAAATGTGGATCTGGCAACATGTCATCGCCGCCCGTCACCACAATTGCCGCGGTCTTTGGAACAACTTCAAGACACAGCGCATTCACCGATGCGGGCCACCCTCGATAATCACCATACTGCACCACAATGTCCGCAGGCACATCTACTTTTTTATGATCCTGCAACACCGCAATCTTGTACCCCATCTCCCGCCACGCCGGCAAATGCTTCCGGCAATTCTCCGGGTTGGCTGATGGAATCGCGAAATAGACTTCAGAGCGTGGCATGAACACCATTCCTTATGCTGCAACGGGGACTCGTGCACTATCGACCATTACGGCGAGCTGATTTCGCACCAGCTTCCAGCGAAACGCGCCTGGAAACCGCTTGGCAAGTTCTTCATCTTCCTGTGTTGTAATGACGACCGTTCGCCCGATTGGCACCGGCGCATCAAGTGGCTCGACCGTGATCTCGTTTGGCAAATTCAGTTCGCCGCCCGGCAACCGCCGGTCGTCTCGAACATAAATACGGTGTCCGTGCAGTGACTGCTTCAGGAACCAATTGGTATTTCGACCACTTCCCACCAAAGTGATTTCGCGGCTGCAAACTGAAAGAATGGCGCGGGCAATCCGATTCGGCTCCACGCACAGTTGCGTGAACGTCGTCTTCGCGCTCTCCATCTCGTTTGCCTTCATCCAACCGTTTTCGATGCACGAACACCACCAGAGTTCAAGCTGCGGGAGCAACTCCGAGCCGCATGGAAGCACCAAGTTGGGCCTTGGCCAGCACCCCAGTGCATAAATCGTCTGCGAATGTCCCATCGCCGCGGCTCGATGACCTGTAATCAGCGGCTTGACTCGCGCGCTGGCAAACAACCTGGCTCCGCTCTCAACTCCAGATGTTGAAAGCAAGGCAGCGCGTGTCGAGTACGCAAGCGCACAATCTCCAGTTCGAATTCGAAGCTCTGACTCAGACAAACTGCCGGTTCGGATCGCAGCGCGAATGAATACGTCCTCCGCGCAAGGAAGCATCAACGCCGACTTACTCAGGCTTCCGCGCGTAATCCGGTATCGTCCGACCAGCCGCCGACAAACCGCCCATTTCACCCCAGTCTCAGCAAGGCGAATCCACATGTCCTGATCTTCATACCCGACATAGCCGGTATCAAATCGACGCGCTCCAATCACATCGCGCCGAATCAATTGCGATACGCCGTGCAATACGTTCCGCTCAATGACTTCTCGAAGCCCAAAGGTTGCCGCGGGAATATCGGGCTGTAGTAACGATTCGCCCTCTTGAGAGAACACCTCGTACATTCCCGCCGCCGCTCCGCAGGATTCAAGTGCTTCGGCTCGCACCAGATTCTCATACCCGCCTTCACACACCAGATCGTCCGCATCGAGAAAATGCACATAGTTCCCGGTCGCGTGTTCAAGCCCCTTGTTCCTGGCGGCCGAAACTCCGGGCTGTATTTCTTCCAGCACCTTTACGCGTCGATCTTGAGCTGCAAGCCCGCACGCAATCTCCTTCGTCCCGTCACGCGAACCGTTATCGACAATCAGTATCTCCAGATCACCAATGCTCTGTTCCTGCGCAGTCGCCACAGTCTGCCGCAGTGTCGCGGCGGCATTAAACGCAGGGATAATGACGCTGATAAGTGGCATGCGTATCAAGCTGCGTGTTGTACCTGTGTGTAAAGCGAAAGAACGCGAATCGACTTCGCCGCCAACGGCGCGGACGCGACCAGCAGCTGCGCCTCCCCTGATTTGGAACTGAGCACCACCGCATCAAACTGGCGCTTCATCGCCTGCTCGAGCGTCACAATCGGATAGTTCCACAACATGCCACCCGCCAGCGCTGGATTGTCATCGATAATGCACACGATCTCAACCGGCGGCTCCATCAATGCGCTTCCTGACATTCTCGTGTGCGTTCCCGCGCCGAAAATCGCAACCCGCTTCAGATTCTCGCGCGCACACATCTTCAGCGCATCTGCAATCCGCTGGGTGCCCTCATCCGCGCCCGCTGCGCCACCGTACCGGCTTATCCAATACGATTCTGCCGTCCTGGGATATTCACGCTGGAATCGCGCGCGATCAAATTTGATCGCAGATCCAACCGCTTCATGTCCCGGGAATCCAAGCCATGCCCGCGCCAGAAAAGTCTGCACATCCGCCTGATCAGCCCCTGAAACATTTCGCTTCCAATACTCCGGCGGAGCTTCGCCTCGCCTGCTGAAATGCTCATGCGGCTGCGACAAATCTGTTCGCTCCCACAATTTTCCGCTGCAACGTGCCAGCCAATACAGCTCATTGTCCGCCCAATTGTGGCGATACGCCGCGCACAGCGCGCCCGCACCGCCATACATCGACTCCCACCAGCGCCGCCCGATCCACGGACTGCCGCAGTAATTCTGGGCATTCAAGAAAGTGTCGCCTTGCGGCTGCATGATCCCTTCCGAATCAGGAAACCGTTCAACAAATTGCTCTGCAATCTCTGCCGCTGTGTGTCTGGGATCGGGCAACATGTCGTCCCCGCCCGTCACCACCAGGTCACACTCCGCCGGAATCACCGTCCGACAAAGGTGATTCACGCTCGCGGCCCAGCCCTCGTACTTATCCACCCAGCACACCTTGTCCGCCAGTATCTCATCTCGTTCATTACTCGTGGCTCGATCGCGCAGCAAGGCAATCAAATAGCCCTTCTCGCGCCACGCCGGAAGATTCCGCCGACAGTTCTCGATGCTGGCCGTGGGAATCGCAAGAAATACTTGTTGGGAACGTCTCATAGGGGTATTCGCGCAGAATCGAGCTTTATCGGCGAATCCGCTTTCCCCGCTTGAAAAAGCCAAGGTATGAACCAGTAACGTGGTGCCCGCTTTTGAAATCTGATTAACTGCCCAGATGCCCGCTGATCAACTTCAAGAGTCGCCCGCACATCACATCATGCGTCAAAACCCCTTGAATCCGCGGCCTCACTTCTTCAACCTTCCGTTCCCGGAACCCTGGTTCCTCGATCGCCCTGGCAAGTAACCACTCCAGGCCCGCCCGATCAGCAAACGTCAACTCTTTCAAATCGCCAAGCATCCGCGCTGCATCACTTCCCTCAAACACCGGCAGCTTTGCGTACTTCTCCTTTGACACACGCGGCTCTGGCCATAATCCATCGTCAAATCGTGCCGGTATCCCCAGTGCCGCTCTCAGCTCATTATGCTTTCGCAGCGGCTCATGCCGCGATACCACCCACGCCTGCCGCCCATCTGCAAATTTTTCCTCACCGACTACGTGCATCATCGCCTGTTCAGCAAGCGTTGCGTCGACATCAAGTACATCCGCAAACAGTCGCGACAGAATCAGCCCGCCGGACAAAAAACACTCCGACACACGCTGATGCATCAGCGTGTTCAAATCGAGATGCAAATGCACCTTTGCTTTCTGATACACGCCTCGCAGCTCCTCACCGTGCTTCACGGTGCCCTGCGCATGCGAACCAAATTCCGGGTGCTTCTCCCATCCCTTGCCGTACAAGTTGAACTTCCACCCTCTTCGCTTGCAAATTTCGTTCGCCCATTCCAGAGCCTCATGTCGGAAGATCTCTGATGCCATCGGCACAAAGTAAAGATGCCGCACGTTCGCTCGCGACTCTTCTCCAAGTCGATACCGTGCGCAAATCTCCTCAAATCGAGCCGGTGCAAACGACCAGAGCCCGCGCTGATGAATTCCATTCACCGCATCGGCCGCCAATGAGTGAAGCTCTTCCACGCATGCACGCGGCACGCCGCTCGTAGCGGCCATCTGCAAGTGCCGCGCCCGCATCTGCTCCGGCGTCTCCGAGTGATTCGACACAAACGCCACATCACACTCAAACTGCTCCAGCCCCGGCACCGCCCCCGCATGGAACTTCCGCGGATTCACCACCACCGGCGATGCAATAGCCCGTGTTGCATCCCAATCCCCAAGCAGGAAAAGTTCATTAAACAAATACCCGCACGCAAAATCGAATTCGCCCAGCTTCTGCGCAATAGCCGGATCAAACAAATGCGGCATCGCATCCTGCAACCAGGTCACATACGGCACATTCGCCGGAGTAGTGCTCATCCGCAGTGGCCGGGGGAAATTGATCAATACCACCAGGTCTGGATCAAACTCATCAAAGGCCCGCCAGTACGCATTTGCCGCCAGCGTGCTGCAATCTTCGGATTCAATCAAGAGCTTTGCTTCATGTCCAATCGCCTTGAACGCATCGACAATGTCCCTAGATGAATGCTGCAGAAATGTCGAATACCGCGTCGTCGGCACCAATACCCGCAGGGGCTTCCCGCCCTGCATCGCCTCTCGATACCGCTGCGCCCACTGCGCTTTGCCGCGGGGCGCATACCGCGCTTCTACCCGTTCTTTCAGCTCTTTCAATTCCTCAAGCTGTGCATCCGTCCCATTAATAACAATATTTGCCAATGTTGATTCTTTTTGATCAACCTCGCGAAGCGAGATAAGCCGCGCCACCAGCATCTCACCCCGCTGCTCATCCAGAAATTTCTTCACTCCCTCAGGCGCCCCAGCTCCGACAAACACCTTCACCCGCTCTTGCGCCAATATTCCCGACACATCGGCAACCGCCAACCCCAACCCAACAGTCTTTTCATCCTCATGCACCACCATCAACCGCCGCCAGAACCCCTGCGCATTTTTCTTCCACCGCTCCGCCGCCTCAACGAGCAGCCACGGCGGCAGCAGATTCTCAATCATTAACGCCGCCGGATACTCATCTCTCCCATCCGAACCAATCAACTCCCGCGCCCGTGCCTTTGCATCCTCTGGCGTTGCACCATCAATCAACACATTCCCATCCGTTGCCCGATACACCGCCGTCCTCTCAATCGCCTCTTCCAAAAACCCGCGCCAGCGCACAACATCACTCTCCGCGGCAATTCCCCGCGCCACAAGTACCAGCCCGCTCGCATCGAAATTCCGCAACATTTCTTCCCGAGGCACGCGCGCAAAACTCATCGCCTCAACTGCATCCGCCAACCCCTTCACTTCCGCCATCGCCTTCACAGCTGGCGGCAAAATCCGCAGTCTTTCCGCCGCCAATTCCTTCAATCCCAGCTTCGCCAGATTCGCCGCATGCGCAAACACAATCGCCGGCTCCCCATCCGCCGCCGAACCAATCTGCCGCATCATCGCCAGAAAAGCCCAAGGCTTTCCGCTCTTGCCAAGTTGCAAAACTGACTCGCGTGAAATGGTGGTCTGGCTCATCGCCGCCCCGCCTTCTCCGGCGGCATCAAAATCGTCGCCGCAATATGCCCTATCGCAGCGCCAGCCACAACATCACTCACATAATGCGCCCCCAGCACAATCCGCGTCACTCCGCATCCAATCGCCCACACCAGCGCAACCCACCCCGCGCACGGAAACAAACGCAGCAAAATAAACGCCCCGCCAAACGCCACCGCCGCGTGCGAACTTGGAATCCCCAGATTCGAACCATCACTGAACGCACCCAAAAACGGCTTGAACGTGTACGCACCCGTCGGATCAATCGTCCCCGGCCGCTCTCTACCTATAACTCTCTTCAGCAATTCCGCCAGCGCGCCCGCCATCAGCGGCGACACCACAATCATCCACGCGGTCAACTTCGCCCCGCGCTGCTTCCACTGCGTCAGCCCAATCGCCAGCGCAATCAATATCCACATCACCACATTGCCGGCTTGCCGAAACACATGATGCAGATCCGTCGCACGAAATTTCTCAAGATCCGCGACCATCAACTTCTGCCACAACCCTGCCTCGCCAAAACTCAATGCGGCCACCACCGCTCCATATCCAATCGCCAAAATCGCTAGTCGTTTCATCATGCGTGATAACTCAAAGCCGTGCGAAGTCTAGCCAATCTTCTCTATACACCTACCGCCTCACAAACGCAAGTGCCCGTAATAACCGCTTTCTGCCGATTTCCCTGCCATCCAGCCCAATTCTGCCCACTTGTATCCTTCTTTACTTGAAGCTCACTCCAAAGTTTGAGACAATCTGATTCGGGGGATTGGGGCAATTGACTTCTATGGGTGATGGGAACGTAACCGTTCTACTTGAATCTGCCGCGGCGGGCGATGCCCGCTCTGCGGAAGCTCTTCTTCCACTTATATATGAAGAGCTCCGCCGCCTCGCCGCCGCCCAGCTCAAGCACGAGCCCAGCGGCCTGACCCTCCAGCCCACCGCCCTGGTCCACGAAGCCTACCTCAAACTGCTCGGTGGCCACGACATCAAGTGGCAGGGCAAACGCCACTTCTTTGCCGCCGCTGCCACCGCCATGCGCCGCATCTTGGTCGATCGTGCCCGCTACTACCGCTACGAAAAACACGGCGGCAAGGTCAAACGCTCTGCGCTCGATTCCGATGCCCTCACCATCGCCGACCCCACTCCCTCGCCTGGCGAACCACCCGTCGATCTGCTCAAACTCAACTCCGCCCTTGAGCGCCTCGAAACCAACGACCCGCGCCAGGCCGAAGTTGTCATGCTCCGCTATTTCGCCGGCCTGGGCGTTGAACAAACTGCCGAAGCTCTCGGCGTCTCGCAAGCCACCGTTAAAAACGACTGGGTCTACGCCCGCGCGTGGCTCCGCCGCGAACTTGTTTCCCTCGCTACCGAAGAGGCCTGAATGTCTACCCAGGTCCACAACAGAATCCGCGAAGTCTTCGTCGCAGTCTGCGAGCATCCGCCCGCCGACCAGCCGCGCATTCTCGACGAACTCTGCGGCGATGACTCCTTCGTAAAATCCGAAGTCCAATCTCTGCTCGGCTTCCACCACAACGACACCTTCCTCTCCGCATCCGCCATGAGCGATGCTGGCTTCGCCGACAACTCCGACAGCCAGATCTCCATGCCCCCCGGCACAAAGATCGGCCGCTGCTCCATCACCCGCCTCATCGGCGCTGGCGGCATGGGCGTCGTCTATGAAGCTCGCCAGGATTCCCCCGATCGCCGAGTCGCGCTCAAAATCATGCGGCCCGGCGGCACATCCACCGCCATGGTCAAACGCTTCGCACAGGAAGCCCGCGCCCTGGCCATCCTCCAACACTCCGGCATCGCACAAATCTACGACGCCGGCCGCGAACTCACAACCGCCGGCCCAGTCCCCTACCTCGTCATGGAACTGGTCGAAGGCATCACGCTCAACACTTTCATCAACCGCCACAAGCTCGCCCTCCCCGCCAAACTCAAACTCATCCTCCAGATCTGCGATGCAGTTGCACACGCTCATCTCCGCGGCGTCATCCACCGCGATCTCAAACCCACCAACATCCTCGTCGACGATTCTGGCCGCGCCCGCATCCTCGACTTTGGCATCGCACGCCTCGCCGAAAACGATGCCCGCGCCACCATCTCCACCAGCGGCGGCCAAGTGCTCGGCACTCTCGCCTACATGAGCCCCGAACAAGCCGGCGGCGACCCTACAAAAATCGACACTCGGGCCGATGTCTACTCCCTCGGCGTCGTCCTCTATGAAGTCCTCACCGGTAAGCTTCCTATTGATGTAACGCAAGTCTCAATCGCCGAAGCTGTCCGCCGCATCAAAGACATCGACCCAGCTCCACCTTCCGCACATTCTCCCGAGTGCCGCGGCGAACTCGACACCATCGCGCTCAAAGCCCTATCGAAAGACTCTTCCCGCCGCTACCAATCGGCGCAAGCTCTGGCTGAAGATATCCGCCGCTATCTCACCGGTCACCCAATCCTCGCGCGCGGTGACTCGGCCTTGTACGTCCTTTCCAAACACGTCCGCCGCAATCGTGTTCCCGTCACCGCCGCCGCAATTCTGCTCGTTGGCCTGGTGGTGTTCAGCATCTACGCCTCGATTAAATCCGCACAGGAACGCGCAGCCCGCAACCGCGCTGAATACGCCCTGGCTCTTGCCAAGGAACAGACCAAACGCGCTGACGACAGTTCGCTGCGACTTGAACGCGAACTTCACTACCGCAACGTTGAAACCGCACGTCTTCTCGCACGCGGCGGCCACCTTGCTGCCGCGGAAGAAATCCTCTGGCTTGAAGCTGCCGCATGGCCCGGTTCAACTTCAACACGCTGGGCGCTTCGCGACCTCTACGCCCGGTTCCAATGCCTTCGCACCATTCCAGGTCCGGTCGATCCGCGCTCGTTGACCATGCACGCAAACAACCGCTGGCTCGCATGTGTCAGCGGGGCCAACATTCGAGTTGTTGACAGTGTGACCGGGAACGATGTCAGCACGCTGCCCATCACCACGCTCAAAACGACATGGATGGATTTCTCAGTTGATGGAAAGTACCTGGTCAGACTTGATGATGATGCCGGGCTCTGCGTCTACCGCGTCAAACCCAGCGGAACACTCAGTCTGCACTGGGAAAAGCAGGTGACTGCGGGCGATCCCAATCTGTTTCAGATCGATCCTGCCGCCGCCAGCATTGCTATTGGGTGTACGAATGGATATATTTCGATAGTTTCACTTGATGCTGGCGACCAGCTCTTTGAGACTCGTATCGCTCTTGAGACCGATGCTCGGCTGCGATGCATGCGCTACAGCGTTGATGCCAAACACCTGTTTCTCGCAACTCAGACCGCGGTACTTGAACTCGAAATCTCGCCGCAGGCAACCGTGCGGACAGTTGCGACCCAGACTGGAACGATTCAATGCCTGCTTCCAAGCCCCAATGGTCAGGCGATCTTCACTGGCAGCATCGATCAGCGCATCCGGTGTTTCAATATTTCTACGGGCGAACTCATCACGCTGATGCACCCAAGCAACGGAACCGTCCGCGCCCTGGAAGTCAGTCCAGATGGCAAGTACCTCGCGTCCCAGGGCTGGTGGCGCAATGACCTCTGGGATATCAATACGTTCCAGCGCATTAATGCCGTGACCGATCGTCCTGTCGGCGGCAATCGCCTGGGTTTCAGTCCCGACTCCGCTCGTCTCTACTCTGACAGTCAGGCGGGAATTCGTATCTGGTCCCGCGCCAAGGTCCCGATCTGGCACGATATCCCCGCCCACGAAAAATACGTTGGCAAGATCGCCTTATCGACCGGTTCGCCGCGGCTCGTCTCTATCGGCGCACGCGAACGCTCCTCGCTCTGGAACACCCAGGATATGCGGCACATTCGTGACCTTGGCACTGCTGGCCAGGCCTGGGAAGCAGCCATCAACGCCAATGGCACGGAAGTCGCGCTGATGTCCGAACTGGGCGTCCTGGAATTCATCGACTGCGACACCGGCACAGTACGACTGCGCATCGATACCAAAGCTCGCGATGCCGATATCAATTTCGTCGACAACGATCGCCTGCTCGCCATCAGCACTTTCAAACCCAATGTGCAGTTCCGCGATGTCGCAACCGGTGAACTCACTCATACCGTCGAACTTCCGCGAGCCGACATCTTTGAAATGCAGCCCAGCGCTGATGGCAAATTGCTTTTCATCCTGCAGCGAAACAACCTGCACATGCTTGATGTCGCAACGATGAAACTCACATCGCTGCCGCAAAACCAGATCCAGGCACGGGCCCTGTATCCAAACCACGATGGCTCTCTGCTGGCAGTCGGCCTGTTCACCGGCGAGGTTCAACTCTGGGACACCGCCACCCGCAAGCTCATTCACACCATGGTCGCCCACCGCGAAACCGTCAGCCATGTCACCATCTCGACCGATGGAGCATTCATCGCATCGTGCGCTGGCGATGCCATCCTGCTCTGGGATACGGCCAGCGGCACGCTGCTGATGACGCTCCGCGAACTTGAAGTCTCTGACACCAAACCTTCTTTCCCCAGCTATCTCAAGTTCATTGAATCCAACACCAAACTCGTCGTCGGTTACAGCGCGGGCAAGATGGAGGTCTATGACCTTCAATCGCTCGATCGCGCTGTGGTTGCCAACACCCGAAAACCTGTCGACATCGCGGCCAGTGCAGGCGTCCCTCCGCCGCCGCCCGACCCCACCACCGATGCCGCGGAAATGCGCCGATGGATCATGCGCGTAGGCAAAGCCTTTACCGGCGGCGAGCAAAATACACCACCGCAAGACAAGTAGTGAGGACGAATAGTCCGTAACTCCCTTTAGCAGCCCACCGCGAACGCGTCCACAAAATCCAGATAGTCAAAGAAATCCAAGACGCCGTCGGCATTAAAGTCCGCTGCCATATTGCCGCTGCTGAACGCGTCTACAAAGTCCAGGTAGTCAAAGAAATCGACGACGGCATCGCCGTTGAAATCGGCCATGCATATTGAACGAATAACCCAGAGTTCTTTTCCGTACACTTCATCGCTCGCAGCAAAGTAGAGCTTGCCGTTTATGACAAAAGGCTGCGTAATAGCGCTCGAAGATGGGCCGGGGTTGATATCTGCGACCAGGTGCGTCCCGGCATCCGTGCCGTCTGTGACCCACCATTCCAATCCGTGCGTTCGATCACTCGCGACGAAATACACACGATCGTCAACGAGCGTGATCGACCGGGGCATCGAGCCGTCGATACCGGGCACGATATCCTTTACTATCTGTGTACCGGCATGTGTGCCATCGGTGATCCAGAGTTCGCGGCCGCGCACACCGTCATGGGCGGTGAAGTAAACGCGTGACCCCATCGCTGATGGACCCACAATAAGATCCGATGGCAGCGATCCGATGGTGCCTGGCAAAATGTCTCGAATTCGAGTCGTGTTGATGTCAGTCCCGTCAGTGATCCAGAGTTCCGAATCGTTCGAGGCATTGAAATCAGCTGTCCAAACTATCTTATTGTCATACATCACCGGGTATCGGCAATAGAGATTCGATCCTGCTGAACCAACTGGCTTAATTGCCCTGATCGGTGTGCCGTCGCCTTCATACGCCCAAAGTTCTGTCTGCGTTTGCTCTGAGAACGCGGCGAAAATAAGTCGCCCAAAAAGATCGAACATCGGAATCGGATAGCTCAGGGTGCCAGATCGGCCACCGACGATCCTTCGAGTCGTCGCCGCTGTGCCACCTGTCGCGTACACACTCCAGGCATTCTCGCCATAGTCCTTTGCCAGAAAGTAGACCTCGTTTCTATACGCAATCCATCCAGATACGCGAGTTGGAGCACCACTCACCAGCGCCGCCAGAGAAACCGTGCCTTGCAATGTGCCATCCGATCGCCAGGGAACCGTGTCATATTCACTTGGGAAAGTGGGGTGTTGTAATGAAAAGTAGAAATCCGACCCCTTGACAAATGGAGCTCCAGTAAACGTACTTGGTCCGGTCGAAGTTGCGATCGTGACCCCCAGCTGCTCCGGTGCGTCCGCCACGCGGATCGAAGGAGACGAGGCCGGTTGCCATCTCGAAAACAACTTTCCATTTACGGCCGTCGCGAGGTCTCTCGCGATCGACGCCGTACCGGAAACAGTTTCATCGCAGAGCGTCACGGTGTTCGGCTGATCCAGTCGATAGCGCTCAAGGCCGGTTGCTACTGTCGTCGCGCTGAAATAAAGCGTGTTGTTCCAAGCAAATAGATTGCCGGGATTCGAATCCGAAGTCGGATGGTGTATATCGCGAAAGAGAAGCGTCCCCGCCGACGTCCCGTCGCTGATGTAAAGCTCGGTGCCAATGCCGGAACTTCCCGAACTGTTGTTGGCGCGAAACAGACCTTTGCCGCGGATTGAGCCAATCCACCGCGGCAGACTCGAGTTAGATTGACCCGGGAAAACATCGCTTAGCAGAAAGGTTCCAGCAATAGTGCCATCGCTTACAAATGGCTCAACTCCCGTTTGATTGTCTGCATAGAAAAACATATGAGCGGGAGTCGTCCCCGAAGCTTCTACCGCAAACAAGTCGCCGGTGCCGTTGAAGCCAGGAGTGGTCAGCAAAGTGGTGATGCTGCCGCTGGCTTCTCTTCTGTAGAGCTTGCCCCGCGCGCAGTAGTAAAGCAGATCTTCCATCACGGCCATTGCTTGTGTAGGGGGGTCGATGCGAGCGAGCTCTGTTGTCGAAATGAGCGCCAGGCTAACTCCGTCATATCGACACACGGCACCGTTGGGAGAGCTGATGAAATACATGCCTTCACTGGTCACAACCGGCTGCTCAAGGTTCGTATTGCCTCTCACGTTTGTGGAAACCTCAACAGTCCCATTAGGCGTGCCATCGGTTCGAAAGAAGCGATTCCCCATGGCCGACGACGGTGTCGCGAAAAAATACAGAATGTCATTGAAAACGCAGAACGAATGCGGAGACGAAGACGAAGCGCTCCCCGGAAAAATATCTTTCAGGAGCGTGGTGCCCGCCGTAGTCCCGTCTGAAGCCCACAGTTCGCGGCCCGATCCCAAATCCATACACGAAAAGATGATCTTGCTATCAACTACTGCCATCTCGCCAATCAATGGAGCCGAAGTGCCCGACGAAGATGGTGAGAAAACAACGCGTGTTCCCGCCGCCGTTCCGTCACTCACCCATAAAGAATGTACAGTTCGATTGCTCACAGTTGTGTTTGCTGCAAAATAAACTTTGTTCGCGATCACAGCCGAAGGTGTCCTTAAGCCGCCAGTTGGGACGTTGATAACCGGATCATTACTGCTCGCTGGATATATCTGACTCACTGCCCCATCAGGTCGCACCTGCCATAGCACGATGCCGCTCCCGCCGTTCCCCAAGAACATGATTGTCTCCCCCGGGCCACGGAACAAAGGCACGGAGTTCTCATCCGTCTGTGTGTCGCCTCCGCCCCCTGCTCCCGGAAACACATCAAGAACGAGTTGCGTTCCCGCGACCGTTCCATCGGTCTTCCACAATTCGTTTCCGTTAATCGCATCCGCAGCAACAAAATACAGGTATTCCCCGCACATCAGCGCACCTTGCCGCGGCGTTGAACTTAGTTGTCCCGCCCCGCCCAGTACAGTTGTACGAATGTCAGCCACCAGCGAGGCCGACTGCGCAACTCCTACCGATGCGGTCACGGCAACTCCCAGCAATCCGGCTACTTGGCGTAATCTGAATCCTCGCATTCGAAATTCCCCTTTGAACAAAGTGTCCCTAACAGCATACTCGTTATTGCTACCAAAACGCAACCAATTCTGTCGTGCCACCACGCACTTTCTCTGACATCGCCGGTTGCAATCCCTATGATCGGCCCCACCCAGTCCAGACGAGGATTCAGCCCTACGAAATTCTCGTCTGCGACCGAACTTGAAAGGTTCCAAGTGCCAGATCGTCACTTCGATATCGTCATCATCGGCGGCGGACCCGCCGGTTACGTCGGCGCCATCCGCGCTTCCCAAATGGGCTTCAAAGTCGCCGTCATCGAACGCGCCAAGCTCGGCGGCGTCTGCCTCAACTGGGGTTGCATTCCCAGCAAGGCATTGCTCTCGAACGCCGAACTCATGGAGAAAATCCAGGATCGTGAGGCCTGGGGCCTCAAGATCAATGGCGATGTTTCCTTTGACTGGCAAAAGGTCATCGGCCGCTCGCGCGATGTCGCGACCAAGCTCAACAAAGGTGTTGAGTTCCTGATGAAGAAGAACAAGATCGAACACATCGTGGCCAGCGCCAAGATTGTTTCGGCGGCCAAGAACGGTCAGCCCTGCAAGGTTGAGCTGTATGACTGCCAGATCCAGGAAGAGCGGACCGATGCGCCGGCGACTCCGGCGGCGAAGGCACGCGAGACTATCACTGCAACCAACATCATTATCGCCACCGGCTCGGTTGCACGCGATCTGCCCTTTGCCAAGTTCGACAACGACAAGATCTGGGGCGCACGCGAAGCGATGTTCAACAAAGAACAGCCCAAGAAACTCATCATTGTCGGCGCAGGCGCGATCGGCATGGAGTTTGGCTACTTCTACCAGTCGTTTGGCACCAAGGTCACCGTCATCGAAATGATGCCCCGCATCCTCCCCGTCGAAGATGAAGACATCTGCGTCGCCATGGAACGTGTGTTCAAAAAGCACGGCATGGAAATTCGCACCAGCACCACCACGCTCGCAGTTGAGAAAACCGCAACCGGCGTCAAGGTCACTGTTGCCCCCGTCACCGTCGGCGCTGATGGCAAAGCTGTCCCCGATCAATCCAAGAAAGAAGTACTCGAAGCTGACAAGGTTCTGCTCGCAGTCGGCGTCAAGGCTCGATTCGATGGGTTGTTTGATGCATCGCTTGGTCTTGAGACTTGGCGCGACCACATCAAGACCGACTTCATCCCCCGCGGCTGGAACGGCCCCGGCTCTGGCACCACCAATCAGGCGATTGATTACAAGACCAATCTCCCCGGCATCTACGCCGTCGGCGATGTCATCGGTCCACCGTGGCTCGCGCACGTCGCCAGCGAAGAAGCAATTCTCTGCGTTGAACGCATCGGCTGGCGCGCCAAGAAGTGGCACCACGAACCTCACCCCATGGATTACGGCGTCATCCCCGGTTGCACCTATTGCCATCCGCAGGTCGCCAGTGTCGGCTTCACCGAGCGCGAACTCAAAGCCATGGGCAAGGTCAAAGACAAAGACTACGCGATCGGAAGTTTCCCGTTCTCGGCGCTTGGCAAAGCTATCGCGACCAAGAACACCGATGGCATGTGCAAGCTCATCCGCGGCCTGCCGCGGGGCGAAATCCTGGGCGCACACATCATGGGCGAATCTGCCACCGAACTCATTGCTGAGCTCTCCCTGGCTCGCCGCCTTGAAGCAACCAGCGAAGAACTCATCGCCACCGTCCACGCTCACCCGACCATGCACGAAGCAGTTCACGAAGCTGCGCTCGCATCTGAAGGCCGCGTGATTCACTTCTGAAATCAGTTCCAATTCGCATATCAAAGGGGTCGCAAGACCCCTTTTTCGTGCGCTGACGTTATCGGATCGTTTGAGGGCCTTCTCAGTTTGAAGACAATTCGTGGCAGTTGAAGGGCCGATATATCGCCATTGCTTCTTGACACATCTCATATACTCACCCTTGAACCTCACTGCATAGAAAGTCGCTCATGAAGATTGCCCCATACATCGTCGCCGCCGCAGCGTGTGTGTTTACGTCCGCAACACTCGCCCAGCCAGTGATCACGCAAGTGCTCAAATCCGGCGGCTCAACCGCTGGAGGAGAAACTCTCTGCCTCCTCGGCACCTTTCCTGCCGGCACCCCCACGGTGACTATTGGTTCCAGGACAGCAACGGTTCAACAGAGTACTCCGACAATTATTCTCTGCCTGACTCCTACGCCTGCTGGACAGAATCTACAGAATCTTTCGATACGAGTCGCAATCGCTGGCCAGAACAGCAACGTTATGTTGTACTCCTACGACCGGCCTTTCATTAGCCAGATCAATCCCCCAATCGGACCCACTTCCGGCTTCACTCAGTTCCTGATCGATGGGGCGAATTTTGGTCCAAACCCTACCGTCTTGATTGGCGGTCTGCCGGTTCAACGTCTCTTTTCCACCGAATTCAGTTTCACCGGACGCACGTCTCCGGGACAGGGCACCAACCTTCCGGTGTTAGTACTCTCAGCACCAGGAATGCTCAACGATACTCCCGCTACTTTTTCCTACAATCCTCCGACCCTCTCGAACATAAATCCGCCGCTGGCGAATACGCAGGGCGGAACGATCGCGCTCACTGGCACCAACTTCGGGCAAACACCTGTTGTCCGCGTTGGGACACAGGACATTTCGCCCGTCCCCGGCAGCGTGACTGCCACCGGGCTCCAGTTCCAAATGCCAGCCGGAACCGGCACTGGTATCCCGCTCAGTGTTGTGGTTGCCGAGCAGGTCAGCAATTCGCTCACAATTTCCTATGGCCCTCCAAGCATTTCGTTCGGCACCCCCGCAATCGGGTCTACGAGCGGAGGCACGGCAGTTAACATGGGCGGCACCAATCTTGGTCCTGCTTCCAGCACACAAGTTTTGTTTGATGGTCTACCGGTAGCGATTCAACCCGGTTCCGCTGGGCACACCGGACTTACGTTCCGCACGCCGCCGGGAGAGGGCACGAATCACAGCTACTGGGTTGTCACTGGCGGTCAGGTGTCTAACTCACGTCCTTTTTCCTACCTGCCTCCTGTCATCAACTCGATTTCTCCCAGCAATGTCAGTGTTGATGGGAACGACCTGGTGCTTATCAGCGGTACCGACCTGGGGATCAACCCGACTGTGTACATCGGTGAAACGATCGCGCCGGTCGTGATGTCGAATCACACCTCCATCCTCTGTCGCGCTCCTGCCCACGTCTCAGCCGTCGCATCTGTAAATGTCATCGTCGCGGGTCAACCCAGCAACCAATCAACCATCAACTACATCTGCGATGCCGATTTCAATGGCGATGGCGCAGTCGACTTCTTCGACTACCTCGATTTTGTCGATGCATATTCGATATCGTGCTGAGCGCGGCACAGCACGCAGACACATTCCAAGTGCATCTCTCTTGCCTTCCTTTGAATAGAAAGTGACACCTATGAAGATTGCTCAGTACCTTGTCGCGACAGCGCTTGTCTTTACATCTGCCGCATTTGCCCAGCCTGTGATCAACCAAATCCTCAAGTCTGGCGGCTCAACTTCCGGCGGCGAATCTGTCTACCTGTTGGGAACCTTTCCCGCTGGCGCTCCGACGGTCGTGATTGGTGGAAGCACGGCAACAGTTCAACTGAGCACCCCGACTTCGATTCTCTGCCTGACTCCTGCCGGTGTCGGCGCTGATCTTCCAGTTCAAGTGATCATCGCCGGCCAATCCAGCAACACCGTTCTGTATTCCTACGACATGCCCAGAATCGAATCCGTCAATCCCTTCTTCGGTCCCACTTCCGGGCTCTTTCAAATCGTGATTACGGGCACCAATTTTGGCACCAACCCACTGGTCACAATCGGCGGCGTTCAAATATTTGGTTCCATGACCTCCCCAACAACTTTCACCGGAATGGTTAGGGCAGGTCAAGGCTTCAACCTCCCGATCGTTGTTAATGCTGGCGGTCAAACCAATCTCACGACCCCTCGCAGCTTTGTCTACAACAGCCCCACGCTCACCTCGATTCTCGCGCCTTCAAATCCCACACAAGGCGGCGGCATTATCACGCTCCAGGGTTCAAACTTTGGCCAGACACCGGGCGTATTCGTTGGCACGCAGTTTGTGAGTCCCATCTTTCCTTCTATCACCCCAACTTCTCTCCAGTTTCAGATGCCCGCCGGCACAGGCACTGGCATTCCTGTCCGCCTCTCAGTCGCTGGCATCGACAGCAACTCACTCACCGTCTCCTATTCACCTCCGATTATCTCTGCCGTTCTCTCGCCCAGTGTTCCAACCGCAGGCGGCACTTTGATCGAACTGCTCGGCTCGAATTTCGGCCCGGCCTCTACTGCGACGATTTTCTTTGACAATCTGCCAGTTACGACCCATCACATGTCCAGCGGCCAAACCTCCCTGAAATTCATCCTCCCATCGGGCGAAGGTCTCAACCGCCCCATCCGTGTGAACGTGGCGGGACAGTTTTCAAATCAACAGTTTTTGGATTACGATCTGCCCGAGCTGTTTTCCCTTGAACCAAGTTCAGTCTCAGTCACTGGCAGCGATCTTCTGCAACTTAGCGGCAACAACTTCGGCCTGAACCCTGTAGTGCGGATCAACGGCGTATTCACCCCCATAATTTCTTACACTCACACCTCGATCACATGCCGCCCACCCGCGCTGACGCCTGGTATCAAGCAGGTGGAGGTCGATGTTGGCACTCACACAAGCGCACCAAGAGATCTGTTGTACACCTGCCCGGCCGACTTCAACGGCGATGGTTCCGTCGACTTCTTCGACTACCTCGACTTTGTCGATGCGTATTCGGTGCCGTGCTGAGCCGCGCGGCATGTCGCGAGAGCAGTTGAGCAGTAGAAGAAAAAGAAGAGTTGGCTCACGGGTTTTAATCAGCCGCAGGTCCAGGTGTTTGGTGGGCCCAGTGGTCTTGGCGCGGTTAGTGACTTTTTAGATTTCGCTGATTTGTTGTGTTTCTGTTGCTCTTTGAGCTGCTTCTCTTGTGCGCGCAGGTTGAGATTGCGTTCTTTGAGTTCGAGTTTGCGCACAGCGAGCTGGTGGTTTTGTTCTGCGCGGTCGGCCTTGGCTTGTTCGCGCTGGCGGCGTTGTTCTTCGCGGTCTTTGGTGCGCTGCTGGTTGCGTTGAGTGCGCGCGATTGCTTCCTGTTCTTTTTGAGCCTGGCGTTCTTTGCGTTGTTGTTCGCGGATGATGCGGCGGGCTGCCGCCTCTTTGTCGCGCAGTTCGCGGGATCGGCGGGAGTTAGTGCGCTCGATGATGAAGAGCATGCGCACGATCTGGTTGTTGGTTTCGACCTGGGCGGCTTCGCTCATGCCTGGGAGATCGTGGATGAGACGCTCAACGGTGGCGACCTGCATGGTGATGATGTAGTTGTGCATGATCCGCTCGATGTTTGGATCATCGGGGGAGAGCTTGGCGAAAACAGGCTTGAGTTTGGCCTGGTAGTCATCGAACTGGGAATCGATGGGACCGGCGGGGTCGTTTGGATCGGAGATGATGGGTTCGTAGGTGGTGGTTCTGCTGCCGGTTTCGGGTGGGCAGTGAGGTTCGAGGTGGTTTTTGAAGAATTCGGATGGGGGTTCGGCGAGGATTTCCTGGAGGGTTTTGCCACGGGGGCTCGCCGGGGCGGCGGGAGGAGGGGAAGGCGAGGGGGAGAGAGGAGGTGCAGAAACAGAATCGGAAGGCGATTTGAAATTTGAGATTTCAGATTTGGAGCAAGGAACTAGAGGCGCGGAACGGGAGATAGGATCTGAAGGCAGTTTGATAGTCGAAAGAGCAAGGTTGAGAGATGGAATGACATCTGAGCCGGACGCGGATAGGCCAGAGAGGACTGAGGGGACCAATAGGGCCGATGACGGAGACGCGGGCTCGTGGGTCGTGAGTGCTGAGGCGGTACCAGCGGCTTGTGTGAGCTGGGCTGGGGTGCAAGATTCGGCGCTTGGATTGTCGGCGGCGTTCTTGATGGCGGCTTGGGCGAGGCGGCGTTTGGATGACTTGGACATGGTGAGGCTCCTGGGAAGGTCGGGGGAAGTGCGATGCGACGCGCAGTCACGTCCCCTACCTATGGCGGAGCGGGACAAAACGAGGGGCGCTTTTTGTCCGGTAGGGACGACCTGTCTAGCGAAAAACGTTGATGGGAGCGCAGGAGGGGCGAAAAAACAATTTTCAGAAAACGAAATTTTCTTCGTGTTAGGGGGCGCGCATCGCGGGCGCAAAATGTCCGGTACACCCAGTGTTTTCCCCAGTTTTATACCTGGACAACATTACAAATTTAGAACGTAATATTGTGTGTTTGAGGCGGGTTATTGGACGTGATTCGGCCCGGTACCGGACAAAACGGGGGCGCGAAATGTCCGGTGTGAGGCAAAAAATGCGGGGAGGAGCGGGTCACGCTCAGAAGCAAAGGGCACAGTGGAGCGGCGGCCAATGGTCTTAGCTGCCGGGCACATAGCTTACCTTATCAAAACCTGCATCTTTGCAGGCCTGTACGGCGGCAGCAGCACCCCCCACTGTCGCAGTCTTCGTGGTCTTCACAATCACGCCGCGATCTTTGGGAAGTGTGGCCAGGACTTTGATCAGTTCATCGCGCTGGGTGAATATGCGCGCTCCCAGGCGGAATGCTGGACCGGAAGGGCTGGACTCGACAAAGAGAATCTGGACTGTGAAATCGCTGCCTTTGGCGGCGCCGCCATCGGTTTTGAGACCGGCCGCGAGATCGGTCTCGGGTTCAGCCAGCGAACCGGACATAAGGAAGTAGAGCAGGAGAAAGAGAACAACATCGACGAATGCGATAAGCGGAAGTTTGGGAATTGCTTCGCCGATACGACGCGGTTTCTTGCGGTGGATTCTCATGGAGTGCCTCCAGTTGGAGGCGAGGAAGATGCTGTGCCGCTGGTTGCGAGTTTCCAGTTACGAATGCCGGCGGCGGCCAGCGCACGCGCGAGGCGATCGACATCGCTGGCCGGACGGTCTTTGTCCGCACGCACAACGATCCTGGAAATATTTGCCATGTCGTTCGCGATCTTGGCGCGGGCGACAACACCGGGGAGATCAAATGAATCGGTGCCGAGTCCAAACGATCCATCGGGGCGAACATCGATCACAAACGCATCATCAGCGCGAGTCGAGCCGACATCGCCTTTTTCCTGCGGCAGGTTCATGGGGCTGACGCGGGCAGCGTTGGCAAAATGCATCGTGAGCATGAAGAAGATGATGAGCAGCATGGTCACGTCGACCATGGGGGTCACATCGAAGTCTGCGATCTTGATTTCGCCGCGGCGGCGGGGTCTCACGCGTTTTGTCCCTGGATTGCCGGTTGACGTGCGGGCGCGGGCTGTGGCTTGCCAGCGCTGGTGCGTTCGATATATGCGACAATGGCTTCGAGTTCGCGGGCGACATCGGAGACCATGTGTTCAATGCGGCGGCGGTAAAGGGTGTAGGCCGCGGTGCAGGGAATCGCGACGATGAGGCCCATGGCGGTATCGACCAGTGCGATTGACATGAAGTCAGAGAGTTGCTGCGAGCGGGCTGCACCTTCCATCTGACCGATTGCACCGAACGCGCCGATCATACCGATGACGGTGCCGAGCAGGCCGAGCATGGGGCCGAGCGCAGCGAGGAGGCCGATGCCATCGGTGCCGCGGTAGAGCTTGTCGGATTCGTATTCGACCGCTTCCTGCACAGCGGTGCGGATTTCGAGCAGGCCCAGCGGCGAAGATTCGCAGCGCGCGAGTGCGGCGGCGAGCGTGCGAGTGACCGCGCAAGAATTCTCGGGCTTGTTGCAGAACTCTTTGGCGGAGAGAAGCTGGCCGGCGAAGACAAGTTGGCGAAGCGCGGAGACGACGGGCGGCGGGATGAGTCTGTTGCGTTGCAGCCAGATGAAGTTGGCGATCATGAGCCCGAGCGCAACGATCGAGAGGAGGATGATGAGATAGCCGACTGGGCCGCCAGCCTTGATGTAATCAAAGAGGGACATTTCTGAAGCAGTTTTAGCGGCGGCCTCGGCTGCTGGTGTGGCGGGCGTGGTCTGGATAAAGGCAAAGAGGGAACTGAGCAAGCACCGACTCCTTCCGGAATTGAGAGAACCGCAGGTACTTTACCAGCCTCGATGGCGGCGGTTGCAGGAAATGGTCAGGTTTCGTTGGGCTGCGAGGGTTCTTGTTGTGCGGCCAGGTTCTCGATGTGGCGAACTCGGACGTTGCGGCGGCCCAAATCGTCGTCAAACGGGCGCGGGGTGAATGTTGGCCTGGGCCTGAGGATCGCGAAAATGGCTTGAAAAACAAGACGAATAACCATGAAGACGATTGCGATCACCGCGATGATGAGCAGGATGGGGAGCAGGATGAGCACAAGAAGCAGCAGCGGGATGACATTGCCGCCGCTGGGGCGGACATTGGCAGTGAAGGTTTTAAAGTGATCCCGCATGACGCCAGATTGTATTTCGGGATTTGGCGCGACGGATTGCTGCCTGAGCGGAATCTAGACTGGCGGGGTCTTGCGTGTCGCTGTATATCTGACAGGCATTAGGCATTAGGCACTAGGAAGGAATGCCAGCAGGAACGCAGGGCGGCGGCGAAATTGGCCGCGAAAGCGGGTTGATTGCAAAGCGGCGAGGCGAGAATTTGATCGCGCAGTGTGTTGCGATAGCGTGCGAGGCGCGGGCGATCGCTGGCAAGGTCGCAGCAGATTGATATGAATTGATCTGGCGATTCGGCGATGAGTTCAGGAAGTCCAGCGGCGGTGAGCAGCGAGCGACCAACGCGCGCTGCATGGCGATCTCGGCGTGAATCCAGAGCGCATGTGACAACGGGGACACCCATGGCGAGCGCTTCACAGGTTGTGGGGGTGCCGTTGTAGGGGAAGGGGTCAAGCGCGATGTGAGTCTGCACGTACATGGCCAGGTGGCTGGCGCGGTCTGGCGTCGAAGCGCAGAACTGGAGCGCGCTTGCGGGCGCACCGTGATCGGTGAAAAGTTTTGTATAGCGATCGCGAAGCTGAGCATGAGCAAAGGGTTGGCCTTTGATCAAGAGCGACGAACCGGGAACTTCCTGCAAGAGGCGCGACCAGAGCGCGGCGGTTGATGGCGAGAGTTTGTTGGGCGCGTTGAAGCTGGTGAAGACGATGGGGCCATCGGCGAGAGGCGCAACTGGCGGGAACGGTCCGGGATCAAAGCAGAGGAAGCAGCCGGGGAGGCGCACGAGTTTCTCGGTATGAAGCGCATCGCTCCAGGGCGGATCGGTGAGCGCATCAACAAAGCGATAGCCGAAGTAGGGCGTAGCCGATGTGT
>CAZAEQ010000004.1:121118-147807 GCA_964484185.1 uncultured Phycisphaeraceae bacterium
AAGGGGTTGGGATAACCGAACCAGGTAAGTTGGAACGGTGCTGGCGCGAGTGACAAGGTTGCGACGCGAGAGTTGGTGGAATGGCCCGCGAGATCAATTGCGATGTCGATTCCATCCTGGCGAATAAGCGCGGCGAGCTGCGCATCGGTGTGAGAGCGAACATCGCGGAAGACATCGGAGAGTTTCTCGAGTTCGGAGGTGACGTGATCGGTGATGAACCCGGAGCTGTAGGAATAAACCTGAAACTGGTCACGCGGAAGATGGCGGAGCAAGGGGCGCAGGAAATAGGGGACGCTGTGCTCGCGAAAATCGGGGCCGATGAAGGCGATTTTGAGGCGACGATCGGGCGCGCGATCGACCTGCTGCGGCGGCAATGGTTGCGTTTTTGCATGGGCGCGGGTGATGCTCTGATGGATCTGAAAAATATCTGTGGCCGAAAGTTCATCAGAGTAATTTGTGAGGAACGAATAGGTCATGGAGATTTTGAGATCGCCGCCGGAGAGAGCGTGGATTTCTGCGACTTCGGCGGTTGCTTCGTTGAGCATGCCGGCCGAGCCGAGGATTTTGATCAGGTGGCCACTGGCGTCGATGGAATCTGCCTGGTTTGAGGCTGCCGCCTTTGCACTTCTGGCGGCGGCGATTGCGTCGAGCATACGGCCGGAGTTGTAGATCGCGATGATGAGCCGGGCCCGAATGTCGTGCACTTTGGGGAATTTGTCGGCGAGGGTCTGCAGAACGCGAATTGCCTCATCGTGGCGCGCGAGGCGGGAGAGAACTGTGCCGCGTTCCATGGTTGCCTGAAGGTGACCAGGCGAGTCTTTGAGCAATTGATCGAGCTGCGAGAGAGCTTCGGCGTATTTTCGATTGTTTGAGAGAAGGTGCGCAAGAAAAAATCGCCCCGAGATATCTCGAGGCGATTTACTGAGCAAGGTGCGGATCAGAGTTTCAGCTTCGGCGCTGCGGCCCTGCTGGGCAAGGAGTATTGCCGAGCGCAGCTGTGGTGATGGTTGCGATGATGATGGTGGAGGCACGGGGCCTAAGGATAGGTCTGGGGGTACCCGTGCTGTTGCAGCTTTCAGCAGCCTTCAGCGAACGCCTGGACGAAGTCGAGGTAGTCGAAGAAATCAACCTCGCGGTCGTGGTTGAAATCCGCGGCGGGATCGTTCTCTGAGAATGCGGCGACGAAATCGAGATAATCGAAGAAGTCGAGGACACCATCGGCGTTGAAATCTGCGGGGCATGCGACTCCGGGGATGAGCAGCACGGCTTGTGGGCCGCTGAATGTGTCGGCGGTGCCGACGATCAGGCCGGAATTTGAGACATCGGTTGCTTCGGTCATGACGCCGGGGAGTCCGGTTGCGACCGTGTTCAGGTCTGTAGAGGTTTCATTTTCGTACAGGAATGCAAGGAAGATGCTGAGATTGGGATCGGCATCGAGATAGAACATGGTGCCGACGAGCGTGCCGTTGTCGTTGAGGTCGTAGCCGTAACCGCCGGTGGTGTCGCCGACTTGCGGAGCGATGGAGTAGCCGTTGCCGAAGCGGTCGTAGGTTGCGGGGCGGAACTCGCCGCCGGTGATTGTGCCGGAGATATAGCCGCCGAGCAGGCCAGAAGAATTGACGTTGTGCCACTGGGCGAGGCCGAAGCGTTCCTGGGGCGTGATGTCCTGGCCGCCGCGGTCTGACGTGTAGAGCAAGCCGTGTTCTGGACCCTGGAGAGTTGCGTACGCAAAGCCGCTGACATCGCCGGATTCGTTCAGGCCGAGCGCTTGTGAGTAGGCGAAATTTCCGACAAAGCCGAGCGTGCCGATGTCGGTCTTGACGCCGCTGGTCATGATGAAGCCGCGGTATGGGCCGGGGCTTGCGACTGATGCGTAGCCGACGATCTGGCCTGCATCGTTGATGCGAGTTGCAACGCCAAAGCCAACGTTGCCTGCGGCGAGGGTTCCCAGGTCGGTGATGGTCCAGTTACCGGCGACGAGTTCCCACTTGACTGGGCGAGAGACACCATTGGCATCGCGGCAGGAACCGACGATGACGTTGGAGTTGTTGATGCTGGTGGCGGAAGCATCGGAGCCGTTTTCGAGAAGAGGGAGCGCTTCGGATGCACCATCGTGATAGACGAAAGCGAAGCCGCCATCGGCCTGGCCCACGACCCAGCCTGCGTTGTTTACGCCGCGACCGATGGTGGCGGAGCCGCCGGGGATTGGCGGGATTGAGACGACGTTAAAAACTGGAACGGCTAAGGCGATGGTTGTGACTGCCATCGCGAGCAAACTGCCGACACTCATCTGTACCTTGTTCATAACTACCTCTTGAATGCTTGCACGGACGACCCCTCGCGTGCGGCAAATATGTTTTCAGAACTGCACTCAGTGCAACTTCAGTGCGATATGATACGGATGTTTATGGAGTTGGTTTCAAGTGGCTGACTGTTTTTTTGGTGGGCTTGACAAGCATAATCGTAAGTTGAGTATTTTAATGGGTTTAGAACCAAATTCCAAGCCGAACCCGACGCGATTGTCACGTGGAGTGCAAACCGTCGTGACATCCGATATCCTCTCACAGATGCGTTCTCCGACGGTAAATCCACGCGGCTGGTCAGCCAAGACCCTTACACCTGACGAATGGGCTCAGGCGGAGCGGGTCGCCGCACGAATTCACTCGGAATTTCGGGCATTGATTTCCAGCCTGCCGGAACAGTCGCGGCACGCCAGCGGCATGTCGCGGCACCTCAACGTACTTCGGGCTACCTGTCAGCGGCTGGTTCAGGCATTGCAAGATCCGACGCCGACACCTGCGATGCTGACGAGACTGCCGGGTATAGAAGGATTGCAGCAAGTGCTGGAGGGCTTTCGCAAGACCGGGAGTGACTCCGGCGAGATTGGCGCTGCCAAGGGGGCCATTGAAGCTCTCGAACGGTTTATTCAATCGACGGCGGGGAGTCAGACGCGGTTGATCGAGCGGCTGAATCTGGGAGTTGGTGGCAAGCAAGGGACGGAAGATTCGCAGCTTGGAGGAGCGGAACATCGGCGCGATTTGTATTGGAGCGCAGCGCGAGTTACAGGGCGCTGGTGTGAGACAGCGCTAAGTGTGTATGCGTTTCGAGTTGATCCGAGCGATCCGACAGTGCTTGAGCGTGCGCTGGCGAAGGGGCTGATTGGGAGCTGTGTTGCGCCGGGCGGGTTGCCGCTGTTATTGAGTTCTGGCGACACATTGAAGCACGATGATGAAGTTCGCAATATCAAGACGATCGATACGAATACTGATATACGGGGCAGAAGTTCGGAGGCGATACTGCGGCCGTTTACAACTGATCCACTTCCGACGGTGACATCGCGCGGGCGCGGCGGGACGCTTTCGCAGATTATCGATTCGAATTCAAGCCCCAATGGCGAGCCGATTGATGTCGTCACTGCGCTGCGGGCCAAGGGACCAGTGTTTGATCCGGCGACGGGAAAGCCGACGTTGAACGCGGTGTGGTCGCTGGTGAATTGTCCATCGGAGAAATTGATTCTGGATGTGTATCTGCATGTGGATATGGAGCGGAGGTATCGTCCATCGGTCGATGCGCTGCTGTGGACCAATGACCTCAATGTCAGCGAAGAACAGAAGTGGTTGATGCGCGTGCCATCGCAGCCCAGATTGCAATTGCTGGGAAGATCTGCAGCGCACTGTGCAAGTGCGCTTTATCCGCGGCATGCGGAGCTGACGCGGTATTTTTTCGATCACATTGGGTGGGATGATTCGGAGTTTATTGGTTTTCGCTGCGAAGTGCAGTATCCGGTGTGGCGCGCGGGGTATGCGATGGGGTTTGAGTATCTGGCGGATGCTCAATGAAAAGAGCGACTCCAGGATTGTGGAGCCGCTCTTGAATTTGACGAGGCAGAGAAGCTATTCAGCATCCGTCGGCGAAGGCCTGGACAAAGTCGAGGTAGTCGAAGAAGTCGACGACGGCATCGTTGTTGAAATCGGCGGAAATGTCGGAGCTTGAGAAGGCGGCGACGAAATCGAGATAGTCGAAGAAGTCGAGCACGCCATCGTCGTTGAAGTCGGCCGGGCATGGCGGCACAACGCTTGATGGAATTGGCAGGTTTGTCGCATCAATTGCGCCAGCGGTTTTGAAAAACCCAAGTCGCGCGGTTCCCGTGACTGGCGGCGTGTTCGTCGTAATGCAGAACGTCGCGGTCGTCGACCAGCGAATCGCAGAGGAATTTGGATTTGCGGCAAAGGACTGCGGAACGGTAAAGCTGATTCCAGCGGGGCTCGCAGCATACAGCCATGGATCATTCATCGTTACCAGTTCGCCGGAGTGATACCTGGGCAAGCGCTGGTATGGGAGGGTTGCGGTCGTATTGGTTGAAGGAAGTTCGAATGAGCCGATTGAACGATCGCTGTTGGCGTTGTAGATTGCGTAGTTGTATGTCCAGGTGTTATTCGCGTTGGCGATTACTTTTGCGCCGACCCAGATTTTGCAGATGACACCGGCATCGTCGTAGGTGTAGGTCTGCACAACGACGCTGGGATCGACCGCTTTCCATGCTTCGATGGCGGGTTGCTGGCGCACGGTTGTGCCGCCGAGTGCGAAGCCGCCGGGGACGATGATTGTGGGGATGGGGGTGATTCGATAGGAGGTGTTGTTGGTGCCGTGATTTGCAAGTGCATCATCGGCGGTGACGTATTGACACTCGGCGATGTAGGTTGCGCCGGCGTGGAACAAGTCAGATTCAAGGACCTGAAGTCGGCGGCCGATTGTCGCCGCGGCTGCGGGCGGATTTGTGTATCCGGGCGGGAGCGTGTAGCTGCCACCGTTGATAAATGGATAGGGGTAATAGCCGTTGGTGGCGTTCACGTGGGAGCGCGGGCCGAGGCGACCCTGATCGCCATTGAGACTTGCAACGTAGGGGTCTGAGCAGCCGACACCGAGCACTGCGCCGCCGTGACCGTTGCAGGTGTTGCAGAGATTTTCGGTCAGCGCGGTGAATCCATGCTTGAGCCAGGAAAGGCCGATGAGTTCAAGTCTGCCGTTTTCGATGCGGTAGAGATTCTGCCCGATCACTGGGTGCTGATTGGTGTTGGCGATCCACAGCGCATCAGTTGTTCCGATATTGCACGAAGTTGTGCCGAGTGAGTAGGCGCGGACTCCGCCGACGCGGCCGTAGTACATCGCGTCAGAAATATCACCGACGATGATGTCTGGATCTGGCGGGACGATTGTCGAGAGCGTTGCGTCGACATCGTAATTGCCGGCTTCGCCGCTATAGCCGCCGAGCCGGAAGTAGTATGTGATGCCGGGTTGCGCGACGATGGAAATGCTGGAAGAGACGCCGCAGGAATCGTCGTTGCACGAAATCTGGGTCAGCGCTCCGCAAGAACCGGTGAAAGCCATCAAGACCGTGTCGAAGGAAGTTGCCGGACCGCAGGAGGAGACTGTGAGATTTTCAGGCACGCCGCTGTGTGTGTATTTGAACCACACATCCGCGGCGATGGGTGCGCATGCGCCGGCATCGGGACCGGTTGAGTTGGCCAGGAGCGTTGAGCCTTGGATGGAATTGCCAGGGATGAGCGTGATTGCGTCAGCGCAGAGGTCGTTCGGGGGCGCGGCAGCGGCAACGCCCGCGAGGTTGATGAGAGCGAGGCAGGCGATCGATCGAGACCTTGATACAGACAATGCCAACTTCATTCGCAATCTCCAGTAGTGCATACGCGCGTTAAATCATCGCTCGGTATGAGTCATTGGGAATCTGCGGGCAGGGTTTCCCAAAACTCAGCCGATACGAACAGACAGTATCGTCTATCTGTCAAGCCTCCCCAGTTCCCCGAAAAAGCCCGAAAAGGCGTATCGGACGTGGAACAGCGGCCCTTAGCTGCGAATCCATTTGCGACGGATCACTTCGTCTAGGCCCAACCTGCCAGAACCGAGCAGCAGCATAAACCAGGCATTCAGCATGAAACAGAGCGATGGCAGCTTTTCCCACATTGCCGCATCGCCTTTCTGGATAAATGCCGCGACTCCCATGGTGATCACCAGCAGAAATGCAACCGCCCGTGTACACAGACCCGCCGCGAGCATGAAGCTGCCAACAACTTCTGTCAGCACCGCAGCCCATGCGAAGAATGTTGGAACAGGGAATCCAAGCTTACCAACATCAGTAATAAACCACTCCGGAACCGGAAACTTGCTCAGGCCGAAATACAGAGGCAGAATAACGCCAAACGCAAACCGCGGCACCGCGATCATGACATCGGCGAACCAGCTTTCAAATCGAACCGTGCCAAATATGAGATTGAGAAGTGACTTCATGCAGTGCCTCCTGAGTTCTATGGCAACAAGACAGGTGAAGCGGGAACTGCGAGAGTGTAGTTTGCGACCTTAGATCGAACCGCGATCAACCCGCTTTCTCTCCGCGCTTGGCAATTCCTGCCCCGATCAACGTCATGGGCACGAGCAGAAGCAAGAAACTAACGTGATACCAGACCGGCTCCAGTTTCCAGACACTCGCTTGAACGGCGATCCCAGTGCCAAGGAGCGCAAGCCCGAGTGCGAGCGCAGGACCGCGCGACTTCCTTTTGGCGATCAACGCGCACAAGGCTCCGCTCACGAGCGATGCGACCACTGACAGCACAATGATCTCAATCAGCGGCACAGTCTGGTCAAACAGCTTGCCTTCCTTGACTGTGTTTGCTGCTTCAGCAAAGAAGAGCATGTTGCCGCCAAGCCAGATCGCGCTCCAGATGAAATAGCCGACGACAACTCCGAGAACTGCACGAATCATGTGAGGCTCCTTGTGTGCGTAAATTGCATGCTCAGGTCACCGGCCAATTTTCGTTCAAGCACTTCTTGGGTGAGAAGGGCGCGAGCACCTTGAAGAGCACGTAGAGCATGCGGATGCCAAACGATGGTTTTCCAGTTTCTATCACTGCCTTCAGCGTGTTCTTGATCATCGTTCCGCCCTGCATCATCTGCTTGGCCGTCTTGGTGCCCATCGCCAGGTCATCGATTGAAAGCGTGAATTCTGTGCCGCCGTTGACGGGGCGAAGGTCGTAGGTGACTTTGCACTCGGGGTCATCCATTTGGGTGAACTTGAATGTGTGGCTGAATCTGCGTGGCGGATCGATTTCAAGAATCGTGCCGACGACGCCGGTGTGCTTGCCAGAGCGCATGGCCAGTTTTGATCCGGGCTTCAAGCCTGCGGGGCCCAGGTACATCTGCGAATTGAAGAAACACGCGATCGGCGCATCAGTCCGCGTAATTTCTTTCCACACCGCTTCCACCGGTGCGTTGATCACAATCTGAAATTTCTGTGTCGGGCTCTTAGTTGCGTCAGGCATATTTCCTTCTCTTTTCTGCTTTATCTCGCGGCGATGCCGCACGCTCTTTTTGAGCGATTCCAGCTTCAATCCGTTCCTTCATATCCGCCATGCGGGCGGTCCAGAACTGTGAATACTCGTTGGTCCAGCGGTCGTAAATCAGTTGAATCGGCGTCGCATTGAAATGCAGATGCCGCTCTCTCCCGATTTTTTCTGTGACAATGAGCCCCGCGTCTTCAAGGATGCGCACGTGCTTGAGTGCCGCCACGCCGCTCATCTTGAATGTCTCCGCAACCGCCGCAATCGTGATCCCCGGCCGGGCCCGCAATTCATCCAGTATCAACCGCCGCGTGGCATTGCCAAGCGCTGAAAACACTGGATCGAGCGGGTCAGACTTCATTACTAACCAAAAGGTTAGCAGTTGCGCGAACCGCTGTCAAGCCCATTTTCAGGCAATTTTCAACATTTTTGAGGTTCAAATGCGGGCAGAGAGCGTGAAATCAGTCCCAGATCGCCACAAAATCCTTCCGCTGTACGCCGCCCTTTATGAAGATTCCAAGGAAGTTGTTGCCGGTGACACCAGCATCCGGTTCATCAAAGAACAGGCAGTCCGGTTTCTTCGTGCCGGCGTGATCTACATACTCGCCTTGGAACAGCGTTGTCGCCGTGTTGTAATCGACATGATTGTCGTTGAATCCGAGCCAGCCTTCCCAAGTGGTTCTGCCGCCGTGAATGAGAAAAGTGTTTGAATTTGGGTTTACAACTGTCGCCAGCGGCGGATCTTTGTTGATATCTATGCTCTTGACCTGTGGCCCTCGATTTCCAAGAACCACTTGTGTTGAGTCATAGTTGCTTGCCCACCGCGGCACATTCAGACCAATAGCCTGTTCACTATCCAGCGGTAACTGGTGTGCGTAACTGAGACCACCCGGTTGTGTTCCGGTGAAATCTACGTTGAAAGCGGGATCCCAAAGTGCAGCATCGGGCTTGGCCGCGCTCGTGGGAGCAGAGAACATGTACCCCTCGTATGGCTTGATATTTCCGTTTGCTTCTGACGGACTTACGCACATTTCCGCCGGGATGTAGCCGTTGAAGATCAATATTGACATGATGTTCGCAGAGGTGTCTTTACTCTGTGGAGTTTCGCCGGGACCGAGTGCGATTGTGTTGTTGGCTTTGTCGATGAGCGAGGGCAAGGGGTAACGATCACCATTGCTCTGTGCCCAGATGACCATGCCCTGCATGATGCCGCGAATATAGGTTGCACACTTGACGTGACGTGGTCCGGTTCTCCGCGCTTTCCCCAACGTTGGGAAAACTAGCGCCACAACGACTGCTGCCACTATCAAAACAATGAGCAGTTCGATTACCGTAAATCCGCTTCCGTTTGAACCACGAAGTTGCCTACCACGAGTTTGCATAAGGCCCCCTCTCACCATTCAATCCCAGATCGATACAAAGTCTTTGCGTGACGTGCCGCCCTTTATGAAGATTCCGAGGAAGTTGTTGCCGCTGAGGCCGGCATCGGGCTCATCAAAGAAGAGGCAGTCGGGTTTCTTTGCGCCAGTCGCGTCAGAATAGTGACCCGCAAAAAGCGTGGTTGCGTTGTTGAACTCAACATGATTGTCGTTGAAGCCGATGTTGCCTTCCCACGTGGATGGAGCGCCATGAATGAGAAGGGATCGTGAATTCGGATTCACAAGAGTCGCCACCGGTGGATCTTTGCTGACATCAACACCTTTGGCCTGCGGCCCGCGATTTCCTATCGCCGCATCGAGCGAACTGAAACTGTTTCCCCATCGCATCGACTTTGACTCGGTGAAAGGAGTTGCAGCATCTTCAGACTCGCGTGGTAATTGGTGTGCATAGCTGAGACCGCCCGGCTTAGTTCCGGTGAAATCTGCGTTGAATGCAGGGTCCCAGAGGGCTGCATCTGGTTTTGCCGCGGTTGTGGGAGCGGAGAACATGTATCCCTCGTACGGCTTGATATTTGCGTTGGCTTCCTGCGGACTCACGCACATCTCCGCCGGGATGTAGCCATTAAAAATCAGAAGCGACATGATGTTCGCGGACGTATCTTTGCTCTGAGGAGTTTCACCTGTAGCGAGAGCAACTGTACCGTTGGCCTTGTCGACGATCGAGGGAAGTGGATAGCGATCACCGTTGCTCTGCGCCCAGATGACCATGCCCTGCATAATGCCACGAATCTGCGTTGAGCATTTCATCGCGATTTGTGTAGTGCGAGCCCGGCCAAACATTGGGAGAATGAGTGCAACGCAGACAGCTAGTACCACCAGGACAATGAAAAGTTCAACAACGGTGAACCCGCTTTGAACTGAACGATGATGTCGGCAGCGACCACGAGTATTCATAAGGCCCCCAATCACTATTCAATCCCAGATCGACACAAAGTCTTTTCGTTGTGGACCGCCTTTAACGAAAATCCCCAGGAAGTTGTTGCTGTTGATTCCCGCATCGGGCTCATCAAAGAAGAGGCAGTCGGGTTTCAGCGTGCCGCCGGAATCGCGATATTGACCATTGGATCCGAGCAGTGTTGTCACGAAGTCAACGTGACAGTCGTTGAATCCGATGTTGCCTTCCCAGGTGGTCCGGCCAGCATGAATGAGATTGGTGTTTGAATTGGGATTGACTAGCTTCGTCCGCGGCGGATCTTTACTGGCATCCACGCTCTTGATCTGCGGCCCGCGATTTCCAACTGCCGCATCATCGGGACTGAAGCTGTTGCCCCACCGCAGGCGCTTGGTGGCATAAGGCATGTTGGGTTTCTGAGGGTCCTCAACGACCTCTTCAACTTCACGCGGCAGCTGGTGGGCGTAACTGAGACCACCTGGTTTTGGTCCGGTGAAGTCTGCGTTGAATGCTGGATCCCAGAGTGCGCCACCAGGTTTGGACGCCGCTGCGGGAAGGGAGAAGTTGTATCCTTCAAACGGTTTGATATTGCCATTTGCCTCGGCAGGGCTTACGCACATCTCCACTGGGATGTAGCCGTTGAAAATCAAGATCGACATGATGTTGGCGGAGGTGTCTTTGCTCTGCGGTGTTTCGCCGGGAGCGAGCGCGATTGTTTCGTTGGACTTGTCGATCAATGATGGCAATGGATACCGATCTCCGTTGCTCTGGGACCAGATGGCCATGCCCTGCATGATGCCGCGGATGTTCGAGGAACACTTGAGCTGTCTGCCCCCAGTGCCGCGGCCACCCCGACCTAGCGCCGGAAGAATGGCGATTATTAACACAATCACCACCACTACCACAAGCAGCAGCTCAACAACCGTGAACCCGCTTCGAAATGAAAAATAGCGACGCTCGCGACCACGAGTATGCATAGAGACCCCCGTTCCTATACGAATTTGGCATAGTTGCGGTTGCAGGTTACGGTATGAACGGAAGTGAAACGTCAAGGACCCACGCCACATCGCGGGTAGGGCCGTTGAAACGCGTTAAAACGGCCGGAGCAAATAGCTTGTTCCTGGACGTTTTGTGCTTGCCTCCAAAGCGTGATTTGGACTTACTTGCACGCCTTCAGCGTGCGTGATTTCCGTAGCTTACCTGGGGTGGCGGCTGCAGAGCCAGCCTTCACCCCAGGCTACATTATTTAAGGCTTTCAGCCTTCAAGATGAAGATCGAGTTGAAGGCCGTACCGGAAATCACCTATCCTCACTTCATGAACTACCCCGCGATACCTCTGCGTCACTTTGCCGCGACTTGCACGCTTTTACTCGCGGCCCTGACCGGCGGGTGCGCATCGACAGCTTCATCGCATGCGAAAGAGTCAGCTGTTGCGATTGATGCTTCGTCCCTTCGCTCACTTTCCACATTTCGCGGCGATGGGACTCCCGCAACCTTTGATGAGATCGTCGCTGCTGCTGCCGCCGCGGATGTTGTGATTATGGGTGAAAGTCACGGGCACCCGGTTGGGCTTCCGTGGGCCGCGCTTCTGTTTGAGGAACTGACAACTGCTGCGCCCAAGGCTGCGCTCAGCATGGAATTTTTTGAGCGCGATGAACAGTCACGGCTTGATGATTACCTCAAAGGCGTGACCGATGAGCCGACATTCCTCAAGCGGGCTGATCGCTCGCCTGGTAACTATCCCGCGGGCCACCGGTCGATGGTGGAGCGGGCTAAGTCGATGAATCGCCCGGTGATTGCCGCGAATACACCGCGTGCGATTATCCGCTATCTACGCGGCAAGGACTACAGCGCACTTGCAAACCTCACCGCTGAGCAGGCGCGCCTGTTCCGTATTCCAGATGCGCCGCCCGAAGGCCGGTATCGCGCCGATTATGATGCGCTCATGGGTCCGATGATTGCAACTGGGCACGGAGCGCCTGGCAGCCCGGCAGCGCCCGCCATGACCGATGAACAGAAGCAGGCGAAGCTGGATGCGAGTTTCCGCAGTCAGCACATGTGGGATTGGACGATGGCCGAGAGCGTGGTTCGAGCGGTTGATGCGGGCAATCGGCCGGTGATGCATGTGATCGGCGGTTTTCACAGCGGGTTCTTTGGAGGGACGCCGCAGGCAATGGTGAAAATGCGTCCCGGCACCAAGATCGTCACCGTCAGTGCTGTCACATCGACGAGCGCAGTGATGAAAGAAGAAGATCGCGGGCGGGCTGATTTTGTGGTGTACGTTGGCGAATCGCCAGAGGACTGAGTTGTTCGCACAGTGCAGCAAAGAAAAAGAGACCCTGCGATTGCAGGGTCTCCTGGTTTTTTAGTCCTGAGGTATATCAGCAGCCGGTGCTGAACGCCGCGACGAAGTCGAGGTAGTCAAAGAAGTCGATGACCGTATCACCGTTGAAATCGGCGCCTGGCTCATTTGCTGAGAACGCGGCGACGAAATCGAGATAATCAAAGAAGTCAACGATCGTGTCGCCGTTGAAGTCTGCAGGGCACACGCCTGCTGATGGAACTGGCAAGTTGTTCATGTTGATCGGTCCGGCAGTGCCGGGCTTAAACAGACCGAGTGTTGCTGATCCGGTGGTCGGAGCGGTGTTGGCGGTGAAGGCGAATGTTGCCGCGGTGGAGTAGCGAAGTGCGCTTGAGTTGGGATTCTGTGCAAAGGTCTGGGGCGTCGCCCAGCCAACCTGTGTCGCACTTGATGTGTTTGTCCACGGTGTGCTCATGCTGGCCAGTTCGCCAGAGTGATACTGCGGCACGCGGGCAAAGGGAGCTGAGGTTGTGACGTTGCTCAGCGGGATCGTGAAGCTTGCGCCCGAGCGATCTGAATTGACGTTGAAAACGATGTAGTTGTAAGTCCACGTGCCGTTGTTGTTGTCTACAACTTTTGCGCCGACCCAGAAGCGGCAGACGATGTTGCCATCCATGTAGTCATAGCTGTTTACAACGACGGTCGGATCAAGCGCCTGCCAGCCCATGATCGCGGGCTGAGTGCGGAAGGTTGAACCCAGGAGCGCCGGAGCGGCGGCGACCGGAGCCGTTGTGCGGCGGTATGACACGTTGTTCAACCCGTTGTGTGCCTTGCCTTGGAATGGACCGGGTTGCTGATCAACGAATGTCGAGTCATCGGCATTTACATACTGACATTCGCCGAGGTAGGTTGCGCCGGCACGATTCAACTCAGTGTTTACAACCTGGAGGCGGCGACCGATTGTCGCGGCTGCCGCGGGCGGGACCATGTAGCTGCCGCCTGGATTGGTGAATGGATATGGGTAGAAGCCGGTGGTCGCGTTGACATGTGAACGCGGGCCCAGGCCGCCCTGGCTGCCGTTGAGACCAGCGGTGTATGGATCAGAGCAGCCGACGCCAAGCACTGCGCCACCTTGTCCGCTGCATGTGCTGCAAAGATTCTCAGTTAAGGCGGTGAAGCCGTGCTTGAGCCATGAGATGCCGATCAGCTCCATGCGATTGTTTTCGATCTTGTAAAGATTCTGGCCGATCACCGGGTGCTGATTGTTGTTGGCAATCCAGGAGATGTTGGCATCGCCGATGTTGCACGAAGTTGTCCCCAGAGAGAACGCCGCGATATTGCCGACTGTGCCCCAATACGCGGTGTCGATGATGTCGCCGACGATCACATCGGGCCCGGTCGTTGGCGGTGGCGGCGGATCCTGGAGCGAGGTCTGCAATGTGAAGTTGCCGGTGCTGCCGGCGTAGCCGGAAACGGAGATGTAATAGGTTGTGCCGGCAGTGACAGTCTGAGTGACCGAGGAAGACAAGCCGCAGGAGTCGTCGTTGCACTGCGTCTGCACAAGCGAGCCGCACACGCCGGTGAACACGCGGATGACGCTGTCATAATCCGTGCCTGGCGCACAGGTGTTAACGAGCATGTCGCGCGTTTCGGCGCCAACTGGGTGGGTGTACCGATACCACACATCGTTGTCGGCCGCACCACACGCGCCACCTGGACCATCAGTTGTCGCACCAATATTGGTTCCGTTCACTGATCCAGGTGCAGGAATCACTACTGCATTGGCGCACAGGTTGTTGGCTGGCTGAGCAAAGGCAGCACCAGCGCAGGCACACAGTGCTGCAATTGAAACACGAGCATTCAACGACCGATTTTTGATGACCATAAATTCCCTCACTGCCTCCCCGACGAGTTACAACGGTGGCTCCAAGGCTTGGAAGCCGACGAGTCGCCACGATATCAGGATCAGCATTGTCATACCAACACATTTGCCGCGGAAATGAAAAAAGGCCCCTTTCGGGGCCTTTGGTTTAGAATCATTCCAATCTGTCTTGAGGTCTCGTCGGTTTATGGGCAACCGGTCGCGAACGCATCGACAAAGTCGAGGTAATCAAAGAAGTCGATCGAGCCGTCGCCGTTGAAGTCGGCGGACGGATCGTTCGCTGCGAAGGCATCGACAAAGTCGAGGTAGTCAAAGAAGTCAACGGAGCCGTCGCCGTTGAAGTCTGCCGCACAATTAGGTGCGCCAGCAGAAGGAACTGGCAGGTTGGTCATCGCAATTGGGCCAGCAGTGCCGGGCTTGAAGAGGTTCATGGTGGCGGTGCCGGTGGTCGGAGCAGTATTCGCAGTGAATGCGAATGTTGCGGAGGTTGACCAGCGGAGCGCGCTTGAGTTGGCGTTCTGAGCGAAAGTCTGTGGCGTGGACCAGCTGATCTCAGTTGCCCCGACAGTGTTCACCCATGCGGCGTTCATAGTTGCGGCTTCGCCGGAGTGGTAGACTGGGAGGCGTGAGTATGGCGAGGTGACGGCGACGTTGCTGAGCGGGACTGTGAAGCTTGCGCCGGAGCGATCAGAGTTCGAGTTGAAGACGATGTAGTTGTAGGTCCATGTGCCGTTGCCATTGTCAACGACCTTGGCGCCAACCCAGTAGCGGCAAACGGTGTTGGTGTTTTCCAGCACGTCGTAGCTGTTGACGACCACGGATGGGTCAAGAGCCTGCCAAGCCTTGATCGCTGGCTGCATGCGAACTGTTGGATATGTAGTTGCACCGATTGTAAACGAAGTGCCAGCTGGGTTGATGCGGCGATAGGAGACGTTGTTGATGCCGTTATGGCGAGTGTTCTGGAATGGTCCAGGGGTGGTATCGACATAGGTGGCATCGTCGGCGGTCACGTACTGAGTTTCGCCGATATAGACCGCGTTAGCGCGGTTCATGTCGGTAGTTGGAACCTGGAGACGGCGGCCGATGGTCGCCGCGGCTGGAGGGGGAACCATGTAGCCAGCGCCGGGACTGGTGAAGGGATATGGATAGAAGCCGGTGGTGGCGTTGATATGCGAACGGGGACCCAGGTTGCTCTGGCTTCCGTTGAGGCTGGCAGTGTAAGGATCTGAGCAACCAACGCCCAGGACCGCGCCACCCTGACCGCTGCAGGTGCCGCAGAGATTCTGTGTCAGTGCGGTGAAGCCGTGCTTGAGCCACGACATGCCGATCATTTCCATGCGGTTGTTTTCGATGCGGTAGTAGTTCTGACCGATCACGGGGTGCTGGTTGTTATTTGCAACCCAGAGGATGTTGGTGTCACCGATGTTGCAGGAAGTGGTGCCGATCGAGAATGCAGAAATTCCGCCGACTGCGCCGTAGCTTCCCAGGTCGATGAGGTCGCCGACGATCACGTCAGGACCAGGATTCGCTGCAGGTGGTGGCGCTGAAATCGAGGTGGTCAGAGTAAAGGTGCCGGTTGCTCCATTGAACCCGGAGACCGAGATGTAGTACGTTGTGCCAGCGGTCACGGACTGTGTCACTGAGGACTGAAGTGCACAGGAGTCGTCATTGCACTGAGTTTGGGTCAGGCCGCCGCATGCGCCGGTGAAGACGCGAATGACGGTGTCATACGACGCGCCCGCACATGTGTCAATGACCAATCCCTGGGTCGGGCTGCCGACTGGATGTGTATAGCGATACCACACGTCATTGGCCGAGCCGCCACAGGCGCCAGCCGCAGGACCATCTGTTGTTGCAGCCACGTTGGTTCCGTTGACCGAAGCATTCGCACCGATGACAACAGCGCTCGAGCACGCGTTGTTCGCAGGCTGGGCAACTGCCAAACCAGCGCATGCACAAAGAGCGGCAACAGAAATCTGAGTTTTCAATGAACGATTCTTCATCTGCATGTGTCCCTCACTACCCATCGAGTTAATTAGGTGTACCAGCCAACACACTCCCAAGACCTTGGGAGGCACCAGAACAATAAGGTACCAAACGACCCCATCGCGCGCCAACCCAAACTTCAAAAAATCGACAAAAGGATTGATTTGCGACTATTGAACTGGAACCATTCCAGCCAAAAAACGCCCGTTTGCAGGTTATCCTGCCGTGCCCGAACTTCTGCGAGCGTTTTCAGCAGCCAGCGGCAAACGCATCCACGAAATCCAGGTAGTCGAAGAAGTCGATCACTCCATCGTTGTTGAAGTCCGCATCCAGCGATCCGGCGGCGAACACATCCACAAAGTCCAGGTAATCAAAGAAATCAACCACCATGTCGCCATTGAAATCTGCGAAGCAAGGCGTTGCGATAAACAGCCCGATACATCCGTTACTCAAGATTCCGCTGAACGCGACCTGTCCCTTTGAGTTGATGTCGATCGCGCCAGACAGCGCGTTAGTGCTTAGTCCCAGCATCATCGAGCCCAGATCTGTGCTCACACTGTCGCCGTGCCCGGTGACGCGCACAATGCGAACGCCATCGGCCACAAACAGCGCATCGCCCGCGCCATCGCGTGCACGAAACGCTACAAAGCCGCGGTTGTTGATCGCTGGTGAAAAGTTCGCCATCGTCGCAGTCTGAATGCCTGCATCGCCGCCGTTCGCAAGAACGTCAGTAGTGACACCGTCAGAGCGCAGCAGCGAAAAACGCGTTGTGGGGCCGATGTTGTATCGAACAAAGAACGCAATCTGATCGTTGTCGTTCATGTCGGTGCCGCCGGCGACAAAATCGACGTTCGGGCTCGCGCCGTTGAACACCGTGACAACGGAGACCGGCGAATCGGCCCGCACGATTGACCCTGTGCCGTTGAAATCATCGACTTTTCCGCCCATGTGCAGCGACGCATTGGTCGTCGGCGGATACAAGAACGAGTAGTTGGTCAATGGTCCATCGGCGAGGTACAGCGTCTGATTGCGAACCGGACCAGTGAACGAATCCACGATCCACTTGCGCACGCCGCCAGCCGTCGAGCCGCGATATCCGATTCCGCTGCCGCCGTTCACGATCCGCGGCCGGGCAAAAGTTGTTACCAGCTGCAGATTGGGGGTATTGAACAGATCGGACTGCGCGCCGGTGGTGGCGCTGCGCAGACTCACGCTGCTCGGATTCATCTGCGAAATGCAGGTGAGCAGATTGGCATTGAAATCAAGGTCAGACCCTGAAAAGCCGGTCCCGGCAAGAGTCACGATCGGGGTTGAGCCTGAACCATCGCTGCCCACAAAGAAACCATCGATGCCGCTCCCGGCGGGCAATGTAAAGTGCACTGCCGCCCGACCATCATCAGCAATCGCTGCGGTCCGGTTGGTCATTAAAGAACCAGGCGGCAAGTTGAAAGTTGCAATGCCCGAGGTATTCGTCGAGCGAGCTTGAAGTTGTACACGCCAAAGCAGCGGCAAATCCGCGAACGCCGGCGTAAAAAAGGCACCAATAACGATTGATGTGGCCACGAATCTCATATTTCCGTCCTCCGATAAAAGTGTATCACGGCTGTCAAGCACACCCCGGACTCTTCATTTATTCTTATCGGGCTTAGAAATTCCTCCTGGCTCAAATGGATGCGGAGCCAGTATGCAGGGCTCTGCGATGGATCATTTGAGTCCAGGCTTCATGATCGGGCTGATGTGTCCGGGACACCTCGATACATATTAAATATATATTTTAACATAATTATTTTTACTGACGCCGCCGGTCCGCTCGCAAAGTTTGCGCTCGAGCTTTCGCTTCCCAGTACCGGACAGATTGCGCCCCCAAAATGTCCGATACGCGCAAAAAACGCCCGATAACCCGCTTGTAATACGTAACATTACCTTCAACATATGTAATGTTTTTAAGCCTAAAACTGGGGGAAACACTGGGGGTACCGGAAGCTCTGCGCCCACGATGCGCGCCCCCTAACGCGAGGATTTTTTGCGCTTTTGAAAATAATTTTCAGCCTTATGCCACAAGGACTTACGTCTTTTGACCCCCTTGTACCGGACACAAAGCGCCCCTCGTTTTGTCGCGGCCCTCCCTCTGTAGGGGACGTGAGTGCACCGCTCACCGACCCGCCAAGGAGCCTCGCCATGAACAAGTCAGACACGACATTCACCAACGCCTCTCGATCGCTGCCCGATGACATCCTCGCACTGCTCGCTGCCCACCTCGCGACCACCATGCCGCGGCTGCAGCGGCTCTGGAACTACTACCGCAATCCTGCAACTGGCAGTTCCAGCCCAGCACGCCTGGCCCAGGAAGCTGGGCTTCCCAGCCGCGTCACTGGCAATATCACTTTGCCCACACACGATGACCGCATTCCCACTCGCCGCGAAGTCGTTGTCGAAAACGACATCGCCTGGCGCATTCACGCGCTCGTCGACTTCATGTTCGGCAAGCCACTGGCGATTCTCTCCACCGCCGCCGATGCAACGCGTCGCGATCTCATTCAGCAAGTGCTCGAGCGCATCTTCGAACGCTCTGGCGGCATCGGCTTCCTTCAGGACATCGCGCTCCTGGGCCATGTCTATGGCTCTATCGACATCGTCGTCACTGTCAACCCTGCAATCACTTCCGCTGGCGCAACCAGCGATCCCGAAACACTCGCCTCATTCATCTCGCTCGAACTGGTTGAACCCACTCGCGCGGTCTCTCTGCTGGAATCAAACGACTACCGCAAGCTCCGCGCCTTTGCGGTTCACATTCCCGCGGCATCCCCCACTGGTCGCGATGCGCGAAGTCTTCTCGAACGGCTCGTCAATTCTGGGCGTTCACCTTCGCGCACGCGGCCGACGGGGACCACGCGCCTCCACACTCCCGGCTCCATCGATACCTACATCGATGGAACGCTCCGCGAGTCCGCGCCGTCACTCCTGCCGCTCGGCCAGCTCGGCATCGTTCACATTCAGAACATCTCGCAACCGTTCCGCCACGAAGGACTCTCTGAAGTTGAGCCGCTCATTCCGCTGCAAGATGAGCTCAACACGCGTCTCTCTGATCGCGCCAGCCGCCTGACCATGCAGAATTTCACGATGTATCTCGCCAAGGGTCTGCTCTCGCAGACGCCGCTTGAAGTCGGCCCCGGCGCAGTCTGGTTCACAGATAACCCCGATGCAAATATTCAAACGTTCGGCGGCAACGCCTCCAGCGAAGGTGAAGACCTTCACATTTCCGAAATCCGCGAAGCTCTTGACAAAGCTTCAAGCGTGCCGCCCGTCGCAACCGGCGTCGTCAAAGCCAAGATCGGAAATCTCACCAGCGCGAACGCACTTCGCATCACGCTCATGGGAGTGCTCGGCAAGACCGCACGCAAGCGCGTGACTTACGGCCGCGGGATCAGCGAACTCTGTCGCATCATTCTCGCAACGCTCGACCATCACGGCGTTCTCGCGACCGATCCACTCGACCGCGGCGTGCGCCTCGAATGGCCCGACCCGCTCCCCATCGACCCGGAACAAACCGTGCGCACCGCGCTCCTCAAGCAAGACCTGGGCGTACCCCGCCCGCGCCTGCTCGCCGAACTCGGCTACGCGCCAACCGATCCCGGAGTGCAGTAAATCCCCGTTTCTCATCCCGCAATAACGCGGCATGCAAAGTGAACCCACGCGTGAACGTTTCACGCCCCACTTCTCTCGCCGCACATTTGAAAGGAGCCTCTCATGCCCGACCCGATTCCCGATCCCATTGGCAGCGAAACCCCTTCGCTTCCAGCCCCCAAGCCCGACCTTGAACATTGGCGCAAACGCGCCAGCGATGCAGAAGGTCGCATCAGCGAACTTTCTGGAAAGCTAGAGCAGATCGAACGCGAACTTGCATCACACAAGTCGCGCCTCGAAGACTCGCAGCGTGCCAGTGAACTCGCAAGTTCCGGTGCGATCGATACGCAAGTCATCGCCTCGCTGATCGAATCCATGATTCGTTCAAAGCAGGCGGCCGACTTCAAGACCGCGCTCGCTGAACTTCGCAAATCTAAACCCTTCCTCTTCCGTCAACCCGCCGCGCTCATGCCCGCTTCTCCAATCGTGCCCGAGCGCACCAGCGGCTTCACCGGTCAACCAACATCCATCTCACCCCGCGGCGATCGCCGCTCGCTTCTGGACTACCTCCGTTCCAAACGCAACTGATCGAATTTCCCGTTCATTTCACCATTTTTTTGAAAGGTCTCTTGTATGCCATACTCAGGTAAATCATCGTACGACGGCGGCTCATCTCTTCCCGAACTGACGGAAGACATCTCCGACATCGTTTCCATCATCTCGCCTTATGAAACCCCGCTGCTCGATCTTCTCGGAGATCCACGCCGCAATGCTCTCTCCACCATTCACGAATGGCTGGAAGACGATCTGCTTCCCAACTTCGACTCGGTGAATCAAACTGTCTTCACGCCCAACGGGCAGGACTGCACCGCCGTCACCGTTGCCAACGGCGTTCGCTTCCAGCCGGGCGACCTGGTCCGCCCCGATGGCTCTACGGAAATGCTGCTCGTCACCGCCGTCGCCGGCAACGTGCTCACCGTCACGCGTCAATACGGCGGCTCGACTCCCTTCACGCTCACCAACAGCAAGAAGCTGATCATCGTCGGCAACGCTGCGTTTGAAGGCTCTTCTGCGCTCACTGCACGCACAACGCTGCGTCAGCGGCGTCAGAACTACACGCAGATCTTCACTGCCACCGTCGACGTTTCCGGCTCGATGCAAGCCGCGCGCAAAGTCGGCGTGGCCGATGAGATCGACTACCAGAAGCAGGAACGCATGCGCGAACTCCTGCGCGATCTTGAAAATGTCGTCATCAACGGCATCGCTCCATCGGCGACGCAGCAGGGCTCCGCATCTGTTCGCCGCTCGATGAACGGTCTCACCAAACTCATCGCTACCAATCGCTTCACTCCCGGTTCCGGCGGCGTTCCCTCCGGTGGCGGCGCTGGCACCGATCTCAATGAGCCAGTGCTCAACCACTGTCTCAAACAGATCTGGGAATCTTCCAACGCCAAGATCGACACCATCGTCGTTGGCGGCGGCCTCAAGCGTCGCATCAATCAATTCATCGCTTCTACTTCCCGCGCCTATTCACCCAGCGATCAGCGTCTGGGCGAAATGGTGAGCGTCTACGAAAGCGACTTTGGCATCTGCCGCGTCATTCTCTCGCGCTGGGTCCCATCCGACACGCTCCTCATGCTCGACTCATCGCGCATCGAAGTGCTGCCGCTGATTGGGCGCAGCTTCCAGTTCCGTCCGCTTGCGCAAACCGGCGACTCATTCCAGGGCCAGGTCCTGGGTGAGTACACGCTGGAAATGCGCAACGAGCTCGCGCACGGCCTCATCAAGGGCCTGACTTGACCTCCTGTGTTTGCTCCGCCGCGGTTTGGCGACCGCGGCGGGGTTTGCCTCTTGCTTCATCACACACCCTCGTTCTTAGGAGTCTCACCATGTTTGCATCCGACCGCACACTGCTCGCTCTCGAACCCATGCTCTTCCGCGATGTTCTCTTTCTTTCGCAGCGCCTGACTGCAGGAATCTGTTCAACATCCGAGTCAACACTTACAGCATCAATGCTCAATCCAGATTTTCTAGTCGCTGGCATTCGACCTAGTCACATCATCACTATTGAGGAAGTGAGCTTCGAGATCGCCGAAGTCTCTGGGTCTGACACGCTGAAGATCTCGCGCCTCCGCGAACGCGATGATGGCGAACTGATTCCGCCGCCAACGCTGTCAGGCCGCCCCTTCTCAATTCACACCTTTGGCCCGCAGCTCGCACTCGCCCACGCGCAGGTGCTCAACATGCTCAGCCTCGCGCCAGCAGGGACCACATCGCCGCTGGTGAGCGAAGATGCTCTTCTCAACAAGGCGGACTTCGCAACGTTCGAGGCCCACCTCGCGCTCAAACACCTGCTCACTTCCGCCGGAACTCTCAGCCGAGACACACCCGCACTCGCCGCTCTGCGTTCCTCACTCGACGCCGCAATCCGCACCGCACACCAAACCCTCATCGCCCACATCGACCTAAACGGTGATGGAGCCCCAGACAGCCAACGCCGCCTCAACATCCAATACCTCACACGCATGTAACCCCGTCTCCTCGCTTTCCCCTGTCTTCATTGCCTTTTCCTCTCATTCATTCCTTTCTCCCTCTGCGTCTCTGCGTCTCCCAGCCTCTGCGTTAAAGACACCGTTCCACTGAAACACATCGCCACACACAAAGGAATCGCAATGCTCATCCTCAACCCAACATCCGTCACTCTCGGCAACCAGCTCCTCCCCAACGTCTCGGCCATCGCCATCGATCGCGTAGCCACACGCCAGATCATCGAATGGTCCGACGGCGGTCCACACATCACATTCGTCGATTGCCCCGAGCAACGCATCACCATCACGCTGATTCAGGAGTTCGCACAAGGCGATCTCTCAAGTCCGCCGCCGGGCTCGTCGCTCACGCTCAATTTCCACACCTCAATCGACGCCTCGCACGCAGGCTGGTCCAAAGTCACCGTGCCCACAGTGCTCCTGGGCACCAAGCACGAATCCAAAGCCCGCGGCTTCATCCGCACTCTCACCCTCGCAGCCATCAGTTCAGATGGCAGCACCGATCCAGTCACCATCACACCACTCCAATAGAACACGCAATCAAAGGAGCTGCCCCATGCCCGCCCATTTCAAATCTCTCCCGCTCTTTTCCAGTGGCCCCGCCCGTTTCAGCGTCATGTCCCAAGGTCTCGTGGTCCTCTCCAACCTCTCTCTCGGCACCACCGACCCCAACACCTTTCCCATCGGCCCGCGCGAACTCGATGTTGTCGTCACCGGCCGCCTCGTTGCATCTTCTGAATCCGCACTCTGGACTCTCCGCGAAGCCCTCACCGCGCAAATCACCTATCCACCAGAACCCGGCCTTCTCGAAGACTCCCGCGGCAAGCAATGGGCCAACATGTCCTTCATCCGCATCGACTGGGACACACGCACCGACCACGCCCGCACTCATTCCATCTCATACGCCGCCACATTCCGCCGCTTCGCAGTTCTGTAAACCACACTTCACCGACTTTGCTTTCTTCCCATCCTGTCAATCCTGTATATCCATGTTAATTCTCTTTGTCTTCTGCCTTTTCAGATCGTGAACATCGTGTGTAGCTGATGTTAACACTGCCTTCCACTGCGGTGAACCCGCTCTTCCTCGAAAGGACCTCCCATGCTCGACCCCACCTCCGACATCGTCTCCCTCGCCGCCCTCTTCACCCAGTTCGGTTCCGCCGGACTCATGGGCTGGATGTGGCTCTCTGAACGCAAGGGCGCGCAGACTCGCGACACTCAACTCGCCGAACTGCAAACCCGTCTTCTCCAGGAACGGCTCCAGTTCGATGCGCTCGTCTCTCTCGCCCGCGACTGCGCTCATGCTGTCGGGACTCTCGATGCGGGGCAGCGCCAGATTGCCGACCGCCTCAGCGACCTCATCCACCTTTTCAACAAACACCCAGCTTTCACGTCGCCACATAAAACGCAACAGCCAGGACCTGCGTCTTAACAACCCGCGATATTTCAACGCCAGCCCACACTCGCGCAAAAAGCTTAGGGGTGTTTACCCCTTTCTTACACCGTTTATGCACCATCTTTGCACTTGTGACGTCTTAATACAACAGGTATTCAATTTGTAGTAGAATCACCAACATTGTATTGATGCCAACTTCAAAGTACCGTTCCCTATGTCGTAACAGTCACTCAGGAGCCAGTATGAAATCCGTAACGAATCTTCCCGCCCTCCTTCTTTCACTGGCACTCTTTGCCAGCGGCGGCTGCGCCAACAAGCAGGCCGCATCGCTGGGCGCGGTCCCGGTTGTCAAGACTCAAGTGCCTGCCGGCGAACCACTGCTCGATCAAGATCTGAAAATCTGCAGCGCATGCGACTCCACTACTGATCCATCAGACTACCTGATCTCTATCTACGTAGTCGGTCGCGACGGCACACCGACAGAGAGAAGCACCAATCAGGATTACGTCGGCCTCAGCGCTGATGTTTCAAACCTTCACCGCTACTTCTACCTCGGCGAAGACCCAACAACCGCCGATGGCGTTGATCGCCTGCTCAGAAAGCGACGCATCGTCACCTATCGCCTCCTCGATGTCGCCGATCGCAACGGCGATGAATACTGGCGCCGCTTCAGCGGCCTGATGTCTTATGCCTCAGCAACTAAAGCTGGTGCTACAGCGCTCATGGGTTCATCCATCGCCGCGACTTTTATCTCCCCGGTCCTTGGCGCATCGCTCGCGGGCGCAGGACTCGCGGGCGACGCCTTCTCCACCGATATCACCTCGGGATTCGATATCGAGGTCTACTCCGCACTTCGGTCCTCAGTCCGTCGCGATGTCGAGTCACGCCGCCGGGCAATCATCAACAAGCTCAACATCCGCTCCTACGACGAATACCCCGCAACCAGCGTCATCGCCGAAATCTGCGATTACTCCTACGCCTACACGGTACGCGGCGCAATGGACACGCTTCGCGCTGCCGCACGCGATGGCGACGCCCGCGTGCTGATCACCGCAGAGCAGGCGCGCCCGCAAGTTGTAATCGCGGATGTGATCCAGGACAGCGCGGGCAATTCAATCGGGACGGTTGTATCGTGGCGTTTGAGACCGGACATGGCAGGACTTAAAGGTGTCATCCTTCTGCGCACCAGCAAACCCATCCTGGTTGGTGGCACTGTTCCCCAACTCCCCAAACTCACGGGCCTTCCCGAAGAACTTGACGGCACTGTCAGTCCCGATTGGATGGTGTTACACAAGATGGAAACGACCAACCTCTCCGACTCTTTCCGCCATAACTTTGTCGATGGAGATCTCCCAACTGGAAAATCCAGCCATTTCTACACCGTCGTTGCATACGACTCAACCGACAAGTACACTGCCACTGAAACAGCCCGCGCCTTCCTCATAAAGAAGTAAACCATGACCACGTCTCCAAGCGAAGCTCCCGCTGAATTGTCAGAATCCGACACCTCAGCTCTTCCTCTGTCAGTCTTCGATTACCCCAGATACACACTTCACGCTGACAAGTACCACGCCGTTCGCGCGAGAATTGCTGATGAAAAAGCCGTTCGCCTGACTGATCTCCCGCTCTTTGAAGAGTTCACCGGTAGCGCGCTTATCAAAAACCAAAGCCGCGAAACCACTATTCCATCCTGGCAAGTTCTGGAGCAGGAACTCTCAGTCATCCGCCCCACCGTCGCTTCTGACATGTCAAAAGTGCGACCGGTCGCCGACGGCGAATTCGATTGCAACGCCGAAACGCACCTTCTCGAGTGCTACCTCCTATTCCGCTTCGAACAATTGCTCCGATGCTCAATGGCCATTATCCTGCTCGAGCCAGATGAAGATGAAGCAGTCTGCCATCGACACTACGACACTCTCATCGAACGAAAACTCAGTGAATTGGTTCGCCTTACTTACACAATTGAAAATCTTCGCTTGTTGGCACAAGCCGATGGGGTTGGCGGCGTGCCTCCGACAAACTCTGCCCCCGCAAGCGGCGCATCTTCTTCGCCTCCATCTGATTCGCCCCTCGATCCAGATGCCGATTGCCCCGCGCCGCCCCCGCTACCACTCATTGGTCTGACCTTCTCCGGCGGCGGCATTCGCAGCGCAACCTTCTCCCTGGGCGTCCTTCAATCCATCGCATCCAATAGACGCCTCTCCAAATTCGATTACCTTTCCACCGTCTCTGGTGGCGGCTACCTAGGCGCATGGCTCAAAGCCTGGATCTTTCGCCTCTCGGGCACCGATCCAACCCCACTTTCCACAGTTGAAACCAGCCTCACACAAAGACCGGATGCAACCGCTGTTCATCGCCTGCGTGAGTACTCCAATTTCCTCTCACCCAAAATCGGAGCGTTCTCCCCAGATACGTGGACACTCATCTCCCTCGTCGCACGCAACATCATTCTCAACTGGCTTATGTTCATCCCGCTCGCGCTCCTCGTTGTCGCGGTTCCGTGGCTGCTGCTGCTCTTTGGTGCACGAGTGCACACATGGGCACAAATTGATGGCAATCACGGGTATCGCTGGCTATTCATGGGCCTCGGCACCGTCTCCTTCCTCAACGCTCTATACCACACCTTCAAATTCATTTCCGCTGCACAGTTCTTCGCTGCTGGTCCCAAGGCCGGCCCACGCGGTGTCACCCAGAAAACGTTCGTCTTGCACTGTGGCGTCCCCCTCGTACTCGGAGCCATCTTCTTCGCCATTGCCGCCCCTTCACACTCGCTGCGCGAAATTGATCGCAACATCGTCATCATTGCAATGTCCGTCATCATTGCCATCGCCGCCGCAGCCCACCCAAAACTGAAGCAGCGCTTTCGATGGGCCGCCGCAGGCCTGGTAACCGGTTTCCTTTTCGCAGTGCTCCTGGCTGCAAACCACGAACTTCTGCTCTATGCCAAATCTGCCTTCGTGCTCCACGCATGGGTCTTTGAAGGCCTCTGGCTCACCGTCCCACTCGCGCTTCTCTCTGCAGCATTCGCCGCCACAGTGTTCATTGGTATCTCCAGCCACCTCGTCTTCGCAACAAACCTTCTCCACGAATGGTGGGCCAAATTTGGCGGCTGGATCCTCATCGTCTCCTGCGCCTTGATCGCTGGCGTCGCCCTCACCATCCTCCTCCCCATGTTCCTGCTCTCTGTACAAAACACCATCATCGATTACCCCCGCAATTCCATCGCCGCCAGAGGCTGCCCTATCCGCCTCCCGTCCGTGGCTATCGGCTCCT
>CAZAEQ010000005.1:0-30337 GCA_964484185.1 uncultured Phycisphaeraceae bacterium
CCTGGGTCAAAACCAACGCCCAGATCATCCGCCTCCACGCCATCATGGAACGCACCAACTCCCGTCACATTCGCCAGCAGCGCGATGAAGCAGCGCAAGCCCGCCGCGAAGCGCGAGAACTCCAGCGCAAAGAACGTCAAGCTCAAAAAGAACAGGAAGCCATCGCGCGCACCCAGCGCACCAAAGACCGCGAAGAACAACGCCGCCAGCGCGAACAAGCCAAAGCCGACCGCGCAGAACAACAATACCAGCTCGCCCTGCGCAAGCTCGAACTCAAAGAGCGCAACCTCAAACTGGATGAAAGAGAGAACCAGTTGGAGGAGAAACTCGAACACCACTCCGCGAAACCAGCAGAGTCTGCGGCGGCACCGATTTCGCCTCCTCATACCTGGACCTGCGGCTAATCGTGCGGGACATCGCTGACGCCACCTGAACCTGCCAACGGAAGAGTCGCAAATCCAAAAAAAACGACGGGTCTGGAAGAAACTTCCAAACCCGCCGGTGGTGTAGAACAGGCAATTTTGAGTGGTCGTAGCACAACCGAGACGAAAATAATCGCCGCCGATTAAGCTTGGAGTGGAGTGTTTGACCCCAATGGGAGCCTGAAATGGCCGTTTCTTTCGATGGCCTATCCGTGCATCCCGTCCACACCATAAAGATGCCACAGGAAACGCATCCTGCCCACCTTTTTGGAAATAAAACCTTGACAAGGGTGGAGATTTTGCTCCAGTTCCATGCCAAGGCAGCGTTCGGCAAGGGCCGATATCGGTGGTACAGCACCGATCTCTGCATAATTCGGGCAATAGTGGGCCTGATCGCGGCCTGGAAACGCCGGAAACACTTGTCTGAACTCGGTGTCAATTGAGGGAAGATGGCAGATAGAATGGGAAGATACAGGATGGGCTCCGTGCGGTGTGCCGCCGGAGCAGTTGGAAACCGCAGGGAGCGCACAGGGGAGATTGATCAGTGACCATTGCCGCCATTACGCCGTCTACAAATGTTCGTCAAATCCTTGGTAATCAGGCCGATGGGCTGTTGAACCATGAGAGCAAGACGGTTTCGAAATCCAAGCTGCATCTGCCCGGTCCAGACTTTGTGGACCGCGTGCTTGGACCAAGCGACAGGTCGCCGCGGGTCCTGGGGAATTTCCAGCGAATCATGGACTCAGGCCGCCTGGCAGGCACTGGCTACGTCAGCATTCTCCCGGTAGACCAGGGGATCGAACACTCCGGTGGTGCGAGCTTTGCACCCAACCCCGAGTACTTCGACCCCGAAAACATCGTGAAACTGGCGATGGAAGGCGGCTGTAACGCAGTCGCATCGACTATGGGCGTGCTGGCAGCAGTCAGCCGCAAGTACGCACACAAGATCCCGTTCCTTGTGAAATTCAACCACAATGAAATGTTGACCTATCCGAACATCTTTAAGCAGAGCTACTTCGGCTCCATCAAGCAGGCGCACGAAATGGGTGCGGCGGCGGTCGGCGCCACCATCTACTTCGGCAACGACTCCAGCCGCGATGAAATCAAGTATGTGTCTGATATGTTCGAGCAGGCTCATGATTACGGCATGGTGACGGTCCTCTGGTGTTACACCCGCAACAACGCCTTCAAGGTCAAGGGCGCAGATGGCAAGAGCACCGACTACCACTCCGCGGCGGACTTGACCGGCCAGGCCAATCACATGGGTGTGACGATCAAGGCTGACATCATCAAGCAGAAGCTCCCAACCAATAACGGCGGATACGCAGCGCTCAATTCCGGCGGCTCCTCATACGGCAAGTTCGACAAGCGTGTCTACACAGACCTCGCCGGCAGCGATGAATCAGGAAACGGCGGACACCCAATCGACCTCTGCCGCTATCAGGTCATCAACTGCTATATGGGCCGCGCACCATTGATCAATTCCGGCGGCGAATCCAAGGGCGCAAGCGACTTGTCCGATGCGGTGTTGACGGCAGTTGTCAACAAGAGAGCCGGCGGCATGGGCCTGATCTCAGGCCGCAAGGCGTTCCAGCGTCCGATGAAGGATGGCGCTGCCCTGCTCCACTCCATTCAGGATGTATATCTCGATAAGAGCATCACGGTGGCGTGAACCCGCGACAAAACATCAGAACGCCCTCAAGTCCAGAAGACCTGAGGGCGTTTGTGTTTGTGTGCCAGATTATTTGGAGAGCAGGGCGCTGATCTCTTTCAGTGATGCGCGGACTTTTTCAACTGCAGGGCGGGCTTTGGAAAATGGGGGCAGCAGATCGCCACCGGGACTGGTGCGTTCACGCGTGGTGATTGCATCCAGTTTCGCGGCGGATGCCGCGGCATCGGGGAGTTTCCAGGCGCGGAGGTATTCTTCCGCCAATGAGGAAATGTGCGCTGCGGCGGCATCGCGCTCTGCCTGTGACGCCTTGGTCCAGTCTCTGGCCGAGCCTTCAAAAGCGATCATTTTGCCCTCGCGAAGCGAACGAGCCATCATGTCCAGGTCGGCACGAACCAGCGCGGTGGAGTTGAGGACATCGGATTGCTGAACGGCGGCAATCGCCTGTTGAATGTCGGTCTTCCAGGCGGCGCGGGCCAGCTCCGGATGCGTGCGAACACAATCAAGCGCGAGTTCGGCAACGGCGGTTCCCACCAGAAGTTCAATGAGCGTTTGCGCCTTGCAGGTGAGATTCACAGAAATTCGAAGAATCGACGCGATGCGGCGGGCCGCGCCATCGGCGTCTCCCGCAGCAAGCAGCCGTTTGGCATCGGCAACGAGGATGCGAGCCATTGGTCGAGCCTCTCCCAGATGCGGAAGGATTGTCCCCATGCCCGGTGAATAGTCGACTTCGAAGCCGCAGTCGGAGGATTTCAAGGACTCCATCAGTCGTTCGATGTCTTTGGTGTGACTCTTCAGGAGCGAGTTCAGTGCTTCGCCTTCGGGAACGGGGTTTGGAAATACACCGCGTACGGCACGAATCGTTTCCCCAGGCAAGGCCGCGGCAGGCGAGCCGACTGCTGGTGCCGTGCTATCGGGCTTCTTGTCGCACCCCTCGAGCAGAATCAGCATGGCGGCGATGAGGATTGCGGATCGTGGAGTTTTCATCTGAGTTTCCCTGTCTGTTGTGTTGCACAGAATCGGAAGAACGAAGAAACATCACATAGAGGCTGACGACATGATACACCATTTCACAGAGACCGCCTGAGTACAGATTCAAACGGCTTTTCATTTTCAGCGGGCTCAGCGCCGGCGACGGATTGCAATGAGCGTGCCGAATGCAGCGCGGGCAATGACTCTGAGGCAGAGGTTGGTGCGAATGGCGGGCAGCGTGTCTGAAAGAGTGAACATTGCAGATCTCCTTTGCAAGGCGTATCGGGTTGCTCACAGGTCGCATGACCGATTCAGCAAGCCCTTCATCAGGCTGTGCGTAGGAGAATTCAGAACCTGCCAGCACTAAGCAAAAAAAACCAACGCCGCGGAAGTCGCAGCGTTGGGCACGGGGAGAGAGCGAGGGTTATCGTGAATTCAATTCCACCCATTCCGCCGGTTGTGTCGCGGCGAGCACATGAATATTGCTGGTGATGCCCTGCATGATATTTGTGTATTCAACCCAGCGGATGGTGAGCAGCAGGAGACCAAAGAAACCGATCCACGATGCCAGTTCGCTCCAGGCCGAGCGGCGGGTGTAGTAGAGCAGGCCGCACCCCAGACTCACGGTTGCGAGCTTGAACAGGACGATGGCGGGGACTGACGCATGCTGCATGAGGAGACGCGCCAGCGGGTTGAGTTCACCCATGCCGATGGAGGTCGCATAGGTCAGGGTGAACACCAGGTCGGCGATGTTCATGGCGGCGATTGCTGCCAGGATCGGGACGGCCCGGTGCGCACGAGCCCCGGCAGAATTGCAGCAGTGCCAGAACGTCTTCAAGGCTTGGGCCAGATGAGAAAGGCGAGGATTGGCGGTTGGGGCGTGGGCGAAGTTCAACATTGCAGTTCTCCTTTGCAAGGCGTGTCGGGCGTGTTTATTCGGCCAGCAGCCAATTGGCAAGCCCTACATGAAGCTGTGCGAGGGAGAAAGGGAAATCTGCCAGTTGAATGAGAAATACCGGTGGGGAAGCGCAAACACGAACGCCGCGAGGACCGCGGCGTTCGTGCAAGGAGAGAGAGAACTGGGTTAGCGGCGACGGCGGATGGCCAGGAGTGTGCCGAAGGAGCCGAGGATGAGTGCGCCGGGGGTGGGGACCGTTGCGACCCAGATGTCGTTGACGCCAGCGGCGTTGATGCCATTGCCGGAGAAGACGAGGCCATCGGCGGAGACAGCGGTGACGCTGGTGAGGTTCCAGCCGGTGAGGCCTGAGACACCAAGCGAGGAGAAGTAGGAGAGGGCATCGATGTTGGTGTAGTTGAGGCCGAAATTGCCCCGGCGGAGCCAGAGTGTGGCGGTTTCGGGGCCGCCGATGAGGGCGGTTGAGCCACCCACGATTGCGCCGTCTGCGGAGAGGGAGTTCAGAAGAGTGATGCCGACATCGAGATCGAGCAGGTCGATCATTCCATCGGCGTTGTAGTCAAACATGACGTCGATCGAGGTGTCGTTGCCTGCATCGTAAATGAGGCCGCCTTTGGCGTTGGAGCGAGTGGAACTGATGGTGGCGAGGGCAAAGTTGCCGTCGTCAGAGATTGCGGTGAAGGTCGTGAACATATCGGGCGAGGTGTTTTCAAGGATGCGGCAGGTGCCGTTCATCCAGATTGCGGCTTTGGAGCGTGTAGAGTCGGCGTGTTCTGGGGCAAGACTATCGGAGACGTTTCCGACGATGCGGTCGCCGGTGAGGGAAACTGCGCGGGCTTCAGAAGCGAGGACGCCTGGGCCGGTGGCGAGGGTTTGCATTGAGCCATTGACCCACCGGACGGCCTGGCGGGAGTTGCCGATTCCGGGGAGGTTGCCATAAATTGTGCCGCTGACGATGGAGCCGTCGATGTTCAGGCCAGTTGCCGCGCTAGCGAAGCTAGGAGGCATTGTGAATTCCTGGGCAATGCCTGGAGCGCCGCTGGTGGTGTTCCACATTACTGCTTGAGGCACGGGCTTCTTGATGAGGCCGATCGGAATTCCCTTGATCGGATCGAGCGGGCCGCGGGACTGGCGGAATGCGGAGATTTCGGTGTTAAGAAGTTCACCGTTTGGACCAAACTGGGCAGGCATTTCGACGAGGGTGTCGGTTTCAAAATTCCAGAGTGCGCCGGAAGTGCTGCCATCGGAGCGGGTGCCGGTGAGGGCGATTACGCCGCGGGCGGCGGTGTTGGTGCGGCCGTCGTTGTAGTTTTTGGAATGGATATTCATCCCTACGAGGGCGCCCTGGCCGAACGCGGGAGCAGCGATTGCGACTCCGGCAAAACAGGCGAGGATGCGGGCGGCGGACGCGTTTGAGAAGTTCAACATTGCAGATCTCCTTTGCAAGGCATGTTGGGTTTGCTCATTCGTCAAGCGGCGAATTCAGCAAGCCCTTCAAGGAGCTGTGCGAGGGAGATGGGTGGATCTGCCACCTCTGTTGAGATTTTTGTGAGAATCAGTCCTGGTACATTTCGTGGCGAAGGCGGTCGTAGATTTCGCGGAATTTTTCACCCAGGCGGCTTTTGATTTTGTAGACCTGATCGACGCTGATGTTGCATTCGGCGGCGATTTGTTCAGGCGTGAGTGGGCGGGCAATCATGAGTTCGAATGCTTTGAGGTTTTCGGGAGACGATTTGGTGGAGGCGCGGAGTTCGGCGAGAGCCTCGTTGCGGAGGACGAGCTGGTCTTCGGCGTCCCAGGCTTGATCGAACGCACTTTCTTCGGGGAGCTGGTTGATGAACGTGTCGCCGGCGGCAGCTTTATCGCGGATTGTGCGGCGGATGGCATCGATGGCGCGGTGGCGGGCGATGCCTTTGAGGTAGTGGCGCATACGGCCCTGGCCGCGGATGTACTTGCCAGCGCGGAGGTCGCGGACAAATTCCAGGAGGGTGTCCTGGACGACATCATCAAGTTCGCGCCGGGGAACGCCAATGCGGAAGGCGACTGCGCGGAGGAGCGGGCTGAAGCGGTCAAAAAAGAGCCGCCATGTGGCGTCATCGTTGCTGGCGCGGAGGGCATCGAGGATTTTGGTGGTGGTAACCGTCGGGAATTCCGACATTGTGGCTCCGCTCAGAAAGTGGGAAGTTTCTGATAGTATCAAGGACAGAGGATTTCGTGTAGAGTAGAAGCGTTGGGAGGCCTCTATGCCGGACAATGACAAGACATCATCGAATATGGCGCCGGGTTTGCCCGAGGGCGAATCGGGGATGTTTGGGGCTGGATTTCGCGCTGCGATTGAGCGAGAAGGGGACGAGATCGGGCCGTACAAGCTGATCGAGGTGCTTGGCGAGGGCGGGTTTGGGGTGGTGTGGCTGGCGGAGCGGAAAGACCCGATTCGGCAACTGGTGGCACTGAAGACGATCAAGCCGGGGATGGATGCCAAGGGGGTGATTGCGCGGTTTGAGCAGGAGCGGCAGGCGCTTGCCTGCATGAATCATCCTAATATTGCGAAAGTTTTTGATGCGGGGTTGACGCCGGCGGGGCGGCCGTATTTTGTGATGGAGCTGGTGAAGGGGCCGCGGATTACGCAGTTTTGCGATGATCGCAAGTTGTCGATCCAGGAGCGGCTGGAGCTGTTTGCGAGTGTGTGCGAGGCGGTGCAGCATGCGCACTCGAAGGGAATTGTGCATCGGGATATCAAGCCATCGAATATATTGGTGACGGAGCACGATGGGCGGCCGGTAGCCAAGGTGATTGACTTTGGTGTGGCGAAGGTGATGTCGGGACCGATGGTGGATGCGACGTTGATCACGAGTCTGGATTCACGGATCGGGACGCTGGCGTACATGAGTCCGGAGCAGACGGGGATTGAGGGGATGGATATCGATCTGCGGACGGATATTTATTCGCTGGGCGTGGTGCTGTATGAGTTGTTGACGGGTGTGTTGCCGTTTGAGCCAGCGATGTTGCACAAGGCAGCGCGGGGTGAAGCAGAGCGGATTATCCGGGAGAGTGAGCCGCCTGCGCCGAGTACGCGGTTGAGTCATGTGGGAGAGACTGAGAAGAGTGTCGAGGAAATAGCGATCAGGCGCAAGACGCATCGGTTTTCGCTGATGCGGACATTGAGGAATGAGCTTGAGTGGATGCCCTTGATGGCGATGCGGAAGGATCGATCGCGGCGGTATCAGACTGCGATTGAATTCGCGGAGGATGTGAGAAGGTATCTGCGGCAGGAGCCCTTGCTGGCGGGGCCGGAGTCGGCGGGGTATCGGGCACAGAAGTTTTTGAAGAGGAATCGGGTGGGGGTGGGGTTTGCTGCAGTCGGGTTGGCGGCAGTGTTGGCACTGAGTTTTGCGGGGATCAGGCTTTCGTATGAGAGGCAGATTGCGGCGCTGAAGGCGAGTGAGGCGGAGGCATTGGGTGAGATCATGGAGTCGATCGTGAGAGTTTTGAGTCCGGGGCTTGTAGACAGATGGGCCGCAGAAACCTCGGCGATTGGAGTATTGAACAAGACTCTCGAAGCAGGGAAGTTGGCTCCGTTTCCAGAGCGGGAATTGCGATTGCGAGAGAACGTGGCACTGGCGCAGAATTTTCGAGGAGAATCCAAAGAGGCGAGGGCGAGCTTTGAGAAGCTGCTTAACTTAGCGATCGCCTCTGGAGACGAGGCGGTGATCGTTGATCGGCGGCTTGATCTGATTGCGGCGCTGGTGAAGGACGATGATGATGACGGGGTAGCACTTCAACTTGATGAGATAGAGAAGAGTCCCCTGTCAAAGACCGGAGTTCGGGCGGCGCAGACGCTGGAGGTTCGCTCCGGATTATTGTTTCGCGAAGGCAAGTATGAGGAAGGTAAACGACTGTCGATGGAAGCAGTGAACGTTGCGAACGCCCTGCCGCTGGAGCAGTTGGCACTGACGTATGAAGTGCTCGTTAATGTGGGAACTCGAGAGCTGAATGCCGCCGAGTACGACGAAGCGGTTCTGCATCTGGGGAGAGCGCATGAGATATGGGCAGCCAGGAAAGAGGCCATGGGACCACAGCAGGGTGTCAGAGTGATGTTTCCGCTGGGGTGCGCGTTGTTGAGAAAGGGCAGGGCAAAGGAAGCGAACGACATTTTTCGAAATGCTCTGGACGGACCTGGGCAACTGGTGCCTCCTTCGCATCCGGATATGGTGAATATCTACGGATGGTTTGCGCGGTCACTGAGCGATGACGGGAGGTTTGTCGAAGCAATCACAATTGCATCGAGAGCCGTTACAGCAGCGCGGCTTAGTCCTGCTGATGTGAAAGCGGAAATCATCGGACTCCTGCAACTTGGGATTGCTGCGCGGGAGCTGGGAGCATATCGAGAGTCAATTGATGCACTTGAAGCGGGCGTAACACTTGCTGTGCGGGCAAAGGAATCTTTGAGAGAGGGGCTTGTGAAGTTCAATCTCGCTGAGGCGTATCGGCGGAATGGTGAATTGGCGAAGGCTGAACTGGCCGCCAAGAGTGCTGTTGAGCTACTTGTTGAGGGCTCCGGCGCGAGTGAGACGCAGCGGGAGGAAGCGAACTCGATCTATGGGAGTGTGCTCGGGGCAGGTGGTAATCTGGCCGCCGCGATGGAGAGAAATGCGAAAGCGGACTGGCTCATTCAGCAAATAGAGCTTCCAAAGTGGCGAAAAATGTGGGTTTGCAAGCGCATATTGCTCATATTACGGAAGAATGGGGTTGCATCTGAAATCAAGAAGTGGGAAGATATCGAGGCGAAGTTAAATACCGGGGGATGAATCATGCAGCGGATTGCAATAAGTACGGCAGTGTTGATAGCTGGTCAGCAAGCGATGGCTGGCGATCCGAATGCGTTTTGTGCATCGGCACCCACGAGGGTTCGACCGGATAGTCGTCCGAGGGTGACTGTTACGCCGCCCGCATCGCCGATAGCTCCGCCGGGGTATCAGGGATGGGGAAGTGCGAGCTTCCAGGTACGAGTGACAGGCCTCACGCCTGGTGATCAAGTGCTTTCGTTTACAAGCGAGGAAGATGGAGTTGGTCCCGATGGAACCGGCCGACGCAATCCATTTGCAGTTCCTTCGATGCTCGCGAGTTCAGCCAGTGGGCAACTCAACGTTTTCGTGGAGGACGATGGAACAAGTCGGCGAATCGCCGGAGCAAATGCAACGACCATGCTCACGAATCTGGATTACGGCATTCGAATCGGTCAGGCGCCGCAGGATGTTGCAGGGCCGGAGTTCGAGAGCGCACTTCACCCAATATTGTTTCAGTTCGATCTGCAAGTCGGAAGTGTTCCGGGGCCGCGAGATATCTACATCAGTGTCCCGTACGAGAGCATTCTCGGTGGTGGAATGTCGTACTACACCTCCCCATCTGGCGAATTGGGATTCGTGAGCATTGTGCCAGAGGACCAAGTCACCTTTGTCATGCACGTTGTTGAATGTCCATCTGACTTCAACGCCGACGACGGCGTCGACTTCTTTGACTACCTGGATTTCGTTGATGCGTTCTCGATGGGGGATGACGTTGCAGACTTCAACAACGACTCGTCAGTCGATTTCGGCGATTACCTGGACTTTGTGATGCAGTTCTCGACTGGTTGCTGACGGGATGTTTGCAGCCTGTACGTAGATTGAAAGAAAGTGGGGTTTTGAAGGCGACTTGGTCGAAAAGACAAGGTGGTATTGCGCGGCCGCTCGGAGAGCGGCGAGACGTTGGCATGGAGGCTTTCGGCTGTGAATTCTTCTACTTTCTCATCGGGTTCATCCGGTCCTTCAGGTGGTTCAGCGGGACCGTTGACCAGTTCGCGAGTTCAGATTCAAGGGCTTACGCGGCACGGTTCTGGTGATTCACTGACAACTCAGCCAACAAGTAAGAACGACATCGCAACGAAGGTGCGCAGGTTGCCGTTCACGATATTTGAACTGGTGGTATTGGCGGCGGGCTTTGGAGCATTTGCCGCGCTTATGACTTCGTGTACGTCGAGCGGGTCTGCCAAGAGCGCTGAGGCGGGGACTGATTCCGAAGTGATTTCCACTGGTCTGAGCAGTCTGCTGAATCCGAACTCAAAGAGCCCGAAACTGAACACGCCGGCGGAGATTACCAAGGACGCTGATTATCAGCAGCTGGCGAATCAGGCGACTTTGGATTATGAAGCGCTGTTTAATCGGGATCCCAAGAAGGTCGAAGCGACAAAGGCTGAGCCGGCGGCATCGAGCGGGCTCAACACTTTGAATGGCACATCGAACGGCGTGTCACCGGCGGCGATCGACACATCAAAAGTGATAGAACAGCCAATTGTCCTGGAGCCAGGGCAAGGCGAAGTTGGGCATGAAGTGGTGCAGCCCATCGCGACAGTGGTAGACACGACATTCAATCAGGAAAGCTCGAGTTCTTCAGAATTCGCTGCGCCTGTAGTTGCGACACCGGTTCCGGTGTCGGCTCCTGCAACGGGTTTGGCGGCGATGGAAGGTGCGAAGCCAGCAGTGATTACCAATACTCCTGCTGAGCCGGAGCCAGCGATCCCGGCTTTCAAGGGATCAAAGGCGCTGCTTGCATCGCGCGTATCGGGGTATGGAAGATATGTGCCGCTGCCGAGCCGGCCCGGACATGGCACTTTTGTATTCCAATCAGCGCGGTCGAACCGGGCGATTGTGTATATCGAAATCGAGAATTTTGGATACCGACCGGTGAAGGAGACGGATCCGGACAAGATGCCGGGTGATCAATGGGCGGTGGATCTTTCTACGGAGATGCAGCTATTGGATGCGTATGACGGAATGTTGCAGGTGAAGGAGCCGGAGCGCAGTGTGATCGAGACGGGGCGCAACAAGCGGAAGGACTTTTATCTGGTGCAGGAGATTGAACTGCCGCCAACACTGACGATTGGAAGCTATAACCTGAAGATTGTGTTGCGGGATAAGAGCGGCACGGAGCATGTGCGGACGGAAGCGATCATTCCGATCCAGATTGTGGCGGATTTGACGACGATTGTGGATGAGTGAAGTTGGGGTATGCGGACTATGAAACGAAGAAGGCTCCAGCATTGCTGCTGGAGCCTTTCTGTTTATCGCAAACAGAGGTGATCACAATCAAGGATCAGCGACGACGGCGCAGGCCAGCGAGGCCGACCAAGCCGAGACCAGCGACAGCGCTGGGGGCCGGAACGACGTAAGAGATGATTGATCCATCCTGAATTGAGGCGGTGTTCATTGAGAACTCTGTGGATGAATCGTCGAGGGCGTGGACGCCCATGGTGGCGGATGCGCCAAAGCTGTTAGCATCGCCGAAGTCGATGTCCTGGTAGATGCACTGAGCGAGGACCGGGCCACCTTCATCAAAGATCTGAAGCTGGAAGGTGACGGTCGAGGGGGAGGTGGAGAAGTGTTGGACGTTGTTCCACTGGACAATGGTGCGATCTGAGAGATTCTGGACAAAGATCTCACCGGTGCGGGTGTGCAAGTCATCCCAGTAGACGGCGTAAGTGCCGATGGCGGTGCTGGCAGTGGTGCCGTTGGTGAAGCCTGAATTTGCAACGACGCCAACGAGGCCGTTGGTTGAAGCAAAGGCAGAGCCCGCCGCCATAATGCGGTTGCCGTGCGTTGCGGTGAAACTGGCGGTGGCGTCATCTACGCCGGTCAGTCCGAGCGATGTGCCGGTTGCGGAGATGTCGATGAATGCGCCGGGCACGTTCGTGACGGCGGTGATCTGGGCGTTTGCTGAAGCAGCAACGCCGACAATTGTGGCCAAAGCCAAAGTCGAGGCGATCTTCATGTTTGGGTACTCTTCTGTGGACCAGGGACCAGTGAGCGCCCTGTGTTCGCTGTGGCGACAGGGACCCTCACGAGATGAAGTCCAAGAACGCCACAAGACAAAACTGCCACCGGTAAATCAAAATGCCAGTAGAATCGTCGTAAAACGAGCCAATTGGACTCAATGGAACCTGGCTTGCGCAGTTTTCGGACGTTTCGAGCAAGTTCTCCGGGGGGTTCTACCCTGTGTTATCAATGGCATCGAAACAGCGAAATGATCCGATCGTTGGGATAGACCTTGGGACCACCAATAGTCTGGTGGCAGTGTGCGATGAGTCAGGGCCGCGTGTGCTTTTGGCTCGAAATGGAGCAGGCGGGTTGCTGCCAAGCGTGGTGCGGTTTGAGCGGGTTGGCGAGGTCATTCGCAGGACGGTTGGATTGGAGGCGAAGGAGAGTTCGCCGCAGTTTCCGAGAAACACTATTTCCAGCGTTAAACGGCTGATGGGGCGATCGATTGCGGATGCGAGCGCGGACCTTGCGTATCTCTCTTTTGAAGTGGTGGCGGGCGAGCAGGATACTGCACGCGTGCGGATACCGGCGGCGGCCTTGGGCGGAAAAGAGCTGATTGTGTCGCCTCAGGAAGTGTCGGCGGAGATTTTGCGGGCGCTCAAGGCGCGAGCGACGGAAGCGCTGGGTGTTGAAGTGACGCGGGCGGTGGTGACTGTTCCAGCGTATTTTGACGATGCGCAGCGGCAGGCGACACGAGATGCCGGGCGGCTTGCGGGGCTGGAAGTTGTGCGAATTGTGAATGAGCCGACGGCGGCGGCGCTGGCGTATGGGCTTGGACTTGAGCGGCAGGCGGCGCGGAATCAGACGACTGAAACCGTTGCGGTGTATGACCTTGGTGGCGGGACGTTTGATGTTTCGATTCTGAAATTGACTCCGGCAGCTGAAGAAGGTGGGCGAGCGTTCTTTCAGGTGTTGGCCACAGCGGGAGATACGCATCTTGGCGGCGATGACATGGATGCTGCGCTCGTGGCCTGGGTGATTGACGCGGAGAAAGTACAGTCGAAGCTGAGCGCGGGTGATATGCGGCGGTTGGTGATGGAATGCGAGCGCGTGAAGCGAGAGTTAAGCGAGGGCGAGCGTGCGGCTTTGAAGGTGGAGCTCGTGGATGCTGGGCTGCGGATTGAGCGGGTTGTAGAGCGAACTCAATTTGAAGCATTGATTGAGCCGCTGCTGCAGCGGACGCTGGCGAGCTGTGCGCGAGCGATGGCAGATGCGAAAGCCAAGCTGGGCCCTGAGGGTGTGCAGGCTGTGGTCATGGTCGGCGGAGCGACGCGTGTGCCGCGTGTGCAGCAGGCAGTGGGAGAGTTTTTCGGACTTGCGCCGTATACCGCGATCAATCCGGATGAGGTTGTGGCACTGGGCGCGAGCGTGCAGGGCGCGATTTTGTCGGGATTGAACAAGTCAGCGTTGCTGCTGGATGTTGTGCCGCTGAGCTTGGGAATTGAGACTGTGGGCGGCGCGGTTGCGAAATTGATTGTGCGGAACTCGACTGTGCCGACGCGGGCGAGGGAGATGTTTTCCACGAGCGTGGATGGGCAGACATCGATTCGGTTGCGGGTGTATCAGGGGGAGCGGGAAATGGCGGCGGATTGCCGCGTTTTGGGGGAGTTTCATGTACGTGGGATTCCGCCGATGCCGGCGGGAGTGCCGCAGCTTGAGGTGGAATTTCTGGTGGATGCGAATGGCGTACTGAATGTGAGTGCACACGAGCGACGGAGCGGCAAGCGGGCGCAGTTGCAGGTGGTACCGAATCACGGGCTGACGCGAGAAGAAGTTGATCGGATGGAGTCGGAATCGATTTCGTTTGCGCGCGAAGACATGACGCGACATCGGATTGTGGATTTGATTGTGAACAGCAAATTGGATGTGAAGTGGATTTCGGAGCGGCTGGAGAAGCTGCGGCCGCGGCTTGAAGCGGAATACGCAAGCGGCCTTGATGTGAGGATTTCAAAGCTGCGAGGATTCATTGCACGAGCGGAGACATCGTGGAAAGATGTTGGCGCGGATGAGTTTGCGAGCGTGAAGAACGACCTGGATCAGGCGAGCATCAGGCTGCAAGAGGTTGGGATTACCGAGTCATTGCGAGCAGATCAGGCGGACAGAAAGTAATTCTGCGATCTGTTTAATCTGCCGTGAGCGGCTGGCAAGTACGAGGTATGCCCGATAATTCCAAGTTCACAGGCTGTGCCCCCGTTGAGGTTGTGATGTGCCGATTCTTGTATCGAGCGAGGTTCATCGTTGCGGGAGGGAAGTCATGGTGCAGTTCACAGGTATTATCGCGGGATTGATGGCGATGGCCTCGGGGGATTTTGCAGCGGATTTTGATAGCTATCCCAACAAGCATCAGCTTCATGGTGTTGACGGGTGGTACGCCTGGGACAATGTTGCCGCGGCGGGCGCCCAGACGTCGACCGCGGAGCGGCGAAGCCTTGCGAAATCGGTAGACATTACCGCGACATCTGATCTGGTCAAGATATGCACCGCGACCGGGGGCAAATGGCAGCTGAAGGCCTGGCAGTACATCCCGAGCAGCGCCACCGGCGAAAATACATATTTGATTCTGATGAATACGTACAACGCAGGCGGCGCAAAAAGCTGGAGTACACAGATGTACTTCAACCTGACCAATAGCACGGTGTCTGACAATATGGGCGGCGCCACAGGGAGTGTTCCGCTGGTACGAAATCAGTGGGTGCCGATTGTCATCGATATCGACTTGGATGCTAGAACTCAGACCTTGTACTACAACAGCACGAAGGTAACGACGGTGGGATGGAATCGACTTGGCGGAACCGCATCGATTGCGGCGATTGACCTGTATGGAAGTAAGGCATCACACGTGTATTACGACGATGTTTCGCTGACCGGAGTCGTGCCGGTGACAATTACAAGTTGGCGTGAAGTGACACCGGATGAGTAGCGTTATTCGCTGACATTCATGACGACCTTGATCCCCTCGCCGGAAATCATGGTTTCGTGGGCTTTCTTGAATTCCGTAAGCGGGAATTCGTGGGTCACGATATCTTCAAGTTGAAGTTTGCCAGACAGCAGCAGCTCTTCCATTTGGTACCAGGTTTCAAACATTTTGCGGCCGTTGATGCCGAGTACTGTGCAGCCCTTGAATACCACGAGCTTGTTGATGTCGAACTGGATCGGACCTTTGAAGAGGCCAAGCAATGCAGCGGTGCCACCGTTTCGCAGGGCTTCCATGCCTTGATTGAGCGCGGGAGATGAGCCGCTCATTTCGAGCAACACATCAGCGCCTTCGCCGCGGCAGTCTTTGCGGACCTTTGCGATCCAGGCATCATCGCGCGGATCAAAGACTTCGTTTGCGCCCAGCTTCTTTGCCAGCGCGCGGCGTTTCGGATCCATGTCTGTCGCGAAGATTCTTCCAGCGCCGGCGGCCTTGGCGACTGTCACGGCCATGAGTCCGATGATTCCTGTCCCTGTGATGAGCACGCTCTTTGCGCTCACGTTGGCGGCCATGACTGTGTGCACTGCATTGCCGAGCGGGTCGAGGACGGCCGCGAACTTATCGGGAATTGATGCGTGGACAGGCCAGACGTTTTCTTCGGGGACGCAGACGTAGTTGGCGAAGCAGCCATCGCGGTCGATCCCGATGATGCGAGTATCGCTGGCGATGTGAGCGTTTCCGGTGCGGCTGTTGTAATCGCCCCAGGCGGTGATGTGACCTTCAGCGCTGACGCGGAGGCCGGGCTTGTATTTCGTGACCGCCGAGCCGACCTCTTCGATGATGCCGACGAATTCGTGGCCAGTGACGATGCCGACGGGGATACGTCCGGCAGCCCACTGATCCCATTCCCAGATGTGCCGGTCTGTGCCGCAGATTCCGACCTTTTTGACTCGGATGAGGACATCGCGCGGACCGCAGACGGGCTTGGGGCGATTGGCATCGAGGGCGAGTTCAGGGCCAGCGTGGTGCTTGATCAGGGCGATCATGGTCGAGTTCCTTGGGTTCGAAATAGTGGGGGCGTGGGCGGAAATGGGGACATCAACCCGGACTGGTTTTGCAGGTTTGGCATTGGAAGTGGAAGATTGTGAATCAGATTGGCGAATCATGGGAGCATTCCATCGAGTTGCGAGTCTGTATTGAAGGCTTGCAAAGTATGCCGGGTATTGAATTGAGGGGTCAGGATAGAGGACGAAGGTGTCCAACCGCCCAATAAGTTCAGGATCCGAAGTATTTGCGACATCTCGATTGGTATTGAAAGTTCTACGAACCCGACCGCTTCCCGACCGATACAATTGGGCGACCCCCGAGTTCGATCAAATATGACCACGCTGAATACACATACCGGTTCCTACTTATACATGGCGATTAAGGCCAATGGTGGTCGTGCCATGGGAGTTCGACGTGCGAACAACGAGCGGGCACTTGCCGAGCAGCTTCGGCGGGAGCGGCTTGTGCCGGTACGTTGGTGGCAACTGCCGGATTGGGCAGTTGCGGCCAACAAGTTATCGCTCAAGGACCAGGCTGAGATCAATACGCAACTGGCGCAGCTGCTTGGACGAGGTGTGCCGCTGGTTGAGGCCCTTGATGTGGTTGCGAGTGCAGTGTCCCCCAGCGTGCAGCCGATTATGCGGCGGATGCGAGACATGGTTTCGAGCGGCTCGAGTTTTGCGGATGCCTGCCAGGGGGCGGGTGTATTCGATCGCGTGACGATTGCGGTTTATCGGGCGGCGGAACGGACGGGCGATTTGCCCGGGGCGTCGAAACAGCTTGCGACGACAGCGCGGCGGCAGCTTGCGGTTTCGGGCAAGGCCGGGACGCTGATGATTTATCCGGCGATCGTGCTCTCGATCTCGACGATTGTTTCGATTTTCATGTTGACGATTATTGTGCCGCGAATTGGCAATTCGCTGGCATCATCGGGTATTGAGTTGCCTGCGTATTCCAAGGTCATGGTGACGGTGGGAAGCTTCATCGCGACACATTGGATGTGGTTTGGCCTGGGCGTGGTGGCGATGGTCTTTGCGGTTGTCGCGATGCGCAAGCAGATCGGCGGCGTAATTGGACGGGCTGCGCGGACGCTGCCGCTACTCAAGGAAGTTGTGCTTGCACAGGAATCTACGCAGTTTTTCACGGTGATGGCGGCACTTTCGCGCAGTGGTGTGCCACTGGCGGATGCGCTGGGGATATCGACCGATGCGATCAATCACCCGGAACTGCGTCGGCAGTTGTCGAACTTGCGGACGAAGTTGATTGAAGGCGGGGCGCTTCGACAGTTGATTGATACGGTGACTGCGCTGCCGCTGCCTACGCGGCGATTGCTGATCGCGGCGGAGCGATCAGGAGATCTTGAATCGGCGTTTGAACTTCTTGCGACTGACATGGCGGAAGAAGTTGAGCGGCGTTCGCAGCGATTGCTGGCAGCGCTTGAACCGACGATGCTTGTTGTGATGTTCCTCATGATCGGATCGATGGTGCTTTCGATCATGATTCCGATGATTCAATCAACCGCGAATGCGATTCAATAGACCGTAGAGAGTTATTCATGAACAATAATGCAGTACATTACACGGAACTTTCAGAGGCTCGAAGGGTTGAACCAGAGAGCGTGATGAATTTGGAGATTTCTATGAACACTGAAAAATCGAAGACTGAGAAGCTGGCCGTTCGCACCGTTCGCGTCGCGAGAGGCTTTTCGCTTCTTGAACTGTCGCTCGTGATTGTGATTATGGGGCTGCTCATGACTGTTGCGGCGGTGAGCTTGCTGGGCGCTGGCAATCGTGCGAAGATCGGCGCGACCAAGGCGACGATGCACACGATTAAGGCAGCGATTCAGCAGTATCAACTGCATGAAAACGCGTATCCGGTCGACCTGGATGCGCTGGTCAAGGGCAGGACGCCTTACTTGGAAGACAAGAAGAACGCCGATGGATGGGACCAGCCCCTGCGATATGCAGTTCCTGGACGTGATGGCAAGCCGTTCTCGCTGGCATCGTCGGGCGAAGACAAGCAGTTTGGGACCGAAGATGACATCGATGTGTGGCTGATTGAGAAGAAGTAGTGATTGCGTGCACGGAAGCAGCGTGCGGCAGGATGCCATTGGAGAGTCCGCGGAGCGCGGAGTATCACGCGAATGAATTCGAGCAAGAGACAATTCGAGATCACATCTGCGGCGATGGCGGGTCAATCAATCGGTCGGTCGCCACGCATTGAGCGCAATCTCTCGCGCCGCGGCATGACCATTCTTGAAGTCACTCTTGCTATGGCGCTGCTCGGGTTTGTGATTATGGCCATGTTCTCCGCGTTTGGCTTTGCAGGCGCGATGTCTAAGCGCGAGCAGCAGCGGCTGGGCGCGGCGGAACTGTCGAGCGCACTGATCGTCCAGTATCTTGATGACAAGAATTCTTTGCCGACGCAGCAGCCGCTTGACTATGGGGCGTGGAAATTTCGCTATCACCTTCGTGAGGACAAAGTTGGATTCATCGAAGCCAGGCCCCCTGCAGGAACAACTCGCACAGTTTCGCTTGATCGTCTCAAGCAAGTGACGATTACAGTCTGGTTGAGCGAAGAGAGCGGCGGGAGTTTTGATCCTGATGGCGAAAGCCCGCAGGTGGTTTTGACTCGCGTGGTTGATCCCATGGCGCTGCGAAACCCAGATTCATTTGCCAACATGATGTCGTCAGATGCGGGTCGGCGCACGTTGACCGACCAGATTGGCGGCGGTGGCGGTGGCGGCGGCGGGGGTGGTGGGGGTGGAGGCCCAAAGGCTCCCGGTTCACGCGGCAGTGGCCCACAGACGCCGCGAACTCCCAAGGCGCCATCTTCGAGCAAAGGTGTTGGGCTACCCCCACCGGGGAAGTCAAAATGAACGCACGTCGAGGATTTACACTTCTTGAACTTGGGCTCGCCACAGCGATGGCGTCGATGCTGCTCGTGACGGCGCTTGGGTTGTTTATTGCCCTGGACCGGGGTGATCGCAGATTCGAAAAACGATTTGATCAGGTGAGCGATCTGGATCGACTCCAGACTGTACTGCGTCGGACCTTTGCAACGCTCGCGGTCACAGATGAAACCGCTCCTCCTGGAACGCCGGGAATCAAAGCTGCCGGTGCGAACACACCGCCGCCGCCCACACCCTCAGAAACTGCGAATGGATCATCTGCAAGCTCGAGCACTCCTTCACGAGCAACTTCAGTGCCTTCTCCGCGCGTGAGAATTGTTGAAGATCCTGATCCGGTTGTAAGGGCGATGGTGAATCGTTCAAAGGCAACTTCCGGCGGCGGCGGTGGAGATGTACTTTCGCCGCAGATGCTTGAAGTTGTGACGGCTGGGCAGCCAGTTCCGGATCTGAATCCGGAGTCTGAGGAATCGAGCACGTTGAATTATGTTGCCGCGACGCAGGGCGTTTTGCTCAATCGTGGAGCGATTTATCTGAGGCCGATGCCATTGAAAGCGGAGGATGAAGAGCAGTCGTGGGAGATTCTGTATACGAGGCTCGCGCCGCGCGATCGACTTGAGCAGTTTGGCGCGCCATTGCCGCAGTTGAGACCGATTGGCGAACCGATTGTGCTGGCACAGGGAATCCGCTATTTCAATGTGCGCGTGTTCAGAGAGCGGCAATGGACCCGCATGATGGAAGCGACGTATTTTCAGCACTTGCCTGCGTATGTGCAGGTTGAGGTCGAAACGACAACGGGCCTGTGGGCGAAGTGGTTGTTTGAAGTTGGCTGGCTGCTTGGGCCGGAAACTCAGGAGGAGCGGGATTTCAAGAGCGGCGGGAACAAGAGCGGCGCTGGCGGGAGCGAAGGAAAAGACTCGAAGTCTGGCGGCTCCGGATCTGGCCCGGGCTCAGGATCTGGATCAGAAACTATTAAGTCTCTTACTGAGATTGTTGAGCAAAAGGCCCCAGCAGGGAAAGGAAAATGAGCACGCGTTGCCGCACACATAGCTACGCAGTTCGCCGCGGCTTTGCACTGCCGCTGGTAGTGTTGCTCGCGCTGGTATCGAGTCTGGTGGTTGTGGTCATGCTCGATCGATCGAACACCCAGGCGCGGATGGTGAAGCGGCAACTTGATAACTATCGAGATGACCATTTCGCCAAGGGAATGCAAGAGGCGATTGACAGCTGGATGAAGAGTGTGGCGACCAAGCCCATGGCAGACTTGCTCGAGGAAGATGGTCACGCGATGGACCTTGAGCTGGCCGATGGTGTGTTGCTCAAGCTCTATGTGTTTGATGCGCAGGGGTCTGTGCTGACCGAATTCGGAATGCTGCAGGGAGATTCCATCACCGATGCGCAAGGCGTCGCGATGGCGTACAGCGGAATCTCTGTCGATGAGTTGAAAAAGGCGTCCAAGTCAATTGCAGAAAATGAAGAGAAGATTCGCACGGCGGGACGGTACACCCCGGTCACTCTGACTCGTCGGTATGGTTCACCCGCGGTCAGTGTGAATTCGTCGCCCGATCCTGTTCTGGCGGCGGTCGCAAATTTTGCGGGCGGCGGCGATCTGGTTGCGCAATTGCTTGAAGCAGTGAATACAGCCAGGGCCGAGAAACCGCTGGGGGCCACCGAGCTCGCGGACATCATTGCAAAAATTCAGACCGAGCCGGAGATCCGGGCGATTTTGCAGAGACTTTTGACAGCGCAGCCAACATTCTGGCAAATCGAGGCTCGACTGTATCGAACTGATCAACTTTCTACACCTGCCGCGGTCTATTCGGGTTACAGCCTGATTTCCGGGCGTGGTAATACGTCCCGGGACCGGGCTGGCGCGGGAATGACGCGTCTTTCGGTTATTCTTGATTGGAAACGGGTTGTCGAACGCTAGACTTGGCTGCCTTTTGGAAGGGACTCAACATGGCTCTGCTGACAACATCTCCGCAAACTCGTGCAAAGGTGGTCGGTACGCGCACAGTCGCCCAGGTTGCCGCATTAGTCGCGGCGATCGCGGCGGGCGCGGCGGTAGCGGCCAATTTCATCTCTGGCCCTGGAAGCGCGGAACCTGCAAAGATTGAAGTTCGGGAAATCAGTACCACCAAATTTGAGCAGCCGAAGGTTGCACACGCCAAAGCCGATCTGGACGGAATTGCATCGCGACTGATCTTGGTTTCAAACAGTCCGAAGATCACGCCGCCGGATGTGGTCGATCCGGCAGTGCCGCCGCCACCGCCGCCGTCATCGGTCAAAGACCACGTGAAGTTTCTTGGAGTGGTAGCCGATGGGGCCAAGCTTTACGCGCTTATCGCGATCGATGGCAAGCAGCGCATCGTTGGCCTGGGCGACGTTATTAAGCTGGCCGGGGACGTTACTGCAACGATTACCGAGATCACGGGCGACTCGGTGAGTATCGATGATGGCAAGAAGGTAGAGACTATAGATGTCGCACATCGGACAGGTTCATCAGTGGGACATGCGGCGGCTCCGCTCGCAGCGCCAGCCAACACGGGGCGATTGACTCAGGACCCTCGTGCTCGCGGCGCGAGAAATGTTAAGGATCCGAAAGACGCCCTTGCCGGTCTTGACCCCAAAGCGCGGGCTCTGGTTGAGGCCAACAACGCCAAAGCGGCGCAGATCGCGATTGATGCCCGGGAGCTGAGAAGAAAAGTTCGCAGGCAGGAACTGGAAAAAGAGACAGGTCGTCAGGGCGAAGAGATAGAGAAGATGCTCGACGAAATGGAACAAGCGGGAAAATTCGGCGATCTTCCCCAACCCATTAATGTCGCCAAGGAGAAGCCCATCAAGTGAGCGCTCGAATTTGTCATGTTCGTCAGGCCAGGAAGGCCAGCTCTCTTGAAGCTGTTCGTCTTGTTGTGGAATCTCTGCGAGGGTCCAAGGTTGAATCCTGGGCGGCGCCCGCGAGTTCAGAATTTCCGGCTCAGGATATTGATGCGGCCGCGGACTGGATTCAGTCGCAGCTTGCAGAAGGTTCTGATCGATCACCCGGGCTCGAACTTCTCTGTCTGGATGTTGAAGGAAGCCTTTGCTCCTGGGTAAGTTCGCCAAGTCGTGAGGGGCAAGTGCTCGCGGCGGTTGCTCGGAACTTTGGAGCCGACCCGGAATCCGCCTCGGCATCAATTTCACCGGTGGCGGTCTATGCGCAGTCGCAGCTCGAATCATCGGTGCAGGCGATTGGAGCAGTGCCGACCGAGCAACCAGTTGAAACAAAGGCAGGCAAGTCAAAGGGTACAGCGCATTCGCATCGCACACCGATTCTTGTAAGTTCGGAAGCTCCGGCGAGATTGCTGCTGGATGCGCTCGATCGTCGCAAGGTGACGGTTGCCCAGGTTGCTTCGTTGTGGCAAGTCATGGCGGCGGCGTGGGATCCGGCGGCGGGTCGGGCCAGTAGCGCGAGTTCAAGTGAATCTGCAATTGCGAGTGCATCGATTGTCGTTGATCTTGCGGGCAGAGTCTTATGGGCCTGGTCGATCAAAGGCGTGTTGCTGGCCGCGGGTGCAATTCGAACTCAGCCAGCTGAACGCGGCGATATATTGACTACAGATGTTGCTGCCCGACTGGCCACTGAGTGGCTGGGCTGGTCGGCACAAGTTGGAATTTCGCCGCAGCGGGTTATCTGCATCGCCGCCGAAGGAGACGCTTCCGCGGGTGCGTTTGGTGCAGCGCTGACGCAGGCGTGGCCGGGCGCTGCAGTAGATCTGCAGTTTGATGAAGACCCGATCATTGCGACGTTGAGGCGAGCTGCGCGAGTATTGGAAGATTCGACTGGTGCGATCGCTCCGCTTCAAGGGTTGGACAGTCGGCCCGGACGATTACACCGCTCGATGTATTCCTGGATTGCGCTGGCAATCGCGATTGGCGCACTTGCTATTGGCAGTCTGGCGTTCAAGTTCTCGCGGGACGCTGCGAGCTACCGGTCGCAGGCCGCCGGCCTGAAAGAGCAGTGGCAGGGGATTGTGAAAGATGAGATGCCTGCGGCATTGACGTCGCCGTATGGGGAGATCGATGCGCTGCAGCAGGAAGTGACCAAGCGTGAAAACTCGCTGAAGCCACCGGAGAAGGCCGAGCCCACGTATCCAGTTATGGAAGCGCTCGAAGTTATTACGATGGTGCTTTCGACTTCAACGGCACAGCTGGACGATGTTACCATCGGTACCGAAATCTCATCCATATCCATTCAGATTACGGTCGCTACTACTGAAGAGGGTGAAGCTGTCAACGCCGCATTGCGGGCAATCGAAAACCCGTATATCGGTTCGTGGGACACACCTTCATATACCACTACGGGCGGAAAGATTCAGGTCAGATTCAAGGGGTTCTGGAGCGATCTGGCCCGGACTGGTCGAACCGCTCCCGCAGGAGATGCCAAATGAGCAGCACTGCTGTCGACCTTGATCAGAACCGTGGTGACATCGCAGTGGCCGCATCTCGCAATGAGCGAAGCAACCGGCCAACGCATTTGGTGATCATTGCGATCGGACTCACCGCTATTGCTCTGGTGTTCCTGCTGTTCGCGATCAAGGCGCGAAGCGGCGGACTGGCAGAACTTGCGAAAGAGAAAAAGATCGGAACAACCGCCGCGGAACTTGTTGCGCAGCTTCGAGAGATCAAGTCGGCTGAAGCCTCGACGAGTGTGCGGTACGGCAAGAGCGAAACAGAGCTGTTGCAGTCAAAATTTTCAAATGCAGCGGCCGCCGCGGGCTTGAAACAGTTTCCGCCGGTCTACACGCGTAAGCCGCAGAATGACCGAGATATTGGCGGCGTCCATCGCACCAAAGTGGGCTATGACGTCAGAGACGAGTCAATGCCAAATCTGATGAAGTGGGTCCAGAATGTGGTCCGCGATACGCCGGGCCTTGAGGTCTATTCCATTCAGTTAAAACCAGAAGCCACTGGGTGGTTCCTGAAAGTAACCTTTAGTCGCTGGGAACGCACGGAGCCTAAGTAGTGAACCTTACACATCGAATTTTCGCTAGCGCACTTGTTGCCACACTCGCCTTGGCTGGATGTAATTCGACATCCAAAAGCCAGGTTGAAATTGATGCCGCTACACGCAATGAGCAGATGGCTCAAGGGATTTCGCTGGCTCGCGAAGCACAGATCAATCAAAAGAACGGGTACGCCGCACTTGCGACGCGGCAATACCGCGATGCGGTGACCTTGAACCCGGAGATGCCGGCCGCGTGGAACAATCTGGGAATCCTGCTGATGGAGCAGAAGGAATTCATGCTTGCTGCCACGGCATTCCGCAAGGCGGCGGACTTGTTGCCAACTGATCCGCGGCCATATGAAAATCTGGGTCTGTGTTACCGTTCTGCGCGGCATGCCAAAGAATCACTTGAGTTTTATGGCAAGAGCCTGGAACGCGATGAGAACTGGCTGCCGTCTTTGCGAGGCGCAATTTTGAGCGCGATGGAACTGCAGATCGTCGATGAGCTTTTGCTGGAACGCATCGATCGTGCGTTGTTGATCGAGACTGATGCCGCGTGGCGACTCCAGCTTGCGAGCTACAAACTGCGTGTGCAGGGTGAGCTCAAGAAGAAGTAGTTGGCGGTTCAGTTGCTGGTTCGCCCGCTTGTGCATCCTGCTTGTCGGAAGCCGGGTCGAAAATCAGCGATTCGTCGCGATACTTGATCCAGTCCAGACACAACCCTTCGGGTGGTGATGTCGGTCCGGCATCGCGCCGATTGCCGGTCTGCAGCGCCTTGGACACTCGCGACACCGGCATCCGCCCCAATCCCACATCGATCAGCGTTCCCGCGATGATCCGCACCATGTTGTACAAGAACCCCTTGCTCGAGATTTCAATGCGCACGCGCTGAGCATTATCCAGTCGACCGACTCCGTACTCAGCATCGCTCCAATATGGGCCGGGCGATTGCGAAAAACCGCAGTCGATGACATCGCACCGAAGCACGTGTCGAACTGTTGTCACTCGTTTATGGGTCGCGGCAGAGAACGCCGCGAAATCATGCTCGCCGACCAGGAGCCCCGATGCTGCCTGCATCGCTCGAACATCCAGCCCATCTCGAACATGGAACGCAAAGCGCCGATCAAAGAGCGGCCGCGAACGTCCTGCGTGCACCAGGTAGGCGTACCCCTTGCTCTCAGTATCAAAGATCGCATCGAATTTTTCGGGCACCAGCCGCGCTTCAACGACCACCACATCCGGCGGCAGCCGGTCGTTGATCGCACGAACCAGTCGATCAAGTCCGCGATCAGTCGGCCACCCGCGTCCCTGCCGCCCATGTTCGTTATCTGATGATGTCCTGAACGATGCCACCTGTCCGCGTGCATGTACACCAGAATCAGTGCGGCTCGAACCTATCAGGTCCACAGGTTCACGCACAACTTCTCGCACTGCGCGCTGGACAATCGCCTGCACGGTTCGCAACTCAACAACGCCATATTCCAGCGGCGGGTGAATGAAAGGATCCTTCTCCCGTGGCGGACCCAGAATGTGCTGCGCTGGCACGTGGGTGGGCAGTGGCTGACCGGGGACAACGATCGGCTCCTGGCGCTGCCAGCCGCAGAAGTCGGTCCCGTCATAGGCAATAGTGAGCGCGTACCGCGGCATGATTTACCCGCGCGGCTTTTCTGACTCTTCGGTCTTTACAACCACACGCGGTGTCAGAGATTCTTCTTTTATCTTGAATCGCTTGTGTTCGCCATCGGCCCACTTATCTGCCTGTTTCCACCAGAGCAGCACAAAGCCGATACCCACCGGGGCAACAAGAGCGAGCACTGCAACCATGAACCAGTCGACTTTCACGGGTCATTCTAGGAATCAAATGAGCCATTTGCGAATTACCTGGGCGCGGCTGGCTCTGTCACAGGCGATTCTTTAGGTTTTTCAGCCGGTGTCGTCTTTGGATCATTCGGCTTCACCGTATCTTTTTTCAGAGGTTTCGCCTCTTTCGCCGGCTCGGGCACCGCATCAAGATCGATCGCTCCGGGGCTGAACAATCCCTTTAGCGTGCCGCTCAGATCGCCAGATGATGCCCAGGTCTTGCTGCGACCGATGCGATGCACGCTTCCTTTTCCTTCCTTCACTTCTTCGCACAATCCCGCGCTGTGGTCATAGGCGGCTTCGCCCGGCTTGCCCCACCATACAACTTCGACGGTCTTGCGCTCAGCGCCCTTCGCATGCGCTGGCGCCAGCAACTGCACCGCATCGCTTGCGTTATTCAGAGCTACGAACGTGGACTCGACGGCCATCGTGAACACATACGCTCCGCCAAACTCCGGGTTGCCGGCCGTAGGAGCCTGCTTGGTCGTGCCATGTGGCCCGGTAAATTTCTGCTTGTGGCCATTGAACAACAGGACACGCTCGCCCGGCTTCAGCGTTAACGCCGGAAACGTAAACTCAACCTGCGGCTTCTGCACGGTCTTTGATTTCTTTGATTTATCCGTGGGCGTCGCGGCGTCTTTCTCGCCGCCTTTCCTGGTGGTATTCAACTGCGTTTCCACGCCATCGGTAATCGTGTACCCCTCAAGATCAATCGGCTTCTCATGCGGGTTCACAAGTTCAATAAACTCGTCGCCATTGGCAGATCGCGAACCATCTCCATTGGCATCGCCATCTGACCCCTGCGGCACGTTGTACAGCACTTCGGTAATCAAAGGATGCGGAAACGCAATCGGCGATGGCGGAGCAAAGTGTGCGGCGGCTATCAACAGTGATACTGCAAGCATGCGGGTCCCCCTGAAAAATGGACCGCATTCTACGACATTACCAGCTCAAAATCGCTGCGTGCAACTACTGATTGGTTGTCGATTTTGGCGTGTTAGACGGGGCCGAATCGATCAGAATCAAAGCCTTGCGCAGGCTCACCTTGTCTTGAATCGCGCCACCTTCGCCAGCTTCAACATTCATCCGCAACATTGCTGCGTCTGAAATATTCAGATTCCCATCTGCAATCGGAGCATCGCCCGAAAGCTTGATCCGCTTCAGCTCCTTGAACGTCTTTCCATCACCCGCAGAAAGCACCAGCTCCGGATCGCCCCAGGTTCGGCAGGAGTGGGGCAGCTCCGCGTGAAACACAAATCGCGATGCTCCCTTGGGAAGATCAAAATCCACCTGCATCGGTCCCGGCAATTCAAGTTCCGCGGCAAAGCCGCCTCGGTGCAGCTGCCGAAACTCAACCGGCGCTGCCCAGGCGCGACCATTCCGTCCGACAACATCGTGAAAATGACACAGTGCCAGCGGCATCACCCGCGATGCATCAAACACCAGCGTCTCGATCTCTGTATCTCCAATCGTAAGTTGTTCTCCCGGTGCACCCAGCCCAACCTCGCCCTTCATGACGCGATCCTGAATCTGCATTGATTTCAAACGAACCACCAGCCCGCCGCGTGTCGCAATAACGGTGCCCTGCGGCGAAACCTGATCCTGTGCGAGAAGCACCGTTTCCACGCGGCTCAGCGGCACAGTCATCATCTGCTTGCTGGGCGGTGTTCCCGTCTCAATCGAAATCTTGTCATCTATCGAATCCACAAACCCGCTGAGCACATCGCCGTTCTTCAGCATTAGCGTATCTTTGGCAAACTTCACGTTTGCGTTCATCGGGCTTGGCGGATACACACAATCCAGCCGCCGCAACTGGTCCAGCGGCACACGCAAAATACCCGCAATCGGGCTGCGCCATGCCAGCACATCCGCGCTCCCGCCAGAGGCCATGCTCCCTGCGATGATCTGACCGTCAATCGTGTGCAACACGCCACGCGGCGCCTGCGACGTGTTTTCCGCAGCAGTCGTCGATAAACGCGGCATCTGCGGCGGTTGTATCGCCGACCTGCTCAGCATGATCACGCTTGATAATGGCTCAGTCCGCCGCCGCCCATCGGGATCGGTGGTTGCGATCGATGTGCTGTCAATCTGGTTCACGGTCACGATCTTGCTGACGCCGCCGGAATCCAATATTGAAAAGTAAACCTGTGGTGCAGCGGGAACCTCGGGCTTTGGCGCCGAAGCTTGCGTGATTGCGAGAATTGAAAGGAGTGCAAGCATTTCTATTTCTGGAAAATCGGCAAGTACCGCTTGGGCATCTGAAGAATAATCAAGGCCATGGCTGATCCATACGCGTTTCCGACCGCCGGATCGGCCCAGGTTCCATCAAGCTGCTGGTTACGCATCAGTTCCTCGCGAATCGACGGCCACCAGGTCTTCCACGATTCCCCGCCCGCAAGGAACATGCACTGCACCGCGTAATAATGTCCATAGTAATAATGCGAGCGCCGTGTCTGGGCACCGGGCATGGCCGTGCTCACCAGATAACTCAGCCCGTTCTCAATTGATTTGTCTTCATATTTTCCGGCGTACAACAAACTCGCAACGCCAGCCGCCGAACGTTCCCACGCCGACTGCCCGCCCTGCGCCTGATACCTGAACCCACCATCAGGATTCTGGCACCGCTTCACATACTCAACCGCTTTCTCAATCGTGTCCTTTGACACCTCAAGCCCGGCGTTGCGTGCTGCTCGCAGTCCCATGATCTGGCAAATCGTCACCGACACATCCGCGTCATACGGCACCGGGTTATATCGCCACCCACCTTCATCATTCTGCGTCGATTCAATCAACCGCACAGCTTTCACCAGCGTCTCATGTGTCTTCTGCGACAACTGCTGATCTTCACCGGAAAAGTTGCCGCCGGTCATGCCATAAATTTCGCCCAGAAACAGTGTCGCAAATCCGTGCCCATACATCGGCCCGTTCGCCGACTCCGCCGCCACAAGCCCATTTTCTGCGGCATTGGCGAGCACAAACTTCAACCCCTTCAACACTACATCGCCATACACGCCGCGACCGGGCATATTGCCATCACCCATCAACGCCAGGCATGCCAGGCTCGTGATCGCGACCGATCTCCCCCAGCGCGTGTCGCCAAACGATCCATCATCATTCTGCATCGCCGCCAGACCAGCGAGCCCTTTGGTCGTCGCCAATTCAAGCTCGGGCGAAGTCTCTCCTTCCGCCACGGTGTTCTGTGCACTCACATGAAACGTAATCGGCGAACCGTTCTTTGGCGCAGCTGGCGAAGGATCAACATTCGTGGGCTGCTGACTGAGTGGATCCGGCGGCCGATTGGGATCAACCGGCTGAGCAAACACGCTCGCCGCTATTAAACTCGCTATCGCAGCACACGCTTGCTTCACTTCTTAGGCTCCTCGGCCAGTCGTTTGTAATATTCTTCGGTCAACTGCTTATACAGGGAACTGAATTGATCAGACTTTCCCTGACGCAACGCATCTCGCAGGTGTGGCGGCAGGTTGCCCCATGTCGCGCCCGCCGCGGCCATAGCCGCTCGCATCTCGGCCTCTGTCTTCGGCGGTCCGGGCTGCGCTTCTTCTGATGCCGTCTGCGTGCTCTTTGGCTGCTGCTGTTTCTGAGATTGCTGCTGCTGTTGTTGCTGCTCTTCCTGCTTGTCCTGCTGCTGTTTCTTCTTTGATTGCTTCTTCTGCTGATTGTTCTGTGCCTGAGCAATCAACGCATCAAGCTTGCGAATCGCATCTTCCTGCAGTCGCTGGGTATCCAGCCCCGCATCCTTCGCCTCTCCCAGTCGCTTGGCCGATCGGTCCATCAGGTCCGCGGCCTGCGCCAGCAGATCGCCTTCTTCTTCTCGCCCCAGAGCCTTGTTCAATTCTTCTTCCAGCGGGTCGCGACTTACCGCGCCCTTCTCCATTTTGGGCTTGAGGCCCAGCACTTCATCCAGCGATGGCAACTCCTGTGCCGGCTTGAGCTCTGGCGCTGGCTGCATGAACATCGCGCTCGCACAAATTATGGCGATCAGTTTCATTGTGCACCACCCTGTTCGTTCTTGACGGGTTTCTCAGGCTCCGGCATCGGCGGCTTGATCTCCAGCGGCGTCTTCAAATCGGGTCCGCCGCCCGAGTCTTTCGTGCGTTCGATCAGGCTCTTCACCTGCGTGGTGAGCTGAGTCTGCAACGTCGTCGCTGCTTCCACCGCCGCCATATCGCCCGCTTCCGCGGCACTGCGCGTCGTTTCAAACGCTTCCTGCTGCATCATCCGCAGCAGCCGCAGTTCCGCGATCGGCGGGATTGTCTTTTCTTTTTCGCCGCCAGCGCCACCACCGCCGCCGCCCCCTCCGCCGCCGCCACTATCGCCGTCGCGGAAGTCATCTTTCTTCTTCAGGTCATTCAGCGCTGCGACGAGCGACTCAAGCGTCCGCACCATGGTCGATTCATTTCTGGCAAGAGCCGCGTTCGCGCTCCCCGCTCCGAGAATTTCTGTTGCCGCTTTTCCCGCGATATCGAGTCGATCGTGAGCAAACTCAAACACCTTCGCCTCTTCAAGGAATGTCGATTTCTCGCGAAGCGAGTAAATATCCGTCCGCACCGTTTCCTGCGTGGTCGCGAAATCGCGAGCCAATTGCCGCTCACGCCGCGAAAGCTCCTTGCCCGTCTTCGCCGCTTGCACCAGCGGATCAATTCCAGTCTTCAATTCAACCTGCCGCGCCAACAGCTCTTCATATGCCTTCTTCAGTTCCTCCCGCTGCCGCGCCAGGTCTTTCTCTTCAGACTTCTTGGCCAGTTCATCAATGCGAGCCAGGGCTTAC
>CAZAEQ010000005.1:30347-146282 GCA_964484185.1 uncultured Phycisphaeraceae bacterium
CCGCAAGCTCGGCCGCTCTTCAACATCCGCTTTGGCAAATGCCGCCGGAGCTTCACGCAGCGCACCAATCGCATCTGACTGCGATTCCGCCGCATCACTCACCGGCACATCAACTCCCGCGAATTCCTTGTTCGCCGCGATCTCTTCCTTCAGCGCCAGCGTCGATTCATGCAGCGAGATCATCTTCGCATCAAGCCCATCAGCCTTTTGCTCACGCATACCTGCGGCCAGCGAAACAATCTCCGCTTCCTGCCGCGCAATCAATCGTTCCAGGCTCTCGCGCACATCCGCAAGAATCCGCCGCAGTTCCTCATCGCGCCGCTTCTCTGATTGCTCCAATGATTTGAGCATGTCTTCAAGCGCCTGCTCGGCCTGCTGCTGCAACGCATTGGCAGTCTGCGTCTGGTTCTTTTCCAGCTGTTCCGCGGCCTTCTTCTGCTTGTCCGCCGCCTGCGTCTGCCGCCCCTTTTGCGCTGCTTCCTTCATCGCCTGCGACTGCGATGGGTTCGACTTGCTGTTGGCCTGCGCCCCCGCCTCCATCTGGTCAACCGCATTCTGCACGCGCTGCGAGAGTTCTCTCTGCTCCTGTGCCACGCGATTCAGTTCAGCCGCTTCCTTGGGCGAAAGTTCCTGCGTCGATTTGCCAGCAGTCTCCTTGCCCGCATCGCGAGATTCCTGCGTCACCTTCTTCTGCTCAGCCAGCAATTTCTCAATCTGCCGCCGCGCAGCCCAGGTGTCCTGCGATTGCCCCAGCATGTCCATCAGGCGATCCAGCTCTTTGCGGACCTGATCCTGCTGACCCTTGGCTTCATCAATCCGCTGCTTCGCATCGCTCGAAAGTCCGCCATCCTGCTCCTTGCTCTGCGCTGCCTGCTTCAAATTCTCCGCGGCATCTTTTGACGACTTCGATGCCTGATCGAGTGCACCCTGTGCATCTTTCAGTGTCGCATCCATCGACGCATCAGTCGCGCGATTGCGCTCAAACCGCTCTTGCAATCTCTTCAGTGCCTCCGCTGGCGGGCGCAATCGATCTGAAATCGAATCCTGCCGCCGCTGTGCATCCGCCGCATCCTGCTGGCCTTTGGCTTCCGTCGTCTTGTTGCGAGTCTGCGACTGGTCGCTGTCAATCCTCATCGCCGACTGGCGAACTGTCGAAAGCTCTGAGCGAATCTGCTCAATGAACTCTGAATCCGTAATGATCCGCAGTTTGCGTGCTGCCGACCGCACCATCGCATGGGTGGCGCCTTCAAACCCGTACGCATCCTGCGCTGTCGCAGTCAGCCACAATTCATCGCCCGCTCGCAGGTCCAAGTCGCCAAGATCAAGTACGCTTTCAATCATCGTCTGCCGCGGCGAAGTCGCGATCTTCACCGCATCAGAACTCGCAAAGCTCACTGGTTCTGCAGTCGCTTCAAGCGCCCTGGCCTCAGTGTTTTTTGCCTGCGTGTAGCGCTGATGTTCAACCGCCGCCGCTGCGAGCGCGACATCGTCCCGGGCTTCAGACTTGATCGAAACAACCGCGGTGGGCAGCACCGATTCATCGCTGGCCGGATTCAGCATCGCCGCGGTCGGCGAGGTGTCCTGCACAGTGTCGAATCGGAACGTTGAATCATCGCTCAGTTTCAAACCGTGTTCATCCGCCGCGGCGACGGTGAATGTCATGGGCTGCCGTGCAATCCAGTTCACATCCCACGACCGCTCCCTGGGGTGAATACCTGTCGTCGCCTCGTCGTTCATCGCCAGCAGCGTCTTGGCAAATGTTTCCGACGCTTTCAGCGGCATTGACTTGCTGAACTCAAGCGTAAGTTCTACATGCGAGCCCGCCAGCACCGGTCCAACGGTGCCTCGCGATCCATCGCTTGCGTTTAGCTCGTGCATACCGATCACAAACGGAAACTCAGCATCGATCTGCGCGTATTCCGGCGCGACAATCTTCACGCTCGCCCTGGTAATCGTCGGCGGCCGTGCCAGGAGCATCGTCTGTGTTTCCGTTGCGTCATCGCCGGCCGAAATGCGATACTCAAGTGTGACCACATCGTCGGTCAACAGCGCAAGCCGGGCATCAATCGCCGCCGGTTCAATCAGCCGTTCATAAAGCTCGCCTTGCATGCCGCCCAGGGCCTGTGACAACTCCGCTGAAATCGCGCCCTGCCCGGTCAAGAGCACACGCTCCCAGTTACCAGTCCACGCCTTTCCATCTGCGCCAGTGCCCAGTGCGCGATACTCAACCACTACATCGCTTTTACCCACATCTCGCGGCGACTTAATTAGCACGCCACGTAGCGCAAGTGCGGCCGTCGTCGGATGCACCGTTTCAACAGTCGCATTCGCCACCGCATACCGCTTGGGCCACTGCACACTCGTCCACGGCATCAATACGCGCTGTACGCCAATCGAGGCCAATTCCGGCGAACGCATTGCCAGAACAGCCAGTGGCAGCATCGTCAGTACAGCAATTGCAACTCGTTGAATTGTCAGCTTTGGAGCAAGCAGTTGTCCCAGCACGCGAATTGACCGCGCTTTGGCAGCCAGGTCGTCCACGAGCTTGACAACCAGTTCCTTGCCTACACCGATCAGGTGCGGCGTCTTCGCCAATTCAAGCGCAGAAGCCAGGTTGCCCTTAAGTCCAAGTTTGCCGTCTGCGTCTGTCCGTTCCAGCCGCAGAGCCATTTCCGTCAGGCTGGGCCGAAAGTTGATTGCCGGAATAATGAATTTCACAACCGCCCACGCGCTGAAACACACGCCCAGCACCAGCAGCACGCTTCGCATGACCCACGGAGTGCGAACCAGGTAATCAAGCACGCCAATCGAAAGTCCGCATACAACTGCGACTGCGATGATTACCGCGGCACGCTGGATAATCAGACACGCCCGCGCCACCTTGCGTGCCCGCTTCAAACTTGCCTCAAGATCAGCAAGTGACGCGGCGGTCTTCTGCGGATTGTCGGGGGTTTGCTCCATATTCACAACTTGGGCCAAACGCCGGTTCCCTCTCTCTATAACCATACGCGAACGACTGACAACCCGTTCTCGCCTTGTGACAATACAAGCACGAACGCTCCTCTGAATGGCAAATCAGATGCGCTCCCGTTCACTCACCTTCCCCGCACTTCCATAATCGACCGAATTTCGGTCTTGGTTTGGGCCATTCCTCAGGCATTATTCCAGTTTCGGCATCTCTTTCCCTCTACACTGCGGCCATGCTCAAGCCGTTGCTCCTGCTTTCGCTCGTTTCCCTCGCAACCCTCGCCTCCTGCAGTGGCAGCGGTCGACCTGAATTTACTGCCGCCGGCGCCCATATTTCGGAGTCTTCTGATGCGGGCACAGTCGTCGCCATCAACATCAAGACCTTCAACCGCTCCGAAGATCCGCTGCCTCTCACGCTGGTTGAATACTCGGTGGAACTCGATGGCAAGCCCGCAGTGACAGCCGCTCGCTCGGCTCAGGCCACCGCTCACCAGTTCTCTGAGCAGATGTTTTCACTTCCTGCGGTCGTCGCCGGAAACGTCAGGCCAACTTCCTATCGCATCGTCGGCACAGTCACCTATGTCCCCGCCAATCTGATCAAACACGTCCTCTACGACGAAGGCATCATTCGCCCCAGCGAGTCATTCTCGTTCGAAGGCCCGGTTGAACCAATGCCCGCGCCTGTCCCAAGCCGCCGCGTGCCCGAACTCACAGGGGCTGCGCCCCGCCCTGCAACGCCGCCAGCAGAGCCAAAAAAGGCCGACCCGATTCCGCCGGTGCACACCGGACCGCGCCAGGATGATTCCAAACCGCAGGGCGCTCCCCCTTCGGTCCCCAAGTGAATGAGTTGATTGCAGGCCTTCAGCGTTTTTTCTATCAGAGACGGGCTTCTAGCCCGGGGTAATTGGCAAAAATGCCACAAAAACAGGCATTTTCTTCGCAGACCGTTACTGCGCGCTTCAACGGCCCCGCATCGACGTGGTGAGTGCCTTGGTGCTTTGCTTCAGTTCGCGGCACTGACTCAAGAAGGCACGCTTCGGATAGCTGAAGCTACATTTGAACCAGTTCCTCAACGTCGATCTCTGACCAACGCCATCAACATCCCGACGACAGACTTCCCACGAAATCAAGGTAGTCAAAGAAGTCTACCTCATCATCAGAGTTGAAGTCCGCGGCAAGCCCACCCTCAGCAAATGCCGCGACGAAATCAAGATAGTCGAAAAAATCGACCACTTCATCACGGTTGAAATCTGAGAGACATCCTTCATACACCTGCACATCATCCACGCCTACATACTGACTGGAAAATCCTGGTGTTACTTCGATCGCGACTGTGACACTTATGCCCGGCGAAATGAACCCCAGTCTCCGCCGCACCCAGTTTGCCTGCGGGGTGCCCGGCGCTGCGAATGTCCAGGTTCCGATCGTGTTTGCTCCACTCGAAACGGTGACCCGTGATGACGAGTTGCCGTACTGGGCATAGCTTCCAAGATCAAAATCCATCACGTATCCCACGCCCGCTGTGGTCGAAATTGTTTGGCGCACTCCTGCAGCTGAGTTATACCCAGTCAGGTCCAGAAACTTCAGGCCAATGGGTGCCGGTAAATTGAATGGATTTGGTGTTGATATCCATGCGAGTGAGCCCCCAAAAACGGTCCATCCGGTCATAGTCGTGTTTCCGTTCCCCAGCACCATGGTGTTGTCACCATTGGGAACAAAAGCTCCGTCCTCGAATCCGGGGTTCACAATGAGATTCTGTGCATTGGCGCCCTCTGCAATTGCGACGCCAGCAAGAATCGAAAATATGACAGACTTCATAGCTATCTCCGGTGCCTATTTCTGCTTCTGACAACAGTTTCAATCTACCACGCGGCGTTGCCAGATTCCATCAAAATCTCGCGTTTCCAGCACCCCGCCGATAATGCGTAGTCCCAATCAACGCCATCACCCTCTCGACCGCTCGCGCTGCTCATGCTCCCGATACTCCTTCATAAACTTCCAGCTCGCGATGCCCACAATCACCAGGCATATCAAAAACGGAATGGTCCGCCATCGGTAGTGATGCCCCAATATTCGCGAGTTCTCCAGCGATCCCGGAATGTACTCGATGTCGATAAGGCTCCCGGTTCCCAGTAATGAAAGTGATCCCGATCCGTAATCCTCTTCATTCCTCACGGCCCCATCTTCTTCTTCAAATTCATATTTCACCGACCACGTGCCATTCCGAGAGCCGCGGCCAGCGTTTTCATTCACGCTCTTAATCTCTGCCTGTGTCTCCTTCCCAAACACCAGATAGCGTGTCTCGGTAATCGTCGAACACCCTGACACCAGAAGCCCAATTAGCCCGCCGATCAAAAATCGCAGCTTCACCCGTTCAGCCCATTCATCAAATGATGTCGGAATCACGCCCATGCCTCACGCTCCATTGTGATCAAATTGACCCGAAGTTTCGCCCGGTTCTCCTGAGCGCACCAGCCTACCAGAATTCTCAGTTCTCAGCACTTTCGGGTGCCCCGCACCGGACACTTCGCGCCCTCGAAATGTCCGGTACCGGAAAATCTTTCGTACTGAGCAAAAAAAAGTGCAAATACCCGGTTTCCTACATAGAAAACCCTGCAAAACCGCCACTTATTCACAGTAAAAAACCCCTGATAACTCAAAATGAGCCTGACAGGGTGTGTCAGGGTCAAACTTCCCTACTTGCCTTGCCCGCTTTCCTCGCTACATTGGCGACATGAAAACCCAGCCGCACCAGCTTCAACAAACTGCCCGCTCCTCGATTCGTTTCGCGCGAGTCGATGCGTTCTCTAATCTCCTCCGCGCCCCATGCGTGGAGGATCGCCCCAACTCCAAATCAGTCACACCATCCAAATCGCCATCCAAATCTCAGAGTGCCACGATCGGTGGCCCTCTGAAATCTCGTGGCCCCCTGAGAACTTCCCACTCACCCTCGTTCCGAGCAAGTGCGTCCGCATCCCCCACACAAGGGAAACAAATGGCGCTCAGGTGATCATGAGCGTCTTTGAAATATTCAGTTGATCACCTTTGAGCAACTGCCCTCCGTTCTAGAACCACCCAACCCATTGCCCTTCGGTTCCATACCGTCCAATCAAAATCCAAACATGTTCTTCCCGCTGCTCCCAACTGCCATTCCGGCATCCAAACCTCCCAATCTCACATTTCCGCATTCCCCCACCCAGCCAAAATCGCCCTTCCTGACCTAGAAACAAACACTTCAGCTACTTCCCCTCACCGGCACGCCAATCGCTGCCGATACATCTAATACATGCAGGCCCAGGTCACCAGATCTGGGAGTTCCTGCGTGACTCTTCCGTTCTTTGCTTCGTTGTTCTTCTTGCCGCAACATTCGTGCTTTCTTCATCCAAGCCTCTTGAATAAAGAACACACCGCGGCGACATACGAATAGATAGTGTCAGTTCGCGACTTGGAAAGTTCTTTCGAACCTCCACGTCGCACTAGGAGTGAGATAGATGTTTGAGCGCTTCACAGATCGTGCCCGCAAAGTCATGGCCCTGGCGAACCAGGAAGCCCAGCGCCTCAACCACGAGTACATCGGTACTGAGCACATCCTGCTCGGTCTGGTCAAAGAAGGTTCCGGCGTCGGCGCCAACGTCCTCAAAAATCTCGATATCGATCTCCGCAAAGTCCGCATGGAAGTCGAAAAGCTCGTCAAGGCTGGCCCCGAAATGGTCACCATGGGCAAGCTCCCCCAGACCCCACGCGCCAAAAAGGTCATCGAATACGCCATCGAAGAAGCCCGCAACCTCAATCACAACTACGTCGGCACTGAGCATCTCCTGCTCGGCCTCCTCCGTGAACATGATGGCGTCGCCGCTCAGGTTCTCATGAACCTCGGCCTCAAGCTTGAAGAAGTTCGTGAAGAAGTGCTCAATCTCTTGGGCGCTGGCAACGAACGCTCCGAATCCACTGGCACTCCCGCCGCCGAAGACGCTGGCGCTTCGCTCTCGGGTTCCGCGCCCGCCGCCCCCGCTTCCGGCTCCGCCGGTTCAGCAAAGAACGCCAAGAGCAAAACCCCCGCGCTCGATTCCTTCGGCCGCGATCTCACCGAACTCGCTCGCGAAAATCAGCTTGACCCCGTCATCGGTCGTCAGACTGAAATCGAACGCGTGGTGCAGGTCCTCTGCCGCCGTACTAAGAACAATCCTGTGCTTCTTGGCGAAGCCGGTGTCGGTAAAACCGCCATCGTCGAAGGTCTCGCACAGCGCATCATCGCCGGCGATGTCCCCGAAATTCTCGCCGAAAAACGCCTCGTCGTCCTCGATCTCGCCCTCATGGTCGCCGGTACCAAATACCGCGGCCAGTTCGAAGAGCGAATCAAGGCCGTCATGAACGAAGTGCGTCGTGCCAAAAACGTCATGCTCTTCATCGATGAACTTCACACCCTCGTCGGCGCTGGCGGCGCTGAAGGTGCGATCGACGCATCTAACGTCCTCAAGCCCGCTCTCGCCCGTGGCGAAATCCAGTGCATCGGTGCTACCACCTTTGACGAGTACCGCAAGTACATCGAAAAGGATGCCGCTCTTGCTCGTCGATTCCAATCCATCCAGGTCGACCCGCCCACCGGCGAACAGACCATCGAGATCTTGAAGGGTCTGCGCGACCGCTACGAACAGCACCACCACGTCCGCATCATCGATGCGGCACTCAAGGAAGCTGTCGATCTTTCGGGTCGCTATATCACCGGCCGCGTCCAGCCAGACAAGTCGATCGACATCATCGACGAAGCCGGCGCTCGCGTCCGCATCAAGTCCATGACCAAACCGCCCAAGCTCACCGAGCTCGAGGCAGAAATTGAAAAGCTCACAACTCAGAAAGATGAAGCAGTCAAGGCCGCCGACTATGAGCGTGCAGCTGAACTGCGGGATTCTGCCGAGCAGCTTCGTAAGCAGAAGGAAGAAATGGTCCGCGAGTGGAAGGCCAAGCAGATGGAAACCGAAGGCACGGTTGACGAAGACGTCATTCGTGAAGTCGTTTCCAAGATGACTGGCGTCCCGCTCAACCGTCTCGAAAAAGACGAAGCGGCTCGACTCCTGCATCTCGAAGAAGAGCTCCACAAGAAGGTCATCAGCCAGGACGACGCCGTCAAGGCTGTGGCAAAATCCATCCGCCGCGCTCGCGCTGGTCTCAAAGACCCACGCCGCCCCATGGGCAGCTTCGTCTTCGTCGGTCCTTCCGGCGTCGGCAAAACCCTGCTCTCCAAGGCCCTCGCCGAATTCCTCTTTGGCGATGAAGAAGCGCTGATCCACCTCGACATGTCCGAGTACATGGAAAAGCACACTGTCAGCCGCCTCATCGGCGCACCTCCCGGTTACGTCGGCTACGAAGAAGGCGGCCAGCTCACCGAGCGCGTCCGTCGTCGCCCCTACTCCGTCATTCTTCTTGACGAAGTGGAAAAGGCGCACCCCGACGTCTTCAACATGCTCCTGCAGATCATGGAAGAAGGTCGTCTCACCGACAGCTTCGGCCGCAACGTCGACTTCCGCAACGCCATCGTCATCATGACTTCGAATCTCGGCGCAGACCTCATCAAGGGCGGCGGCGGATTCGGCTTCGCGAAACGTTCTACCGAGCACGATTACACCAACGTCAAGACCGTCTTGATGAAGGAAATCGAGCGGTTCTTCCGCCCAGAATTCATCAACCGCCTCGACGATGTCATCGTCTTCCGGCCGCTGAATAAGGAAGATCTCACTCGAATCGTCGAATACGAACTGGTCAAAGTCGGCAAGCGCCTCTCGACCCAGGGAATGCGCATCGAGTTCGATCAGCTCGCCAAAGACTTCCTCATCGAAAAGGGCTACAACCCCGAGTACGGCGCGCGTCCGCTCCGTCGCTCAATCGGCACCTACGTTGAAGATCCGCTCGCCGAAATGGTCCTCGGCGGCCAGTTCCTTGCCGGCTCGACCATCGTGGTCACCCGCCGCAATGATGCCGACGGCAAGCCCGAAGATCACCTCTTCTTCGACGGCGTGACAGCTCCAACAGTCGCTCCAAAGGAAGTAGTTCCTGAAAAGCAGTCCGTCACCAAAGAGTGAGTAAGAGTTCAAAGTGAACAACTGACCCGCGCAAGGCAAACCCTTGTGCGGGTCTTTTCTTTCCTATTGTCTTCGCCGTGACTTCCGCGCCACCCTCACATTTCCTCTCCTGGGCAACCACCCCGCGCGCAACAATCCTCTTCATCATTTCGCTCACGCTCATCCGCCTTCTCTACCTCTTTTTCTACTGCCCCTACAACCTCATCGAAGATGAAGCTCATTACTGGGAATGGTCGCGCCACCTTGATTGGTCTTATTACTCCAAAGGCCCCGGCGTCGCCTGGACCATCTTCGCCTCAACCAAACTTTTCGGCACCAGCGAATTCACAGTCCGTCTGACTGCGCCGCTCTTCGCCGCTCTCACCGCGTACGCCATCGCCCGCCTTTCAAAAGAAATCTCCGGCGACTGGCGCGCTGGCTTCCTCGCCGCAGTTCTTTTTTCCTGTGCCCCCGCGCTCCAAATCACGGGTCTGCTCTTCCTGATCGATGGACCCTACTGCGCATTCTGGTCTCTCGCCGCACTCGCCTCCTATTGCGCCCTCTTTCGCGCTTCTGCCTCCGCATGGCTCGCGATTGGTGTAGCAATTGCCCTCGGCTTTATCTTCAAATACACCATCCTCCTCTTCCTTCCCGGCCTGATTCTCTTCGCGATACTCAATCGCAAGTCCCTCAATCTCCACCCAAAATTCAAACTCCTGATACCACTCAGCATCTCGCTCGCGTCTCTCGGCCTCGCGCCCATCCTCATCTGGAATTCCCAACACGATTGGGTCACCGTCCGCCACCTCCTGGGACATCTGGGCATCCAAGGTGGCGATACTCCTGTATCTCAAGGCTCCGGCACTGGGTACCACTACGACCCGCGTTGGACCCTCGATTACCTCGTCGCACAATTCGCCTTCCTCGGCGGCAACTGCGTTGCAGTCGTCGCTGCACTCTTGGCGATCCGAAAATCCCGCACCCCCCAAACCACATTCCTGGCTTCCCTTGCCGCTCCCATCTTTATCTTCTACTTCCTCGTGAGTTTCATCACCGAGCCCGAAGGCAACTGGGCCATCGGCGGCCTCATCACACTCTTTCCACTCGCCGCCCTTTGGCTTCTTCCGCGACTTGACGCTTTCACGCTCAACCTCAAAGCCCCATCACCCGCCAACGGTTTCTATAAAGCTGCCGTCATCATCGGCCTCTGCAGCGGCATCTTCATGCTTCGCCTCGATTCCATCGACCTCATCCTCACCAAACTCGGTGTCTCCGAAAAGACACGCCGCATCATCCCCATGGGTCGCCTCACCGGCGCGCCCGAGCAGGCGCTGCATATCGCCCGCATCGTCGATGACCTCAAAAAGAAAACAGACAAAGAACCATTCATCATCGCTCAGCACTACGGCCGCGCCAGCCAGATCGCCTTCTACCTCCCCAACCAGCCCCGCAACCTCGTTTACTGCGCCAGCGCGTTCACCGGTGGCCGCACCACCCAATACGACCTCTGGTCCGAAACCTCGCTGAAAGACCCAACCCTGTTCGGTCGCCCCGCAGTCCTCATCGGCGGGGATGAAACTGCCTCAGAATGGGCCAAAGCCTTCGGCACCATCACCCCCTTGGGAACCCTCGATGGCGACCGGAAAAAGAACCGTCCAGCCTTCTCCGGCCTGGATTATCGCGGTTGGTAGCACATCGTTCGGTATGATTTTCCGCAATTTCCCTCGCATCGTCACCCAGCCTTGTGTTACACTGTCAGTGTCCTGCGAACGGGGTTTCCCTCTAGATTCCACATGCAGCGCGGTTTCTCACTTATCGAACTGTTAATCAGCATCGCCATTATCGCGGTGCTTCTATCGATCTTGCTTCCCGCGCTCTCACACGCCAAGCGCGTCAGCAGCAAAGCAGTGTGCGCCAGCAACCTCCGCCAGATAGGTCTCGCCTGGGATGGCTACGCAGCCGACCCCCAGAATCGCAGCCAGTTTCCTCGCGCAGAATCTTCTCCAGAATGGAACTTCGGCGGCGTCCGTTTCCGCGGCACAGCTCGCATCGCCAGCCTCGACATGACTCGCCCGATCAATCATTACCTGGATGAGAAACCTCAAGCAACCAACGACGAGGCCGGCAATTCCGCATTGACAGGCATTTTTAAATGTCCTGGCGATACTGGCGTCTTCGCACGCAGTCAAAGTGCAGTGGGGGCCCGAACCAGCGTGCTTCCACGCGGCAGCGCATACCAGACTTTCGGAAACAGCTACCGCGCCAACGATGCCCTGCTCGACTCGACCATCGCCGGTCTCGATGATCTCTCCCGCCCCCTCAAGCAACAGGATGTCCACGTCGCGGCCAGCCGACTTCTCGTCGCAGCCGACTCCGCATGGTTCTACGCAACCCGCCCGCAAGGCGATGTCGATGCAACCCTCGAAGCCTCCTGGCACGGCAAACTCGATTCAGGCAACATGCTCGCGGCAGACATCTCAGTGCGATTTGAGAACTTCAGAGACAACACCTCAATCGCCATCATCCCGCGCCCCGCGCCAGACCGCCGCTGATCTCGACAAAACTATGCCAGGACCGTCAACTCTCGCATGATGTTATTTCGCGCGAGTACTTCGAATCGTTCCCGGATCGATAGCGTGCGATAGATGTGTGGGCGCGAGAGCAGCGATTGCAGAAACGCACTTCGTCCTTTCTTGAAATCTTCATCCTTGACCGCCGCATATTCCAGTCGCACCTGCGCGGTATATTGGTCATATCTGCCCTGATCTGCGGCCAATATCAGCATGTCAATATCCGCAACCAGTGATTCATCCGGCGGCAGTGGATCCGGCTGATGGCGCGTGGCGCGGATCATGGAACGCACTGCGTCCGCGCGTGAATCCTGCTGGCCAAGAACTGCTATTGCGTACTCGGCACTCTGCTCTTCGTTGTCCTTACTCAATGGCTCATAGATCACATCGTGCATCCACAGTGCATACTCAGCGATTGCGGCATCACCGAAGTCTTTCGCAAACTGATCATGCCATTGCAAACACTCGGCGATATGCGTGAGATTGTGATACGCCCGGTGCGGCTCGTTGTACTTGACGGTCAATTCACCAAATGCGTGTTCGGCATCTTTCACGCCTACGCAATCACACAACCGAATCCACCGCGAGCGAAGGTCCAATGGTGTCATGGTTAGAACTCCGGGGGGCTGGTGAATTCGACGCGTTTTCCGCCGCCGGGTTCGCAGAAACTGAGATAGGTTGCGTGGAGCATCAAGCGCGGAGCAGAGGTGCTGTCGCCGTAGAGGATATCGCCCAGTATGGGATGACCCAGACCGCCGGATTCCTTTGGCGCGGCGGCGTGCACTCGCAGTTGATGACTTCGCCCGGTGATGGGCTCAAACTCGATCCGAGTCCGATCAGTCTCGCGGGCCATCACGCGGAAATGCGTCTGGGCGGGGCGACCTTGGTCATGATCGACGATTTGATACGGCCGATTGGTGAGATCAGCGCGCATGGGGAGCGAGATGTCGCCCTGATCGACTTCGACCAGGCCGCCGACGAGGGCGATATAGCGTTTCTCAGTTTTGCGAAACTCAAACTGCATGCTCAGGTCGCGTTGTGATTCGGGGTTGAGGCCCAGGACAAGGAGGCCCGAGGTGTCCATGTCGAGGCGGTGGATGACGAGCGGGCCGGTTGCGGCGGGAAACATAGCTCGGATGCGAGAGACGGCACAATCGGCTTTGTCTTCACCTTTGCCGGGGACGCTGAGCATGCCGCTGGGCTTGTTGATAACGACGAACTGGTCGTTGGAAAAGATGATGGGTACGGTGTTCACGTGCAGGGATTGTTACAGGGAATTGGGGAGAGAGCGGGTATTCAGCGCATATTCTATTGGCATGATGACTGCCACAATGTTGATGAGTTTGTGCCTGATGCAGCCCGCACCCGCTGTCCCGGCGGCACCGATAGATTGGAAAGCGGCGGAAGCCCCCTATCTGTCTGATTTCGTGCAGCTGACTTCACGCGATCAGTTTGTGAAAGCGGGCGAGGCGTATTTCAATCCTGATGGGACCTGGATCATTTTCCAGGCGACTGCCGCGCCCAAGCCGGGAGAAACTCCCGCGCCGTTTTACGCGATGTATGTTGCCAAGATCAAGAAAGATGATGCGGGCAACCCCACCGGGCTCGAGCAGATCACCATGGTGAGCCCGCCCGGATCTGCCAACACCTGCGGCTGGTTTCATCCGACGCGGAACGACACTTTGTTGTTTGGATGCACCATTGAATCTCCGAAAGATGATGGGAAATCCGGATTTCAGGTGGGCTCGCGGAAATACGTCTGGATGTTCCCCGATGAAATGGAAGTCTGCAGCGTTCGGTTGACGCTTGAGGAAAAAGATCGTTCCAAGTCGTCGATCATTCCGATGGTGCACCCGGTATTCAAACGGCCCAATTACGATGCCGAATGCAGCTATGACTCGACCGGGCGGTTTTTGCTGTACGCCCACGTTGAAGATCGCGAAGAGGGTGCAAAGGCCGATGCAAACATTTATGTCTACGACACGAAATTGAAGACCGACACCGTGCTGGTGAACTCGAAGGGGTATGACGGCGGCCCGTTCTTCTCACCCGATGGCCAGTGGATCTGCTATCGCTCTGATCGCAAGGGTGATGATCTGCTGCAGCTGTTTGTAGCCAAATTGAAATTCAAACAGGAAGCCGATGGAACCAGCGTTCCAGACGGCATTGAAGATGAGTATCAGCTGACCGACAATGGCGCTGTGAACTGGGCTCCGTATTTTCACCCATCGGGGAAATTCCTGATCTATGCATCGAGCGAAGTGGATCACGGCAACTACGAGATCTTTGGAATTGAGCTTGATCAGACGCAGTTGAAAGCCGCGAAAATAGAGAATCGAATCCCCAAGCTTGAGCGCAAGCGGATTACGCAGGCGGCGGGCGCGGATGTCTTGTCTGTTTTCTCCTTTGATGGCAAGTGGATGATGTGGACCAGTCAACGCGGCGAAAAACTCCCTGATGAAGCGAAGCCCTCGAGCCAACTCTGGATCGCTCGCTGGAAGGGCGGGGACACAATTGGTTCGGGGAACCCCAAGCCCGCAGGTCCGCGGCCATCAGCCCAGTAATAACGTAGCCAAAAACAGGGCGAAAAACGCGTAACTTCTGAATTGGGGCTGCATCCCAACGATGTCCGCTCTACAGCACTATTCAAGGAGATTCACATGCCTCGATTGACCACTATCGATCCCGCAACAGCCACCGGCGAAACCAAGGCCATTTTTGATGGTCCTTTGCATGGCAAACATCTGAACGTGTTCAAGGGATTGGGGAATTCTCCCGCCGCATTGAATGCGTATCTTGCGTTCTCTGGCGCGCTGGCCAAGGGAACCTTGTCGAAGCAGGAGCAAGAGGCGATTCAGCTCGCTCTGGGTCAGGCGCGTGGCTGTGACTATTGCCTCGCGGCCCACACCATGATTGGCAAGGGCGCGGGCTTGACCGAAGCGCAGACTATTGAAGCCCGCCGCGGAAGTGTTGCGGATAAGAAAATTGATGCGGTTGTGCGGCTTGCGCTTGCGATTGAAGAAAAGCGCGGCAACGTTTCGGCAACCGATCTGGCGAATTTCAAGGCTGCAGGATTTAACGATGGCCATATCGCCGAAGTAGTGGCCCAGCATGCCCTCGCGACCTATACCAATTACTTCAATCATCTCAATCAGACCACGGTTGATCTTCCGGCATTTCCGAAGATCTGATCAACACTCGTAAAAACACAATCGCCGCGGCTGCAAGGCTGCGGCGATTGTCCTTTTTCAGATTATTTCAACCAACTTACGCGGCCTTGCGGGCGCGGGCGGTGGTCTTCTTCCAGGTCTTGCGGACAGCCTTGCGGGTGGTGCGCTTGGCGGTCTTCTTTGAGTTCTTGGCCCACCAGGTCTTGTTGGTCTTGCTGAACTTTGACTTGGTGGTGGTCTTCTTGGCCGTGCGTTTGGTTGTGCGAGCCTTCGCTGTTTTGCGTGCGGTGCGGCGGCCGGTGTTCTTACGAGTGTTGCGAGTAGTTGCCATAGGACTGAAACTCCAGTTTGGATTGGGTGAGGCACCCAGATTTTCCTACGGCGGCCAGAAGTGTGGCACAATAACCCGCAGGACATTGCAGGCATCGGCGGTACACATTGGCCGCTTGAGCAAGTGTGCAGAATTGTGACAAGTATTTACACAAGCCGGGGCGCAGAAATGCGCTGATGCACGTTTTTGCATCATTGAACTGGTGTGTGATGCTCCTAAAATAGGGGATGTCCAAAGCTGTTTCATCGCTGTATTCGCCGCATCCAAGCCTGCAGATGGTCACTGACTGGGTGGAGTCTCTGAAGGAAAAGACTGGCAAGTCGCTGCCGCAGTGGCTGGTGTTTATTGAGAACAATGGGCCCAAGTCAGAGACCGCGCGGCGTGAATGGCTGACGCGGGAATGCAAGTTTGGGACCAATTCTGCGTGGTGGCTGGCAGAGAAGAGCGTGGGCAAGGGGAGCGAGGACGATTCGCCCGAGGCGTACTTGGAGGCCGCGACTGAGTGGGTCGAAAAGATGTACGCCAAGAAGCAAGGCATCAAGCCGATTCATGATGCGATTCTCGAGTATGGCAAGAAGATGGGCGACGATGTGAAGATCTGTCCGTGTCAGACAATTGTGCCGCTGTATCGCAATCATGTGTTTGCGCAGATCAAGCCATCGACGCGCGACCGTCTTGATTTTGGACTGTGTCTCACGCCGCTGCTCAAGGAAGGTTTTACGGATTTCCCCGAGCGGCTGATTAATACCGGCGGATTTGAAAAGAAGGATCGAATTACGCACTGCTTCCAGCTTGCGACTGTGAAGGATTTTGATGGCGAGGTGAAGAAGTGGCTGAAGAAGGCGTATTCGCTGGATAAGAAGGAAGCGAAGGCCAAGCCGGTGAAGTTGAAGTAAGTTCAGCCCCTACCCTCGCCCGTGATTCAAGGTATTGCATATGTCCTGCTCGCCGCGGTGTGCTTTGGTTTTATGCCTCTCATGGGGACGTGGGCAGATAAGGCCGGAGTTGGCACGTGGATGCTGCTCGCGCTGCGGTTTGCGATGGCTGCGCCGATCTTGTGGGCGATTGTGCTGATTCGCAAAGAACGCATTCCGCGTGGCAAGGTTCTGCTGGCTCTTGTTGGGATGGGGGCGGTTGGGTACTTTGCCGAAGCTTCGTGCTTCTTTCTCGCGTTGAAGTACATTCCCAGCGGACTGGTGTCGTTACTTTTATATCTCTATCCTGGACTGGTCACGCTCATCGCGTGGTTGTTCCTGAAGGAAAAGCTGTCGCATGGAAAGATCATCGCACTGGTGCTGGCGGTCATTGGAAGTGGATTGCTTTTGATTCCATCGTTGTTCGGGCAGGCGCTCGGCGCTGAAGCGTGGAAGGGAATTGTGCTGGGTCTGGTGATGGCGGTGTCGTATGCGCTGTACATCATTGCGGGGGCAAAGTTTGCGAAAGATGCCGGGCCGATGGTGAGTTCCGCGATTGTGGTGAGCAGCGCCGCGGCGGTGTTTGTGGGTGTTGCGATTGCGCGAGGTGAGGCACTGCCGACCAGCTTACTGGGGTGGCAGGCCGCGATGAGTTTGAGCATCTTTGCGACGGTGATTGGAATTACCGCGCTGCTCGCGGGGCTTGCCAGGATTGGACCTGTGCGAACATCGACGTTGTCCATCATGGAGCCCGCGGTGACGGTGGCAGTGGGGGTGTCACTGCTGGGTGAGGAATTTTCGCCGTGGCAGTGGGTGGGTGGCGCGTGCGTGCTGATTGCGGCGATAGTGACGGCGCGTGCGAAATCGCAGGATCATGACAGTTGATAATGAAAAGCATGTCTCGGATGACGACCGGGATGCCAATCAGCAGTCATCGGTTGTGTTTCGCCTTGCATTCGAACTGTCGCCCCTGCCGGGGCTCGCGTCGAATGAGAACTTTCCACGGGCTTGCTGCGCTGAGCCCGTAGCTACAGCCTGGCGCCCCGTTGGGGCGAATAGTTCAAAGACGGCTCGCCGCGAGACTCGCCAATTCGCTGCGTTCGCTCTTGTTGAGCGTGACGTGTCCGAAGAGGCGGACGCCCTTCATTTTCTCCGCGACATATGCCAAGCCGTTGCTGGATTGATCCAGGTATGGATTGTCAATCTGTCCGACATCTCCGGTGAGGACGAGTTTGGTGCCTTCGCCCACGCGGCTGACGATCGTCTTTACTTCGTGCGGCGTGAGATTCTGAGCTTCATCGACGATCATGAATTGGTGCGGGATACTGCGGCCGCGGATGTAGGTGAGGGGTTCCATGACCACCTTTCCATCTGCGATGAGTTTTTGCACGCGTTGTTCAGTGGAGTGAGAATCGGCGGACTGGCTGCCTGCGCCTCGGGTTGAGAGCAGGTATTGCAGGTTGTCAAAAATCGGCTGCATCCACGCCGCGAGTTTCTCATCTTTGTCGCCGGGGAGGTATCCGATATCGCGGCCCATGGGCATGATCGGGCGGGCGACCAGGAGTTTGTCGTAGCGCTCTTCATTGAAGCACTTTGCCATTCCCGCGGCGATCGCGAGCAGCGTTTTGCCCGTGCCCGCAGTGCCAAGCAGCGTGACGAGTTTGACATCATCATCCATGAGCAGGTCGAGCGCCATGGTCTGGTGCACGTTGCGTGCGACAATGCCGTAGACGGGTTTGCGAGGGCCCGTGACCGGGATCAAATGTTCAGTGTCGGCGAGGCGGCGGCCAAGGCCGGTGTGGTTTTCATCGGCCTTGTCTTTGATCACGACGTACTGATTGGGGATGACATCGAGCGAGTAGTCTTCGCCCGTGGTCGAAGTGCGCTTGAGGTATTTGGTCAGGCGGTCGAGTTCGAGCAGGCGGTCTTTGTAGAGGTCATCGATCAAGTCGCCGGGCGTGGTGACGTTGATCCAGCCGGTGTAGAGGCGATCGGCATCGATCTTCGAGTTTTCGAAGTCTTCGGTCTTGATTCCCAGGGCATCGGACTTGAGGCGCGCTGAGAGGTCTTTGGAGACGAAGACTGCGCGCTGGTTCTTTTTCTGCAATGCCCATGCAACTGCGATGATGTGGTTGTCGGGCATGTCAAGCGAGATGCCGCCGGGTCGCTCATAGACATTCATGTCGATGCGGATGCTGCCAGTCTTGCCGCCGGGACCGGGGCGGGCGCCCATGTCTGGACCGAGCTGAAGTTTGGACCAGGGGACGCCGGCAGTCAGGCTGCCCAATGCCCGCAGGCGATCGAGATGGCGTATGACCGCGCGGGCGTTGCGGCCCAGGTCATCATCTTTCCGCTTCATCTTGTCGAGTTCTTCGATGACGGTGAAGGGAATGACTACATCGTGCTCTTGAAACACGAAGAGTGCGTTGGGGTTGTGAAGCAGGACGTTGGTATCAAGCACAAACTGCTTGGCATCACTGTCGGCGGCTTCGGTCTTGGCAGATGAACGTGAACTTTCCCTGGGCATCGTGTATCCAAGCTCCGCTTGGTCCAAAAACCGGTCCTGAGCGTCAGACTCAGGGAATCCATTCGCCGGTGAGCAGGAGAATACCGCGCCTTGCCCCGCTTGGGTATAAAAAAGTCCACCATTTTACAGATTCCTATCCTACCGACATGTTGATCCGACCTGTCAATGAGGGCGACTTTGACGCGATCGCGGCGTTAACGAACTGCTACATCGTGCATACGGCGATTCACTTTGGCCTGGAACCGGTGCCGGCGGCGGAACTTCGCGACGCGTGGCAGGCTACGCGGGAGCAGTTTCCGTTTCTGGTTGCTGAGGTTGATGGGGAGTTTTCCGGGTATGCCAAGGCGTATACATGGCGCAGTCGCAAGGCGTATGACCGGACATGCGAGGCGGGTATCTATATCGATTCAAAGTTCCAGGGGCGCGGGGTAGGAAAGCGGCTGTATACGGCCTTGCTGGATCAGTGCCGCGTGAAAGGGTTTCACACTGTTGTGGGCGGAATTGCGCTCCCAAATGAAGGTTCCTGCCGCCTGCACGAAGCCTGTGGATTCCAGAAAACCGGCGTTTTCAGGCAGGTAGGGCACAAATTCGGGCAGTGGCACGATGTCGCGTTCTACCAGATCATGCTCTAACATTGAAACTTGCCGGGGGTGCCGGGCATCAGATTTGCTCGGGTCGTTAGTTATGCCCCGTCCATTTTAGAGGAACTTGACATGAATTCGATTCGGAAAATCGTTGCTGCGTCCGCCTTTACGCTTGCCCTCGCGGCTGGCAGCTACGCAGCGATCTCAGCATCTGCCGCTCAGCCTGCTACCGACACCAAGACTGCGCCCGCTGCAGCAGGGGCTAAGACCTTCAAAGTCGACGGCGTGCATTCCAGCGTGATTTTCAAAGTGAAGCACCTGAACGCATCAAATTTTTACGGCCGCTTCAACAAGGTTGAAGGTACATTCGATCTTGCGGGGAACGTGCTTGAGGCGACAGTTGACGCCGCGAGTGTCGATACAAACAGCACCGGGCGCGACAATCACGTGAAGTCACCTGACTTTTTCAGCGTCAAAGAATTTCCCACGATCACTTTCAAGGGTAAGAGCTTTACCAAGAAAGATGACACCAACTGGGAAGTTAAGGGCGACCTGACCTTCCACGGCAAGACCAAAGAAGTGGTTCTTAATGTCGTGAACACCGGCGAAGGACCGGGCATGCGTGGCGGCACCGTTGCCGGCATCGAAACAACTTTCACCATCAAGCGCTCTGAGTACGGCATGGACTTCATGCTCAAGGGCTTGTCTGATGAAGTCACATTGACCGTTGCCCTTGAGGGCGGCGCAAAGTAATTTAGCAATGGCAAATTAATCCCGCCACCGCACGAAAGTGCTGCGCGCGGGCTTTATGGATCCTGCGGTCATTGAGCAGCTTGTCAAGGGGGTTGTTTCGCCCCAGGGAATGTCGTTGGTATTGCTCTTTGTCCTGTGGTTCAAGATACCGCGAACGCATGGGCTGCCAGATCCTGCTCTTGCGCACGCCGCCAGTTGGCGCCAGCTCATTGCGCCACTCCTTGCTGTGGGTGTCGTGTCGCTCTCCTGGCCAATCGTCTTCACGCTTTCATTTCCACCAGCTGACACTTTTGCGCGTACACCCTGGATCTGGCTGGGCGCGGCTTTAGCGCTTATGGGCGTGAAACACATTTCGCATCGGCACTTTCGAATCCTTGCAGTCGCGGCGGTTGTTCTTATTGCGGCACCGTTTGTTGTGCCTGCTGCGCAGCTCAAGCTCATTCCCACGCAGGATCTCGCCTTTCAGGCTGGGCTGCTGGTCGTGTGTAGTTTCTTGAGCGCGGGCTGGGTTCCAGATATCGCTGAAAAGTCGCCGCGGAGTGCATCGGTTATTGCGTGCATCACTCTTACCGGCGCGTGTCAGGTGCTCATTCTCGGATTTTCATCGCTCAAACTGGGTCAGGCGGTTGGCATGCTCGGCGCTATCGCCGGCGCGTTCATGTTTCTCACCATCTGGAAAAATCGCGATCTTTCAGGCAAGGGGCTCGATGCCACATTTTCCGCGGCGTCGATCCTCACCTTGTTTGCCGGAGTTCATTCCACCGATACCGCCCGGCCATGGCTTTATATTCTCCTGATCGCCGCGACGCCCCTAGTCAGTTGGCTGGTCTACAAGATTCCGCTGAAGTCGCCCACAGTTCGAGCGATTCTCGCTATTCTGGCGGCAGGCGCCGTGGTGGCAGTCACGCTCGGAATCGCATTTGTCAACCGGCCGGTGGATGAGTATCAGACCTCGGCCGCCATACGCTGAACATGTGCGTTGCCTGCTTTTTACTGACACCATTAACGATGTGAACGGCGTTGCTCGATTTGTGCAAACTCTGTCGGGGTGGGCCTGCGCACAGGGCAAAGACCTTTGCGTGCTATCCAGTTCCGCGAAATCGCGGACGATGGATTTTCCGATTCACCCGTGTGTTGAAATCGTGCCGCCTTTGGCGCGGATGTGTTTGCCTGGGTATGCGGATCTTGATGTGACCTTGCCGCGGTATGGGGAGTTTTTGGCCAGGGCTCGGGAGTTCAAGCCTGATGTGATTCATGTTTCGACGCCTGGTCCGGTTGGAATGTGTGGCAAACTGATTGCGAGAAAATTGGGAGTGCCTTTGGCTGGCACCTGGCACACGAATTTTGCGGCGTATGTTCAGCAGCTCAGTGGATTGAGTTCTCTTGGGGATATCGCAACTGATGTGCTCGCCATGTTCTATCGCGATTTCGACCTGGTGCTGGCTCGTTCGCCGGTTTCGCTTGCGGATATTCGAGCAACGGGTGTCAAGCGGTATCGGGCGTTTGCGCCGGGCGTTGACCTGCAGAAGTTCAATCCAGTGTGGAAGGATCGATCGATCTGGCGGCGCTGGGGATTGGAGCCGGAGCGGAAGAAGGTGGTGTATGTCGGCCGCGTAAGCAGGGAAAAAGGGGTGTTGCTGCTTGCGAGTGTTGCAGCGCGATTGCGAGGTCAACAGAGCGAAGCGGATGTGGTGATTGTGGGGAGCGGTCCGCTGAAAGCGCAGCTGGAGCAGCTTATTCCCGATGCAACGTTCACCGGATTTGTGCATGGGGACGAGCTTTCGCGGGTGTATGCATCGAGTGATCTGGTGCTTTTCCCAAGCGAGACTGACACACTTGGCCAGGTGGTACTTGAAGCTCAGGCCAGCGGGGTTGGGGTGATGGTGACTGATCGCGGCGGGCCGCGGTTTCTGGTGAATAACGGCGTGACGGGTCGGGTGATTGCGGCGGACCGGGAAGCGGAGTGGGGCGAGTGCGTGGGATCTTTACTGGGTAGTCCCGATCGTCTTGGTGTGATGGGGCAAGATGCGCGGCGGCATATGCAAAATTACGATATAGCAAGTAGTTGCGAAGCGTTCTGGAACGAGCATCGGCAGCTATTGGATCAGTTGCGGGCAATTCGCACGTAGCTGCGGTAGGTATGAATTGCCAGGATGATCACGCCGGCCCAGAGCAGGATGAGGCCATTGGCGCCGATGCTGCGATTAAGCTGCTGTCCGCCAGCGATGGTGACAACGCAGGCAAGGGCGGGGAAGAATGTCCAGAGGTAGACCACCAGGGGGAGTCTGCGCTGCATGCGGATGGCTGTGATTGCGCCGGTAAGCACCATGAGGAATGTGGAGGCGGCGAAGGCGAGCCGTTCGTGCTGCTTGGATGTGATGTCTCGGAACAGGTTGACAAGGTTCTTGCGCAGGTCATCGGCGGCTTTGCGGGTCGGGTCATCGGTGAGCGGTGAATCTGCGATGGTGAGCAGGTGGCTGAGCGGAGATTTGAGAAGGTCTTCGATCGGATTGGATGCGAAGGTGAGATCGGAGCGGGTGTAGCGCGGAATGCCGGGGGCACTGCTGCTGTCGGCAGAGTTGCCGGTATTGACGCGAGCGTTGTCAGCATCGAGGCGAAGTTTCAGTTTGCGCTCGTTGCGTTCCTCGCGTGGATTTGGTGAAAGAACCACACGTTCGGCGGCGTAGCGGGTGAGGACTGGGGTGCTATCGCGGCCGCCGCGGCGGAGGATTTCGATTTCTATTTTGCTGCCAGGGGTCAGCGGACGAGCGACCCAGCCCTGAGGCGTTTCAACGAGTCCGGAGGCTTTGAGGGTGATTGACTCGTTGTCGTCATCGCGGGTGAGAACGACAGATTTGTCTTTTTCAAGGGTGGAGACGAGCGCCTGCATGAGCTGGCGCTGTCCGAGCCAGAACGCCAGATCGCGACGATTGAGATCGATGCGATTGAGTTTTTCTGGCGTTGTGCGCAGGGCGCGGAGTTCGCCCCAGGTTGCAAATTTGGGGTTGTCTTTGAAGAAGTTGGAAATTGAGAGCGAAACTTCGGTGGATTTGGATTGGACAAGCGTTGGTGGCGAGCCGGGCGCACGCTGGGTGGCCACTGAGTTCAGGAGTTTTACGGCGAGGACTGAGAAGGCGCGGTTGCTGCCATCGGTGGCGAGTTCGGGCGGGTAGATCCAAATGCCAGCGTTGGTGGCGGTCGCTTCGCTGATGACGTTGTCGTTGCGATCGACTGTGATCATGACGAGTTTGCCCAGAACGAGCTGGTCGGTGGCGCCGATCGATGGGTCCAGGTCTTCTACTACGTGCACTGAATCGGCGTAGATGATTGTGTCGCCGATTCGCAGGGGCTGGCCGCGTTCGACGGAGGCTGCGAGCAGTTTGGGAATGTCGGCGGTGATGAGCCGTTCCATGTTGCGCAGGAAGCGCGGGATAACCTGTTCGTTCAGTACTAACAGGGCCGCGCCCAGGATCAGACCGGTGACAAGAGAGGGGAGCAGAAGTCGTTTAAGGCTTACGCCACTGGCCTGGCTGGCGGTGAGTTCGTTGTCAGTGGCAAGGCGGTAATAGGTGAGACTCGCGGCGAACGCGCCGGCGAAGGGAAGGGCATAGGCAAGCATCGGGATCGAGGCCAGAAGCATGAACATCGGAAGGTCGGAGGCGTCGAGCTTGCCATCGGAGAGAGGCTTGATGCAGGTTGCAAATGAAAAGACCGTGACCAGCACGGCGGTTGTCAGAAAGAGCAACCGCCATATGTCTTTGGTTATTGCAAACAGAAGTGTGAAAGGTGTGCGGCCCACAGTGGGTTTGGTCTCGATTTGAAAAAAGGGTTAGCGAGCGGCGGCCGCGGGTTTGCGTGCGACCACGCTGGTGAATTGCAGGCAGAGGCGTTCGATCGTGAGTTCGTGGTCTCCGAATCCGCTCTTGACGCGTTGATCAGCTTCGAGGCAGACGCGCAGGAGGCGGCGGGCGCGTTCGGGGTCGATGCGTTTTCCGATGCTGACGATTGCATCTTTAGAGGGGCCCCAGAGTTTGAGGTTTTTGGCGATGGCCCATTCATTTTCGCCGGATTTCAAGCCTGCCGCGACGCCGTGGAGCTTGCGGGCCAGGTCGGTCATGGCGAAATGGATGACGGATGGGTGGAGGCGGGAAACTTCGATCATGCGTCGGATTTGCTCGAGAATGGTCGAGCGGTCAGAAGTCAGGAGTGATTCCTGGATCGACCAGGCTTCTTCTTCCTTTCGCATGCCGACGAATTGCTGGACGACCTCGATGGTGATGAGCGGTGGTTCTTTGGATTTTGGATCGACGATGGATGCGACTGCGAGTTTGCCAAGTTCGGCATCGATCAGTCCGGCATCGGGGCCCAGTCGCTCGACCAGCAGTTCCGCGGCGTCTTGATCGAGATTCGCGCGGTGCTTGTCTTTAGTGACCTTGAGTGCGAAAGCCAACGCTTCGCCCTGACTCATGCCATCACAGGACACTTTGTGCAGGAGGTCATCGAGTTTACTTTTGTACCACCGTGCTCCGGCGCGGAGCAGAAGCGTCGCGCCATCGCAGGGGGCGGCGGCATAGCGGCCAACCATGTCGCGTGATTCTTCTTTGATCATGGCTTCAGCGTTGTCGACGATGACCACTTTGTGGGTGGACATCAGGCCAAATGAGCGGCACTCGTCGAGAACATCGCCGGTTTTGGCGGAGGTGCCGTCAAAGGTCAGGACATCGAGTTCGCCGTGGAGTTTGGCGAGGGCGGCTTTGATTTCGGCGGTGCGGAGTTGTTGCTGGAAGATATCGGAGCCGGTGAAAAGGATCACCGGCGGCACGCCGGCAGCTTTCGCAGGCTTGGCCGGCTTTGGGGAATCTGTGGTTGCGGCTTTCTTTGCCATGTGTAACCCTAGGGAGTCTGAATCGTCAGGCCATATCAAGCCATAACAGGCCATATCAGGCCATATCAGGCCATCAGGCGGCCGGGTGGTTCGATGCGGGGGAGGATGCTGGCGAGGCGGAGGTAGTTCTTGTAATTCTGGAGCATTTCGCCCAGTGAGTCGCCGCCGCATTTTTCGCAGAGGACTCGGGCGATTTCGAATGCGACGACATTCTCGACGACGACCGAGCAGGCGGAAACTGCACAGACATCGGAGCGTTCGTAGGCGGATTGTTCGGCGGCTTTGCTGACGAGGTCGATGGAAGGCATGCCGCGGAGCAGAGTGGAAATGGGCTTCATGGCGGCGCGGACGACGACGGGCTGGCCGTTGGTCATGCCGCCCTCGGTGCCGCCAGCATTGTTGGTGTCGCGGGTGTAGCCGAGGGTGTGGGAATTTTGTTGTGATTCGTCAAAGCGGATGGGATCGTGGACTTGCGAGCCGGGTCGAGATGCGACATCTTTGCCCAGGCCGATTTCGACGGACTTGATGGCTTGAATTCCCATGACTGCGTAGGCAATGCGGGCATCGAGCTTGTCGCGATAGTCCATGCAGGAACCAAGGCCGGGTGGGCAACCGAAGATGTGGGCTTCGACCAGGCCGCCGACGGTGTCTTTATCGATCTTGGCCTGGCGGATGATGGCGCGTTGATGTTCGCTGGTTTGCACATCGGGGCAGTAGGTGTCGCTGGCATCGCGGGCGGTGCGGACGTCTTTGTAGTTGTTTTCGGTGACTTGGGTGTTGCAGGCGGCAGCGCCGATGGAGCGGACGAAGCCGAAGGCTTCGATGCCGAAGTGTTTGAGCAGGACGCGGGAGAGTGCGCCGGCGGCGACGCGCGATGCGGTTTCGCGGGCGCTGGCGCGTTCGAGGGTTTCGCGGCAGTCGCTGGTGAGGTATTTGATGCTGCCCGCGAGATCGGCGTGGCCGGGGCGGGGGCGGGAGATGGGTGGGGTTTTCGCGAGGTCATCCATGCGGGAATCGCGGTTGACCATTTTCATGGTCAAGGGCGAGCCGATGGAGTGGCCTGTGCGGACGCCGGTGAGGATTTCGATGACATCGGTTTCGATGTTTTGCCTGCCGCCGCGGCCGTATCCGCCCTGGCGGCGCGCGAGTTCGGCGTTGATGAAGGCCTCATCGATTTCCAGACCCTGGGGCAGACCGGTGACGGTGACAACGAGAGCGGGACCGTGGGATTCACCTGCGGTTTGGTAGGAGAGTTGGGGCATGCCGGAGGGTAGGGAATCGGCTGACTATTTCTTGGCTTTTTCGGACAGGGCTTTTTCAACGGCTTTGTCGAGGGCTTCGCCGCGGAGGTTGGCGCCAATGATGTTGCCGGTGTCGCCATCGACCAGGAATGTGGCGGGGATGCTGTTGATGGCGTACTTCTGGGCAATTTCGGCTTGCCAGTATTTGCCATCGGCGACCTGACGCCAGTTCATGTTTGCCTTTTCCATGACGGCGGGCATTTTGGAGACGCTCTGCTCGCTGTCAAGGGAGATGCCGAGGATTTCGAAGCCGTTGGCGTGGTGCTTGCCGTATGCGGTGACGACGTTGGGCATTTCTTTCATGCACGGGCCGCACCAGGTTGCCCAGAAATCGAGGAGGACAACTTTGCCTTTGTAGTCGCCTGGGAAGTTCACGGTTTTGCCTTCGGTGTCTTTGATGCTGAAGGCCATGATGGGCTTGCCGGTTGAGTGGTCGGGCGGCGTGGGAATCTCTTCGACTGCTGTGGCGCTCTTGGCGATGTTGAAGGAGCTGCCATCTTTGGCCATGTCTTTGACCTGCCAGGATGTGCCGCCGATATTGAAGGGTTTGGCAATGTCGAAAGATTCGCCGCGGGAGTCGAACTTTCCGTTGGCGTTGACATCGATGAGGAGATTGATCCCGGATGCATCGGCTTTGGAATTGGGCTTAGTCTCGTCGGGCGATTCATCGGCGGGCTTGGGCTGGAAATTCCCGCGGGCGTTTTCATCGCTGAGGACAGCGCGGTACGACTTGTCGCCGAGCGTGATTTGTCCCTCGTAGGCGTAGTCGCGGTAATAGAGGAGGACGGTTTTCAGGCCTGCGCGACTAGGATCGTTTTTGTCGAAGCGGTACATTGAGAGGTTGACAAGAAGAGGGGTTTTGTCGCTGGAGATATCGACCATGGCCGCGCCGCTGTACATGGTGGTTGCGGTGTCGCCGGATTTGCTTTCCTTGCCCTTCCAGTCGATCTTTTCATCATCGGTGAAATCGCCGTTTCGATTGGTGTCGACGAAGAGGCGCGCGGGCTTGCCATCGGGTTCATCGAGGATGAATTCGGTCCCGGAACCGGTTTCGAATTTTCCGTACATTGGGGAAGAGAGATCTGCGGGTGCTGTTTTAACGGTCGCGGGTTTTTCCGCGGTCAGGGTTGCTCGCTGTGGTGCGTAGTAGCCGACTTTGGAAGAGCCGCCCTTTGGTACCAGCTTGAGATGGATTTCATCGGCGAATGCGGCGGAAGTTCCGGCGAGGACGGTGAGCAGTGCAACGCGAATCATGTCAAAACTCCTTGCGATTGGCGAGCGGGATTGAAACAGGTTCGAAACAGGTTTGATCATGCTATCAGAAGCTGGGTTCAATACAAGTGGCAATTTGAGCCCGATTCAGGCCCGGTCAGAGCTATTTCCAGCTCATGATCTTGAGCACATTGGTGTAGTCATCGGTCCAGACAGCATCTTTTGGATTTGGCTTCAAGACCAGCCAGCGGCCATCTTTGGCGATTGGGCCAAGGTCGCTGTCCTTGGAAGAAAGGATGCACCAGACCGATGCGCTTTTGGCTTCTTTGTCCTGTTGCTTCTTGGTGATGGAATCGTGCTGGACGCGGGCGACCATTCCCATGTCGGCAGCGAGGTTTGCTACGACGGGTTCGAGGTTGAAGTAGACGTTGGAGATGTGGATGGCGATCAGGCCGCCGGGCTGGAGCTTTTTGCGGTAGATGGCCATTGCTTCGCGGGTGAGAAGGTGGGTGGGAATGGCATCAGAGCTGAAGGCGTCGAGGATGATGATGCCAAAGGACTTGTCGGGCATCAGATCCATTTCAAGACGACCGTCGCCAGCGTTGATCGTGATGTCTCCCTTGGCGAGTTTGAGATATGAAAACCACTCAGGATTGGCGGCGATGCGGACGACTGCTGGATCGATTTCGATGAAGCGCATGGTGCAGCCAGGTTCGTTGTAAAGCGCGAGCGTGCCGGTGCCAAGTCCGATTGCGGCGACGTTCTTGAGGCGATCACCGAGTGCATCTTCAGTCAGGAGCTGGCCGATCGGGCCGGTGGGGTGGTAATAGGTTGCGGGGATGAGATTGGGCAATTGATAGCGGGCTTCGACACCGTGAATGGTGGTTCCGTGGTAGAGAGTGTGGAAGGATTTGTCTTTGTGCTGGAAGACGCGGTACATGCCGAAGAAGGTGCGTTCGGTGTAGATGACGTGAACATCGTCGCTGTAGGTGCGGAGCGGGCCGGAGATAAAGAGGATCGCAAGACCGATGGCGAAACGCCAGCGACCGCCGCCGATGAGGAGAAATGCGCAAGCGATGGCGGGAACGCCAGAGAGAATTCCCTGGATTTGCCATTCGGTGAGGGGCTGGCCAAACCACTTCGGGGCGTTTTGCACGACCCAGTTTGTTGAAGCGATCACCATGACCAGGGCGGCGAGAGAGGCTACATCGAAGAGCGGGTTGTTTCGTGGAGCGTCGTACAACTCAACTGGGGCGCTCACATCAACGGGGGCACTCGCGTTCGAGGAGGGGGGTGCGGCAGAATCTGTTGCGATCGGCGCGGAGATGGAGGTATCGGGCTTCGTGGCAGAAGCAGAGAGTTTACGACCGAGGACTCGTGGGCGCAAGAGAACTGAGGCGACGAGAGCGAGTTGGTATTCAAAGACGATGGGGAGGAAGATGGGGGCGAGGATGGCGTTGGCGACGCCACCGAGCATGCCGCCCAGAGACATGAGGAAGTAGTACTCGGTGAGATGTTCGGTGGAAGGGCGCTCGCGGGCGAGGCGGCCGTGGCAGGTCATGGCGGCGGCGAGGAGCACAAAGAGGTGCATCGCGATGATGGCGGCGGTAGGGGTCTTTGCGCCCGAGAGAAGTGGGAATGCGATGACGCAGCAAGAAAGAGCGAGGATGCGGCCCCAGAGTTCTACGTTCACGCCTTTGCGCGAGAATGCGAAGATGAAGGAGAGAAGGTAGATAAGAAGGGGCGCGACCCAAAGAAGCGGGACGGCGGCGATATCGGTAGAAAGATATTGGGTGACGCCAAGAGAGACCGAACTTGGGACAAGGGCGAGGAGGACCCAGCGGATTCTGTCGCGCCTGGTCGGAGCGGATTTTGGGGCGGTTGATTGTGGAGCGTTTGTGGTTGAGTTTTCTAAGCGAGTTGGATCTGCTCCCACCAGAAACTTGGCGGCGGTGACTGCGGCGGCGATCAGCACGAGTGCGAGGAGTCCGTAGCCGACGCTCCACAGCCGCCCTTGATCTGTCACGCCAATAAAGGGTTCGACAATCAGTGGGTAGGAGACGAGGCCGAGGATGCTCCCGGCGTTGCTGGCGGCGTAGAGGAAGTAAGGGTCTTTGGCCTGCTCGTGCGTGGTTTTTGAGAACCAGGATTGCAGCAGCGGGGCTGTGGCGGAGAGGATCAGGAAGGGGACGCCCGCAGTGAGGCCCAGGATCATGGTGAGCCAGAGGATGATTGAAAGGGTTTCGCCTGCGGGGAGGCCCGCAAGATCAGGTCGGGTTGGAAGTATGTGGGGGAGCGCGATAGGAAGCGTGAAGAGCGCGGCCAAGAGGAGTGCGCTGTGGATCACCATCTGACCCTTGACGCTCACTTTTCTGGTGAGGATGTGGGCATAGCCATAGCCAACGAGCAGAAGTGCCTGGAAGAAGACCATGCAGGTGTTCCAGACGGATGGGCTGCCGCCGAGTTTGGGGAGGACCATCTTGCCGACCATTGGTTGAATGGCGAACAAGAGTGCGGCGGAGAGGAAGATGGCGATGGTGTAGATGGTTCGCATCGAGGTTGGCATGGTATGAGAGTGGATGGCCGGAAGCAGAGGCGAAGCAGGGCGGAATAGGACATATAGCTCGTATAGGACCCATTGGACTTATGGCAACGATTCAATAGAAAAGGCCCGAGGTTGTCCCGGGCCTTTCTAATTATTTATAATGTTTAAGAAAGTTAGAACTTCGGCTTGGTATCTTTCTTGTCTTCCTTCGATGCGGGCTCAACTGGTTCTTCGTCCATTGGGTCTGGGCCCTGCATGTTCTTCTTGGCTTCGGCCATTGCTTTGAAGACGGAGGCGGGGACGATGGTGCGGAGCTGGATGCCGCCGGAATCGCTGGTTCCGCCCATGGCGATGTGAGCGATGTCAGCGGGGACGGGCATGGGGGCCTGGCCGAACATGCCCATCACGCCGGAGATGGTTTCCATGATTGACTTAGTGCCCAGGAAGAGTTCGAAGCTGCGGTCGGGCGGGAGAGCGGCGGCAGCGGATTCGAGGCCCTTTGAAAGGCCATTGCCTTCGGCAGCGGTCTTCAAGACTGCGGCGACGGTGGGTTCGTACTGGCTGTAGGTCATGATGAGGCCGCCCTTGACCGGGGCGACGACGCCTTGGAATTTACCAGCGGGGCCGGTGAGGAAGCCTTTGACCATGCCCATGCCACCATCGCCCATGGCGGGATCGGCGGGTTGCATGTCGAGAGTCCAGGAATCGACTTTTGTGCCGCCGATTTCGGAGGAACTGACGTCGTAGGTGGTGATGTACTTGTTGGCATCTTGGACGAGGCCGTTCATTGCGGACATGCCTTCGCCGGTGGTTTTCTGGAGAGCGGCGGCGTCTGGCGTCTTCATGAAGAAGACGGTTTCAGAGAAGAGACCAGCGGCCAAACCGCCCTTGGGATAGCCGATGATGCCGGACATGCCTTCCATGCTCTTCATGTTGTTGACGAACATGTTGAGCATGCTGGGGGCTGCTTTTTCACCTTCTTTGGCGGCGGGTTGCTGCATGTCGATCGCGCCCTGAAAGATCTTCTTAAAGCCAGCGCTGGTGGTATCGAGTGCGAAGGCCATGAGGAAGGGCTTGTTGGGGAGAACGCCTGTGAGCGACGTTGTGGAACCCTTGCTGTTAAAGAGGCCAGCGAGTTCGGAGCCTTCTTTGAACTGTGAGGCCAGGTCGAGCGAGAGGCCGCTTTCGCTGATGGTGGTCGAGATCACGCCGACCTGGGCATCGCGGACGAAAGTGTCGGTGAGCGAGGAGAGCATGGCCATGTTGGGAGCATCGCCACCTTGCATCGCCGCGATCTGGTCCAGGCCTTTGGTTGCATCGCCGGCGGCTTTTTTGATCTGTGAACCGAGCTTGGGAATATTGGCGATGATGATGAAGTCGCCATTGGAGGCGGTGCGGCCACCGACGACGCCGAGGTTTTTCTTGTGAGTTTCTAGGTTGCCTGGCTTGGGTTCGAAAGTTTCGGTCAATTCGCGTTTGTTACTGGCGACGACGTAGCCGTTACCAGAGTTCTTGACGTACCAGGTGTTCTGCGGGCCCTTGATTTCAGCGACTGCGGCGGCGGGATCGGCACCCATGGTCGTGACCAGAAGTGCGTAATCCGAGACGGGGGCGAGGACGATGAACGGCATGTCGTTCATGTTGTCTTTGGCGCCGGGGCCACCCTGGGGAATCTCGCCGATGACGGCGATGGCTGCAGAGCCGGTCTTATTCATACCGGGCATCTGGAAGAAGGCATCGAGCTTGGCGAGTTCAACGTTTGGAGAGTCGCCGCCGCTGGCCTTGCGGAAGGCGGCCATGTTTGCCTGGAAGCGGTCGAGCTTTTCGATACCGCCGGCAATGGCGACATCGGAGGGGATGAGGTCGAGGGCGGCGGGAAGGTCGGCGCGGGCGATAGAGGCGAGGCCGGCGAAGGCAACGATGGCGATTGTCTGGAAGCTGCGCGTGAACATTCGGGGATGATCCTTATATATGTGGCCCATTGGGCCTGAGTTTTGGACAGGTGATTATTCGGCGTTTTAGCTAGGCAGTACACAGGGGTACAAGGGCGTACACAGGGTACATCAGGAGGTATTCGGTAAATGGAAATGTGAATTCCGCGCGAGGGCGAGTGTAGAGCGTGATTTTTGCGTTTGCTGTCCGTTTGGAAGATTCAAGGAAACTGATGTCGGCGGGTGACATCTAATGGAGGATTGGGCTGACGAAAGGCTGGGGGCGGCTAAAGTGTCCCCCTTGAGGTCTGATGGACGGGCTTTGAGCAATGGAATGACAGCACTGGCAATTGGAACGCCAAGATAAAAAGTGAGGACTCATGGCAGGTGCAAACACGCTTCAATTCACGGATTCGAACTTTGACGCAGAGGTATTGAAGTCGACACAGCCGGTGCTGGTGGATTTCTGGGCCGAGTGGTGCCAGCCCTGCCGCATCCTCGGGCCGACGATCGATGCGATCGCGACTGATTTTGCGGGCAAGGCCAAGATCGGGAAGCTGGATACCGATGGGAATCAGCAAGTGGCCGTGCAGTTTGGAATTACTGCGATTCCGACAGTGATCATTTTCAAGAATGGCCAGCAGGTGAAACGGTTCACGGGGATCGCGCGGAAAGAAGATATTGCAGCGGCGATTAATGCTGCAATGTAAGAGTCGGCAGGGGTAACGCGCAGATTGAACTTGGGGGATGCTGATGAACAAGAAGATCCGCTGCGGTGTGGTTGGTGTTGGCCGCATGGGGCAGCATCATGCGCGTGTGTATCACCAGTTGGACGAATGTGAACTGGTGGGCGTGGTCGATGCGAATGAGGATCGGCGCGAGAGCCTTGCGGATCGGTTTTCGTGCAAGGGATTTTCGACGGTGCAGGAACTGCTGGCGGCAGGAGTAGAAGCGGTTTCGATCGCGGTTCCAACTACTGCGCACTACGTGACTGCCAAGCCTTTACTTGAGGCGAAGGTTGCGTGCCTGATTGAGAAGCCGCTGGCGGAAGATGTTGATACCGCGCGGAAGTTGAAGGATTTGTCGGAGAAGTATGGCGCGACGCTGATGGTCGGGCATATTGAGCGGTTCAATCCGATCATGCGGGCGATGCAGCGGGCAACTGCGCTGGGCCAGCCGGTGGTGCCGCGGTTTATTGAAGTTACTCGGGTGAGTCCCATGAGCTTTCGCTCGGTGGATGTGAGCGTGATCATGGACATGATGATTCACGATCTGGATGTGGTGCTGATGCTGATGGGCGGGACAGAGCCCGATGATGTGCAGGCGTGCGGCGTTGCGGTGGTGACTGAGCATGAAGACATTTGTTCAGCGCGATTGACGTGGAAGCGCGCGGGCGGCACATGCGTGGCGAATATTACTTCGAGCCGGCTTGCGCTCAAGACCGAGCGCGTGACGCGAATCACGGGCGAAAATGCGTATATCAAGATTGATTACGCCGCGAAAAAGGGCACGATGATTCGGCGCGTGGCCAATGAATCGCAATTGAGCGAAGTGAGAGATCAGCTTCGAAGCGGCGCGGATCTGACGAATTTGAAGTGGTCGGAACTGGTGAATATCGAACCGATCACGCTCGAGGGCGATGAAGAAGGCGAGCCGATTGTGGCCGAGATTCAGGCGTTTTTGGAAGCTGTAAAGACGGGGAACCGGCCACCGATTGATGCCGAGGCCGGGTTTATCAATGTGAGGACCGCACAGCGGATTATCGAGGCGAGTCGGGCGACGATGGGCGTGGGGCGGTATTGATTTGAGATCTGCTTGATTCGTAGATCTCGACGACCGTGTCGAGCTTCACTGCATGCGCGAGACGAGTCGCCTCCCAGTTGTAAAGACGGAAGCAGCCGTGGCTGCCGGTTTTTCCGATGTCCTGAGGGCGAACGGTTCCGTGCAAGCCGTAGCTGGGGAGATCGAGGCCGAGCCAGGCGGAACCAACTGGCGTGCGCGGGCCGGGCGCGATCTTCAGTTTGCCAGTCACATTGGTGATTTCGGGCCAGTCTTTGGGATCGAACGTGTAATCGGGATCGGTGACGATGGTCTGAAAATGAAAAGTACCGAGCGGGCGTTTTTCCGGTTCCGCCGCGATTGAGCAGTGCGTGAGATAGATGTGTTCATTCACTGAATCAAACCCCAGGACGATCTGCTCTTTGAGATTTATTTCAATGCGAGTGATCTGCGGCAGCGGCCGCGTGGGGACATCTGGGATGATGATTTCATCGCCGGCGGTGAGCGAATTGATATCGATGGTGGGATTGATAAGCTGAAGCAGTTCGGCGGTGCACCAGCCGCGTTCGCAGAGGAGTTCAGTGAGATCGGCGTAGCCAGAGACACTGAGGAGGGCACGCTCGTTCCAATCTTGCGGGATGGGGCCGGTGATGAGTTCGAGGTCGGTGTTCGTGATCAGGACAGCGCGGGTCCAGGAGGCGGTCGAATCGGCGTTGAAGTACTTCGCGGCGTCGGGACCTTTTGCACGCTGGAAGTGATCGAGGGCGAGCTTGGTTTTGCGACCAGGTTTGCCATCGATAAGTCCGGGTGAGAAATTAGCGCGGGCGAGGAGCGTCTGCGTACGTGCGGCGAGCAGACGGGCGTTCTGGGGCGATGGCGCGGTTTTGAGGGACTGGCTGTTGGGTGTGGCATCGCTTGCCGCGAGAGTCTGGGCGATGACGGACTGGTGCGAGCAGGCGAGACACAAGGCAACGCAGATGTGGAAAACTGAGCGGGGGAGCATGAACTAAATATCGGCTGGCTGCATGAACGAGCATGCAACTTTGGTGACGTAGTGTTGTCGACTTTTCAGGAGGACTGGTATGCTGAAGTTTGGGCTGCTTATGTGCGTTCTTGCGCTGGGAATGCTTGCGGGTTGTCAGGGAGTTGAACGCAAATCTGGGGGAACAACGATGGAGCGGGGAGTCTTGCTGCGGAGCGTGAATGTCGGAGGAGTTGAGCGGAAATATGCTGTGTATGTGCCGCGGGAATATGACGCGGCCAAGGCGTGGCCGGTGATTGTGTTTTTGAACGGGATGGGTGAGTGTGGAGAAGATGGGCAGAAGCAGCTGGCAGTGGGGCTGATGCCGGCGGTTTTGGCTAATTCCGCGGCGTGGCAGTTCATCGTGGTGTGCCCGCAGAAGCCGGTTCCCAAGACACAGTGGATTGATCATGATGATCTGGTGATGGCGACACTGGCAATGACGAAGAAAGAGTTTAGCGTTGACGATAATCGGGTGTATCTGTCAGGACTCTCGCAGGGCGGCGCGGGGACGTGGGCGATTGGTGCGCGGCATGCGGATGTGTTTGCAGCGCTGGCACCGATCTGCGGGTATGGGGAATTCACTGAAGCGGAAGCGGGTGCGCTCAAGGGAATGCCGATCTGGGCATTTCACGGTGGGAAGGATGATGTGGTTCCGCCGCGGAAGTCGGAGATTTTGATTGAGAGTGTGATAGCGGTCGGTGGCACACCAAAGCTGACAATTTTTCCCAACGCGAACCACAACTCATGGGATGAGGCGTATCGGACGCAGAAGTTGGGCGAGTGGTTCTTGAAACAACAGAAGACTAAATGAGTTTTTCGAGTGCGGCGAGAGTTGCATCGACTTCTTCGATGCTGTTGTAGTGAGCCAGAGAGATGCGGACGACGCCTTCGACGGGGTCAATCTTCAGTTGTTCGCAGAGGCGCGGGGAGTAGAAGCTGCCAGAGCGGATGCCGAAGCCTTGAGCGTTCATGGCCTTGGCGATTTCGGAACTGGGGCGAGTTTTGCTGGTGAAACTGGCGATGCAGACGCGGCGTTCGTCGACGGCAATCGGACCGATGATTTCTACTGATGAGTGGGAGGAGAGGAAGGAGACGATCCGGCGCATGAGCGTATCTTCGAGTTTGGCCATTGTGCCAAAGGCGCGCTTGAAGATTGATGAGTCCAGCGGCAACGTGGTAGCCTGCGGCGTATCGGCCATGAAGCAGACGTAAGGCCAGAGAGCGTTAATCATCGAGCAGCCTTCGGAAGAGCAGCCGCCAACTTCCCACTTTGCAGGCATATTGGTGCGGGGGATGAAGTAATGGTTGGGCCCAGTGAGTTTTTCGAGCACTTCGCGGCGGCCAAAAAGCGCAGCCATGTGTGGACCAAAAACCTTGTAGGTGCTGTAGACATACCAATCGCAGCCAAATGCGGCGACATCGGGCGCGTGGTGGGGGGCGTAGGCAACGCCGTCGACCAGGGCCTGCGCCCCAGCTTCGTGACAGATGCGAGTGATTTCTTTTGGATCGTAGATCTCACCGAGGATATTGGACACCTGCGGGAAGGCGACCAGAAGTGTGCTCGACGAAAGGAGTTTTTTCAGTGTCGAGAGCAGCGGGCGCGGCGTGCCATCGGCATCGATTTCGACGGGCCATTCCTTGACGATAAAACCGCGATTGGCGAGTTTCATCCATGGGCCGACGTTGGCTTCGTGGCCAAATGTGCCGATGATAATTTCGTTTCTTGAACCGAGCGTGCCCGCCGCTTTGGCATCAGCGAACGCGCTGGCAAGTGTGTAGCAGAGGGCGGTGCTGGATGAACCGAGGATGACTTCGCCAATTCCCTGGCCCACGCGGCCGCCATCTGGGCCCGCGGCGTTGAGGTAGTACTTCACAACTTCGTGTGCGCGGCGGATGGTTTCGGTTGAGCGGACACTAGCCGGGTAAGCAGCGCCGGTGGAAACAAAGCTGGTAGTAAGGAATTCGCGAACGGCGTCGATGACCAAGTCTGGAAGCTGCGAGCCGCCGGCGTTGTCGAGGTAGACCGTGTCGCGGCCGAGGGCGGGGAAACGGGACCGGATTTCCTGGATTGTGGGCATGAGACGAGGGTAGGACAAAAAAAGAAACACGCCGCGGTTTGAGACGCGGCGTGCTTTGTTACGAGGCAGTGTTCAGGTTTCGGAAGGGCTGGAGGCAGCATGTTCGCGGAGAACGTGCTGAGCAATTTCCAGGAGCGGACGACGGGTGTCGCGGGCGCTCTTCTGCAGCCAGCGCATCGCATCTGGCTCGGTCATGCTCCGGTGGGATACGAGGATCCACTTGGCCTGTTCGATGAACTTGCGTTCTTCGAGTTTGCGTTCCGCGGTATCAGCGCGGCGGGCATTATGCAGGAAGTTGAGGAAGTTGGCCCAGCCGACTTCGATGGCGACGCGGACCTGTTCGCGGCTGGCGGGCTTAATGAGGTATCCAAAAACTCCGGCTTCGACTGCGCCCTGAAGTGATGCATCATCTGAATACGCGCTGACAATGACGACAGGGATACAGAAGTCGTCGAAAATCTGACGGGCGGTGGCGATTCCATCGACCTTGGGCATGCGGATGTCCAGGAGTGCGATGTCAGGACGAGCGGTTTCGGCAAGCTTGATGGCATCTTCGCCGTTAACGGCTGGACCGACAGTTGTAAAGCCAAGCTCAGCGAGCGCGAGCGTGAGTTGCAGTGAAACCAAGTGCTCATCGTCAGCGACCAGTATCCGCGTAGGGCGGACTGGCATGCGTTCTGGATCTGGCCAAGAACGGCGGGTAACTGTCTCGAAGTTATTTGGAAGTACTGGATTCACCCTTCAACTCCTCCTTTTCCCATGCGCGCGTAGTCGTGATAGCGGGTCTGATTCAATCTTAGACCACTTTTTGCTGGTTGGTCAGTTCCGCGACAAGGTAACAACTCCACAGACCGTTACTCTTTTCGAACCGAACAGAACCACCCAAGTCGGTCTTTGCGAAACCCTCAATCAGAGCAATACCAACGCCCGACCCTGGTTGGGGTATTGTAACAGGGCTGGCGGGAACTTTCTCGTGCCACTCCATTTCCAAAGTTGATTTGGAATTGTCCTTGAAATTTGTGCCCTCAGTCCATTTTAAACTGATGGTTCCCACAGGTGTGGTCAATGCACCATGTTTGAGACTATTAGTGACAAGCTCCTGGACGATCATTGCAAGTGCTGCGGCCTGGGGCGCTGAGACCAGGAGACTTGGGCCATTGATCGTGACCCGACCAATCGCATCCTCTGGTACAAGTGACAGCCGCAGAGTTTCGAACAGAGTCTTGATGCCCACATCGCCGCCGCCAGCGCGGGAAATCGTCTCGTGGACCTGCTTCATGGCGGAAATCTGGCCGCGGAGAGTTCGTGCAAGGTCTTGGGTCGAGCGGTCGGTGCGCTCATACAGGCTGACCAGACCGATAAGGCTTGCAAGATTGTTGCGCACGCGATGGTCGAGCTCTCTTCGCAGAGATTTCTCTCGCTCGAGTAGTTCAAGTTGCCTTTGCAATGAGGCAAAGAGGTCGTCGCGTGATTGTTTGGTCTGCGTGATGTCAGTGACAAAGCCGACATACCCGGTGACTTTTCCCTCGGCGTCTTTCACCGGGTTACTTGCACCTATGAGATGGGAGACCTGACCCGATGGGGCTTTGAATCGATACTCGCCCCGGAAATCGCCGTTGCCCTGGATTGCGTTGTTCCATTCCTGAAAAACTCGATTGCGGTCATCGGGATGAATCGCATTTGCCCAGCCTTTACCGGCGGCCTCGCGCGGCGACAGGCCTGCAAGTCTGCACCAGTGGTTGTTGACATAGAGACAGTTTCCGGCCGCATCGGTGTGAAAGATCCCTACCGGTGCGATTGAGGCCAGGGAATCAAAGCGCGTTGAGAGTTCCGAGGCAAAAGATTCTGCGGCGTGCCGATCGGAAATATCCTTCATGAAACAGTGGCTGCCGGGAAGCTCCTGGCTTTCGCCCCTCCGGCGCACCAGAGTGAGGCGCTGAAAGAAAATGGTGCCATTGCGACGGACTCCGCGCAGCTCGCATTCGGCCTTGCCCAGCGATTTCAGGTCTCGAAGCGCCTGATCGAGAATGGGCTGATCAGGCGGATGCACCGCCTGACTCAGTGGCCGGCCGACCAATTGATCTGGTTCAGCGCCGAGTGCGGCGGCGAATGCATTGTTGATGGACACGAAGCAGCAAGTGCTATCGAGCATGGAAATGCCCTCGAGGGCATTTTCGAGTGCATCGTTTAGTTCGCGCAGGCGCGTGTCTTTGTCGTGTTGCTCCGTGACATCGATGCAGGAACTGATGCTGCCGAGAAACCTGTCGGGGGTGCTCATGCGCGGGGCGCAGCGATCGTGCATCCACCGATAGACGCCATCATGGCGTCGAAGGCGATAATCGATCGCGTAAGGTGCGCGGGTTCGCAGATGCTCGGCAAGTGCGAGCACACACCTCTGCCGATCTTCCTCGTGTATGGACGCAAGCCAGCCGTCCGCGAGGGACACTTCCATCGAGCGACCAGTAAACGTCAGCCAGGGCGTGTTGAAAAAAGTCGCCTTGCCCTTCTGGTCGGTCACACGCATGAACATGGGTTCGGAACTGACGAGGTTCCGCAATTCCGCTTCGCTTTCACGCAGGGATTCAGTTTCGATGGCTCTTTTTGCCGCGGCTCTCCGGGCGGTTAAGAGCATCGAGGCTCCGAGAGAGGCGAGAATTGTATTGGCCAGCCAGAGTGCAGGTTCAATCACAAGCACTGTCTGGTTCTGTTCTGGAAAACTCCGCTGCTTTACAATTGCGGCCGCGAGCGACAACACTGAGCAGAAAATCAGAAGTATCAGCACCAGGATCAGGCGGCGCAGGGCGACGCTGTTGATTCCATCTGTGCTGATAATGATTGGGCCCATGCGGTGCTCGGTTCAACGCTGCAAACATCAGGCCCGCTCGTCCGGAGAGAGTCGGATGGCAGGGCCGCTACATGCGATTCATTGAGCATAGCACAAATGAGCAGGGTTGTGAAGGCAGGTCGCTCTATGCGCGAACCATGCGAAGCACTTCCGCAGGGTTGAGCTTGCGGGCCTGCTCCTGGATTTTCGGCATGACTGTCTGATAGACATTTTCCGCGGCGGTGGTCTGCTTCTTGAAGGCGCTTTGAAGATCAATAGAGGAGAGTTTCCTGCCTCCGGCGTAGTACTGACGTGCGACCTGGCCAAGCGCGTAGGTCGAGCCGAAGGTGAACGCGACGCTCGTGCCCTTTGTCGCGACAGTTTCGAGCGTGCGACCGAGGGTCTTGCCGAGCAGGCCGCCGACACCCTTTTCAATGACACCTCCGAGCAGCTTGCGGGCGAAACTCTCAACGAATTGAGAGGCTGCGCCAACGCCAACAGTCATGAGAAAGTCTTTGATGTGACCAGAATCGAGTTCGTAGCCATACTTTTTGCCAATGCTGTACACCATTTTCATCTGTAGGGGGATGATCGCGGCAGTTGCAATCCCTTGCGGGAGAAGTTCGATCGCAGCGTTCAGGATGGAGTAGTTCAGGATCGAGTCGTCTAGCTCCTGCTCGTTGATGGAAGGACGAGATGGTGCGGCAACTCCTGGTATTGGCGGGGGCGAAGAGACGGGCGAGTCAGCGATTAAATCCGCATTGGTCAAGGTCTCAGAAGCCTCAGCGGCGCCGATGCGAAGATGTGTCGCGAGATTGCCAAGGAACACTTTCTCTGCCGCAGTGGTCGCGCCATCCGCATCGCATGTTGTGACCGCAGTCTCATACGCGAGCGTGCGCATTTCAGGGGTTGAAAGCTCCTTGGCTTCCTGCTCAACTGTGGACGTGCCCAGGAAGACCCGTTGATACGCGGCGGCGTACGACTGCCCGCCATCGGCATTGCCGAGCGAGGCTGCAATTCCCTGCAGGCGGGCGCGTTCAGTGTCGTTGGGAATTCCATCGGCCATGGCGGCCATAAGGCTGATGGCAAGGACTGCTTCGCGTTCACGCTGGTTCATCTGTCGTAGTTCCTCTTAAAGGTGCGGACCCGGGACATTATTCGTGATGTCGCGCTGGCGGTTTCAGAGTCAGGCTTCCGGCCGATTCAGGCGTTCAAATGACTTCGCTTTCCACGACCACGCCATCGAGGCGCTGGTCGTGGTCAAAAGCAGGTATTTCAGGCAGGAGTTGCCAGTCAAAGCCAATGCCGACTTTGGCCGCTCGCACATCGGCCTGAGCCAGGAATCGGTCATACAGGCCCGCGCCGCGCCCAAGCCGCATGCGGTGGCGGTCAAACGCCAGACCCGGAACCACAATGAGATCAATCTCGCAAGGGGAAAGCGTCATCGCGGTTGCGGGGGGTTGACGAATGCCATAGCGGCCAACATCCCAGGGTCCGTCCCAGTGATCGACCATGGCGGGATAAAGAGTTTTTTCTTCCCAGTTGGTCTGAGCGACGCAGACGCGCCGCCCAGTGCGTTCACATTCGCGTGCAAGCAGGGTGACATCAAGCTCGTTCTCAGTCGGAGCGTACAGCATGATGACGTTGGAACCTTTGAACCACGGAGTGTCGAGCATGCGGGCACACGTGAGTTCAGATGCTGTCTGACGCATACCTGCCGACATGGCTTGAGCCTGGTCGCGCAGATGGAGGCGGAGGCCGGACTTGTCGGTTGGCATGATCACTCTGGCGCAGCGTACCACAAATCCCAACCTTTGTCAGCAGCCAGTGGGGCCATCAGTTCACTTTGAGTTCTTGAGGACCCAGGGTCTGAATGGTCAGAGTGCCAAGCGATCGGCGCTGGAGATAGGCATTCACCTCGTCCAGAGTGATCGAACTGATGGCCGCGGTGATCTCTTCAAGGGGCCGGGGGCGGTTGACGCGGTGTTGGTCGAGCACCAGGCTTGAGGCTCGCGCGCCTGTCGATTCCCCCGCGAAGACCACGCCGGTCTTCATGCCGACGATGGTGCGATTGAATTCTTCGGGTGTAATCCTGCCGGCGGGGGTGTTGATGTGGTGAAGTTGCTCTTGAAGTACATCGAGTGATTGCTGCGCGCGCTCTGGAGTCGTGCCCACGTATGCCAGACACACTCCGTACTCGCGCTCGCCACGATATGAAGCGCTGACTGAATAGCAGAGGCCGCGCTTCTCGCGGACTTCGCTGAAGAGACGACCCGACATGCCGCCGGACAGCACGCTGATGACAATCTTTTCAAGCCACGCATCGCGATCCGAGGTTGCGTTCTCTGGTGGGGCATCATGCATGAGAACGATCTGGACCTGATTGGTCTGATCAAGCTGGTGCGCGTAGCCGCGTTTCGGTGCGTTTCCGATGTTAAAACGGGCAGTTTGGCCGTTCCAGCCAGCGAACGCTGATTCGGCAAGCGAAACGGCGTCGGCACTGCGAACAGCGCCGGCAATAGCAAGGATGGCGCGACCCGGAGTGCAGCGATTCTGCCAGTGAGAGACAATCTCCTGATGGGTAATGGCGCTCAGGCCGTCGGGGGTTCCAAGTCCAGATCGATTGAACGGTGATGGATAATGGCGATCACGTGCGGCGAGCAAACAGCGTTCCTGCGGATCATCCTTTATTGCTTCGATGGCTGCAAGAGCCAATTCGCGCGATGGTTCGACCGCATCAAGGTCAAAAGTCGGCTTGAGCGCCATGTCGGCGATGAGTTTCAAGACTTCAGGGAGTCGATCGGCAAGAAGGGTGGCCGAGAGAGTCATGTAATAGGTGCCGCAGGTAGCTCCGCGGCTGATGCCAAGAGAGTCTGCATAGTCGGCATCTTCCTTCGATGTCCGACCGCCGCACCCACGAAGCAGCATTTCAGACCACATAGCCGCCATTCCGAGTCGCTCAACCGGATCTTCACCGTGACCGGCGGGAATTGCGAGCGCGATCGCCGCAGATCGGACCGAAGACATCTCTTCAACGAGCAATGGCATGCCGCAAGAGAGCGAAGTTGAGGTGATTGAACTCATGTGAAACCTCCGTTGAGCGCGCGATGGACGCGAGTGATGAGAGTCTATGGAGCGCGGCCAAGTGTTGAAGTTCATGCGCGATTGAGTGAAGTTGTGAAAGAAAAATGAAAAAATTATTCAGATTTGGTCCGTACCCACTTGACGAACACTCAAGAAGTCTCTAGGTTGATACCGATATACACAGTGTCGAGCAGGTGATGTGTTGTGGAGATACACACTTAGCGAGACGAAAGAAGGAGTCTGTACCATGGCGAAGAAAGCCAAGAAGAAAGCCGCGAAGAAGAAGACAGCCAAAAAAAGCAAGAAGTAATTCTCTTGCTGGGCTGAGTACGGAAGAGACTGCGGTTGCTTCCGCCTGATGTATGGACACTCAGGATTGGCCCCGGCCTTGAGATTGAGACAGCATCTGTTCGCTGCCTCAAGACTCAGAGTCGAAAAACAAATCACAGTGGCCCGGGGTCGATAGGAATCGACCCCGGTGTCTTTTTTGGGTGAAAGAAGTTCCAAAAAACCCTTGTTTTGCGGCAGTTTCGCGGATTTGCTACACTACCGCCTTGACGCTGTATCACCAACTCAATCAACAGTTTCATTGACAACAATGCACTCTTAGCAGTCTTGAAAAAGGAATTCATCGATGAGCCGACCTCTCACTCTCTTCACCGGTCAATGGGCAGACATGCCGCTCGAGACGCTCGCGCAGAAGGCCGCGAGCTGGGGCTATCAGGGTCTTGAACTCGCATGCTGGGGCGATCACTTTGATGTGCAACGCGCGCTCGCTGAGCCCAACTATTGCAAAGAGAGACACGAAATTCTGGCGCGTCATGGACTCAAAGTCTGGTCCATCAGCAACCATTTGGTGGGTCAAGCGGTCTGTGATTTGATCGACGACCGGCACAAAATGATCATTTCGTCAAAAATTTTTGGTGATGGGGTTCCAGAGGGGGTTCGACAGCGCGCAGCTCAAGAGATGATCGACACTGCCCGGGCCGCCGACAAGTTGGGGGTGGGGGTGGTCAATGGGTTTACCGGATCATCCATCTGGCACAAGTTGTACTTCTTTCCGCCCACTTCCGCGGCAGAGATACAGGCCGGATTTGACGATTTTGCCCGCCGCTGGGTCCCGATTCTCAATGAGTATCAGAAAGTTGGGGTCAAGTTCGGACTCGAAGTGCATCCGACAGAGATCGCATACGACATTCATACCACTCACGCCGCGATCAAGGCGGTCAATCAGCATCCGGCCTTTGGATTCAACTTCGATCCCAGTCACCTGTACTGGCAGATGGTCGATCCGGTGAAGTTCATTGATGCATTCGGCGATCGCATCTTCCATTGTCACATAAAGGATGCAATACGCACAATAGATGGAGAATCGTCGATTTTGGCCTCCCATCTCGGTTTTGGAGACCATCGCAGGGGTTGGGACTTCCGTTCTCCCGGCCGCGGCGGCATCAATTTCGAAGAGATCATCCGCGCCCTCAATCGCATCGGATACCAGGGGCCATTGAGTGTGGAATGGGAAGACTGCGGCATGGATCGAGAGTTTGGAGCACGCGAGGCGGCGTCTTTTGTCAAGAAACTCGACTTCTCAGCTAACCGACAGGCCTTCGATAAGGCGTTTGAGAAGAAGTAAATCAGTAGACCTGCACTTCACTACACTCTTGCCGTGATGAAACCCGCCACCATCTTGGGATGTCTATTGCTGCTCACTGGGTGCGGGTCTGCCGCGAGGGTGTCTGATACGCCGCTTGAGACCCAGGAGTACGCCAAAGGGTTTGAAGTGGTCAAGAACGTGCTCCGCGAGTATCGGTTTGAGCTCGAACGGATCGATGCGCGACACGGTGTCATTACCACACGGCCCAAACCCACGGCTGGGCTGGTCACTCCATGGGATGGTGAGCAAAGCACGACAAGACAGGAAGCAGAAGAACTGATCAATCAGGAGCTTCGGGCGGTTCGAGTTGAGTTTGTTCCCACGGGTGTGGATTCAGTTCAGCGGAGCACCCTGACTCCAGCAAATACCGCCGAGGGCGATTTGAAAGACCTGCGCAGTGAGCAACAGCCACTGCGAATCGTGGTCACGGTCAATCAGCTGCGGGTCCATCGGCCTGGGCGGCAGATGAGTACCAAATCCATCCGGTCTTCAACCATGTACATAGACCCCGAGTTGCAGCGTCGCGGACTCGCTCCCATGTCGATTGAAGAACTCGGTCGCGATGAGAAGCTGGAATCACGCCTTTTGGCCGCGATTGAGAAGCAATTGGCCCAGGAAAGCCCCAAGGAAAGCAACTAATTCAGCTGACGGTCGCTCGTACCACCAGCAACGCCGTGATGCTCATGGCGATCCATAAAGCAATTCCAAGAACCAGTGCTCGCCATCCAACTTGAGCGATTGCTTTGCGGTTGAGGCTTGCCCCGATCAGGAACAGCGCGATACAGAGACCGACTCGCGAGATCCCTTTGAGCAGCGGGGCTTGCTCGCGGATGACTGCGACCTGGGTTGCCAGTGCGCACGCGGCGATGAATGCGAGGATGAACCATGGGAACGCGGGCTTCGATTCGCTTGACCCTGTCGGTTGCGCTTTGCGTGTGTACACCATGCCGCAGACAAAGCAGACGGGGATGATCCATAGTGCGCGCGAGAGCTTGACGGTGGTGGCGGTCTCGATGCTCCCCTCGCTGAACGAGCGGGCAGCGCCGATGACACTGGAGACATCGTGGATGGCAACGGCTGCCCAGGTTCCAAACTGATTGTCGGTGAGATGAAGTACTTTTCCCAAAGGTGGGAATACATAGAGGGCAACGCCGTTCAGGATGAAGATGGTGGCCAGGGCGACCGACGTCTGAGCCGCCGAAGAACCAATGACGCTTGATACCGCCGCGATGGCCGACCCGCCGCAGATCGCGGTGCCGCTGGAGACGAGCGTGGTGATCTTGCTGTCAGTTTTGAGCACGCGACCAAGCACCCAGCCCAGCGAAAATACAAAGACAATCGTCCCGGCCGCAAACGCAAGGCCTGAAAGGCCCGCCGCCATGACTTTGTGGAAGTCCATGGTGAAGCCGAGCAGGATCACGCAGATCTGAATCAGGTATTTACTTACCGTCTTACCCCATGCGCCCGGTTCGATCAGGCCGCCCAGTGCGAGGATGACACCCAAGCCCAGTGAGAACGGTGCTGCGTTGTCGGGCCAGCGTGCGGCCATTGCGATGCACGCAATGAGTCCAATGAGTATCAAGACCACTGATCTGGTCTGATGTGCATTGGTGCTGGGTGGACTCTCGCTCATTGATGCGGAGGTTAGGGTGGTTGGATTGCAGGTGCGGTCGCGCCATGAGCGGCCACCGCATGTTGATGGCCACTATCCTACTGCCATGCCGCTCCCACAACCGTCACCATTCAATCAACATTGGCAGATCGATCCGGATGTTGTTTATCTCAATCATGGAAGCTTCGGTGCGACGCCCAGGAAAGTGCTGGCGGCACAAGATCGGTATCGTGCCCGGATTGAAGCTGAGGGCGTCCGCTGGTTCACACGCGAGCAGGATGTGGCTCTGGATGAGACGCGCGACTCTCTTGGCAGGTTCATCAACGCTGACGCCGCCGACCTGGTCTTCCTTCCCAACGTGACCAACGCCGTTGCGACCATTCTCGCAAACTACGAGTTCAAAGAAGGCGATGAGGTGCTCGCCGACACCCATGAGTACCAGGCCTGCATGAACAACCTGCGGCGCTGGACGAAAGGCGGGACGGGCAAGGCTCATGTCAAGATCAATACCGCGGTCATGCCGCCATTCCCTATCGCGTCACCAGATGAAGTCATCGAAGCGATCGTGAAAACGATCACGCCGCGTACACGCCTCGCGCTCATCAGTCACGTGACCAGTCCTTCGGGCCTCCTGCTCCCCATCGAAGCGATCCTGAAGGAACTTGGCAGTCGTAACATCGATGTGATCGTGGATGGGGCTCACGGCGCGGGATTTGTGCCGCTGGACATGAAGAAACTTGAGTCGCTGGGGATGACGTATTACACCAGCAACTGTCACAAGTGGCTGTGTTCGCCCAAAGGCTCGGCGTTCCTGTGGATCAAGCGCGACCGGCACAAAGGATTCCGGCCGCTGGCGCTCTCTAACTTTGCCGAAAGCGGAAAGGGCACGCGATCATTCCTGCATGCGGAATTTGATTACGTTGGGACAGGCGATGTCACGCCCTATTTGTCGATCAAAGATTCGATCGAAGTCATGGGCGCGATGCTTCCGGGCGGCTGGCCTGAAGTCTTCGCGACCAATCACGCGCTTGCGCTCAAGGGCCGCGACCTGGTGGCCAAGCGACTTGGAACACAACACGCCGCGCCCGACTCCATGCTCGGCAATCTCGCGGCGATATTGCTGCCGGATCATCCGCCGGAATTGACCGCCAAGCTTGCCGCGAAGTGGGCAAAAGAGGGCGATCAGCTGGGCGGCTTATTGAACTCGCGCCACAAGATCCAGATCCCATTGATGCACGCCTCACACCCGCAGACCCCGAATCAACGCTGGGTGCGCATCTCTGCTCAGCTGTACAACAGCATCGAGCAGTACGAGTATCTCGCGCAGGCACTGGTTGAAGAACTTGGGCGCGAGCGGGATTGTTGCTGATTCCTCGCCACCAATGGTGGCGGCAGGTAGTAGCTAAGAGTGGAGCGATGATGGGCCCGGTGAACGAAAACCTGCCAGAGGTTGAGAAGGGCACGAGTATTTGGGCGCGCTTTTGGATCTCCATGGGCGTGCTCGCCGTCTTTGCGTGCGTGTTGTTGGTGGGCCCGCCGTTGGTGTTGCGTTATCTGATGTGGAGCGATCGGGTCAAGCCCGTGCCGTTTCAATCGTCGGTGTGGATTGCGAGCCCGGTGACAACGTCAAAGGATTCGGTTCGGCAAGCCATGGTTGATGATCTTATATCTTCGGGGAAGCTCATGGGCCTGCTGCGCGCGGAGGTTGAAGCGCTGCTTGGCCCGGCGGGCTCGACCAATTTCGACTCTTATGACATGCAATATTTAGTGGGACGGGAGCGCGGGTTAGGGGCTGATATTGAGGTGCTGCTGATCAAGCTGGATTCGACGGGGCGCGTGAGTGAGGCGCGTTTGGCGAATGATTGATACCGCGGGAATGCTCTGTGGCAATGGACGCAGACCGTTGACATCTGCCGTACAATACACCCATGTCCGCACACCTCAAACAACAGCCCCCCTGCGTCTGTTCTCGCGAAAGTGTTCCCCAGCTCAAGGAGCTGATCGCGTATTTGGATTCGCTCACTGGGAGAGCGGATTTGAAGACGCTGGCTGCGCTCCTGGCGAAGTTGAATGTGACGCAGGCAGATGTCGCACCGGCGTGCATCTTTGGTGAGCGGGGGTATCGCCGCAATCGGATTTCCGGGAGCGAGCATTACGAGTTGCTCGCGCTCTGCTGGCATTCGGGCGATCGGACGCCGATTCATGATCACAAGGGAGTGTCGTGTGCGTTTCGGGTTGTGGAAGGGACGGGGACAGAGATTCGGTTCGCGGTCACGGCATCGGGGCTGGTCTGTCCGACGGAAGTGTGCCAGATGAAGCCGGGCCATGTCTGTGCGGCCGATGATGCGGATATTCACGAGGTCGCGAATTTCCAGGCGGCGGGCAAAGACCTGGTGACGCTGCATATCTATTCGCCGCCGATTAAGAAGATGAATACCTACGACTTCTCCTCGCCGGTGACGCCGGAGACATCGCCGCAATATGGGGCTGTGCAGGATTGCTGAGCGGAATTCGGGAAAAAATGCTGTCGTGAAGCGGCAGTGACCAGCCCAGCGCAAATAGATTTAGGGCTGTAGAAATCGTTGATGAAAAGATGTGTTTCCATTGGCAAGGGAGTGCCGATGATTTCCCCCGTGCTGACGATCCAAAATACCAAATTAGCCGTCGAAGTCGCTGCCCCCAAAAACTCTAACGCGTTCAAGGCGTTGTGGGCCATCGATCCTTCATTGACGTTCCTCAATCACGGTTCGTACGGCGCTGTGCCGCGGAGCGTGGGGGAATATCGAGCTTCGCTGCTTGCACGCATGGAGTGGGACGCGGTTCGGTTCTATAAGGTAGATCTCGAACGGCTGATGGATCAGTGGCGGCACCGGATGGGGGGATTCATTGGGTGTGCGGCCAAAGACCTGGCTTCGTTGCCCAATGCCACGATCGCGATCGCGACTGCGATTCACAATACGGATTGGAAGGCCGGCGATGAGGTTCTGCTCACAGATCACGAATACATGTCGGGCGTGAACGAACTCCGCCGACTTGAGCAGACGGTGGGGATCAAGATCGTGTGGGCGGCGATTCCGTTCCCGATCCAGTCGCCCCAGCAGATCCTCGACAGCGTCTTTGAGAAGTTGACCAATAAGACCCGGATGGTGATGGTGAGCCAGATCACCAGCTCAACGTCGCTGATCTTCCCGGTCGCGGAAATTATCGCCGAGTGCAATCGCCGCGGGATTGAAGTGCTGTTGGACGGAACGCACGCACCCGGACAGATTCCCGTAAACGTTCGGGAACTGGATGCGACGTACTTCGTCGGTTCAGGCCATAAGTGGATCAGCGCGCCCAAAGGCACGGGGTTCATGTACGTCCACCCCTCCAAGCAGGAGGGCTTCCGGCCGTTGTCGATCTCCAGCCGCGGCCACAAGATTCGCCCCGAGCGGGCCTTGTTCCTGCGCGATTTCGACTATGTCGGTACCGATGACTACTCGAAGGTATTGGCGATGACCGCCTCGCTGGATTTCTACGACAGCGTGGTGCCGGGCGGATGGGATGAAGTCATGGCGACCAATCACAACCTGGTGATCAAGGGCCGGGATTTGATTTGCCGCGAATTGAGGGATTTTGGTGTGATGGCGACCGCGCCGGATCACATGACTGGTTCGATGACGACATTGCTGTTGCCCGAACCCCCCTTGGATCTGGTCAACCGGCCGACCCAGTACGATGATGCCCTTCAGGACAAACTGGTCGACAAGCACAGCGTGGTCGCCCCGATCTGGCGATTGACGGCGGATAACCGCCGCGTGATGCGGATTAGTGCCCAGTTGTACAACACGATCGAGGAATACCAGGTGCTGGCCGATGCTCTGAAGGTAGAGCTTGCGGCCGAGCGTGCTGGCAACCGGATCTGAATCCAGAGAAAGACAAGAAGAGTTTTAACATCAGATAAACACGATGTACACGATGGGAACAAGGCATTGGCCTTTATCGTGAACATCGTGTTTATCTGATGTTTATGATGCCTTTCAGGTCTTCCTTTGCGTACAAAGTGCCATTCGCACCTACTTCGCTGGCACAAGTTCAACCAGACCGGCATCGACGCCCTGACCGCCAGTAGATTGGCGGCAGTGGATGGATATTGAATTGATGCCGACCTTGAGTCCGGCTTGGGCTACATCTGAAATCGGGATGATTCCATACCCGCTGCGGTATCCGCTGACTTTCGCGGCGAGGATTCCATTGAGATACACCTCGGCATCTTCATCGTGATAGAGCGAGAGTTGAACGGCGGAGGGGACGGTTGAAAGTGTGAATTCGCGGGCGAGCCAGATGTTGTTGGTCGACCAGACGGTTTCGACGACCGCGCCGGGTGTGCCAGTGGTGCCAAAGCCGGCTTTGCCTTCCTTCCATCCCGCATAGTTGAAGCCGGTCTTTTCCCAGCCGGCGAGGGGTTCGGTAAATGTGTACTTCCAGATCGCGCGTTCTGAAGCGGGCACCTGATTGGCGTTGGCGAGCAACTGGCGAATGGATGGAATCGGGCCATAGAGGGCGGCGGTGGATTCTTTGACAGCGGCGGGGTCAATCTTCCAGACTTTGCGGTCGTAGGTCAGCCAGCCATTGACTTCGATCTCAACATCGGTGGTCTGGGTGTAGACAGCTGCGCATAGACCCTGGGCAATGAGCGGCGGAAGTTCTTTGGTGAGTTCGATGTACGCGGCGGTGAGCTCCGATTGATTCTTGTAGGTCTTATAGCCCCAGTTGTTTTTGGCGAGGAGTGTGTGGCCTTCGACGGGAAGACCTAGGCCGCCGTATTCGCCAAGGACCGCCGCGCGGTTGGCTTCAAGCGCGGGGACATTGGGATTGGGGTACATGTGGATGTCGGAGACATCGCCGTTTTTCATGTCGGTCCAGCCGCTGGCGTTGTTGACCAGGCGGGATGGATCGAGCTTTTTCACTTTGTCGACAACTGAGCGGGACCAATTCAGATCGTTCTGCCCCCACCCTTCGTTCCACGGGACCCACATCACGATGGATGGGTGATTGCCAAAGTCCTGAATGATCTCTTCGGTCTCGCGTTCAAAGTTCTTTTTCCACTTGTCATCGAGTGCTGGAGATTTTTCGAACTCTTTGTTTTCTTTGTTGGCAAAGAACGGGCTGGGGATATCTTGCCAGACCATGAGTCCCATCTTGTCGCACCAGTAGTAGAAGAGTTCAGATTCGACTTTGACATGCTTGCGAAGCATGTTGCAGCCCATTTTCTTGGCGGCTTCGATATCAAACTTCATGGCCTCTTCGTTTGGCGGCGTGTAAAGACCATCGGGCCAGAAACCCTGATCGAGCGGGCCGAAGTGGAAGATGGGTTTGGAATTGAGGAGCAGGCGGTTGACCCCTGCGCTGTCTTTTCCGATCGCGACATCGCGGAATGCGAAGTAGCTGGAGACTTTGTCGACGACTTCCTTGCCGCGTTTCAGGGTGATTGTGGCTTCGTAGAGGTACGGGTCATCGGGCGACCACGCGTGCGGCGAGGCGATCTTGATCTGCGGGCGCATATGTGCATCAGAGCCCGAGACATCGATTGTGTTACCGGCGAAGGAGAATTCGCAGGAGATGTCAGCGGCGGGCGCGTTGATGTAAATGTCGCAGGCAACCGTGCCATCTTTGAGCGACGATTCGAATTTCAGCGAGCTGATCGAAGTGGTGGGAACCGCTTCCGCCCAGACAGTTTGCCAGATGCCGCTTGTTCTGGTGTACCAGATTCCGTGCGGGGTGTGCCATTGCTTGCCGCGGGGCTGGCCGCCGGAATCGGTCGGATCTTTCACGCTGATCTGCAGTTGGTTTTCACCAGGCTTGAGTGCATCGGTGATATCGAAACTGAACGGGGAGTAGCCACCGACGTGAGATCCGATTTCTTTTCCGTTGACAAGAAGCGTTGCGGACCAGTCTGCTGCGCCGACGTGGAGGATGATTCGTTTGCCGTTCCACTTTTCTTGCGGCGTGAAAATGCGTTGATACCAGAGTGTCTGATTGTCCTCAAGCAGTTTGCCTACGCCAGAGAGCGACGACTCAATGGGAAACGGGACGAGGATTGAAGATTCAAACTTCGATGGCTTTGCTCCATCAGTGATTTCATATTGCCAGAGGCCATTGAGATTGAGCCAGTCTGCGCGGACCATCGTGGGGCGGGGGTATTGACGCCAGGCATTTTCTGGAGTGACGGTTGCGCCCCAGGTTGTAGAGAGTGGGGCGGGCGCGGGTTGCCAGTTCTTAGCATCGGGAGCGGCGAGTGCGGCGGCGGAAATTGAAAGCGAGAGAATGTGTGAGAGCATGCCCTGAGGATATCTGATTCACAGCAGAGTGAAAAAGAAAATGGAGTGTAAAAACACACTGGCCGGCCCCGAGGGGGACCGGCCAGTAGAGTCAAAATTTCGGACGGTGGCCATCCGATCGAGATGAATTACCAGACGACCTGTGCTTGGACAGCAAGAGCGACTTCGCCCTTCTTGTCCTGACCGAGGAAGCCGACTGTTGGCTGTGAAGTGTTATAAGCCGGGGAGCTGAGGCTAGCCAGGTTCATGTTCTTGCTCAGCGTCCAAACGAGGTCAGCCGAGATCTTGAAGGTGTGGCTGCGGGGGCTGACGTAGTAGTTGCCGCCGAGAGTGATGAAGTGGAAGGTGCGGTTGCCGGATGCGATGTAGTCCTTATCACCGCGGATGCCTTCGTAGCGAGCAACAAATTCGAGCTGGTCGGTGGCGAAGACGCCGCCCTGAACGATCCAGCCGAAATTGGTACGCTTCGGGGTGCCCTTGAGATCAGTCTGAGCGCCGACGAATGCGCCGTAGAGGTTCCAGCCTGATGCTTCGTATGAAACATCAACGGTTCCTTGCCACATGCTCATGTCGTCGGTGTTGGCCTTGGAGCCAGGACCGGTCTTGCCAGCGGTCTGGTAGTGACCAGCGACGCCGATGAGGAGGCCGTTGCTGTCTGAGTCACGCCATGAGGTGAAATCGTTCCAGCGGCTCCAGTCGGTGCCCATGCACTGGAATTCAGCGCGAGCGGTGATGGCGAAGTCGGACTCGCCAACTGAGTTGTACTCAGTGGCGGCCTGGTTTGCACCATCGCTGAAGTCAGCCATGAAGCGCCAGGAGTCAGCGCGGTAGCCGATTTCCATGGCCTGTGAGCGGCCGAGCGTGAAGACTGAGTTGACGACGCCGCGGTTGACGAGCAACTGCTTTTCATCGCCGACGAGTTCTTCGCGGAGACCGGCGAGCTTGAACTGGCCGCCACGGACGTAGAAGCCATTGTCCCAGGTGTAGCGGAAGTCCGCATCCTTGAGCATGACTGCGCCGTCGCCGCCGAACTGCACGTCTACTGAGTAGGTGAGTTCTTTGGTCCAAGTGTTACCCCAGAACTTCACACGTGCGTTTGGCATGTTGAAGCCGTGGGTGTAGTTTTCGTTACCACCGGTCTGGCTGGAAGAGCGGAAATCGCTGTTCCAACGGAACTGGGTGTAACCACCGATGTACAGCGTGCTGTCACCAGCGGTCAACTTGAAGTGTTCCGCACCAGCTGCAAGAGCGCTGTTGCGAGCCGCTGCATCAGCCGACAATTCGGCGGCGTATGCGCGGTCCTGATCGGGGGAAGCGGCAAGCGCGATTGAACTCAGCGCTGCGCCTGCGAGCACCATAAGAACTTTGCTCTTCATTCGAAAGACTCCTTCATTGCCGGGATCGCGCCGGTGACTCGCCGTCACGTACCCGTCATTCACACCGTCCGATAGTTCGTGGAAACACCCCACGCCTAGCGAAGTTGGCACATACTAGCAAGAAACTCCTGCGAGTGCTTACCGGACTGCTTTTCGCTTTCCGGGACACGCTCCATCAACGCGATGGATCAGAAGCAGCTTGTTTGGAAAACCGGTCAAAGTCGTTTCAGACTGGTTTTCCGAAAGAAATCGCTGATGAGTAAACGCCAGCGACAGGACTTGCCGGATCTCAAAACCCTTCGCGAATGCGATAGGTCAAAAGTCCGGGGTCCATTGGGCGGGATGCTACCCCCGCTCAGCGACTTTGACAAACAGCCGCCACACCCTTTTCGTCTACAGGGGCTTTAGGGCACAATAATTGACAGCACAATAAGGAAGAACTTTGGCTCAAGTTGAATTCACCAAATCTGAACGGGACTCCCCCTTCACGGGGGTTCTCATGGCGTTACGCTCTAGCAGATTCGGGGACCCAGAGATTGTAAAATGACGCAAGTGTTGTCTAATAAAGAAGTTAAGAGCAATCCTATGAGCCAGATCAAGCACATCCTTATTGTCGAAGATGAACGCGACCTCTCTGATCTCTTGACGTTCAACCTCCAAAAAGCGGGTTATAGGACGAGCGCAAGTTTTGACGGTCGCGAAGCTCTCCAAACTGCTCTCGCGACAACTTTTGACCTGATCGTGCTGGACATCATGCTCCCCGGAATGAGCGGAACCGACATCGCCGCACGCCTGAGGTCAAACCCCAAGACTGCTCGAACCCCAATAATAATGGTTACAGCTAAGAGCGAGGAAGTGGATCAACTTGTCGGCCTGGCGGTGGGCGCCGATGACTATCTCACCAAACCCTTCAGCCCCAAAGTGCTGCTTGCCCGTATAGAAGCTGTCTTGCGTCGGAGCAGTTCGGCCAACCCCGAGTCTCGAGTCCTCTCTATGGGCCAAATTGTTGTCAATTTGGACTCCCACGAAGCGGTGGTTGATGGTGAAGTCGTGAAACTCACACTGACTGAGTTCCGGCTGCTCGCCTGTTTGCTTGCAGAGCGAGGAAGAGTTCTCAGTCGATCAGTTCTGATCACCAAAGCGATCGGGCCCGGAATTATGGTGACCGAACGAACGATCGATGTTCACTTGACGGCGCTGCGCAAGAAACTGGGAGCGCACGCCGACTTCATTCAAACTGTTCGCGGCGTCGGGTATCGAGCAGTGGAAGACTCGGCTGCCGAGATTTAGAACCCGGGTTTCAGGGGTCGTCAGCATTTCCCATCTGGGACAGACTCGATGTCAGGCTGACAGCCGGGCGTTTTGGGAAACGGCAATCAAAAACAGATGCAGAGTACGTTCCGCTGATGGCTACTGGCCAGCGGGTATGTGCCGCACACGTTGCAAAAATGGAAGCTCTGGTGTTTATGCAATCAACGGGGTAATTCGGGAATGTGCGTGAAAATGTGAGAGGCATTACGTTGTCCTTATCGTGGGAGTGCGGCGCAGTGGTGATCCGCGACAATCTGATTCAGGAGATCTCACATGAATCGTCTTTCTTCAATCGCATCAATCATCACAGTTTGCGGCACTGTTCTGTCGGGGGCTACGGCATCAGGACAATTGACCTATGACATTTCTCACACGTTCACCTTTTTCCCGCCGGCGGGATTTCCCGCAGTGATTCCATTGGTGCAGGGCGCATATTTCCAGCACGCATGGATCAAGGAGTCTGGGTACCGGGCGTGGGGGGCAGCGCCGTTGCCACAGGGTCCGAACTTTGATCCATTTGGGATGGAGACTCCGACGGCGACCGGCGCCGCAAATCACTCCACAACCACGGGATTGATGAATCCAGTGAATTTCCAGGCGTTCACAATCTCACCGAGCGGCCTGTTCTGGACCGGGTGTACAACCGTGACAAGCCCCAACTCTGGACTATCGGCATCGGCATGCAATCAGTTTGACATCATGCCCTTTGGCGCTGGGACGCCGATCTCCGGGACATTTCGTTCTGTGGGTGGACTGCTCATGGGTGGACGCAGGTATCAGGAGGCCTATGCGTTTTCATCGGCGGGACTCTCAATGTCCGGAGTCTCTCCAACTGGCCAGATTCTCTGGCACGCGACAATGGCAAGTGTTTCTGGAAGTGTGCACGCGATCCGGGTGACAAGTGATCCGATCATGGTCGTCGCCACTGATCCAGCAGGAAACACGGCGTCAGCGGTTGCGCTTGACATTGACTTTGAAAATTCAGGACCTGGGGGAGTGAACTGGCAATCAGATGTATTGACAGTTGATGCACCGAACTCGCGATTTGTAATTCAGATGGATCAGAGTGTCGCACCACGAGGCGGCGATCTGATTATCGAAACACAGAACGGCGCCATATCTGTGGCGGCAGGGACCGGCATGTTCGCAAATCTATCCCTTCCGCCCATCGGATCGATTGTCCCATTCAGCATGCACCTGAGGAACGACATTCCAGTTGACTATGACGCCAACGGGATCCTGCCTGGCGCAACAAGTGCATCGCTTGAGTTCCTTGGCGGCGGTTCCATGCCAGGGAAAGCTGGCTGTCGAGCGGATTTCAACGGCGATGGCGAAGTTGACTTCTTTGACTATCTTGACTTCGTTGACGCGTTCAGCGCGGGATTGGACGCCGCGGACTTCAATCATGATGAGGTCATTGATTTCTTTGACTATCTCGATTTTGTGGATGCGTTCAGCGCCGGTTGCTGATCGCTCAGAACCGTTTGGCTGATAACTTGGGCAACCTAGCCCAGATTCTCTAGCTGCAAGCGAGGCATTGCTCGCAGCTGGACTCAACTTTCGATTGCAATCGGTCCTCTGTATCTGATATGATTTTTTCGAGAGTCGATCTCGCTGCGAGCGGCTTGTTCGCTCGGCTCGCCTGACGTGATGGAGGACTGAAAAGTGAGAGCTTCTGAATCTACCGCTGGTTCTGCTGTACTGGCAGTTGCGATCGGGATGTTCACGCAGAACGTCCAGGCACAGGTTCTAGAAGCGAATCTTCGAATCTGGTTTGATGCATCAGATTCTGCGAACGTGACGCTGGACACAACGGGTTTGACCACCGTCGCTCGGATCAACAACAGGGCAAGCAGCGGCGGATTTATCGCGAACGCGACGAAAGCCCAGCAGCCACAGTGGCTCGCTGGCGAGATCAATGGATTTCCGGCAATGCTCTTCGACGGCGTGAACGATGTGCTCCGCAACACAGCATTCTCAAATACGCCGCTCGCAGAAGCCACGATTTTTATGGTGTTTGCGCCCGAGACTTCGGACGGGAGCTATCCAGGACTCATTTCTTTAGGTACCGCTGACGGGAGCGACTATCTCACCGGTATCAATGTTGATCTTGGCCAGGGTTTCCAGAATTCGTTCAGCTATCTGAACATCGAAGGACCCAAGCTCATCACCCCCGGCGGGCGGAATTATCGCAATTCGAGCAATTCGTTTAATACATGGCATTTGATCCAGGTGAACTACTGGAGTTCGCGGCTTGAACTGGTGGTTGATGGAGTTCGTGAAGGGCGAGTGACTTTCACTGCACCGGCACAGATCAACGCACAGGCGCTAAGGCTTGGCGCGAGATACTACTCGGGGGGCGAACGAGGCTACGGGAATATCAAGCTCGCTGAAGTGCTGGTGTATGACAGCGCCGCCGATTGCGATGCGTTGAATCAGACCGCGCTCTATCTCGCCGCAAAGTATGGGATAGCAACGGCATATCTGCCGCCGGGATGCCCGGCAGATTTTAATGCTGACTGCACGGTGGACTTCTTTGATTATCTTGATTTTGTTGATGCCTTCAGTACAGGATTGTCCAGGGCGGACTTCAATCTTGATCAGGTGATCGATTTCTTTGATTATTTGGATTTCGTGGATGCCTTCAGCACTGGGTGCTGATCGCGCTGCAGCGGTTCTATCCTCCGAGCAGTGAAAACGAACCGTTCGAATCTCCGGGTCAATGTTGTCGCGACCTGTTGTATCTGGTCGGTGGCCATTCTCGCCTTCATTCTCTCGATGGCGAACGCCGCAGGAAGCGTTGTGTTTTCACTTCTTGGCGCACTTGGTGTGTTTTGCACGTACCTGTTGCTGGTTGCACTGCGGACTGATGATGAACAAGATGCTGGAATGCGTGTGGTATGGGCCCGCACGCTTTGGGAGCGCGTTAGCAAAGACCCAATGCCCGGTCGCGGCGACAATGAAGGCGATGGGGAGTATGCGGCCAGAGTGTTTTCACTCGCCCAAAGTGCGGCCGGCGATGGGCTGGAAGAAGTGCATGGGTCAGAGGACTTTCGTCAGGCCCTTGACGGCATGGACTTGCCCGTCCTTGCATTTGATGAGCAAGGAATGGCAATACTGGCCAATCGTGCGGCGGCAGAGTTCTTTGCGGTCAGTGAACAGGAGATTCGAAAGCGCGCGGTAGAAGAACTTGTGCCGCAGCGCGAGGCGTTTGAACTGGTCCAGGCGGCGATCCGAGGGGTGCCCGGAAAGCGCAGCGTGCGGTCAGGACAGCGAATTCTCGAAGTGGTTGCAGCGCCGGTGCGCGGGCCGGAGGAGAAGCGAGATGCACACTTCGCGGCGGTGGTGACGCTGCGCGATGTGACTGAGATGGCGCAAGCGGCGCAGCTCAAGACAGATTTTGTGGCGAGCGCGAGCCACGAGATTCGTACGCCGCTCGCTTCGATCAAGGCGGCGGCGGAAACGTTGAAGGACGGCGCGGCGGAGATACCTGCTCTGCGTGATCGCTTCCTGACGATGATCCAGAACAACACGGAACGGCTGGAAGAGCTTACCCGAGACCTGATGGATCTCTCGCGACTGGAGACTCCGGAAGTTGAAGTAGAGCGGCGCGATATCGCGATCGATGTTGAGATTGAATCTCTTCGCGGATTGGTTGCTCCTGCGCTGGCGCAGAGAAACCTGAATCTGGTTGTAGATTGTGCAGGAGTGGTCAAGGTTCACACCGATCTGAAGTTGCTGCGACTGATTGTGCAGAACCTGGTCGACAACGCCACGAAATTTGGAAACGAGAACACCGATATTCTGCTCAAGCTTCGCGCGATTCCGGGCCCCGATGCACGCCCTGGTTTGAGATTGAGCGTGACCGATCAGGGTGTGGGGATTCCACTCGCAGCTCAGGCGCGAATATTTGAACGGTTCTATCAGGTAGATATGTCCCGTTCGGGGCAGCAACAGCGGCGTGGAACTGGACTGGGTCTTGCAATTGTGAAGCACGCGGTCAAGTCATTGGGCGGAACGATCAGTGTCGAAAGCGTGTGGCAGCAGGGGACCACGATGACGGTGGAATTACCCGATGCTGTTGCGGAGCAGGCCGAGGCCTGAAAAAGAAAAAGGGTGATCGGCGGGACTCGAACCCGTAACCCCCGGGATCACAACCCGGTGCTCTAACCAATTGAGCTACGACCACCATCAGGAATCTGTTAGGTTTTGGCGAGCGATCTCGCGGGACTAAGGGTAGAGACGATGAGACCCAGGATCAAACGGCGTTGAACGACTTAGAAGGGTGGCAATTGGTGCAACCGAGTTCTAGGCTTGCGGTTCCCACTGAAGGAACTCTCTATTTGTGTGGTGGGAATGGAGGCTCTTGAATGTCGACCGTAAAGCGTCCTGCGGCACTTGAACAACTTGATCTGTCACCCAAACGCGCCCATCTCAATCTGCCACCGGCGACATTGGTAGAGCATGCAATTTCTGCCGGAGAGGGAAAGTTGGCCTCCAACGGTGCGATCGTGTGCCTGACTGGCGATCGCGGCGGCCGCTCACCCAATGACAAATATTTGGAAGACACGGCGGGAATTCACGACAAGATCTGGTGGGGCAAGGTCAATAAGCCGCTTTCTCCGGAGGCGTTCGAGAAGGCAGTGAAGATTGCGGTGGATCATTTGAATAACAGGCCGCGGTTGTTCACGTTTGAAGGGTTTGCAGGAGCGGATGCAAAGTATCGCCTTGGCGTGCGAGTTGTGACCGAGCAGGCCTGGCACGCGTTGTTTGCCAGCACGTTGTTCATCCGCCAGGGGAGCAAGGCCGCCGGCGCGGATGCAAAGTGGAACCATGACTGGACAGTCATCAACGCGGGCCGCCGCCGCTTGACCGCTGAAGAAGCGAAGGAACTGGGCGTGACCGGCCCCGTGCTGATTGCACAAAGCTTGGAAAAGAAAACCGTTGTCATTCTCGGCAGCGAATACGCGGGCGAAATGAAGAAGAGCATTTTCTATGCTCTGAACTTTGACCTGCCGGAAGTCAAAGTCTTCCCGATGCACTGCTCGTGTAACGTTTCCAAGGACGACAAGGGCAATGCGGCGTTGTTCTTCGGGCTTTCGGGCACTGGCAAGACGACCCTCTCGGCAGATCCAAATCGCGCGCTGATCGGAGATGATGAACACGGCTGGAGCGATCAGGGTGTGTTCAACTTCGAAGGCGGTTGCTACGCAAAGTGCATCAAGCTCTCAAAGGAAGGCGAGCCGCAGATCTGGAACGCAATCAAGTTCGGCAGCGTACTCGAAAACGTAGTGATTGATGAGAACCGCGTTCCCGACTATGACAAGACGCTCACAACGGAAAACACACGCGTCACGTATCCCGCGGACTTCATTGACAACGCGGTAATCCCCAGCCTCTGCGGCCATCCCAAGAACGTCGTGTTCCTCACGGCCGATGCCTACGGAGTTCTGCCGCCGGTTTCGAAGCTCACGCCTGAACAGGCGATGTACTACTTCATTAACGGTTACACCAGCAAGTTGGCGGGTACTGAGGCAGGCGTAACTGAGCCGCAGCCGAATTTTTCGCCATGCTTTGGCGGGCCATTCCTGCCTCGGCCTCCAAAGGTGTACGCAGAAATGCTCGCGGCCAAGGTGAAGCAGCACGGCGCGAATGTGTGGCTGCTCAATACCGGCTGGACCGGCGGCGCCTACGGAGTGGGCTCGCGATTCAAGCTGGCGTACACACGCGCGTTTGTGACAGCGATTCTCGATGGTTCGCTTGCGAAGGCGAAGTTCACGCCTGATGAGATCTTCGGATTGAATCTGCCTGATGCAGTCGCAGGAGTACCGGCAGAGGTGCTTCATCCAAAGAACACATGGAAAGATAAAGCGGCGTACGACACACAGGCGAAGAAGCTTGCAACGCAGTTCCGTGCGAACGACAAGGGTTTTGAAATGCCCGATGCGGTTCGCGCGGGCGGGCCGCGGGTGTAAAGCATTCTCGGTTGCAAAAATAAAAATCTGCCCTGCAACTGCAGGGCAGATTTTTTTGTTGGCAATATTCTTCGCGATGTGGTCGGTCTACTTGAAGTCTTTTTCCGGGATCGAGGCGGGGCGATTCGTTTCGGCAGTGGAAGGAAGTTCCTGAATCCTGATCTTGCGCCACTGCACTTTCAGCGGTTGTTGTCTGTCTCCGACGCCGTGAACTTGCAACGCGATGAAGCCCTTGGCGGTCGCGTTGTCGAACAGACTCGCGGCGAGGACACCGTTGAGCCAAGTCTGAATGTGGTCGCCCTGCGCGATAACACGCACATGATTCCACTTGCCATGTTTGAATGCTTTCTGCGCTTCTGGATTATCTTTGAGATCTTTCAACCAGCCGCGACCGCCTTCTTCGTAGATGCCGCCGGTGTAAGCGCGAGGTGAAGGATCGATTTCGACCTGGTAGCCATGGACGACATCGTTTTCAGGTTTCACATGTGAGCGAATCTGCACGCCCGAATTAAGCTCATCATCGATGCGGAATTCGTACTGCAATTCGAAGTCGCCGTACTCCCTGGTTGTGCAGAGAAAAGAGTTGGGCTGATTTGGGCGAGTCTCACCAGTGATGACGCCGTTTTCTTCGACAAACGACGCTTTCCCTCCATGCTGGACCCAGCCAGAGAGTTTCGTGCCTTCGATCGGTCGCCACTGGTCGCTGTAGAACGAATTGGAGCCGCCAATGGAAACACATCCAAGAACAAAGCATGCGGCAATCAGTAGGAGTGGAATGGTGGGTTTGCTCATTGAAATTTCCTCAGCGAGATTGGTCGAGTTCCTGCCGCGTCCATGATTTATATCGCTTGGCGTTTTGCTTGCGAACCTTGTCAACGGTCTGCGGCTCGATCGGATCGGCGGTATTGCCGAAACTGCGGCGGATGTATGTTAGAACTGCCGCGATGTCTGCATCGCTGCCAACACCCGGCGGCACGGGCATCGCGCCTTCGTACTTCTGCCCGTTCACTTCGTATGTGCCCTGAATGCCATGAAGGACGATTTTAATGAGTTTGTCTGGATCGCCGTTGACATACGGTGAGCCAGCGATTGGCGGAGCCTGACCCGCTGCGCCGCGACCATCAGCCTGATGACACGATGTGCAATTGTGATACAGGAACTCGCCGCGCTCGAATCGACCCTGCTCTGCATCGGAGAGAGCGCGAACGGGCGGCACCTGAATCGGCCGTCCTGGCCACACGAGACGCTTGTCGAGCTTGCTGATAGTTTCGGAGACTGTGGCATCGTGAGGATGCGTGAGTTGTAAAAACGAGATGGGTTCTGCAGACAGAGTCAGTGATCGTGGCGATTTACTGTCAAGTCGAAGGTGCGAAGACAATCTGTTGACAAGGTCTTTCAGCAGCTCAGTTGGGGCGGCAGCGATGAGCGAGAGCGCCAGGTCGCGGTCTGCCGTTGATGCATGAAGCATGCAGGTAAGCAGATCGAGACTGAGCGGTTTGAGTTTTTGAGCCTGCGGATGTGTGAGTGTCAGGCGCAGGAGTGAGCTTTCCTGGCCGCGAAGGTGGCAGAGTGCAGCGGCTCGAGCGACGGAAGAGTCCTGTTGGGCGGCCAGGAAAGGGAGCAAGGCGGCGTAATCGCGCTCGTGAGCAAATGCCGCCGCGATGAACGGCTTAAGTACACTGTCGGCTTCGGATGCGGCCCAGTTCTGAAGCAATTGCTTCTTGGCTGGCGAAGCAGGCAGCGTGACCAGTACCTGAGCGAGAGCAAAGCGAGCGGCGGCCGAATAAGGCAGCGAGAGATCAACCGGTTGAAGCGGTTTTGTTTCCGAGAGAATGAACATCGCGGCAGCTGCGCCCAGGCCATCGTGAGTTTGTGCAAGCGACTGCAACGATTTCGCAAGTGAAGGATCAGGCTCAAGAGAGAGCCGCTCGCGGAGAAGTCGGGTAGCCTGCATGACTTCCCAGGCATTTGCCGACTGCAGCTTGTACACAAGGTCCCTGGAATAGAGCGAACTCAGATCCGGAAGTGTGAACCGCTGGGAATCGTGTCGCGCGATTCGATAGATTCGACCCATGTTCAATGGCGTTTCGAGGTTGCGGGCCTTCATCTGATCTTTGAGATAGTTGGTGATGAAGAGTTTGTGCTGAATCACGCCGCGATACATGTCGAGAATGTAGAGTGATCCATCGGGCCCTTCGATGCTGTTCACCGGTCGGAAGCGTTCGTCAGTCGAGGCAAGAAACTCTTTTTTTGAATATGCGTGCGAGGCGCGAGGACCGGACTTGGTTTCTTTGAGTGTAAATCGTTTGACCAGATTGCCTGCGGCTTCACAGACAATCGCGCTCCCTTCGAAGTCCGCGCCAAGTGTCGGCGTTGAAAGGAACAACGGGCCGCAAGCGGCCGTGACGCTTGCAAGTGTCTTGTCGGGGCGAAGCGTGTTCTCCTGATAGCCGCGATTGACTCCGGGTGTGATGTGAATAGGCCAGCACTCGCCGGGTGCGATGTTGACGGCCAGGCCACTGACGCCTGACATGTTCGGATTCAACGAGCCCCAGTGCTTTGGAAAAAGATCTACCAGCAGCGGATTGGAATTAGGAGTGTAATAGAAGCGACCAAGGTGATCTTGAGCAATACCCCATTGGCCGTGCCCGGGAGTCTTGCGAGCCTCAAGTTGAGGCATTCCATCTTTCATCCGGATTCGAAATTCTTCGTTGTGTTGCGAAAGGTGATACCAGCCATCGATGCCATAAAGCAATCCATTGCCTGCGTGCTCGGGGCTTTCGAGTCCGCCCAGTCCATCGCGAAGAACGATGCGTTGATCGGCTTTGCCATCTCCATCAGTATCGCGGCAAAAGAGCAAGTGGGGCGGCTCAATGACAAGTGCCCCATCGAAACAGGGTGCGACCGCCCGCGGCAGAACCAGGTCGTCCATGAAGATAGTTGAACGATCAAAAATCCCATCGCGATTCGTATCTTCAAGAATCGAAATGCGGTTCGCGGCGACGAGTTCGCCTTGAGCTTCCACATCAGGCATGTATGTCCGCATTTCGACGACCCAGAGCCGGCCGCGTTCATCGAACTGGGCGGCGACCGGCGCTTCAACCATCGGCTGCATTGCCGCACAGGAGATCTGCAGCGCGTCATCAGCGAGTCGAAACGAAGCCAGCGACTCTTCGATAGAAAGCGGAGGAGAAGACACGCCCATGTGCGTGGAATACAGGGCTGGTACTGCTGGCCGCAGTCGTGCCGCCACGACAGTTAAAATAGTTGCGAGTATGGCGAACGCTATAAATGTGCGCATGTGGGTATGCGCAATGTATGGTGACCGTGGCCGCTTCGCGACCGAGCCGTGTCAAGTTTTTAGCTCAGGCGTGCTTTCAGGTCTTCAACCGCCGCTCGCCACTGGGCGCCCTGATCGGCCTCGTCCCAGATATCAGCAAGCTCAGAAGTCTTGGCACGTTCAATTGCATTGATTGCCAGCACAGTGTTCTTGGGATTACGGAGATTGGTAGTTCCGTTGCGGGTCCAGGCGACCAGCGCTTCGGCCGGACCTTCTGGGTCCATCATCAGCGGGCTGGGCTTTCCCATGAGAGCTGCGAGGATTTCCGCCGCGGCAAGGCCTTCTGAAGCAGCTTCTGAGTCGAGTCCGTCTTCTTCATCTGCAGCGCGCATGAGGGTCATAACAATGAGCGCATCTTTGCCAGGAGCACCGCGCGTGCCCTCACCATCCGGAGCTTCTTCCATGATGGTGACGAAGTCCAGAGCGATGTCATTTTCGAAAGCGTCAATTCCCCAAGCACCCATTGCGATCACTCCTTGCGATCAGATTTCTGCGCCGCATCATATCACGCGGCGGCGAGATGACGTGGTTTTTGCGATTTTCGGGGGAAATATGGCACAATTTTAAGAAAACGAGGAAATGACAGGCAAGAAATGTGTAGAAATTCTGAAAATTGTTCATGAAAACTCCCGGTCCGCAATCGTGACTCCCCCGGCAACCGGCACCAGGACCAAGACGAGTCCGCTCTGCGCGGTTAGACTTGCGCCATGCGAAAGCCTTATATCGGTGGTAACTGGAAAATGAATTTGAACCGCACCGGCGCGTGCGATCTTGCGCGAGCAGTGGCCGACGGCGTCAACGCACTTAAGGGCTCCGTCGACGCCGCCGTGTTTCCTCCTTTCGTCTATCTCCTTGCCGTGAAGAGCATCTTGCGTGAGCGGACAGCGTTCGTAAAGCTCGGCGCACAAGATGTGTATCCCGAAGGCGATGGCGCATTTACCGGTGAAATCTCCGTTGGCATGCTGAAAGATTGCGGCGTTGAAGTGGTACTCGCCGGGCACTCAGAGCGGCGGCATGTGATGGGCGAAAATGATGAGTTTGTTGGCCGCAAAGTAAGGGCGATTTTGGAGGCCGGACTCGAATGCATCCTGTGCTGCGGCGAAACACTTGATCAACGCCTCAAAGGCGAAACCCATTCAGTGAACGAGCGGCAAGTGCGAGCTGGACTCGCCGGCGTGCCAGGAGATCACCTGGCCCGATTGACCATCGCATACGAACCGGTGTGGGCGATCGGGACGGGCAAAGTTGCTACTCCAAATGATGCGCAGGCAGCCCACGAAAAGATTCGCGGACTTTTGAACACGCTCTATGGCGATATGTGGGCCAACCGGATCAGGATTCAATACGGCGGCTCGCTCAAAGCATCGAATGCAAAAAGCATCTTCATCGAAACCGATGTCGATGGCGGCCTGGTCGGCGGCTCAGCGCTCAAGGGCGACGAATTCAATGCGATTTGTAAAGCCGCGGCGGAAGCGAAAGCTCAATAAATTCGTTCCAATTTACCAGCCAAACCAGACGGCAAACTTGGGAGCAAGCAGGCCGACGAGTGTTGCTGTAATTGCGAGGAACGCCTGGACAAGCGATTCGCCAGCCACCAGACCTGAGGCGGTTGGAATGTTGTAATTCTCGGAGGTCTTGCGCGAAGCCTTAAACCAGATAAACGCAATGATTGCGCCAATGAAGAACGAGAAGCAATTCTGGAAAGGCATGACCCAGGCAAGTCCAAGACCTGTGACAGATGGCATGAACTTGCGGACCTTGGGGGAAGCAAGTCGTTCGAGGATTGGGAAGATAATGCCGATCGCCGCGCCGATGAGAATGGCGTAGACCGCGGATTGCGGCAATTCACTGATGCCCTTGGTGAGCACGCGTGCAACCGCCTCCCATGCGCGGGTAGATGGCAGAGCAAAAGTTTCAAGCTTCGCGCGCGTCGGCACCATCAGGTACCAGATGGGAACAATCGCCAAGGTACCGAAAAAGCAGCCGAAGAACTGCGCGAGGAACTGCTTGCGAGGATTGGCGCCCAGCAGGTAGCCGGTCTTCAGGTCAGTCAGTAGGTCTGCAGATGATGAAGCGCTGTTGGCCGCGATACCTGCGGATGCCAGGTTCGCAGAGATGTTGTTGGGTGCCAGCACAGCAAACATGAGCTGCATGACCTTGCCCATTGCGCCAATCGGAGTGGTGTCCGTTTCACCAGTTGCACGCGACCCGACCATTGACAGCACAAACGACATTGCAACCGCGATGATTCCGCCCCACCAAGTGACACCAAAAGCCTGCCATTGCAACCAGACCATGGCGATAGCGATCGGTGCCATGCCCATCACCATCCAAATTCCGGGTACTTCAATTTCGTCCATCTTTCCAGAATGGTCCGCGGAATCAACAGATCGCTTTCCGGTGAATGCCCGGGCAAGGCTCCTCCATTGCAGCGCGACACTGGTCAAGCTGGAAAATACCATGATCGCAGTTCCGCCCCAGAGAGCCCAGCGGATCGGGTTGAACGCGATGATTCCCGTGTCCGGATCAAGCGCGTACTTGAACGTCGGCTTGAATCCTTCCACACCTGCGCTCGCCACATCCAGATGATTCAAGTACGGCGCGACACCCAGATAGAGGACTAGCGAACTCACCACAAGTGAAATACTCGTGCGCAATCCAACAATCATGCCTGCCGCAATCAGGAGCGCAGACGGCTCAAATGCAAATCCAGCGGCATGATGATCTTTCGCATATAGCCGCCCAATCCACGGAATCTCAATTTCCGTCGGAATGCGGATCATGTTGTTGAAAAATCCAAAGAACTTCTTGAGCCACGGAATTGCGTTCAAAATGCTGTCATCAGCGCGAAGGAACCCGATCAAAAGTCCCGCTGCCAGAGACCACACCAGCACATATGCCTTCTTCAAAGATTCCGCCGTCTTGCTGTACAGACTCTTGAGAGTCTCAGCCGCGGCTATCCCAGATGGGAATGGCAGTTGTTCGTGGTTGATCATCTGACGCTTCATCGGAATCGCTAAAAAGACTCCCATCAAGCCTGTACACAGCGTGAAGACCACAACAACCCAGGGAGCGGTAATATCCCACGTGTGAAGGTTTTCCGCCCAGGCTTTAAGTGCGGCACCCTCGGTGCCGGGCGGTGGATCTTGCAAAAGCACGATCGCCCCGAACATCGTCGCGATCGTTGAACCCGTTGAATAACCTGCCGCCGAGGCAGTCGACGCCATGCAGGCATTTTCCAACACCGTCATCTGCGACACCTTGCCGCGGCTCGTAATAATCACAAAGTTCCACATCACAAACGAAATCACACATGCAGTAATGGCAATCCCGAAACCCCATCCGATCGACAGCGATGTGTAGAGGTTCGCCGCCGACATCAGCATGCCCAGTATGCCACCCACCAGCACTGCTCGCAGCGTGAGCTGCGGCATCTGATCACCTTTATATATGTGCTTGAACCAGTATGCATCCTTCTGGTCGTTCGTCGCGTTTTCTGGATATGCAGGGAGCGACGGATCACCGAACGGGTTTGTTGTGGCGGGTTGCCCTTGTGTGACCGGCTCGGTTGGACTTGCCATGCGACTGTTCTCCCAATAACCAAGAACTCTCCGGCGACCAGATTGGTCGCTCGGTGCTCATGAAGGTAGCGGATATTTCCCCGCAGTGCAAACACTATCGGTCCGCATCTCGTCAATTCAGCAATTGACGCGCCTTCCGTTCGGACTCTTGTCGGCGGCCCACTGCTTCGCGGCTACACTCTTCTGTGCGTTTGATCCTGCTCATAAGTTGTGTTGTCTTCGCTGCCGGGTGTCTTCGCCCTAAGACTTCTTCCCACGATACCGCCGCAACCGACGACACTTCTGCGTCACAAGCAGCGCCGCCCGCGCCGCAAAAGAGCCCATTCTCACCAAAATCAGTTCGAATCTACCCCCTCACCCGTATCGAATCAGACGCCAAAGGCCCGCGCGTGGTCTGCTATGTCGAGTTTAAAGATGCATGGGGTGATACAACCAAGTCCACCGGCAATCTTCTGATCTCGCTGTATCGCCCAGTTGGCGGCGTAGAACCCGGCATGGAACGCCAGGAACGGTCGTGGGAAATCGATCTCAACGATCTGGAAAAGAATTCACTTCTGTTTGACCCGGCAACGCGGACCTATCGACTGTCTCTTCGCGATCTCCCCGACTGGCTCGTTCCAGGTGCCCCTGCAATGCTTCGCGCCTCAATACGCGGCGACTCCGGTGTGATCACCGATGATTATCGAATGATGCCGTAAACTGCTACGCCTCAGCATGTATCCGCGGCTCCCATTCCGAGAGTTCGGGTGGAATTGCCCTGCGTACTTTGTAAGCCAGTTCAAAAAGTTCCCTCAGCTTCTCATCGCTCAACATCGACATGGAAACCACTCCGACCCCGCCATTGCCTATGACAATCTGGTCCCATGACTTCATCGCCAGCGCAATCTGCGAAAGCTCAGGCCCCATCACCAGATTCGCAAACTCCCCATCTTTACAGAGCAGCGTGACTTTCTCGTTCAGCGTCGCATCGGCCAGGACAACAGGCTTGTCGCCAAAGACCTTGCGGAACACATCGGTGACGCCGCGCCGATGAATCCTGGTGATAGGCCATCGAGTCACATGGGGAATGACAAAGGCATTGCGGATAGTCGTCGACTTCCCGTGTTGAACCATGTGGCGGATGAGCCAGCACTCTTCATTCTCCAGGACTCGACGGGCCCCAAAAAAGATCTGCCCTTGTTTCCCGACACCTGCAGCATCCCGGTAAAATTCTTCAATTTCTGGTGGAAGCTCGGTAGTTGCCCCGCGCCAGAACTTCACGATCGTCGGCATAATTTCAAAGCCCAGTTCCCGCAGAGTGTCAGCACGCTTTGCATTCGATAGTTTCGTCAGGTTGTACGCTGCCACAACGATAATCAGCACCGCTCCGATCGCGCCCGCAACGGCGACAAACTCAGCCCTTGCGGCCTTCAGAATCAAAACGATGGCCACAGCGCCCATCCACGCAATCAACAGCACGCAGCAGATAATCGCCTGACGTTTGAACTTGGGCTGCTCAGATTCAATTGGCTCCATCCGCCATTGTTGCAGCAGTCGACGTTCAGCGTCTGATACAATCTCGCCGTGCAGACAAGCATCGCCAGATTGACATCAAACACTGCCCCACTAGCTGATGGTCGAGTGCGCGACACCATCACCGCCGTCGCCCATTCGATCGCCGAGCGATTTGGCGTCAAAATCGTTCATGTTCGCACCTCAGACAGTGTCGTAGAAGTAGAACTTGAAGCAAGCAAGCTGGCCGCAATCGGTTTCGCGGCCGAACTTCGCCGCGTCACCAATCGCTGGGCAGAACTCAGAAAACTGCCGCATTTCTGGCCCGATCCGCCCCCAGAGTCGCCCCCCGGCGAATTCCCCTTCGATGGGTCTTATGAAGGTTGGCTCGGACCCAGTGAATAAACGCGAGCGAACTGGCTGCCATGGCTAGGCTTGTCACGAAACGATTGGAGTATTAGACCGATGGCAGAATCTACACCAGCACCCGCGCCAGCATCAGCCCCGGAACCCATTCCGCACGCAGTACCTCATCCCGCGCCAACGCCGAAGCCGACGATTCGCGCAGATGACCCAGCCGTCGTCCAGACGATTGACACCTTAATCGAGCAGTTCGGCGGCGATGCCGACTCCTTCAACGGCCGCCTCGTCCGCGAACTTGTGCAGACCAGTCTCAAGCTCATCCCCGATGGTCGCGACACCGGTGAACTCAAGCTGATGTCCGCCGCCATGAAAGAGCTTCGCTATGGCTACTGGATCTTCGGCAAATACGCCCAGTCCCGCAAAGTCACAATCTTCGGCTCGGCCCGCACGCCCGAAGACCATCCCGATTACACCGCCTGCGTAAATTTCAGCAAGCTGATGGCGGAAAAAAGCTGGATGGTCATCACCGGTGCAGGGCTGGGAATCATGGCCGCCGGCCACGTTGGTCCGGGCAAGGCTGCAAGCTTCGGCGTTGCAATCCGTCTCCCCTTCGAAACCAACGCGAACCAGGTCATTGCTGGCGATGAGAAACTCATTCACTTCCGCTACTTCTTCACCCGCAAACTCATGTTCATCAGTCAGGCTGAAGCAGTGGCCCTCTTCCCCGGCGGCTTTGGAACGATGGACGAAGCCTACGAAACCATGACTCTCGTACAAACCGGCAAAACCACCATGGTCCCCATCGTCATGTGCGAGGGTGCTGGCGGTGACTACTGGCACGGGTTTGATCACTGGGTAAAGAAACACCTGCTCGAAAAGAAGTTCATCAGCCCCGATGATCTCGAGCTCTATCACATCGCCAAAGACCCCGCCGATGCCGCCGAACACATCATGCAGTTCTACCGCAACTATCACTCCTCGCGATTCGTCAAAGACGAATTCGTCATTCGATTGCAAAAATCTCTCACAGACGCCTCGCTGCACACGCTCAATACCGAATTCGCACAGCTTGTAAAAAGTGGCTCAATCGTCCAGCGCGGCGCGTACGACGCCGAGGTTGATTCGCGCGAATTGCCGCGACTCTCGTTCAACTTTATCCGCAACCGCTTCGGCGTCCTCCGCCGCTTTATCAACAGAATAAACGAACTTCCCACGGTTTGACATCATGCATCGTCACTCCTTCATTTCTCGTCTTCTCGCTGTCGCGGCACTTTGCACCATCGCTTCCTGCGGCAAAGATCAAGCCCAAATCGCGCAGATGCCCGGTACTGCAATCCGCGCATCTTCAATTCCGCTCCCCGCAACTCGCGGCCTGGAAATGTACTGGTGGGGTTTCGATGACAACGGAGATGCCGCCGCATTGGCCCGCAAGCTCCAGCAATACGTCTCCAATTCAGTCCCGATTTCTGACAAGGTGCAGGAGGCCTGGAAGCGCAACGGCTTGCGCATGATCTCTGTGCCGCGCGATGCCGTACTCGCCATCGAAGAAGCGCTTAGGGTCAACGGTGTACAGCGCAAATCGCTTGGCGAAGTAAGTGCATGGGCAACGCTTGCCTCCGGACCCGCATGGACCGGTGTTCAACAGCTGCAGATGTCCGAGGGCGAACTTGCTCTCGATAGCGGCCGCCTTCGCCTGATAGCCAGAGCCTGGACAGTTCCGGATATCCTTGAAGGTCGCAATGGCGAAGCGGGAATATTGCGATATGTCACTCGAATAGAGATGGGCGTGCAGCATCAGGAACGCGAAGGGCGATCCCGCGAATTGTTTCGCGAAAGCACCGACCTCAGCGACATCCACGAAGCTGGCCTGGTGCTCTCTCGCACCATCGCAGGCTTCGATGTCTGGCCCAATGAAGCAATTCTGATTTTCCCCGAGCCGCCAGGCGCTGACCTGCTCTCGCTTGCCAGCTCTCGCCCTGAGCCAGAACCGCTCAGCGTTGAAGCCGGACCGGAAGTCCCGCGCATGCCAACCGCGGGCGAACTGCTGCTCGCTGGTCAGGCGCTCGGCAAAGGCCCGGCTCGTCGCGCGATCATCGTTTTGATGAACGCCAAACCGACCGCCGCGGAATGACGATCGCAGCTTTTTCAGATACTGCATAGCCTCAACCTCACAAGTCAGCTGCAGCGGATGCTTCCATAATTCTGACGAATTACTAACAGAATACGTTTAGGCTGTCGAGATTCACCCCTTCGAAACCTCAAGATTCGCCAAAACTCGCCGCCGCGCGGCTAAACTTGCCCCCCATCCCAAGCACCCGGCTTGAGATGGTCCAATGTCTTACCTTGAGGGCAGTTCGCATGGCCACTACCGGCGTCGTATCGCAAGTCATCGGTTCCACGTTTGATGCTCAGTTCCCTGAGGATCAGATCCCCGACATCTACAACGCTCTCGAAATCAAAGGCATGACCAAAGCCGGCGACCTCTTCCTCGTCGGCGAAGTGCAGCAGCACCTCGGCGGCGGCAAGGTTCGCGCGGTCGCCCTCGGTTCCACCGACGGCCTCTCCCGCGGCATGGCTTGCGTTGATACCGGCGGCCCCGTGACCGTTCCCGTCGGCGAAGGCGTCCTCGGCCGCGTCTTCAATCTTCTCGGTCAGACGATCGACAAGGGCGCACAGGTCAACACCGGCAAGCGCAATCCCATCCACACTTCACCACCAGAATTCGCCCAGCTCAACCCCAACACCGAAATCCTCGTCACCGGCATTAAGGTCATCGACCTCATGTGTCCCTTCGTCCGCGGCGGAAAGATCGGTCTCTTCGGTGGTGCAGGCGTCGGCAAGACCGTCGTTATCCAGGAAATGATCGCACGCGTCGCCAAGAACTTCGGCGGCTACTCAGTGTTCGCCGGCGTGGGTGAAAGAACCCGCGAAGGCAACGATCTCTGGCGCGAAATGAAAGAAGCTGAATACACCGACGCGCAGGGCAACAAGACCTGCGTGCTCGATAAGGTGGCCATGGTGTTCGGTCAGATGAACGAGCCCCCGGGCGCACGTCTTCGCGTTGCTCTCTCGGCTCTCACAATGGCCGAAGAATTCCGCGATGCATCAGGTAAAGAAACCCTGATGTTCGTCGACAACGTCTTCCGCTTTACTCAGGCCGGTTCCGAAGTGTCCGCTCTCCTCGGCCGTATGCCCTCCGCCGTAGGTTACCAGCCGACGCTCTCAACCGAAATGGGTGCGCTCCAGGAACGCATCACTTCAACAACCAAGGGCGCTATTACATCGGTGCAGGCCATCTACGTGCCCGCCGACGACTTGACTGACCCTGCTCCTTCAACAACATTCGCCCACTTGGACGCGTTCATCGTGCTCTCACGTTCGATCGCAGAAAAGGGCATCTATCCCGCAGTCGATCCGCTCGGCTCAACCTCGCGGATCCTGGATCCGCAGATCATCGGCCAGCGCCACTACACCGTCGCCACCCGCGTGCAGCGCGTCCTCCAGCGTTACAAAGATCTCCAGGACATCATCGCCATCCTCGGTGTCGATGAACTTTCTGAAGATGACAAACTCACCGTCTCCCGCGCCCGCAAGCTCGAGCGCTTCCTCTCCCAGCCCTTCCACGTCGCCGAACAGTTCACCGGCTTCAAGGGTGTCGACTCGCCGCTGGATGCGACGATCGACAGCTTCGAGCGCATCTGCAACGGCGAAGGCGACAGTCTCCCCGAAGGCGCGTTCATGTACGTCGGTACACTCGACGATGCCAAGGCCAAGGCTGAGAAGATGAAGGGCTGAGAACTTCGCTTCGCAGTTTCCGATAATCATTAGACCCCGGCAATCGCCGGGGTTTTTCTTTTGGTCAACACTTCCAGATGGGTCAGTGATACTCAATCGCTGTGTAGTCTGAGTGATTCGCGGCGGAGCCAGAAACCCGCTTTTTGAAGCCGAAACCAAGAAGCCGGTCCCTCTGTGAGCAAACTCACGTTAATTCTCTTTTCATCTAACGACTCCTCTGATATGCTGAGCGAGCCTTGGCACAAAGGGAGTTCCATGCACCCCACAAAAAGCTCGCCTAGAACAACCTGTTCCCTCCTTATCACTCTGGCCTCCGCTTCGCTGGGCCTCCCCGCGCTCGCACAACCTCTTCCGCCGCTTCCACCCCCCGTTCACTTCGTTGAAATTGTCGGCGCCTTCGGCCAGATCGCACGTGAAGAGCGTGCAGTGCCTTTGAACCTCGCGGTCGACTGGGTTGGGCAGTGGGGAGACCTCGACTACTCCATGCAGGCCACAGCCGAGACCTCCGGCGGTTTCCGGCCCACGGCTGCCGCACAGGCCGAGGTCGGCAGCAGCGGCAGCGTCCAGTTTAACTTCAGGGCCGATTCCACTATTTATTACTACGCGCGCATTCGCCCTCGCGGCAACCCGCCGCCGGGAAGCTACTCCGTCCCCGCTCGTGCTCACGCCCGCGGCGAGGCCATCGGCAATGCCTTCGCCCACGTCCGCTTCAACTCTGGATTCCCCATTACTGCTGAAGCATTCGGCACGAATGACATTCAGTCCTTCGATCTTTCCGTGCCTCTCACCTTCTACCCCTCTAGTCCCGAATCAAATGTGGTCTATGTGCAGTTGCGAGCCTTCGCCAGGGCCTATCACAACCACCCTTCCTACGCCTCTTCCTCGCAGGCCTACGCCGACCCATTCTTCAGCTTCGATCAGGCCGCATTCGACCTCGAGCAAGGCGCCAACACCTTCCCCCTCGCCGACTACTTCGAGTTCGAATACAGCGAGTATCTGCTCAACCCGCCCGCTGTTCCCACCATCACTGAGCACCCTCTGGATCAAACATTGTGCGAAGGTGGTGCGGCAACGTTTACCGCCGCCGCCACCAGCACCGCCCCCCTGACGTACCAATGGCGCCTCGATGGAGGCGCCCTTTCTGACGGCGGCGAATTTTCCGGCACAACGACTCCAACACTCACCATCGACCCCACTGTGTGGTACTACTCCGGAAATTACGATTGCCTCATTTCCAACATCGCCGGTGCTGTTGCAACCAATCCCGCAATCCTCACCGCGAGCATGCCAATTACGATCAACTATCCGCCGCAACCGGTCGAAGTCGCCACGGGCCAGCTTGCAACCTTCACCGTCTACACCTCCGGCACCGAACAGATGTATCAATGGCGCAGGAATGGAGTCAGCCTGATCGACGATGGACGCATCACAGGCGCGACGACAAGCACTCTATCCATCGACCTCGCACAGGCCTCAGATGCTGGCGTGTACGAGGTCATGGTGTCCAACATCTGTAATTCCCAAACAAGCGAATCCGCGTTGCTGACCGTGACAGGCAGCTGCACCGCCGACTTCAACGGCGACACTGCTGTGGATTTCTTCGATTATCTCGATTTCGTCGATGCCTTCAGTTCACAACTTCCCGCCGCGGATTTCAACCATGACAGCAGCATCGACTTCTTCGACTACCTCGACTTTGTCGACGCTTTCAGCACCGGGTGCTGAACGGCCTTAAAAATGAGTACACAACCATGATTCGGTCACGGATTCGGTCACATTTCAGCGCCATATCGGCTCGAAGCCTCGTACTGATCGGACTGCAGGCGGCCTTCGCGCCACTCATCGCTGCCGCTCAAGACCTGTCGCTTCCGGGCCCATATCCCGCCAGCACTCGCACGGTCACAGTGACTCGAAGCAATGCAACGACCTTTTCTGCGACCATGTATTACCCTGGCGCTTCAGCCAGCGCTTCAGCACCCTTTCACCCTGCTTGCCCCGCGGCCCCGATTATCACGTTCGGTCACGGATTTTTTCAGCCTGTTTCGGCATATGCATCCACACTCTCGCACCTTGCCACACATGGCTACGTTGTGATCGCGACCACCAGTGAAAGCGGCCTGCTGCCAAATCACAGCAATTTTGCGGCGGATATCTCTCAGTGCATCACTTTTCTGGAGCAGCAGAACGCCCTTCCAAGTTCATTCGTTTTTCAGCACATCGATACACAACACATCGGCATCAGTGGCCACTCGATGGGTGGCGGGGCGTCGATTCTGGCAAGCGCGAGCGATCCGAGAATTGATTGCCTTGCGACAATGGCGGCGGCAGATACCAGTCCATCTTCAGTCACCGCCGCAGCCAACGTCAATGTGCCAATGCTGCTCATCAGCGGATCATCCGACACCATCGTGCCCCCGGCCAACAATCAGGCCCACTATTCCTCTGCACGCGCACCGAAGTCGTTTCCTCTTATCAGTGGCGGGTTTCATTGCGGATTTGAGGATTCCACATCCTTCGGCTGCGACACATCCGCAACACTTTCGCGGGCCGACCAACTTGCAATCACGCGCCGGCTGATCACGGGGTGGATGAATCTCTATCTCAAGGCTGATCAGACCCGATGGTCAGAAATCTGGGGACCGGGTCGCACCGCCGACGCGCGAGTTTCGTGGACGAGTGATTCCGGAGTTGCGGTGACACGAGAATCATCTTTGCCCATCGTACTTACGCAGGGCACGCCACTCCAGGTGTCGATGGTTGTCAGGAATACTTCGCCGCGAACACAACGAATCCGCGTTTTCGGCGAAACAAGTGCGCCGGGCTGGATCTTCTCCGGCCAGACATCGTTAGACCTTGCGAGTGGCGCGGCCTCAACACTGCCTCTGACGGTGACAGCACCGCTTTCGGGAGTGTTTCAGACTTCGAACCTGATCCTCTCCGCGCGTGCTGAGGGCGATGGCGGGTCGCGTTCGTGGCTGGCGGCAACTGCCACCGCATTCTGTCCCGCCGATTTCAACATGGATCAATCCACCGACTTCTTTGACTACCTTGACTTTGTCGATGCCTTTGCCTCGCACCTTCCATCATCAGATTTTAACCGTGATTGGGTAATCGATTTCTTCGACCACCTCGACTTTGTCGACGCTTTTAGTGCTGGTTGTTGAGGAGAGGCTCATCTTCCAGCGGTTTCGGGTTCTGTTGTGCTAACCGGTATTTTCGTAAACTTATCTGTTAATGCAGTTCTTGTAATTATCGCCTTTGAGGCCGCTACCCCGGAAGGATATCACCATGACATCAACACCCATATCCAAAATTATCAATCTGACGCATTCTTTCGCTTGCTCGCTCGGGAGTGTACTGACCGCACGTTCTCACCGCGCAAACCGTAACGGTGAAGCATGTCGTGCAGTTGCAGTTCTCGCGTGGACGCTTGCAATTGTCCTGAGTGTCGCTGCGGTTCGCCCCGCTTCGGGTCAGTGCGGCTGGCTTCCGGGAGAGGGGCTTCCTGGTCTGGACCCATTCGGCGCCGACCAATTGGTTGCGTGGGACCCCGATGGAGTCGGCCCCCAGACAACAGTTCTTGTAGCGTCAGGCGGTTTCACCGTCGCAGGGAACGGGTTTGCAAACCACATTGCGATCTGGGATCCCGCCACTGGCCAATGGTCAGCTTTCGGTTCGGGAATAGAAGGTGCAATTTACAAGCTTCTCTCGCTACCCAATGGAGATCTCATCGCTGCCGGCCGCTTTAGCGAAACTGAGGGCGGCGTGCAGCACAGTGTCGCTCGCTGGAATGGATCAGGCTGGACCTCGATCGGACCTTCGCTTACAGATGATGTCTATTCCCTGGCGGTCATGCCTAATGGCGACCTCGTCGCCGGCGCACATTCTCCACAGACCGGCGCTGTCAACGTCTTTCGATGGGATGGCACGCTGTGGACTCCGCTCGGTTCCGGCATGAACGGTCGTGTCCGCGCGCTGGCAGTGCTGCAATCCGGCGAACTGGTCGCCGGTGGCGAATTCACTACCGCCGGAGGCGTCACGGCGCGTCGCGTTGCAAAGTGGAACGGCACCACCTGGTCCTCAATGTCCAGCAGCGGCATGAGCAGCAATGTTTATGCGCTGGTGGTCCTGCCCAACGGCAATCTCGTTGCAGGCGGCGCTTTTACCCAGGCCGGGAGCCTGGTGATACACCATGTCTCCAGATGGAACGGAACATCTTGGAACCTTATGGGCGGGGGGTTGAATGACGATGTCTATTCACTTGCGCTTATGCCCAATGGCGATGTGATTGCCGCGGGAATGTTCACTGCATCAAATTCTGTGCCGATGGCACGCATCGCTCGCTGGAATGGCACGGCATGGTCCGCACTCGCCCAGGGCGTTTTTGGCGGCTCTTTCCCCGCTGCTCGCTCGCTCGCTGTCATGCCCGGCGGAGATCTCATCGCCGGCGGCAACTTTGCAACAGCCGGGACCGTCACCGCGCAGGGCATCGCCCGCTGGAACGGGTCTCTCTGGTTCACAATGGGCACCGGACTCGACAGCACCGTACTCGCGCTGGCACCTCTTGCGAACGGAGACATCATCGCTGGCGGCATGTTCACCACCGCCGGCGGCGCCATGACCAGCCACATCGCGCGTTGCAGCGGCTCTTCCTGGAGTCCCCTCGGAACAGGCATGAACGGGACTGTTCAGTCTCTGGCCGTTCTTCAAAATGGCGATATCGTCGCGGGCGGAGAATTCACTACCGCTGGCGGAAACACAACGGACCACATTGCCCGTTGGGATGGCTCAAACTGGCAGGACATGGGCGGTGGAATCAACGGCAGTGTGAATGCCCTCGTGCTGATGCCCAATGGAGATCTCGTTGCTGCGGGCGCGTTTTCCTCCGCGGGTGGCAATACGGCCTTGGGCATCGCTCGCTGGGATGGCGCCACATGGTCCGCCATCGGTTCTGGTGCCCTCGGTATCAATTCAATGGTCGTGCTTCCCAACGGAGATCTGGTTGTGGGTGGGTCATTTACCGATGTTGGCGGTACGCCTGCGGATCGCGTTGCTCGATGGAACGGTTCCGTTTGGGCGCCGCTGGGTCTGGGAATGAACCAGGAGGTCACTGAATTAGCTCTTTTGTCCAATGGTGATCTGATCGCCGCTGGGTTCTTCACAACCGCTGATGCCATCGCCGCGAATCAGATCGCAAGTTGGAATGGCATCGCGTGGTCCCCCTTAGGTTCAGGATTAGACGATGTTGCAATGACGCTTGCAGCACTCCCCAGCGGCGTGCTCGTCGCCGGCGGCAACTTCATGAATGCAGGTGGCATGCCTGCAAGCAAGATCGCATGGTGGAATGGTGCGAGTTGGGCTCCCCTCGGGTCCGGCGCAGATGGCGTCGTTGCCGCACTTGCGGTGCAGTCGGATGGAACACTTGCTGCAGGCGGGACTTTCACGACTGCAGGCGGACTGCTCTCAGCTCGATTTGCACGCTATGAATTGTCGGGAACCCCGCCCGTGATTGTGACACAGCCACAGCCTGCCTTTCTATGTCCAACTGGTTCGGTCGACGTAACTGTCTCTTGCGGACCGGGCTCGTTCAACTACCTATGGCAGTGGCAGCCCGCCCCTGGTGCAGCGTGGCTGAACGTCATCGACGGTCTCAATGTCGATCCACTGGGAGGGACTGTTCAATTCATCGCCCTGAACTCCAGTACCAGCACCGTCACGGTCTCTTCCGGCGGCTCAGGTACAGCGCAATCGCACTGGGAGAAACGATGCATTGTCTCCAGTTCCTGCGGCAGTACAACGAGCGATTCCGCGATGCTGGTCCATTGTCCGGCGGATGTTAACTGCGATGCCGCAATAGACTTCTTTGATTATCTCGACTTCGTCGACGCGTTCAGCTCGCAAGATCCTGCCGCGGACTTCAACCAGGACAGCAGCATCGACTTCTTCGACTACCTCGATTTTGTCGATGCTTTTAGCATTGGTTGCTGAACCTCGATGCAAGAATTTTCCTTCAATAACCGGCGAAAGGCTGGTGTTATTTTACTTCTTTTGAGCGTACTCACCTCAGAAATGGTGTCTGCTCTGACTTCGCCATACCCGCTGCTCAGGAAGTAGAACTTCCCGCGTTTTGGTAGTCCGGGCGACAACGTGCAATTTCTAGCCTGCATTGTGCTCATTCTCGCTTATTAACATGGATGCATCCCGACTTTCCGAAAGGCCTTCATATGCCGCGTTTCTCAACTCCAACTCTCGCACTGCTTAGCGCTGCACTCCTACACGCTGTCCCAGCCACAGCCCAGCCTGCCTCACTCTCCCTTTCCAGCGGCGGCGGCGGCCCTTTCGTCCGCATTCCAGCTCATAATGACTTCAACCTCCAACAGTTCTCCGCATCCGTCTGGTTTAAACCCACCGGCCCCGGCGAAAATGGTGGCGGCACACTCATTACCAAGCCGGGAATCAATATGAGTGGAAGCAACCTGTGTTCCTGGTGGCTCGGTTGGGAAGCATCCACCGGCCGCGTCCAGGCTCTCGCAGTGCATGAATTCGGCGTCAGCGGCCGCCTCATTACCTCAGCCACAAGCGTTCCCATCGGTCAGGAAGCACACGCCGTATTTACATTCGATGGCACCACGCTTCGCCTCTACATCAATGGAGCGCTCAGTACCCAGCAACCCTTCGGATTCACCGGTCTGTATGACAGCTCCCAGGACATTCGCATCGGCGCATTCAACCCCGGCGGCGGCTATGTTCAAAATCACTTCCAGGGCACGCTCGACGATGTCACAATCTGGAATCGCGCTCTGAGCGCAGCCGAAGTCGTCGAACTCGCTTCCTGTGAAATTCAAGGCTCAGCGCCCGGCCTCATCGCCCACATTCCATTCACCTGCAACAGACTCTCTGACACAAGTGGTGCGGGTCATCCCGCAGTCGCAGTCAACGCAATCGCCTACGGATCGCAGGCAGCACTGCTCAGCGCGCCACCAGTCCTCTGTGATCAACTCGCAAACACAATCGCCTGCCCCACAGGCACCGCCAACATCACCGTCGTCGCGGCTGGCACCGGCACAACTGCATATCAATGGCAGTGGCAAGCGCCCCCGTTCGCCGCCAACACACCCTGGAACAATGTTGTAAATGGCAGTGTCAATGGATTGGGCACAGTCGCCGGCGCGGGCACGCAGTCACTCACAATCTCACAACTTCCAGGCTCCTCCGGCATGCTCGACCCCGTCACCTTCGCCAAACTCCGTTGCACCGCCTCTAATTCATGCGGCAACGTCACCAGCAATGTCGCGAATCTCACCATGTGCCCCGCAGACTTCAACTGCGATGCAATCACAGACTTCTTCGACTACCTCGATTTCGTCAGCGCATTCAGCACATCAGACCCCGTCGCCGACTTCAACGCCGACACCGTCCTCGATTTCTTCGATTACCTCGACTTCGTAAACGCCTTCGCGCAGGGCTGTTAATCTCCAGCCTTCCGTGGGCGGACCAACCGCGCTCGGATTCACGAGGTCAGATTATCGGAACTCAGTCTCCCAACTTCGGCGCTCCGCATCAAATATCACTATGTTCCACGAAGTGTCATAATTACAATGCACGAATCGTTTCATTTCAAACGCCGGAGGATTGCGATGAATAATTTGAAAAACTTGAATCACTCACGCCGTCTCCTCGCTCTCTTCGCCGCTGCTTCCATCTCTCCCGCAGTCATGGCTCAAGCCTGCTTCACCTTCGCCGATACTTTCTCCCCTCACTCTCCTCAATGGTCCAACCTCCGCGGCAACTGGGTCTCCTCCAACGCCGAGTACTACCCGCTCGTTCCCAATAACAATCCAACCACCTACACCCATCTCCCGTTCGACTTCCGCGACTTCACTTTGAAAGTCACCGTGATCGCGCTCGGCGACGGCGGCGTCTGGATTCGCACTGATGGCACAGGCAACAACGGCATTCTCCTCGTCCTCGGCGGCGGCGGCTACGGCCAGGGCGTTCGCAACGGAGTCGCCGGAACTCAAATCTACACACACCGAGTCGTCAACGGCAGCTACTCCTCACCAATCGGTCAGGTGAACGGCGTATTCACTCCCGGTCAGAACTACGACATTCGAGTACGCGTCGCCGGTACTCACTACGCAGTCTATATCAACGGGTCTGCAACTCCCGCAACGCAGTTCGACGACACAACATTCGATCACGGATTCGTCGGCCTCTACGACGACCAACCCAACACGACAACCGGAAGCGGCTTTGGCCCGCCCATGAAGTTCAGCAACTTCCGCCTCAACGGCAATCTCGTCGATTGCATCTGCTCTGCCGACTTCAACCACGATGGCATCATCGATTTCTTCGACTACCTCGATTTCGTCGATGCCTTCAGCACAAACTCCCCATCAAGCGACTACAACGGCGATGAAGTTATCGATTTCTTTGATTATCTCGACTTCGTAGATGTATTCAGTGCCGGTTGCTAAACAATTTCCTCGCATTTCCACGCCTGTTTCACTACAATCCACCCTCGTGGCCAATGCGCACATTCGCGTGCTGGCCCAGGAGCAGTATCTACATGTTTACCCCGTTTTGCACTCGGAACACTCACCGTTCCGTATTCTCAACATTGTTCTTCTTGTCCAGCGCTCTGACCTGCAGCGCGCAGCTCAATCGCCCCCACCAGGACGAAATCATCTATCAGATCATGCCCATCGCCTGGCGCGACTCCAACAACGATGCCCAGCGTTTCGGCGATTTCGGCGGCCTCTCTTCCGCTGCCTCCCTCGACTACCTCCAAAACCTCGGCGTCACGATGATCTACCTGCAGCCGATCTTCCCCTCAAACGCCTACCACGGATATCAACACGGTCCGGGCGACCAGCTCAGCACGCGCTTCGGCACCCAAGCTCAACTCCAGACCCTCATCGATTCCGCCCACTCCCGCGGCATAAAGATCATCCTCGACTACGTCGCATACGGCATCAGCCACAATTCAACCTTCTATTCCTCCGCATTCAACAACCCTTCCAGCACCTACGACTCCTGGCTCGCCTTCACCAACACACAGAACACGCAATACACCGGCAGTGTGTATAACTCGTGGAATGGCAGCAGCGTCGGGTTCATTCACTGGAATCTTGCAACACCAAACGCAGTGACCACAGTCGCCAACTGGGCCGCCAAGTGGCTCGATCCTAACAACGATGGCGACACCAGCGATGGCGTCGACGGCTTCCGCCTCGATCACATCTACGCCAACGCGCCCGAAGGCTGGGGCGCGAACATCGCCTTCTGGCAATCCTTCTGCACAACGCTTCGCACCATCAAACCCGGCATCCTCATCTTCGGTGAACATGGCGATTGGGGCAGCTACGGCACAGAAGTGCTGACTCCCACCGGCTTCGATGCCGTTCTCACCAAGCCTTTCGAGTTCGCCGCCCGCGATGCCGTAAACAACGAACTGGCTGCTGGCCTTTACTCCAGTGTCGCTTCAACTCTCGCGGCCACTCCCGCTGGCAAACTCGTGATCGCTCAAACCAACGATCACGATTCCGACCGTCTCGCCTCCTTCCTCGGCTCTAGCAATTCCAAGCAAAAAACCGCCGCCGCGGTCCTCTTCACGCAGCCTTTTCCGCCCAACATCTATTACGGCGATGAGCTCGGCATGCGCGGCATCAAAGGCAACTGGGGCAGCGATGCCAACGACATCCCCATGCGCGAACCCTTCAAGTGGTTCGCGGTCCATGCCGCCCCGATGAGCAATTACTGGATCCTCAACTCTTCTGCCTACAACAATCGCACATCGCAAAACAACGATGGCCGCAGTGTGCAGGAGCAGCAGGGGGTCTCAACCTCAGTCCTCGAAACCTATCGCAGCCTCATCTCAATCCGCCGCAACAACATCGCACTCCGTCACGGCGGCTACTCACCTGTCACCAACACCTCGACACGCGTGTACTCCTTCGTCCGCACCCACAACGACCAGAAAATATTCGTCGCCATCAACCTCGGCAGCGCAGGCGTCACGCCCTCCTTCGACCTCAGCAACTTCGACATCCCCGGCAACACAACCACACCCCTCAACCTCGTCACCAACACCTCACTCGCACCAATTACCACTGCAAACCGCGCTGCCTACTCCGTCAATCTCCCCGGATACTCATACATCATCGCGACCGTCAACTTCACCACGCCACCGCCATCGACGATCGACGGCCGTGACATCCCGCTCGACGCCGGCAGCTCCGGCCTCCTCGCAACCCAATCCTGCGCCACCAGTCTCGGCGACAACATTGGCGAACTCAATCAGCTCTTCGTTCTGCCGCAATCCGACGGCCTCCGCATCGGCATCACCGGCAACGTCCCCACCGACGCCACCGCGCTCGCCCTCATGCTCGAATCCAATCCCGGCGGCCAGAATATTCTCGACACTTCTACGTTTGCCCCGCCACCCGCCGGCCTACAAGTCATGTCCGGAACACGTCTCGACGCCGGCTTCGCGCCTGATCGTCTCTACTTCATGAATTTCAACAGCGGCTCGATCTACGTCGATCAGGTAAACCTCGCCGCCGCGAGCTCAACAAAGATCTACCGCGGCCAGGGCATTACCAACAGCGGCAACGGCAACCTCACAGGCGGAACGCATTCCAACGGCCTCCTCGTAGCAGTAGACAATTCCAACACCGAAGGCATCACTGCATCAAGTGTCGCAAGCGCATCCACCGCAACCCGCGGCATAGAAATGCTCATCCCCTACGCCGACCTGGGCCTTCCAACCGCCGCCGCAGATCGCGCTGGCCGAACGGTCAAAATCTCTGCTGCCCTTGTGCGTCCCACCGGAGCGTGGTCCAACCAGGTTCTTCCTGGCGTCACATTCGGAAATGCTGAGCTCGGCATTGACCCGAACTTCAATTCCTTTGCAGGGCTGCAATACACATCATTTACCTTCTGCCGGGCAGATTTCAACAACGATGGCGCAGCAGACTTCTTTGACTATCTCGACTTTGTTGATGCATTCAGCAGCAATCTTTCAAGCGCTGACTTCAACGCCGATGGCGCCATCGACTTCTTCGATTATCTCGATTTCGTCGATGTCTTCAGTATCGGATGCTGAGCTACTTCTCAAGTCGAAAGCTGTGTACAACAACTGAACCAGTCTGCGGGCTGCCCTTGAACTGCAAGCCGATGATTCCGATTGATGACATGTCAATCGTCTTCGCCCCGCCCTGATTGGCATGAAACTGGTTCAGTTTGAACTTAGAAAGTTCAACCCGATATGTCTGCCGCCCGGACTTCGCGGCGAACACATCGCTCAAAAAGGCTTCTCCATCATCGTTCTTGCTCGAGCCATTTTTCACAGAATTGGCTTCCGCGAGTACGAAATTGATCTCGAGTCCCGCCGGAGCTTCGACATCAACAACCACCTGTGCGTACCCATCCATGTCGCCTACCGGCTCGGTTGAGCCTGCTGCCCGCGAAGACCTGGGCATATGCAGACTCAGTCCCGCGCCGTAGCTTTGGCCCGTGGAATACTCGATCTTGAGCGCTGCGCCGTCGCGTGTGTATGTCAGCTTTGAATCCGCTGCTCCCCAGATTTCTGGATCATGCATCCAGTCGCCCAGAAGTTCAACCTGTGCTGGTCGCCCGGGCTGCTGAGTGGACCGCACCGTCACCGATTCCGGCTCCGGGATCGAGGTTGGAATCTCGCGAGATGTTGAAGCGTGCAATTGGGCAACCTTTGCATTGGTCTGCTTCATGGCACCCAGTAAATTCTCATATCGCCCATGCGAGATATCAACAACTCCGTAGTTTGAATCCTCACCATCAAAGCGACCCTGCGGCGATTGGTCTGCCCACTCAAACCAGTGTGCGCCGATGACCATGGGATAGGTTGCAAGGTCTTCAACAAATTCAGAATAGTGGGCAGCGCGTTCTGCCTGCGTCAACAGCACCGAGCCTGCGCCCCGCGTATTAGGATTGCCCGATTGATTCTCTTTGGCACGCCAGGAAAATTCGGTCAGCATGAGCGGTTTCTGAGTGAGGATGTAGAACTTCGCAAGTACGCGTTCCGGCACTTTGGGCGCACTGTAAAAGTTGACTGACACGACATCGCTATGGCGTCCGCAGGACGTGATCACACATGCGGGGGCATCGCCCGCAAAGCGTGAACCAAGGATTAGAAGTTCCGGAGCTTGTGCTCGGACTTCCGCCGCGGAAACTGCATAGAAACGTTCCGCCGCGACACTTGTAAAGCGCGTCCGATCTTCGTTGGCGGCGTCAGTTGACGATGTTCTCAGGTCTTGTGCGGCAATATCCGACCAGTCCTTTACATTCAGTTTCCATGCCTCGTTGAATTTCTGAATATCGCCGTAGCGACCTTTGAGGCAATCAATCGCCGCCAGATAGGCATCATCATCGTGCGGAAGCGCGATTGCTCGTTCGAGCAGCGTTGCGTTGGGAGTGTTGTCCCAGCCATTGATCCCAAACCAGGGCATTTCGTTATCGAGGAACACACCCAGGATGTCCGACCGATCGGGGTACTTCGCGAGAGATTCGCGGACATACGCGGCGACCTTTGATTCAAACCCGGGCCGATATGGTTCTAAACAACGATCTGATTCCGCGCCGCTTGTGTAGAGAATTGGAGTTCGCCAGATTCCGGGTCCAGCTGCAACTGCCGGATCGCTCCAGCCACCGACGGTATTTGCGTTTGACTCCTGGAGCATTTGCCTTACAGAAGTGCTCCACGCGGGCCATTGGCCACTGAACTGAGCTTTCACAGGTTGATAGAACTGGGTATCGGGCTTGGGCCGAAATGGCATCGAGGCTATATTGTTGATGCCAAGAGAGAAGACCAGTTCTCCTTTTGGGGTCTTAAACCAATAGTGGCCTTGGGCATCTTTTACGACCGAGGTTCCTGGTGCCGCAAAGGCCATGGAGGTAGCTACCAATGAAGCAAGAAACGATGTGTGAAACAGTTCCATGGACTGGATGATAACAGAAATCATCGATATTGCGACAGAATCGCCAAAAATAGTTTCAAAAATTGTGGTTTGAGGGCTTGACAGCCCCCACGACTAACCGTTATCCTGCAACAGTTACATGGAGTGTTTCAGCACATGAGCTCAGTCCGTGAAATAGCACGCCAACTCAATCTTTCACCCGCAACGGTGTCGCGTGCACTTAACAACAAGTCGAATGTTGACCCTGAGACACGCGACCGGGTGTTTGCCGCGGCGAGCACGACTAACTATGTAGCGGCCCAGTCCAAAGCCCCGCTGAACGTGATCGGCCTGGTCTATCCGGGCGAACCGGTTGAAGCTGATTACGGTGGTTTTGAATCGGCCCTGATGTCCGGAATTCTCCGCGGCCTGAACGACCTGCGGTTTGACCTGAAAATCATCTCAATTTCAAGAGACAAGCTGCCATCTGAGACATTCTCGCAGTTTTTCCATCGCAAGGGCATCCGAGGCGTCATTCTTCGTTCGTTCCTTGATACCCGCTCGATTTGCGAATCCATCGCTGAAGAGGGCTTCCCGTCTATCGTGGTCGCGGATCGGTTTGATAATCCCAAAGTGAACTTCATCTGCTGCAACTCCAGAGAAGATTCCTGCAGCGCGATTTCGCACCTTCTCGATCTTGGGCATCGGCGGATTGGTCTTGCCGTGCACCGTCTTGCAGATACCGACCACGTTGACCGCCGCGAAGGCTACTTTGATGCATTCAAATCGCGCGGGCTTGAACACGATCCGGCTCTGATAGTTGAGACCATTGGCGCGATGGTGGGCGGCGAAACCTCGATCATGCGTCTGATGAGCCTGCCTGAACCGCCGACTGCTGTGTACTTTACCAATCCGCTTTCAACGGTTGGAGCGCTTCGCCGCTGTCATGAACTGGGCATTCACGTGCCGCAGGACCTGTCGATTGTTGGATTCGACGACAGCGATATTCGGTATCACACTTTCCCGACTTGCACAGCAGTCTGTCAGGATGCTTCGATGCTTGGATTTGAAGCAGCACGCTGGATGACACGAATGTTGTCCGGGTTGGCAGCGCCAAGCCTGCGAGTTTCGAAGCACACGAGTTTTGAAATCAATTTGACGACCGCGGCGGCACAGGCATCGCCGGTTCGTGTTTTACCCGATGGCACCCGTCTCTCCGTTGAAACGGTGCGTACGCCTTCGAAATCCACACCGGCGAAAACCGGGGTGAACGACATAGTTGTTTCCTGAAAGCATGTTTGATTTTTGCCACAGTAGAAACGACTGCGATACAAGGGGCGTTTGATGAAACTTGAGGGCGGGACAATGCGAGTTGGATCAGGTCAGAGAGCATTTACGCTCATAGAGCTCCTGGTGGTCATTGCGATCATTGCGCTCCTCATCGCGATTCTGCTTCCAGCGCTGGGGAAAGCCCGTGAAGCCGGACGCGACACGATCTGTAAATCAAATATCAGACAGTTGGGAATTGCCCTGGTTGCTTATGCCAACGATTACAAGGAGCGTTTTCCTCCAAGTCTTGTGAACGCACCGGACCCGGTCACCGGAACGCTCAGCATGCACTGGTACGATGTTAATCGCATCGGCGCGTATCTGCCGCAGATGGACGATTCTAATATTCTAGAAACCAACACTCGCACGCAGACTGTTGGCGGCGGGGCACTTCGCTGCCCGAATCATCCCGATGCGGGTCGCTCGTACACCATGAATTACTGGGCCGCCTCTGCTGGCCATTTTGATCTCGCCAACGGGCGTGTCACCACAACGTACAAGCCCGGCACATGGGGAACCGAATCCGCGCGCGGAACTGGTTTTGATTTAACAGTGGAAGAATCAAGCCGAACCATCCTGATGGCGGAGGCGTGGGGCCTCTACTGGTCCGAAACTTTGACACCACGAAGGTGGTTCACCGGAGCACAGGTCGGGGAGCAGAATATGCCAGGTCAGCGTTTTGGCGGAGGAACCGGCGCGACTGATTTCCCCGGTCAATGGCCAACGAATGCCCGTGAAATGGGACCGGGAGCATTTGGTTCAATCAAGTCGTATATCCCCTGGTATCGCCATCCGCGCCGCACATCGGCGGTGCTGGAGATCAAGGGCGCAGCAAACTTCGGCCTGGCTGATGGCCATGTCGAACAAGTCACAGCAGAACAGGTCCTGGACAGGGCAACTGGAAGGACCACGCATCGATTGCTCTGGTCGCCCGCGGATCGCCGGATTGAACCAAATCCATAAATCACAGGTAATGTAGTTTTTTCGTACAGTGTTTGATTAAGTCATTTTCTGGAGAAGGAGTGTTGATTATGAAGAATGCTATTTTGGCAGGTGGCGTGGCGTGTCTTTTGGCTTCAAGTGCAATGGCCCAGGTGGTCAATCCCGGATTTGAGGATGGCGGCGGCAGCCTCTCAGGCTGGACCGCTTTCGACAACGCCTTTGTCGATAACACCGTCTCGCGCAACGCCAGCGGGCACAGCGCCAAGTTCTTTGGCAATTTCTCTTCGCCGTGGAATGCCGCGGGCGTGTTCCAGGATTTCCCGGCGACCCCCGGTCAGACCTGGGCCGCCAGCGCGTGGTTCATGACCATCGCCGCGGATCCGCTTGTCGGCACCGAGAATTTTGCTGTCCTCAACATTGAGTGGCACGCCGCAGACGGCAGCCTGATTTCCTACATCACGCAGCGCGCGTCTGATGGAACCAGCGCCCAGGACGTGTGGCAGCAGTTCAGCATCAGTGGCGAAGCGCCCGCCGGCACCGCCACTGCACGTGTTGTTCCGCTCTTCCTTCAGCCCAACTTCCAGGGCGGCAGCGTATTTGTTGACGATGTAGATTTCCGACTCGCCAATGCTCCTTGCACCGCCGATTTCAACGGCGATGGCGTCGTTGACTTCTTCGACTACCTTGATTTCGTTGACGCCTTCTCTGCAGGATGCAACTGAGTCGTCATGTTCCCCTTCGATGGTGCGACGCTCCAGGTTGAACTGGAGCGTCGCACTATTTCGTAAGTGTGTCTGGGTGTCGCGCTGCCTGGCAAGGAGTCATGTGCGATCAAATGTTCGAAAGTTCGCAGAGGTTCGTCGCGGCGTCATGGTCTCTTTTGGCACCTGGGTGATCATCGCGCTTGCAATTCTGTCTTCGCTTGCGCTGACTTTGCAGAGGCCTCCGATTCGCCGCGAAACCACCATGTGGACGTTCGCCAAGATGCACGCGAATATCTACGAACCCTTGATTGCCGACTGGAACAAGTCGCGCGAACCACAGGTCGAGCTTCTGCAACTGGGACTTCCGGCGATTGAGCGACGCATGCTCGCATCGTTCTTTTCGCAAACTGCGTGCGCTGATCTGCTTGAGGTCGAGCGTCGTACCTCTTCGCGCGCATTTGCGGGCCCTATCGAATCGGTCGGATTTGTCGATCTCACGGACCGACTCAGGAGCGAGGGGCTGCTCGACGACATCAACACTCCAAGCTTCAGCCCCTGGTCCAGCCGAGGTCGAATTTTCGGCTTGCCGCACGATGTGCACCCGGTCATGCTTGGGTACCGCGCTGATATTGTCGAAGCCGCTGGAATCGATGTAAATACCATCAAGACCTGGGACGATTTTGTTCGCGTTATGCGGCCGCTGCAGCAGCAAAAAGACGCCAATGGCCAGCCATTGCACTACAGCCTGTCGATGTGGGAATCCCATGCCGATGAACTGGAGCTGCTGTTGCTGCAGGCCGGCGGCGGCGTTATCGACGATTTTGGCAAAGTCATTATCGATTCAGAAATCAACCGCCATGTTCTGGCCACGATTAGCGACTGGTGTGCCGGCCCTGATCGCATTGCAGAAGATGCTCCGAATTTTGCGGCCAGCGGCAACCAGATGAAGATTTCCGGCAAGGTCCTCTGTGCATTCATGCCTGATTGGATGGGCGATGTCTGGAAGCATGAAATGCCCGAACTTGCGGGCAAGATCAAGCTGATGCCACTACCTGCGTGGACTCCCGGTGGGCGCCGCACCAGTGTGTGGGGCGGCACCATGCTCGGCATTCCCAAAGCCGCCGCGACAAACCCCGAGAAGTTTGAAGCACTCTTTTCCTTTGCGAAGCACTTGTATCTGTCGCAGGATGTAGCCAGAGAGCTCTATCGCAGCGGCGGAATCGTGACTCCTGTCAAGACATTCTGGAATGATCCAATTTACGACCAGCCAGATTCATATTTCTGTCAGCAGGCTCCTGGCCGCATGTACATTTCACTTGCGCCAGATGTTCCGATGCGTTCCAGTTCGCCATTCAACACCCAGGGTCTGGCGCGAGTTGCCGATGCACTGGTGAAGCTGTGTGAAGAGCGCCGCGATGGTCGGCTTGGACATGATGCAGAGGCGGTTCGCCGCCGGGCCGGGGAACTTCTGCGTCAGGCTCACAAGCTTGTGCAGACACAGGTTGATCGAAATACGTTTCTCTCTGCCGATGGCGGAGGTGAACATTGATCACTGCCCGCAAGGTGCGCCAATCGCCGGTTCCGTATGCGTTGCTGACGCCCTTTGCGTTGCTGTTCCTGCTTTTTACTGGCTATCCGCTGGTCCGTTCACTTGTGCTGGCATTTCAGCAGACATTTGGTCCCAGCGCCACCAAGTTTGTCGGACTTTCGAACTTTGCGACGATTCTCAGCGATCCGATCTTCTGGCTCGCGGTGCGGAACACGGTGCTTTACACACTGGGCTCGCTGTGTATTCAGCTGCCGCTGGCGATGGTGCTGGCCCTGGCGCTTGAAGCCAAGGGCGTGCGCTGGCGTTCGTTCTTCAGGCTTGCGCTGTTTGCGCCATCGACAGTTGGTGTTGCGTATGCCGCGATCATGTTTGGTGTCATGTTTGAGAAGAAGACGGGCCTGGTCAATCAGGTTCTCAATACTCTCTTTGGTGTGAGCCTGGATTTTCCCTGGGCGCAGGAACACGTGCTGTGGATGCTCATACTGGCTTCGCTGTGGATGTTCGTCGGATTTAACATGGTGTTCTTTTCCGCAGCACTTGCCAATGTCCGGGCTGAGCTGGTCGAGGCGTCAACGCTTGATGGCGCGAGCATGTGGCAGCGGTTTGTTCATGTCATTGTGCCGGAGATCAAACCTGTGGCCGGGTTTGTAGTGTTGATGTCGATCATTGGCAGTCTGCAGCTTTTTGAACTGCCGTACATCATCATGGGCAACGGTGGGGGACCTAACAACCGCGGCCTCACGATCATCACGTATCTCTACCAGTTCGGCTTTGAGAATGGTGATCTGGGATACGCCAGCGCTGTCGGCTGGACGCTCGCATCGGTCCTGATCGCCTGCACCGTGGTTCAGCGGATTCTCGCGCAGCGGAGGGTTGAGGCATGAAAGTCTCGCTTCCACGCCAGCGCATCAACTGGGCCGCCATGACGATCCTGGTGGTCGCCTCGCTGCTGACGCTCGTGCCATTTATCTGGCTGATGTGTGCAAGTTTGAAATCGAGCACCGAGTTTTTCAGTTCAACGTTTTTGCCCGCTACAGGCGGCTGGCCCGATCTTTCCAAGTTGACATTGGAGCATTATGTCAGACTCTTTAAGGAATTGAGTCTGGGCCAGGCACTGCTTAATTCAATCTGCATCGCGTCAGTCGGCGCAGTGATCTCAACGCTGATCAGCGCGATGGCCGGTGTGGCTCTGGCTTGTTATGAGTTCAAGGGCAAGCGGCTCATCACGTGGTTGATTCTGTCTTCAGTTCTCATTCCGGCTCCGCTTTTGATTGCTCCAGGTTATGTCCTTTTGCATCAACTGAATTTGCTCGACACGCTTGCCGGGCTTGTTCTACCGGTACTTGCCTCTGCGTTTGGCGTCTACCTGTTTCGTCAAGCGGCCAAGTCCACTTTGCAGCGCGAACTCATTGAGGCGGCCCGGATTGATGGCTGTCCGGAATGGCGCATTTTCTGGAGCCTGGGAATCCCGCTGCTGCGGCCGATGATCGGCGCGTTCATGATGGTGACGTTTCTGGGCGCGTGGAACAACTACATTCAGCCGCAGGTTGTCTTGCAGAGCCCCGACCAGTTTCCGCTTGCGGTTGCTGTCACGCAGCTCAAAGGTCAATTTTATCAAGATTACGGCCTGCAAATGGCCGGTACCGTCGTTTCCATTATTCCAGTTCTCATTCTTCTGTCGCTCTTGCGGCGGGAGTTTGTTGCCGGCCTCACAGCAGGAGCCGTCAAAGGATGATTCAAGGAGTGATTCATGTTTCCTGAAGGATTCACATGGGGCGCTGCTTCCAGCGCCTATCAAATTGAAGGCGCAGCCAACTCGGGTGGCCGTGGCCCCTCGGTGTGGGATGCGTTCTGCCGCGTGCAGGGCGCTGTGCACAAACAGAGCAACGGCGATGTTGCATGCAACCATTACAATCGCATGCCTGAAGATGTGCGGCTGATGAAGTGGATGGGTTTGGGCGCATACCGCTTTTCAACATCGTGGTCGCGCGTGCTGCCAACTGGCACCGGTACGCCCAACGAGGTCGGGCTTGATTTTTACGACCGGCTTATTGATGAACTGCTCGCGGCCAACATTCAGCCATGGCTCACGCTCTTTCACTGGGATCTTCCCTACGAACTGCATCTTCGCGGCGGCTGGATGAACCCAGAGAGTCCGCAGTGGTTTGCCGAGTATGCCGCACTGATGACCGATCGATTCTCTGATCGCGTCAAGCACTGGATGACGATTAACGAGCCGCAGATTCACATTGGCATGGGCCATCGCGATGGCACGCACGCCCCCGGGTTAAAACTCAGCACTCGCGACTGGCTCACGGCGGGCCATCATGTATTGATGGCGCATGGTCTGGGAGTGCAGGCGATTCGCGCGCACGCCAAGCAACCGCTGAGCGTGGGGTGGGCCCCATGTTGTCGGGCGGATATTCCCGCGACTTCGAGTAGTGCGGATATCAACGCCGCCCGCACGCGCTTTTCGAGCATGGTCGCCCGTGACTGCTGGAACAACACGTGGTGGGCAGACCCCGTCATGTTTGGACACTATCCCGAGGATGGAATCAAACTCTTTGCATCCGAGCTGCCCAGGTTCAAGGATTCAGATTTCGTCACGATTCGCCAGCCCCTGGATTTTTACGGAGTGAACATCTATTCCGGCGAGCGTTTCACTGCAGGGGTCGATGGTCAGCCTGTGCACGTTCCGTGGCCCGATGGGCATCCTGTTACCACGTTCAAATGGCCCATTGTTCCTGAGTCACTTTACTGGGGTCCCAGGTTCATCGCTGAGCGATACAAGCTGCCGGTGGTTGTGACCGAAAACGGACTTTCCAACAGCGACTGGGTGAGCCCGGAGGGAACGGTGCTCGATCCGCAGCGCATCGATTTTACATCCAGGTACCTGCGATCACTTCGAAGCGCCATAGATGATGGAGTCCCGGTCCAGGGCTATTTCCACTGGTCAATTCTGGATAACTTTGAATGGGCCGAAGGGTATGAAAAGCGGTTCGGAATGATATTTGTTGATTATTCCACCGGAGAACGTATTCCAAAATCTTCAGCGCGCTGGTATCGTGATCTCATCGCGACCAATGGCGCTGGTCTTGAGAACACATCGCCAGAGCTTCGCGTTGAACCCGACCTGAAAGCCGGGGTTGTTCCACAGGGGTCTGTATGAATCGCAACACACCTGCCACCGGTCTCTTGATTGGCGCACTTTGCACGATTGGTCAGTGCGCCCAGGCTCAGCAAGCCGGCACGTTTGACAAGTGGATTCGCACCTGGTCTGATGAGTTCCCAAACGCGCTCATCGATTCGACCAAGTGGAATGTCAGCAACTATGCGCCCAACAAGAACAACGAACTTGAGTACTACCACCCATCATCTGTGCGTGTGTTCGATGGAAAATTGTACCTGACATCGACTGATGTCCCGCGCAGCGGGCGCAATTACACCTCTGGCGAAGTTACGACGCTGAACAAATTCTCGCAGAAATACGGACGCATTGAAGCTCGCGCCAAACTTCCGGGGACGCAGGGAATCTGGCCGGCGTTCTGGATGCTTCCAATAACGGGGGCATGGCCTCCCGAAATCGACATAATGGAAACTCTCGGGCATCAACCAACCATCACACACATGTCCCATCACTGGGGCACCGCTTCGGCGTTGCAGTCTTTCTCGCGGTCCTGGACCGGCCCGGATTTCACGCAGGGCTTTCACGAGTTTCGGGTTGATTGGTATCCCGACTCGCTTCAATGGCAAGTTGATGGCGTGCAGCGAGCGACCCACAGTATCGCTGTGCCGCAGGAACCGATGTACATCATCTTGAACACCGCGGTCGGCGGCAACTGGCCTGGTAATCCCAATGGCTCGACCGTGTTCCCGCAGCGCTACGAGATCGATTGGGTCCGTGTGTACAAGTGTCTTCTCAACAGCAGCTTTGATCAGTACGGTCCATCCGGCAATCAGGCGTTGTGGAGCTGGACGACGTTTTCTAATGTCTACGCCGATGCGAACTATCCGCGCACTGGCACACGTGCGTTAAAAATGTTTGGCCCGTTCTCCGGTTCACCAAACTCGAGCTACGTGTATCAAGACTTCCCCGCCAGGCCCGGCGAGAGTTTCCGCGCAAGTGCGTATTTCCAGAACCGCAATGAAGACCCGATGGCAGGGGCCAATGTCGCGTATCTCAACATTGAGTGGCGTGCAGCTGATGGATCACTGATTTCATCTGTGGGGATCAATGCGTTGAATGCAAGCTCGCCGCGAAACGTGTATACAAAGAAGACCGTTGATGGCATCGCTCCTGCCAACACGGCTACAGCGCGCATGGCGATTGTCTTCCATCAGCCTGCCAGTACCGCCGGCGCGGCTTTCATCGACGATGCTGAGTTCGGATATTTCACACCTTGCCGCGCTGACTTCAATCAAGATAGCGACACCGATTTCTTCGACTATCTCGACTTCGTGGACGCCTTCAGCTCTCAGGCACCCGAAGCCGACTTCAATGCCGACGGGGCTATCGACTTCTTTGACTATCTCGATTTTGTCGATGCTTTCAGCATTGGCTGCTGAAGCAGGAGTCAAAATGACAGTCCGGCCACGTGCTGCGGGCCGTTTTATCGCCCCGCCCTGATATTGCATCCTGTGGTACACTCTCCACTGGCGGCAGCCGTGGCTCTATTTCGCCTCGGTTGAAATCACCATGAGCTTGGATCAAAGTAACAACTCTCAAACGCCAGAACCACACGGAGATGTCACATTGGTCCTTGGCGCCATCAGCCGCGGCGAGGTTGGCGCAGCCGAAAAGCTCCTGCCGCTGGTATACGAGGAACTTCGCCGCATCGCCCGTGCTCGAGTGGCGCAGGAATCTCCCGGCCTTACATTGCAACCCACGGCCCTGGTTCACGAGGCCTATCTGCGCCTCCTGGGTAATAGCAATGTGCAGTTTGAGAATCACGCTCATTTCTTTGGCGCCGCGGCCATCGCCATGCGTCGAATCCTGATCGAACGCGCCCGTCGCAAGCGCACTGTGCGGCAATCCATCGATCAGTATCAGCAGCTTGAAGAGCCAAGCGCTGCAACCGATATCGAATCGATCGATCTGATCAGTCTGGATCAAGCTCTTGACAAGCTCTCGAATGAACCAGGAAGGTTGACTGAAGTCGTTCATCTCCGATTCTTTGCTGGCCTTTCAGTGGAGCAGACCGCCGCGGTGATGGGGGTTTCACCACGCACTATCAAGCGCGACTGGAACTTTGCCCGAGCCTGGCTCCGCGATGAAATGAGCAAGTACACAGATCAGAGCGCTGGAGATAATTGACGTGGACAGTCTGCAAGCTGCCAAAGTGCGAGAACTTTTCGATGCCGCCAGTGAGTTGCCGCTGCCCGACCGCGCGGGGTTTCTGGCGCAGCACTGCTCAGACCCAGTGATCCGAGAGCGCGTCGAAGTACTTCTGGCCTCACATGACGCCGCGGAGAAGTTTCTCAGTACTCCCGCAGCGGATTTGACAGCGCTCCGTACATTCGCGTCCGATCCTGAAGCGCGGACAGAGGGGCCCGACCCACTTTTGAACTTCACACTTGGGCAATACAAGATCACGGGAGTTCTAGGCGCTGGCGGCATGGGAGTCGTTTACCGCGCTGAGCAACACGGAACTCAGCGTCCTGTCGCTGTGAAGGTCATCCGCTCAACGTTCGCCGATCCCGGTTTGCTGAGACGGTTCAGCAAGGAATCACTTGTCCTGGGTCGACTCAAACACGCTGGTATCGCCCAGATTTATGAAGCAGGGACCGCACCCGGCCCCGATGGGCGAGAGGTCCCGTTCTTTGCGATGGAATTCGTCGCAGGCCGGGCCTTGCTGGAATTCGGTTCAACAATCGGTTTGCGTGAAAAGCTCGAGCTGTTCGCAAGGATCTGTGATGCCGTCAATCACGCCCACCAAAAGGGCGTCATTCACCGCGACCTCAAGCCTTCCAACATTCTCATTGAAGAGGATTCAACAAGTGCAACTGGCGCGACTGGCTTCACACATTCTTCGACGTTTGGACCGCAACCAAAAATTCTCGACTTCGGCGTGGCCCGACTGACTGACCTGGATGCCGCCGCGGCAACCATGCAGACAGATGTTGGTCAGGTCATCGGCACGCTTGCGTATATGAGTCCGGAGCAGATCCGCGGCGAATCAGATCGGCTCGACACACGTTCCGACATTTACGCGCTTGGCGTCATTCTTTGCGAGTTGCTCACGGGGCAGCTTCCTTATGCTGTCAAAGGAAAGCCGCTCGCGCAGGCCGCGAGGATCATCGGCGAAGATGATCCGACTCTCAGCTACTCAAGTTCGAGATCGATCAAGGGTGATGTCGAGACCATCATTCTGAAAGCGCTCGCCAAGGAACCGGAACGTCGCTATCAATCGGCGGCGGAGTTCTCTGCGGATATCCGCCGCTATCTCGCTGATCAGCCCATCGTTGCCCGGCCCGCAACAGCGACGTATCAACTCCGCAAGTTTGCCAGCCGCAATAAAGCTCTTGTTGGCGGCATCATCGTCACCATTGTGGTGTTGACTATGGGGATCGTCGGCACCAGCGTCGGAATGGTACAGGCCCGCGAAGCCCAGAAACTTGCGGTGAAACGCGAGGAAAAAGCTACACTTGAGGCCCGCAAAGCAACACGCGCGATTGACTTTCTGGTTGGCATGCTTACTTCAGCCGATCCAGATCGTCAGGCAGGGCGCGAGGTCACCGTGCGAGAGTTGCTCGATTCCGCGAGCACGGGTGTTGATCAGGAATTGAAAGATGAGCCTGAGATTCGGCGCACCCTGCACGACGCCATTGAACGCACCTATCGCGCGATCGGAACGCCCGACAAGTCGCTTCAGCATATTGAAGAAGTGAAGAAGATTACCAGTTCGCTTGAAGGCGAAACGAGCATTGAGTATGCATTCGCATTACATGAGCAAGCCCTTTCGCTCAATGATGCGGGCGACTGGAAAGCCTCGCGTGACATCGCTACACAGGCTCTGACGTTGCTTGAAGCCAAATTGCCACCTGGAGATATCCGGCTTGCTGCGGTGTGTTCAACGATTTGCGGAAGTCACTTGAGTCTTGGCGAGATGCAGGCGGCCGAGGAGTTCGCACGCAGGGGCTATACGCTCGCGACCGATGCCGCGAGTCAGGCAGAAATCGCGACGACTGCAACGCTTCTTGTGGAAGTGATGGAGCGAAAAGGCGGCAAAGACATCGCGGCGGAGATTGAAGAGAAATACAAGCTCATCATCGACATCAGCACGAAACTGCATGGGCTCGGGCATTCAAAGACCACGGCCATTCGAAGCAAGTATGCCTATTTTCTTGGAAATCAGCAGCGCGATGCTGAAGCAGTACAGTTGTTCAACGAGGTCATTGCGGCGTATACAAAGCTCTACGGGGCCTCTGATCGCCGCACCCTTGATGCGTTGTCCAACTTGTCTACCAGTCTTGTGGATGTTGGCGACTTGAACGGCGCTGACGCTGCTGCTCAGAAAGCTATCGATGGTCTGCGAGTCATCGCGCCCGAATCCGCAGATCTTGCATCCGCAATCGGCGCGAGAGGCGGAATCGCCGCTCGCCGCAAAGACTTCGCCCTTGCCGAAGAGTGTCATCGCGAGGCGCTGCGCATTCGACTTGTCAGAGGATCTGTGAATACGACTACCTCCATGGCGAACCTGGCCAGCGCGCTTCGAGCGCAGGGGAAGTACGCGGAAGCGGCTGACTACTCGCTTCAGGCTATCGAGCGCCGCCGCGCTGCCAATGCCCTTATGACCGATTTTGGTGTCATGCTTAATAATCACGGCGACATTCTCAGCTTTCTCGGGAAGGACGAAGAGGCCGAGAAGTATTTCAAAGATTCGCTTGCGTTCGATCTGGAGAAACGGCCGGGCAATCCTGCCAACGCACTCAACATGCGTACATACGCGGTATTTCTGCAGAAACGCGGCCGCTATTCCGAAGCCGAACCGCTCGCCCGCGCGGCCTATGACCTCACTGTCAAGCTCACAAAGGCCCAGCGCGCTCGCGTCGTCGATTGCTTGATAGCAGTGCTTGAAAGTGTTGGCAAGAACGATGAGGCCATGTCGCTCCGCGCTGAGTATGACCTGTCAGCTGCTCCTCATGTTACAAAGTAAGCATTGGCCCGCGAGCTTCATGTAGTCCGATAACTACGCTTAACGAGCTGCGCTGAAATATCGAAAACCGTGAGCGAATCGCGTCCCCACTTTGGACCTGCTCTCGCATGTACTTCCATTAGAAGTTTGTCCGCAGATTTCATACTGGAGGTTTCTCAATGCTTCGTTCATCGAATTCGGGTCGTGTTTTCGCTTTGGCCGGACTCGCAATTGCTTCTGCGGCATTTGGCACTACACGGAGCTGGCTCAACGCGGGCGGCGGCCTTCTTTCGACAGCTGCAAATTGGAGTCCGGCGGGCCTGCCGGTTGCCGCGGATGTGCTTAATTTCAACCTTGGTGGGGCGGCCGTGATCTCGTTTGATGTAGGAACGGTTGCGCAGGACAACTTTGGAGCCGGGACCTGGAATATTACAGCGCCTGCTCCGCATACAGCGACTGCGCAGATTGCTGTGGGGCTGGGCGGGGCAAGCGCGAGCACTGTCAATCTGGTTGGCGGCTCATTCGTGTGTGGCGGAACCATTGGCGTCGGCTCAAACAACGCAGGGACCCTGAATGTAACTGGTCCGACGTCATCGCTCACCGGCACAAATACTGCGGGCCTGCTTCGAGTGGGAAATTCAGGTGCTGGGCTCAGCTCAACCATGAACATTCTCAATGGTGGTCTGACGCAGATCGCGGGAGGTGTTTCTGTTGGTGCCTTTGGCGGCTCGCAGGGAACGCTGCTGGTCTCAGGCGTCAATGGTACAACACATTCAAGCCTTGTCACGACTGATGCAAGCGCGGGCGACATTACCCTGGGCACACTGGGGAATGGAATCATGACTGTAACTGCTGGCGGTCATGTTACGTGCGCGGATGACTTCAATGTCGCTCCGAACGCAGCTTTTACAGGCGTCCTTAATGTTGGCACTGGTCTGGTTTCAACCGTTGATATTGCGGGTGATCTGCTCATTTCAAATAATGCAACCGCACTGGCGGCGGGCACGGGCACTCTGAGTGTTTCCGCTGCTGGAGACATTGAAGTGCAGGGAACCACGCGGGTTGGCGATGTACATGGTGGCTTGGGAACCTTTAGTATCACAGGTGGAAATCTGGACACCCGTGGTCTGACGATCGATCCGGCGAACGGTGTGCTTCAGCACAGCAATGGTAACCTCACCGTTCGCAATGCTCCCTTTGTGCCTGCGACGCCGGGGCTCACGGTCAATGGCGCACTTGCGGGCGATATTCCCGTGATGGATCTCACTGACGGAGCGACTTTGACTACAAGCGCTGCAATCGTCGCAGGGTCAACCAATCAGGGGCGGATGACAGTACGCGGAAACGGTGCAGTTATTACTCCGGGTGCGGGAAGCGGCATTATTCTGGGCGAATCGCCCGGTGGTTCTGGGCGGCTTACCGCAAGAACTTTCGGTCGAGTTGAAAATCCGGGTGCCACCCTTTTGATTGTCGGCCAGAACGGATCGGGTGTACTCGATATCCAGTCCAACGGAACAGTTGAAGCAACCACCTGTGACCTGGGAGCGCAGGCTGGTTCCAGCGGCGTTGCAACGGTCGATGGCTCGGGCGCTTTGCTTGACCTTTCAGCGAACCTGTTCATTGGTGGCACCAGTGCCGCTGGCGGATCGGGCGCAATGACAATCAGCAACGGAGGCGTGGTTTCTGCAGGCGTTGATGTCATTATTCACTCAAGTGGAAACCTGACAATGAACAACGGAACGCTCAATGCGGGAGGAACGGTGAGTTTCCGCAATTCCGCCAGTACATTGACCAATAGCACCATCAATGCAAATTTAGTACAAGTTAACAATACCGATATTTCCGCTTCCGGCGTTATTAACGCGAGATACTCTCAGACATCAGGAACTACCAACCTGGTTGCTATTGGTTCGTTGATAATCGGCAACGCCGCCGCCGCGGATGGTGTCAATTGCTTCGGCTCAACGGATGTCGGCGTTCATTCAGTGACATTGCTGGACAGCGGGCTGGCGCTTGCAGGCGATGTCGCCATCAACGGCGGAATTTTGACTGCCGCAAACGGCCTTCTCGTTCGCAGCAGCGACAGTCTTGTCGGTACAGGCACGATCAACGGTCCGGTCTCGAACTCGGGCACGATCAGCGCTTCGGGCACCACTGGTCTGGTCTTTAACGGTCTGGTCAGTGGAGCCGGACTTGGAGTTGGCGGCACAAGAGTTACATTCGGACCAACGGGTGGATTCACAGGCCAGGGCTCGATTAATGCCCTTGTAATTAATAATGGTGCAATCACAGCGACTGGCAATCTCCTGCTTGGAGATGGTTCAACGACAGGTGTACAGATGCCAGGCACGCTGAATGTTGGCTTTCACCATGTGACTCTTTTTGACAGCAATGGTCTGCAGATCGGGCAATGCACCATTGGCGGCGGCAATTTGGAACTTCAAGCGACTGCGCCCAACAGCAATATGAACACTGCGTTTTCTTCTCATCTTAGAGGCTTTGGTACGCTGACTGTGCCTGCTTTCTTTAATGTCAATGCAGGACAGATTTCTCCCGGCAATCCCGGAGCATCGGGCACGGGCGCCCTGATCTTCACGGGAAACTATGCCCAGACGGCGGTTGGCAATGGGGCAGGTACGTTGAATATCGACATTCGCGATTCTGAAAGTGTCGATCAGCTCATAGTCGCCGGGTCAGCGCTTTGCGGTGGCACGCTGAACGTCGCCCTCGCAAATGACTTTATTCCCGTTCCCGGCACGCGATTTACGTTCCTGTCGGCGGCGTCGGTGAGTGGCGCCTTTGCGGTGGTCAACATTCCGCCTGGTTCAGTACTCCTGTACAACCCGACCAATGCTCAGATTCTTTTCCCCTGTCCTGCCGATTTCAATCTTGATGGCACTATCGACTTCTTCGATTATCTGGATTTCGTAGATGCCTTCAGCAGCGGCGATCCATCAGCAGATTTCAACAACGACACCTCGCTCGATTTCTTCGACTATCTTGACTTTGTCGATGCGTTCAGCGCTGGTTGCTAATCAGACGATTCGTTTAATCGAGTTTCGCAGACAAGAACCAACTACTCAGGAGCGGAAGTTCTATGCACCCCGATCCCCGTCCATATCTTCGCACAGCACTCACTTTGAAATCGCTTGCAAATGTTGCAGGACTCGCCGCGGCGTGCTGCCTTTCCGTGAAATCGCAGGGACAGACACTGAGTTGGAACGCCATCGCCGGCGGATCAGCAGGAACTGCTGCTAATTGGACCCCGGCACAGGTGCCCGGCGTGGCGAATCTTCTAGTCTGGAATCTCCCCAACACTTTCACCACAACATTTCCCGGAACTGTGTCGCAGACAACATCGCACACGTTTAAGCGCGGGATCGTGACATTGAGCATGTCATCGCCACACACCACGAGCAGCTTTGTGAGAGTGGGGGATGTATCTGGAGATTCTGCCACGACGATTCTAAGTTCCGGCACGCTTCACGCGGGTACAGGGGTCGCAGTGGGAAACGCCTCGGGCGCGGTCGGAGTACTGACGGTAGATAATGAAGGCACGCTGCTCGACACTGCTGGTGCAGGTTCAGATATTGTGGTGGGGAACGCAGGCGATGGAACGTTTACGATTTCAGATGGCGCATCGGCTGTTGTAGCAGATGATGTGGTTATTGGAGCGGCATCGACTGCTGTGGGCCATGTGACTGTCACCGGGACTGGTGGGTTGCCGATTCCCATTCCGCCATCAACGCTTGACCTTACCGGCGCGGGCAAGGATGTGATAATTGGGCAATCGGGCGATGGGTTCCTGAGCGTGCTTTCAGGCGGGCGCGTCAATGCAGATGAGATGTTTGTCGGGCTGAATACCGGATCGAACGGGAGCGTGACGGTGGGCGGCGTCGGCGGCATACTCAATGCCACAGCGCAGATCAACGTTGCAACATCGCTTCACCTGGGCGATAACCCTGGGATCGGCCTGGGCGCCGGTTCGTCGACCTTCACGCTCAACAGTGGCGGAGTCGTGAACGTCGCCGGTTCGACGCGCATCGGTGATCCAGCGGGCGTTGGTTCAGGAACACTATCGGTGAACGGCGGCGTTTTCACAACAGGTTCGCTCATCGCGACCGATTCAGGCGGCTTTCTCAATATGTTCAACGGGCAAGTCGTGATTGACGGCGGCTCGTTCCAGCCTCGCAACGATGTGTTCAGCTTGAGCGGCAGTGCTTCGGGCTCGCCCGCGCTTGTCCTTGAGAACGGCGCATCGTGTACGCTCAGCAACAACGTCGCGCCGTTTGAGACTCTCGTCGTCGGCCAATCCAGTTCGCTCTTTGGATGCACTTTCGCCGTCTTCAACGACTCCAATCTCACCATCAGCGCGGGCGATGTGATTCTTGGAAACCTGTCGGGGAGCAATGGCCAGTTAAACGTACGAACAGGCGGCACGGTAACCACGCCAGCCAGCCGATTCCTGGTTGTTGGCGATGCCGGAGAGGGAAGCGTCTTTGTGCAGGCTGGTGCACAATTGACCTCCGGCACCGTGAACCTGGGTCGTACCAACACTGGCACAGGTCTGGTGGAAGTCAGCGGCGATGGCTCGGTCTGGAACATCGCTGGCGCGCTGGCCATCGGGGGCACGACGGCTGGAGCATTTGGTACCGGCAGTTTCGAAATCCAGGGCGCGCCCAGCGGATCAGTCGTGAACATCACATCCGGAGACATCCTCAACAACAGCGTCATGGTCTGGGGCACGGGCGACTCACTCACGATTGGCCCAGGCGCTGCGATGGTCTGCGATGGACATGTGCGCGTCAAAAACGGAGCAGTGTTCACGCTTGCGGGGGGCGATCTCACGTGCAACGGGCTCTTTCTGGAAGGGTCAAATTATCTGTTGAACGGTGCCTTGTCCGGAACACTGCTCATCACTAATTTGGGCGGCGCAGTTGAACTGACGGGCGACCTGACCATCACTACGAACGGTGCATTGGGCGGCTTCCTCTCGAACGATGGCTTTATCGAGGTGGGTGACCATGTCCTCTCCGTGCCATCAGCTCAATTGAACAACGCTCACATCGGGACGAGCGGAAGAATATCTGGTAGTGGTTCCGCAGGGATCGCTTCTGGCAAAACACTCTCGGGCGATGGAATCGTGAATATCCCAGTGAACAATGGCGGTTCGATTCTCTCTCAGGGTTCCGGTCTCACCTTCACCAAGATCATCTCCGGGATAGGGCAAGGAATCTCAGGCAACACCATTACCTTCGGCGATGGCGGCGGCTTCACCGGCTCTGGCGTCTTCTCCACCGGCACACCCATCACCGCTCTCGATGGCTCAGTCATCACTGCCACCGGCAACCTCACCATGGGCAGCGCTTCAAGCAGCGTCGGATTCAGCGGCGCGGCGGGTCGTATCAACGTTGGCACTCACTCTGTCACGCTCAACGACTCATCCCAAGCCGTCATCGGTGATGTCGAATTCCCAATCTTGACACCAGGATCAGCCTCGATTCGCTGCACAACCGGTCTGGGTGTGCATGGGCGCGTCTTTGGCAGCGGGATTCTTGGCGGCGATTTTGACTCCGGGGTAGTCATCTCTGGTACGCTTACCCCGGGAAACCCTGGCACGGTCGGCACCATCTCGCTCGGTGGCAACACCATTCTCAACGCGAGTTCACATATTCAACTCGACATTCTCAATGGCAATACGCATGACGTGATTAACACACTGACTCAGTCGGGCCCGAATTTCCCATTTACATTTCAGAGCAACATGACGCTGGGTGGAACTCTTGAACTTCGCGTGAATCCGACACACACGCCCGCCCGCGGCGAAGAGCACACGATCATACTTTGCAGCGGAGCGTTCCCGTCTTCCGGGCATTTTAATAGCGCTTTCCAGACAGTCATCGCTCCTCCATACTGGCACATCGTCGAGCGCACCGCTGCATTTGGCACCGGGCCCGACCGCCTTGTTGCCATCTACTGCCCGGCAGATTTCAACGGCGATGGCACAGTCGATTTCTTCGACTACCTCGATTTCGTCGACGCCTTCAGCGCCAACGCCGCAAGTGCGGACTTCAATATTGACGGCACCATCGATTTCTTCGACTATCTCGACTTTGTCGATGGCTTCAGCGTTGGCTGCTGAAAGGTTCCTCTCTCGCGACGTCCTGATAACCTGATTGCAATTCGATCCCTTTCAGACTCGGCCTCAGATCTGCGGCCGAGTTTGCTTTTATGCATGCCACACTGGCACATGAAACGCACCGACCCATGAAAAATAGTTGGCTCTATTTTTGTGGTTCCCGCTATATTGGTGGAGATTCTCACTCCTGCAGGAGTCTGGTTTTCCCAGAAAAGGAAGGGTTCATTCATGACAGGTCAAGCCAATCACCGCGGGCTGGTGCAACGTTTTTCCCCTTGTGCCGCGGCCATACTGGTAGCAGGTTCGGCTGGCATGGCGCTCGGACAGGGAATCGTCACCGAGACATTCGACACCGCTTTGAACGGCTGGTCGACCTACGCAGATGCTGGCAATCTGGCCTGGGTTGAGACGGGTGGAAATCCCGGCGGGGCTGCCCGTGCCCAGGATGAAGGCAGCGGGGGATGGTGGGGCTTTCTGGCAGGCCCGGCCTTCCTGGGCGATCGCTCCTGCACCTACGGCGGCACGCTTGCGTGGCATTCCAAGACCAATGGCGTAAACACAGCTGGAAATAGTCAGCCAGATGTTGCAATAGAAGGCGCGGGCCTCGTGCTTGTCTTTGACCTTCCAAATCCGGTGGTCAACGTGTGGGCGATTCGCAGCGTGACACTGACCGAGACCGCGGGATGGAAAAAGACCAGTCTGAGTGGTGTGCCGCCGACTCTGGCCGAATTTCAGAGTGTGCTTGCCAATGTCACAGCATTAAAATTCCGCGGCGAGTTCACCTCAGCCTCAGGCGGAGACATTGGATTCCTTGACAATGTTGCCATGGGGTCTTTCACGCTCGTTTCTCCTGAATCGACAGTCGCGTGTACAGAGCAGCCAGTATCGCTCTCGGTGATTGCCACGGGTCCAAATCCACTCACGTTTCAGTGGCAATGGCGGCCCACTTCGGCTGATGCATGGATCGATATTGCCGAGGGATTGAACACAGACCCGCTGGGCGGCCCAATTCAGTTCGTTGCTCAGGCCGTGAATTCGAGTACGGTCACCTTCAGTGACTTCGGCGATACGTCTGAGCAGTCACATTCGTGGGAAAACCGCTGCCTTGTCGCTGACACCTGCAGCGCATCCAGCATTCCCGCGACAATTACGGTCTGCCCAAGCGATTTCAACTGCGATGCGGCCTTTGACTTCTTTGACTACCTGGACTTTGTCTCATCGTTTGTGGCCAACGATCCGGAGGCGGATTTCAACGCAGATGGCGTCGTCGACTTCTTTGACTACCCTGATTTCGTGCAGATATTCGGCGAAGGATGCTGAACAAACCAAATGCACCAATTCCACGGTTGCCCCGATGATGTGGACAGCAGCTGAAACATACTTCGTTCAAGTGACACCATCTTCCGATGGCATTCAGATTGTTAATGGGACGGCCTCAGATACATTTGCGCAGGGCTCTACCCACACGATTCACCACTCCGCAGTGGTCAATGGCAGCAATGACCGTGCTGGTTCAGGCAGGTTCAACGCCCGGGTTTCGTAACGTCGGCATCCAGCTTCGATACTGCGCATCGTCCGCGGATTTCAACAACGATGGGACCATTGATTTCTTTGACTATCTGGACTTTGTCGATGCCCTGAGTGCCGGCTGCTGAAGTACTGCTTAGAGCGAGCTGGTTTTGCTGCCTGAAAAGTGTGACCGGAAAACGAGGCGGATAAACTGGGTGGCATGAGCGAGTCCGAAAGTCCCACCATCACAATTCTCCTGCAGGAGGGCCTCAACGACGCTGGCCGCCTGGAGCGACTTCTGCCGCTGGTGTACCAGGAACTCCGTCTCGCCGCTCAACAGGCTCTTAAGGGCGAACGTGCCGGGCACACCCTTCAAGCCACTGCACTGGTACACGAGGCGTATCTCAAACTTGTCGGTCCGAGGCAGATTCCCTGGCAGAACCGCGCTCATTTCTACGCCGCCGCCGTGCAGGCCATGCGACGCATCATCGTTGATCACGCACGGGCACGCGCTGCCGAAATCCGCGGCGGCGATGGCGGATCGCAAGCAGATGCCCGGGTCCGTGCCGAGGCAGCCCGATCCGCCGCCTTGGGACTGGGCGGTCTCCCTGACCTGACTTCGGCGGCAGAATCGGCAGGATTCCTGATCCTCGACCAGGCTCTTTCTCGCTTGGAAGAAGTGGATGCAAACGCGGCAGAGATCGTTCGCCTCCGTTATTTCGCGGGTTTGACAATCGAAGAGACCGCTGAAGCCCTGGGCGTTTCCGAGCCCACGGTGAAACGGGCCTGGGCCTTTGCCCGAGGGTGGCTCAAAGTAGCGATCGAGTCCGGAAGATACTGATATGAGCAGAGACCATACATGAGCGAGACTAATCATGGCGCGCTTCGGCGTGTGTTCGAAATAGCGATCGATGCCCCGCCCGACCAGCGAAGAGGCATTCTTGACCGCGAGTGCGCGGGACAGCCGGAACTGCGCCGATCGGTCGAGGCAATGCTCGAGGCAGTAGATGACGATCGCTTCCTGGCTCAGCCAACCGCATCGGGAAAGGTGGTCGCGGCCGAGGCAGCGGTTGATCGTTCCGGAACTGTGATCGGGCCCTACACACTTGTGCGACTCCTGGGTGAGGGCGGCTTTGGCTCGGTGTATCTCGCGCAGCAAACTGAACCGATCGCACGCAAGGTCGCACTGAAAATCCTCAAGCCGGGTATGGACTCTCGTGAGGTTCTGGCGCGATTCGATCAGGAGCGGCAGGCTCTGGCGATGATGGACCATCCCAATATCGCGCGTGTTCTTGATGCCGGAACCACCGGCCAGGGACAGCCTTATGTTGTCATGGATCTGGTGGATGGGCTGCCGATTTCTCAGTTCTGTGATTCCCGGAACCTGAGCGTGCGCGAGCGGCTTGACCTTTTCGTACAGGTCTGTAGCGCAGTGCAGCATGCGCACACCAAAGGGATTATTCACCGCGATCTCAAGCCATCCAACGTGCTTGTGAGCATCCAGGATGACCGCGCTGTTGTCCGCGTCATTGATTTTGGCATTGCCAAAGCAGTGGCCGGTTCTGCGGCACATCAATCAGATCTCACGGTCCAGCGTGCACTGATCGGAACGCCGGAATACATGAGCCCTGAGCAAGCACGTGGTTCTTCCGACCTGGACACTCGGACAGATGTCTACTCACTTGGCGTTCTGCTATATGAATTGCTGACTGGCAGCACACCATTTACAAGCAAGGAACTTCGTCTCGCCGGGCTTGATGAAATGCAGCGATTGATCCGAGAAGTGGACCCGCCGAATCCCTCAAGCCGACTTGCTCGCGCGACAGAGCAGTTGCCAACGGTCGCTTCGCATCGCAAGACCGAACCGCAGCGACTTCAGTCAACCGTCCGCGGCGAGTTGGACTGGATCGTGATGAAGGCGCTCGAAAAAGATCGGCAGCGCCGCTATGACAGCCCCAGCGGGTTTGCAGCGGATATCGGGCGATATCTTTCGGGCGAACCAGTGATTGCGGCCCCACCCAGCACTGCCTATCGCGTCCGCAAGTTCGTACGCCGCAACCGGGTCCTCGTTGCTGCCGCTGTTATTGCAAGCGCTGGACTTCTCCTGGGCGCTGGCGGCTTTGCGTGGCAGGCTTCAGTTGCCAAAAGCGAACGCGATGCTGCCAAGCTCGATCGCGACCGTGCTGTTGCAGCTGAAAGCGAAGCAAAGAAGAGAGCTGGCGAACTCGAAAAAGTCTCTGATTTCCAGGCGCAAATGATCGTTCAGGTTGATCCCAGCCGCGCAGGAGTGCTGCTGAGCGAAGATGTGCGCAGTCGATTGGCCCAGGCGCTGGATAAAGCCGGCTTGAGTTCGCAGGAACGCGACCGGCAACTGGAGGTCTTTGCCAATCTTTGGCAGAATGTCAATGCTACCGATGCGGCACGCGCGCTCGTCGATGTCACAATTCTCTCGCCCGCAGTCAAGGCTATCGATGAGCAGTTCAAGGATCAGCCAGCAGTAGATGCTGCGCTCTGCCACGCGCTGGCAGATGTCTACGACACGATGGGAATGCGTGATGCGGCAATGCCTCTGGCGGTGCGAGCGCTTGAGATTCGCCGGCGCGTGCTGGGCGATGATGACCCGGCAACCCTTAACTCCATCAACAACATGGGCTACCTGTTGCAGGTCCAGGGAAAACTCAAAGAGGCCGACCCACTGATTCGCGAAGTGCTCGAACGAAAACGCCGCGTGCTGGGTGAAGAGCATCTTGAAACCATCGTGTCCATCAGCAACATGGGCACGCAGATGTGGTATGTCGGCGACCTCGAGCAGGCGGAGAAGTACTACCGCGAAGCGCTTGACAAAGCACGGCGGACGCTGGGCGAGGGGCACGATATCACAATCCGCACGGTACAGACAGTCGCCATTGTTCTGCGCGAGCGGCGGCAATTGTCGCAGGCAGAAGAGCTTCTGCGCGATTCCATGGAACGAAGCAAAAAGACGCTCGGGCCTGATCATCAGACGACCATCAAGGCGATGCTGCATCTTTCCTCCACAGTGCGCGATGCTGGCCGTCTCGCCGATGCAGAGGTGCTCCTGCGCGATGCTTCCGAGCGGGCAACGCGGACGCTCGGCAATACGCACCCGGTCACGATCGAGGCTCGTGGCAACCTGGGCGCCAATCTGAGCGATCAGAAAAAGTACGCAGAGGCAGAGCCGATCCTGCGCGAGATGTACGCTGCAAGCAGGCGTTCGTTGGGCGAGGATGATTTGAATACTTTCCTGCTGGGGATAGATGTAGCCGATCTATTGATGGAGCAGAGCCGATTCGCCGAGGCCGAACCAATCGCTCGTGATGTTCTGGAACGTCGTCAGCGCGCAATTGGACCTTCGCACCCTGTAACGCTCATCACCGCGACCAAGCTTGCTCAAATTCTCAACGGTCTTGCTCGCTATGCAGATGCCCAGACGCTGCTGGCGACAGATGAGCCCGTTGCCCGCACATCGCTGGTAGACAACAACGCCATTCACCTCGGCTTCTTCTTGATGGAGTTGGGTCGTGCTCGGGTCGGTCTGACAGAGTTCTCTTCTGCCGAGAAAGTTCTTCTTGAAGCTCATGCTGCTATTGCGGCGGTAAGAAAGTCTGAACACAGTGATACTCGTCGCGCATCGCGAACGCTCGCCGACCTCTACGCCGCATGGAACTCCGCTGCGCCAGGCAACGGGTACGACACAAAAGCAGCTGAATGGGCAAAACGTGCTGAAGAAGGCGGCTCCGGTTTGCCAGCCACGGACGCCCCCAAAGGCACGCCCGATAAGTAGCCGTTGCCGCGTTCAAGCGGGTTCCAAGGTCGGAAACCTGGGGTGGCCAGCGACGTTGTACCTGCTTTTCAGATGAAATTTCGTAGTCGCACGGATTTCTGATCCACTTGAACAATCGGCTCCGCTTGTTACACGTGACCACGTTTCTCGCGGCAGCGTGCCATGAACATGGTCTGTGCACGGCAAATATGCCTCCGCATCGCCGTTTCGTTTGAGGGATTGGAGAAGCCATGAATAAGAAGATTCAGAATAGAAATATCAACAAGAGCCTTTCGGTTTCTCGTAATAGTGTGCCGCGAACGTTCAGGTCGCTCGCTGCGTTCATTGCACTTGCCAGTGGCAGCGCACTTGCGTGTGGCCAGTGCATCGACCTTGATCAAGGGATGTGCGGCGCGTCACCGTGTGTAGCGTGCCCCGAACCGAACGCCTTCGCAACTGAATCATCTTGCAACACCCACGCGAAGGCGGCAAGTTGGACCATGCTCGAAAGTGCCGCCATGGCTCAGCCAACACAATTTCCGATGTCATGCTTCGCTGAGGGAACGGTGCTGACACCAGAAATGATGAGGCAGTGGCGCCTCTTGCGCGGAGTTCCGGAAGCGGACATTGCCCCAGACTACTACTTTTTCGGGACTCCCTGGAATTGGCAATCAAACGTTGGCGCATACGTGACCTACAGCCTTGTGCCCGATGGAACAAGTCTGGGTGATGGCTACACAAGCTCATTGTTCTCGATGATGGACTCAAAATTCGGCGGTGATCGCACGCTCTGGACCGGATACATTCGGTCGTGCTTTGACGCTATCTCGCAGGTCTGCGGCGTGCGATTTGCCCAGGAACCTGACGACGGAGCACTTTGGCCTACCAGGGCCGGGATCGACGGGGTCCGCGGCGATATTCGAATCAGTGCGGGAGCGATCGACGGGACAAATCGCACACTGGCATATGCCTACGGGCCTACGAACGGTGACATGAGACTGGACACCGCCGAAGATTGGGGCCGCTTCCCGGATGCATTCCGGTTTTTCCGCAACATATTTACGCATGAACTTGGCCATTCAATGGGGCTGGCCCACTCTTGTCCAGGAACTCACACCAAACTCATGGAACCTCTCCTCAGCACCAACTTCGACATTCTGCAGCACGATGACATCCTCGGATTACAAGCCCTCTACGGCGATGCTCAGGAGCCGGACAACTCACCGAGTCTCGCGAAGGTGTTCCTGTCTCAGCAAAACACTTCGCTCGAGTTCTTCTCGTATGGACAGGTCGCAGACACCGCGACGGCGTCGCTTGTTCCCAATGATCAGGACTGGACAAAATCCACGCTCGTGGCGAGCATGCCCGTGACCTTCAGCGCGAGGCCCGTTGGACGTTCATACGACACCAGCCAGCAGAACTCCGACGGTTCGTGCGCATCGGGAAATGTTGTGAATTCCCTCGCTCAGACCGGTCTGCGCGTCGAGATCCGAGATGCCGCCGGCAACATCATCGCCGCTTCGCAGGGCACGCCCGGGCAGTGGGTCACGGTGTCCGCACAGGTGCCCCAGGGCGACTACTACTCGGTGGTCAAGCCCGTATCGGCATCGTTCGGAATGCCACAGATGTACACGCTGACACGCACGATCGGCGCGCCGCAAGCACCCAGCAACGATCGGTGGTTCGAAGGTATCCTGCTTGGCCAGATGCCCTACGGCATGATCATCAACGGCACGACGGTGGGCGCAACCACTGACGGAATGGCGTCGTTCCAGCCTGGCGGCACCCTGGGCACGCAGGATGTCTATTACACCTTCACCCCCTGGGATGGTCCGGGTCGCATCCGGATCACTGCGACAGGCGGCAGCAACAACCTGATTTCAGTTCACCGCCTGGGCAACTCCGCTCCCACGCCGCAGAACCAGTGGGTCCCGATCAATCAGAATCAGAACAACGGATTCGGCGGCGTGCTCGAAGTGAACATCAACGACTTCAGCGATTGCATCATCCGCGTCGCGGTCGCTCCCGGCGGCACGCCCGGCCCGCACACAGTCTCGGTCCGTTACATGGATGGGCCTGCCAACGACACATGCGCGACACCGGTTGACATCACCACTGGGACCTACAACGGCACCACCATCTTCGCTCGTCCGGAGCCAACCCCGTATCCGACATCGTGCACGACTGATTCGTTTACGCTGCCTTGGGGCGCCTGGTACAGGTTCACAGCTCCCTCCGAAGGCACGCTCGCGCTGAGCGTGTGCAACGCCCAGAACACGATCATGGGTGTGTACGACGGCTGCCCCGAGAGCGGCGGCAATCTCATCGCCTGCAACGACAATGCGCCATCGTGCGGGAACGGTGGATCGGCGCTCTCGATCCCCGTCATCGGCGGTCGGCAGTACCTCGTCCGTGTTTCGCACGTCCAGAATCTCTCGGGCAACTTCCAATTGAACGTCGCTTTCAATCGTGACGCAGATGAGTGCGACACCGCATCGCCAATCGCAATGGGGAACACAGCGTTCTCCAACGTCGGATACACCAGCGACAATTCAACCTGTTTCAGCGGGGCCAATCGCTGGTATCGCTACACGGCGACCGGGTACTCCACCGTCACCGCGACCACCTGCGGCAACGCGAACTTTGACACCACGCTCGCGGCGTGGAACGGTTGCCCCTCTGGCGGCGGCGCGCTGATCACCTGCAACGATGATGCTTGCGGCCTGCAGTCGTCCATCTCCTTCCAGAGCTACCCGGGACAACAGTTCCTTCTCGCGGCGGGCGGGTACAACGGATCGACGGGCACGGGCACGATCAACATCAGCGAGACGCCCATCCCAGGTGAAATCTGCACGACACCCATCGTCGTGACCACCGGTTCGATCCCCTTCAGCACGGTCGGCCATTACACCGACGGCCCCGCCGAGCCCAACTGCAACTTCTGCTGCAACGACCAGCAGATCCACGGCGACATGTGGTACGCATACTTGGCGACCGGCACTGGCACCCTGACTGTCTCGACGTGCGGCGCGGACTATGACTCCAAGATGGTTGCCTACACAGATTGCCCATTCGGTGATGGCCAGGCGATCGCGTGTGCGGATGACGAATGCGGCGTGCAGGCACAGATGACTGTTCCGGTCGTCGCGGGCGAGAACTACCTTCTCCGTGTCGGCGGCTACGGCGGCTGGACCGGCTCGGGCACGCTGTCGCTCTCCTTCGCGCCTGCGTGTCCCGCCGACTTCAACGGCGATAGTGCGGTAGATTTCTTTGACTATCTCGACTTTGTTGACGCCTTCAGCTCCGGCGATCCTGCCTCCGACTTCAACAACGATGGCAGCATCGACTTCTTCGATTACCTTGACTTCGTCGACGCATTCAGCACGGGCTGCTGATGCCTTTGGAGACATTCCTCGTAACAGGCCCAGTCTCAAAAGAGGCTGGGCCCGTTTGCGTATTAGCAACTTGAAGACGCGCTGATTCGACTGCAATAACTATCACTGTGGCTCGAATCGTGTCGCTCGCTACAATATATTAATGGACCAGGGAAGTGCTCAACTGCCGCAAGATTCCGCAGGCGCGAATGCCCAGGCTCATGACCTATCGCTGGTCTCTCCGGATGTCGCCAATCCCGTCCATTGGACGATGCTCATTCAGCACTGCAACCCGGCAACACTCCTTGTGTTAATTGAGGCCAGAATGGGCGATCTGGCGGCAAAGTGTGGATCTTCAGATATTTTGCAGGAGGCTCTCCTTCGCGCCTGGGAAGCGCGGACCGCAGTCCAGTGGCGAGGACAACGCGCTTTTCGATCCTGGCTCCTGACTGTTATTGACAGTTGTATCAGTGATGCCCGCGACTGGCACAATGCGGCAAAACGCGGCAGCGGAAAGGTGCGACCGTTTGGTATCTACGACGACTCTCGTCAGGAGATTGCCGAGCCGTCCGGCTCCACAACTCCCAGTCGGGTTGTGCTGCACCAGGAACAGGCAAGCATCATGAAGCAGGCACTCGCCGATCTACCAGACGAGGTCCGTCAGATCATTCACCTGCGCCTCTTTGAACAATTGACCTTGCAGCAGATCGCCGAGCGCGTTGATCTGCCATTTGCCACTGTTCAACATCGTGTCCGCCGCGGTGCAGTGCTTTATCGCGATCGACTCCGCTCCGCATTGGCGCTCAGTTCTCAAAATGCGCACACAATGCGTCAGGCGTTGACTTCTTCAGGAAATAGTCAAAAAGGCACGCCCAGTTCTTCCTCCGATTCCGTTTCTTGATGCATCGGAGCCGCTTGCATGGGTCATTACCATTCTCCCCACAACACCGAAGGTTCGCGGCCTGACAGCGGCGAAGATGATCAGCGCTGTCTTGATAGAGCCTTTGACGTCATGCTGCAGGCGGTTGAAGAAGGGCGAGATGCTGACCCTACTCCATTTCTCAACGGCTTTGAGCATCTGGCCCCCCAATTTGATGCACTCGCGGAGCTTGCTCGTGAAGTCGCAGTTGGCCCGGTCAACGCGGCGGCTCTGCCCCGTGCTGATGGATATGTCGTCCTGTCACTCCTTGGTCGCGGCGGAATGAGCGCAGTATACCTGGCTCAGCAGACCAGTCTTGGCGGCCGAATTGTCGCCCTCAAAGTGCTGCCGCAGATGCTTGCATCGGCTTCCACGCGCGAGCGCTTCAAGCGCGAGGCATTTGCGATCGCACAGCTCAAACACCCCAACATCATCAGTGCCCACGATGTGGTCCGCACCGATCAGAGCTTTGCGTACACGATGGAGTATGTCAGCGGCGGCTCCCTTCAGAAAGTCATTGAGCATGTACGAGAGTCGGCCCAGCTTCTCGATGCTGTTCGTGAACCGCTCTCTGTCAAAGCGCCGCTGGTTCTGGAATCAACGTATGCGCGCACGATTGCGCGATGGGGCATGGCAATCGCAGATGCGCTTCACACCATGCACACCGCGGGGCTGATTCATCGTGATGTGAAGCCCAGCAACATTCTCATCCGCAGTGACGGTACGCCCCTGCTGAGCGATTTCGGCCTTGTGTTCCAGACCAATCAAGACACGCTCACGCTGCCCGGCGCGTTTGCGGGCACACTCTGTTACGCAGCGCCCGAGCAGTTACGCGGCGAGTTTCACCAGCTTTCCCCGCGTGCTGATGTGTATGCGCTGGGTGCGACGCTGTATCACGCGCTTGCGCTTCGAGTGCCCTTTGCGGGCAATTCAGCGGTGCAGGTTCTCAAAGCTATTGAAGCGGGGCCGCCCGAGTCTCTGTCGCGCCATTCACCGAGTTCATCGTTAAAAGTCCCGGCTGATCTGGACACGATCGTTCGCAAGGCTCTTGCACCAGAACCTTCCCAGCGCTACGAGTCCGCTTCCGCGCTCGCGATGGATCTGGAGCGATTTCTCTCCGATCGTCCCATTGTCGCCCGCCGCGCAACTCTTGGCTATCGGTGCGGCAAGTTCATTCGCAGAAATCGCCGCGATCTGGCCGCGGCAACTGTGGCCGGGGTCGTTGTCCTTGCTGCCGCGGTGGCAGTTACTGCAAAAACATTCCTG
>CAZAEQ010000006.1:0-142904 GCA_964484185.1 uncultured Phycisphaeraceae bacterium
CATCGGGAGGGCGGCGAATCGTGTATCCATATCTGCCTTGTACTGAATGATGTCGTTGATGGTAATCGGTGGAACCAGATCGTGTAGGCCTTGGCCCACAATCGGTGTGTAGTTGTTCTGGATGATGGTTGCGGGGATCGGGAAGCGGCGACTGAACGCAGCCCACACATCAAGTGACATCGGGCCATTAAGATGAATCCACGGTCGGGTCGCATGGGTAAGATTTGCGGGGCCAACCCCTAAATCCAGATCCATTAGGCTTCGATGGGCAAAGTCAATGGCCACATTCGCATACCGATCAGAAACACTCCGGTCTTGCGGCATAGCGCAGGAATAGTCTCCCCAGAACCTTCGCTCGACGCAGCTTATGATATTAGACACATTTGCGGGTCGGTCGGAGTTATTCTCAACGATCATGAGAAAGTCGAAGTCTTCAACACTGTCCGAGTAGGCTCCGGACCCAAAATAGCCAAAAGTGACGATGCCACGGGAAAGGCCCCGCATGCAGAGATCGGCGTACAATCCTTGTGTTAGTGTGCTGATGCGGTTCATTTGGTTGGCCAGCCTCGGGCAGTATCATAGGTGTTCTGGCATTCCGGGACGGGCAGTGATGCCGTCTAACTGCGATCTTATCGCGGCTCGACGCGCTAACATTACAGTCGATTCATAATGGCCAACAAGTCTGTTGCCGTAGATTTTCCCTCATCGCGTCGGGTTCACAAGCATCGAAGTTCTGGTGAGTATCGCTTGATCAGCAAGATTGGGCGTCGCCTGATTCGAGACTGCAACCAGTTGAGTTCTTCTGGTTCGAATTCAATCCTCGGTCATGTGAGGCCTGCTTCACCCCCGTACTTCGCAACGAGCAGAAAATGTGACGGCAATGTCCAATGAAGCGCCTTTCAGGCTATTGAATCTCGGCGATTCAATCGCTGGCTACGTCAACTCGTCTTCCACGTAATTCGCCCATTTCGACAGGAGCGAGTTCAATTCATCCCAAGGCCCGGTGTACCTGTCTCCACTGTGCAGCACAATCCGTACGCGCCCGTCGATTGGGTCTCCCGAGAACCTGGGCAGCACAAGCACTTGGTAGCGAGTCACATGATGTTTTGGGGTGCGTTTAAGCTTCTCTAGGTCGGCTTCCCACGCACTTCGAAGCTCTTTCGGCAAACCGTCAAGTTGGATCGTGTGCGCCAGGTTGCTTGGCGGACGCAACTCGGTGTGTATATGCGGAATCACGCGGCGCGCCAGATTGTCTAGGTCAATCCCTTGTGCGTGCCCTTCCTTTGGCGGCAAGTACAGCATCGTCACTCCCAGCGTTGAGAGCAACGGGAACATCACCGGTTCGACAGCGCGGTGTTTGGACAAAGTGGACGCGATTGCCGCGCGGAATTCTGCGCTTTGCCCCTCCCGGATGGCCGGGGCACCGAGATCGATGCTCATTCCGTCGGCTTCGAAGAATTGTTTAAGCATGCGTGACGTGCTAACCCGCATCGCACGCAACCCGCTGCCCAATTGTTGTCCCGTGCCGACAAGAGGCGCGTACAATGCTCCAAGTTGATCTGGTCGCGGCTCTCGGCGTTCCAAGAGGCACTGCTGCAGGTCTCTTCGCGCGCCCTCCCGCATCGCTTCGAACGCCACAGTCCCGAAGGCTCGCTCATACCTCTTCTGGTGTTTGGTGAACTCGTAAAAATGCTCCTCTAGTTCGAGCAGTCGCTCCTCCTCTTGGAACCCTCCGAGTCTCCACTCGTCTTTCCACCGAATTGATCGCGCATCATCAAACCGCTCATGCCGGATGCGGTTCGCCAACTCCAAGTTATTCACAAAGTCCGAGAGCGGCGCCACCCTAACCATGATGCCGGGACCAAAGTCTTGAGCTAAATGGTAGTTGCAAATCAACACCTTTACCTGTCGGTCATCCTGAAGGAGCACTCGCGGTCTCTGAATAGCTGAATCTGGTGCAGGGTGTTGAAAGACGTCGAGGTAATGCTTGGCCAGCGTGTGCACCTCTGGTGGATTCGGTGGCTGCACTGCGAAATCAAGCTGAACCGCAACGTCACCCGTCATCGCTTGCTTTCGACCAGCAACATGCAACCCTTGAACCAGTGCGTCCTGAAACGAGCGAGTCTGCGCGGCATCGGCCGACGTCTTGCTTTGCGGTGCGCCGCTCGTCATGGCGAGCACGCACCGTCTTTGCCGGACTCGGAATTGGAGGAGTTGTCCGCGCAGTGTCTCGTTGAATCGATCCATGCAATGGTGACTTTAGACCAGGAAACTCTGTTCCCAGCCGATTTCGCGAACTGTCAACTTCATGTCAAGACTCTAAGTATCGCCAGAGTTCCCGCCTTGATGGGGGCGGTAAATGCTGCCAAGCAGCCAAAACAGCCTCTTAACCCGGGTCTGCGTCGTATGCGTATCTCTCAGGCGAAGGTTCTAAAAACACCCCGCCGGTATTCTTGTTCTTATTTGCATGACCGCTGTCCTACCGTTTCAAGCAGTAGGGCAATGGGACGCGATGCCTCGATTTCTGCGCAGTAACGCCGAAAAAGTTCTATTGGCGTCCTGTCACCCTGATTTGCTCCTCAGGAAAGAGCCACTTCGGACCGCATGTCGTAGGTTTTTCTGCTTGCAAACCGCGTTTTGAGAGATTGAAATCGTAGTTCAAACATGCGGCAGAGGTCGGTCCCCAGGACTCGAGTTTTGTCCGTAAATTCCTGAGCAAGCGAGGTTTACAGGAGTTCAAACGCTTAAATATGGTCTTGAACCATTGGATAGGACGACACATTACCGTCGACGCTGAGAGAATTGCTAGCCCCATCCCAAGCGATCTTATTACTTTGGCGACGACGTCTTCCAAGTTTCTAATTCGGTGAAAAAGTATATCCAACACTTGACGCCGTTATCTCTTTCTGAGAGAATCTACGAGCGTCATGGCTTGCCGTATGCAGTTTCACTTTTTATGAAAGGAAAGTAAATGGCAGCAAAAGCTACGTCATCTGACTCCGCCGCATTAGAGGCCGCACTTCCCACTTTAACTAAGAAACTCAAGGAATTGACGAAGAGCCTTACACCTGATGAGCAACAAGTGTTCAGTAGCATCGTCAATTCGGCCGCTCTTCAACTGCAGGCGGCCTCTGCAATCGAAAGCACTGCAGAAGTCCGATACGCCAAGCCAATCTCGGCGGTAGCGACAGTTGCGGTTCGCAAGCAAATTCTGGCATTGCCCAAGACGCTAGGGCTCAACAAGTAGTTGTCATAAGCTATGAATATCGCCGACAAACTTATCCAAGCCGCAGACGGGATGACGCAAGCAGAACGGGCCTGTTTCAAGATCCTCCTTGCTTCTGCGGTTGCAGAAGTCGCCGAGTCTATTCCGTCCGGCCGACTCACCGAACGTGACTGCCAACGCGAACCTCTACGCACGCTGCTTTCGACGACAGCTCGCCTTCAGCCTCATCGCGATCGCGTACCGGCGAGCGGCTATATGTATCGAGGAAGGCCGGATTGGGTCACGAATGATCTATTGAGTCGGCTTCAGTTCGAATCTGAATCTCTTCGCGACTCAGCGGCGCGTTTTCACGAGCACTTGGTTGTCTCAGGCGCACCCTTCGCTCGGGAGACGGCGACATCCAGATCAATGACCAATCTGATTGAGCGGTACTGTGGTCCGATTGAGCCAACTGCAAAGGCGAACTATATCTATTACGATCAAGTCGGCATGGGAATTGAACCTCACCTCGACACCGAAGATTTTTCTCTCAATGTCATCATGATGCTGAGCCATTCGCCCACGAAGAATCCGTCGGCGCTTGTGCTATTTCCGCCCGACTTGGTGCCGCGACGGATTGACTTGGTGCCGGGAGAAATGGTCGCAATTTACGCAGATTCTGTCATTCACGCACGAGAATACATGACGGAGGGAGAACATGTCTCAATTGTCGCCTTCGGTTTCACACCCATCAACTCCAATGCGCAGTGAACTCGCACTCAAACTGCTTCGCCTTAGCGATCACCTTGACGAACCGGAACGCTCAAACCTAATGCTTCTGCTCAGCCTCGCCGCGGGTGGCTTGAGTCCAACATTTGATCGCCCGAGCGTCGGCATAGATGCGTGCGCATTCAACACAATCACCGAAACGCTCGTAGGTCTACAACCATATCGTGATCGGATCGGCGCCAATGGAATAGCTTACCGTGGCCGCCCGCCTTTCATGACAGATAAACTTTTGATGAGTTTGCAGTCTGAGGCTGTGGAATTGCGTCCGCACGCTCACCGATTTGACGAGCATTTTTTAGGTTGCGGCGCACCTACGGCGAACGCGCTTGCCGCTTCCGATCAACTTTCTGCATTTGTCACCCAATTCGCAGGGGATGTTCAATCTACTGGCGTAGCGAGCTTCATCTATTACGATGAGCCTGGTCAAGGAATCCAACCGCATGTCGATACCGAGGTCTTTTCCCTAAACGTATTGATAATGTTGGGGCATAAGCGGGTCCTTGGAAAGAACTCAGCCCTAGTCATATTCCCGCCGCGGGGCGAGGAAGAGCGAATTGACCTTATGGACGGCGAGATGGTAATTTTCTTTGCAGGTAGTGTTCCACATGGACGTGAACCGATCCAAGTGGGAGAGTCCGTTTCCATCCTTACTCTAGGATTTAGCCCGCTCGAACCGTGAAAATTTTGGCTATGTCAGTAATACTCGGAATTCACAACGGTCACCACGGTTCCTGCGCGATTGTGAGAGATGGTCAGTTGATCGCTGCGGTTGAACAAGAACGCATTACGGGCATCAAAGGTGATGGCGCGGATGGTTTAACAAACCGACTTCCTGTCAGTGCCTGCTTAATCGCCGCGGGCGTAGACATTGATGACGTCGACGTAATTGTGTCGTCATTTCAATCAATGTCAGCGGGAGGCGTGGGCCTCGCGCGACCGTTATTCGAACCCGGGTTCAATCTATTCGACCCCTACGATCGTCGACACATTGTTTTGTCGCATCATCTTGCACACGCACTCTGCGCTGTGGGGAGTGCTGGCTATCGTGATGCGGCAGTGGTTGTATCTGATCTTGCTGGCTCTACGACACGGGATGGCAGAGACTTTTCTTGTTCGTTTGCAGACTTTCAGCGTGATGTAGGGACGATGGACTCCGCGACATCGACATTAACAGAATGTTTGTCGATTTATGACATTGATGAAAACTCCACTACGTTACACCATCGGGAGTTTTGTGTGCCCCATAACACTCCTGAAGTGTTTGTATGCAGCGCGGCCAGCCTTTACGATAATGTGTCACGCCTCGTCTTCGATCGCGACAACGCCCATGGTCAATTGATGGCACTGGCCTCTATGGGAGAGCATAAGTCTTGCGAAGTCTCCGTTCATGATTTGATCGAAACGCGTGAGGCATATGACACAATCTTCCGGAATGATTGGCAGCCCCGAGTGCTACGTCATGATAATCAGGAGGCATACGCCCCGTTGGCGGCTGTTGTTCAGATGGCCCTTGAAAAAGCAATGCTCAACGCCGTGCGGCGCGCTCGACACTTTACTAGGTCGGTTTGCTTTGCTGGTTCGGGAGGGACATTTCTAAACATCAATCTAAATTCCCACATCGCTCGTTCTGGACTATTCGATAGGACGTTTGTGCCCAGTAGTCCACATGATGCTGGCATTGCGGTCGGTTGCGCGTTCCATGGGTGGCGTTCGCTCAACCACGCCGGAATTGCCCTCCGACCCCAGTTGAGTCCCGTGACCGACCGTCTTGGCAATTTATATACCAGCGCCGATCAACTCAACGCAGTGTCAGAGCGGAAAGGTCTGCTGCAGGCGCCGATCAAGGTCGTGCCTACAAGGGTCGCTGAGCTTCTTCGGGATGGCGCAATTATTGGTCGATTTGCTGGCCGTGCCGAATTCGGCCCTCGAGCACTTGGTGGACGAAGTTTTCTTGCATCTCCGCTCATATCCAATTCCAAAGACCGACTGAACCAGTTGAAGGGTCGCCAATCGTGGCGTCCCGTTGCCCCTGTTATTCCAATAGAGGCGTTGACGAAAGTGTTTGAAGGCCCACCCTCAAGTCCGTACATGAGCTACGTTTATGCGGTGCGAACAGAGCATCGGAATAAGTTACCCGCGCTGTCGCACCCCGATGGTTCTGCCCGAGTGCAAACTCTGGAGCAAGCAGAGGATGCATTTTTGTATAGCGTCTTATGTGAGTTCGGACGTCTCACTGGTTATCCAGTGCTAGTCAACACATCATTTAATGGACCCGGCGATCCGATTGTTGAGAAACCGGCAGATGTGTTGGAGTTTCTGTTGTGTCACGAAGATTTAGATGCAGTACTGCTTGAGGAAAATCTCGTTTGCAGAAATGAACATCCCACACTCGAAGGAAGGCGGCTCGCTGAAGACGTAATTGTTACCTGGGTTGGTCGGCGCGCCTCACGTCGTGTGATTCTTGTGCGTGGGCGTTTGGCCTTGGAGGTATCCGCAGAACTCTTCGGCATTATGGATACTGGAATAGAAGAATCTATTGAGGACTTGCACGAAGGTTCGCGTAAGATTCTGACCCGTGCCGCACGCCTTGGATTCCTCGTAAGTCAAGGAACGAGTTAATGGACAGCCTGAAGTCAGCTCGATTGCAGCTCGACCCACTGTTGGCTGTTGATGCCGCGATAATGTTTGAGGGGCTATCCAATTCTCGGCTATATGAGTTTATCGGGGATGAGCCGCCAAAAACTATTGCAGCACTGCATGCTAGATATCAGCGACTCGAAGCACGCATGTCTCCAACGAGAGATGCACATTGGTTGAACTGGGTAGTGCGTCGACATTCTACGCGCGAGGCGATCGGATACGTCCAAGCGACTGTCTCCGGGCAGGAGGCGAACATTGCATATATTATTTTCGCCGGTGCGTGGGAGCGTGGGTATGGCCGGGAGGCAGTAAGAGCCATGATAGTTCATCTACGCGAGACCTATGCAGTGCACAGGTGTCTCGCAACCGTTGATCCTGAAAACAGACGTTCTTGTCGGCTGCTCGCTGCGCTAGGATTCACGCTCGACACTGGTTGGGCAGGTACAGAAGTGATTCGAGGCGTGGTACGGCAGGAGGTAAGATATGTGCTCTAGTTACAGCCAACTCGGCGGTCTTTTGTACCCCGATGCGCATGGGTATCAGTGATTTTAAACAAGCACGAATGCCCAATTTGGTCTGACCGGTTGAAAGATGGGCCAGCAATCCAAAATAGTGAGCTGCTGCAACACTAATGGAAGGTCGGTCGCGACATCGAATCCGCTGTAGCTCGCATGAGAATGCATCCATCGCTTTGTTGGGGAGGCTGTCCTCGATCGAGTCACCCGCTGGTGTCGCCGGTATGGCAATTTCAACCGTCGAAGAGAGAAAGCTCAGGCGCCCAGAATTGCCGGCACTGCGAACATAGAACCGACACGCAACGCCTGGCGGCAATTCCAGTCCAGTGATCTCCGGATCTGTGACTCTGCCCAGGACCAGACAATCTTCGCTGCCAACGTTGGGCATGGTCGTCGTGTCGCCCCCAAAGAGAACCTGATGGCCAGCGGCGCCGTCTACTGCGGCCCATGAAAGGTGCAAGTCCCACCTGAGGTCATTACGAGTATGCTGCATACTTGAATTGACCTCGAAAGGCCTCGTTATTCCTAAACGTTACTCTCAGGAGCCGCGATATCATCGCAAAAACAGGGTTTTTGCCAGCTTGAAACGCATTCCCAACGCGTAGGTCGCGAGTTCGACCCTCGTCGCCCGCTTTCTGGCCGCCTTGGATTCCAAGGTGTCAATTGAACTGGCGTTGCTATTTCTCAGCATCTGCCAGCTGTACGCGGCGGGCTCTCATGATCGCCTCGCGAAGCTCATCACTTCGATCTTCTGCGATAATCACGCTGCCGTCGCCTTCAATTCCGTGCGAATCGATAGCCCTGGCCCCGTAATAGAGGTCGCGGGCAGACCCTCCAATACAGCCTGTGATAGCGAGCAGGAATACAGCTGCAACCAGCAATACTCCGACTTTTACGGCACGTTCAAATATGACCAAATTGGCGCTCGCAGGTAGGTGTTGAAGTTGCATAGGCGGAGGGGTTTCGCTGAACCACGCTTCGTGCGCATGTCGCGCATCACACTCGAAAGTATTCGTTGCATCTCGCAACTCTGCCGCCCAAACCAGTTCACTTTCGGTTCTAGGACATACGTCTCTCGCGTCTGCAAGGTTCCTGACTGCGAACAACTTACACACCGATATTTTGAAGCGATCCATAACTCTTTCGGGCCATTTCCGGGCTTCGGCCCTAACCAGACAACCCGCGTTTTTGCGGGAATCCGACGCGACTCAAGCCATATGATGGGACGCTGGTGGGCAGGGACGGTTCCCCGCTCAGTTCAATCCACTCCGCCGTTAGTCATCCAAAACACTAATGGATCAGGAACCCACGGATGAAGGTCGCTTTCAGTTCGGTTGCTTGCCCGGAATGGACACTCCAGCGGATCGCTTCCGAAGGCGAGGCCGCCGGATTCAACGGAGTCGAGCTGCGCACCTTTGGCAGTGCTGGCGGCGAGTTTGCCGGCGAGCCGTTCCTCACCGATCCGGCGAAAACCCGCTCGATCATGGAAAACGCCGGACTCGAAATCGTCTCACTCGCCACAGGCTTGAAATTCGATGACCCGGTCGCACCGGCGATCATCGGTCACATTTTCGGTGACCAGGAAAAAGCAATCCGCGCCTGCAAGAGCACTATCAATCTCGCGGCTCAACTTGAGTGCCCCTTCGTCCGGGTTTTCGCGTTTGAGATTCAAGGCCAGGAAAGCCGCAAGAACGCCCTGGCTCGCATCATCGAACGTCTCAATAAATGCCTCGATGCCTGCGACCGCACCGGCGTCAAGCTTCTCATCGAAAACGGCGGCAGCTTCAACCGCGCCAGCGACCTCATCGAAATCATGGACATTGCTGACAACGGCTTGCTCATGGCGTCCTACTCCGTTGCCGTCGCCGCTCAGGCAGGTGAAGATGTCGCCGCGGGCGTGAACGCGTTGGGCAAGCGACTGGGCGCGCTCAAGATCAAGGATTACAAGGATGGCCAGCCATGCACCCTGGGAACCGGAACTGTTCCCAATGGCAGTGCCATGTGCGCAGCCCGTTCGATCAATTTCACCGGCCCCGTGGTCTTTGAATACGACCGAGCCTGGAACCGCTCACTTCCCGACCCAAAGCCTGTGCTTCAGGCGGCCGCCCCGATCGTCCATTCCTGGGCTCACGCCGTCAAGGCACCGGCCTGCGTCACCGTAAAGTAACAAAAAATTGCAAACGCGGAGCTTCTGCACGTGAAAATCCTGATCGCAGATAAGTTCGAAAAATCCGGCATCGAAGGCCTCAGAAAGCTCGGCTGCGAAGTCTTGAGCGAACCAGATCTGGGTGTAGATGGCATTCCCGCCGCCCTCCAGCGCGTCCAGCCTCAAATTCTCGTCGTGCGTTCCACTAAAGTGCCCGCCGCGACAATCGCCAAAGCGGACTCGGTCAAGCTCATCATCCGCGCTGGGGCCGGTGTCGACAACATCGATGTCGCCGCGGCCACCGCCAAAGGCATCAAAGTCTGCAACTGCCCGGGCATGAACTCGATCGCTGTTGCCGAACTCACCATGGGCCTGTTGCTCGCCTGCGATCGCCGCATCCCTGACCAGACCATCGATGCCCGTGCTGGCAAATGGAACAAAAAGGAATACGGCAGCAAATCAAAGGGACTCAAAGGATCAACCCTCGGCGTCATCGGCGCCGGAGCGATCGGCCGCGCGGTGATCAAGCGTGCTCGAGCCTTTGAAATGCGCGTCCTGGCCTGGAGTCACGGCATCACCAAAGAACATGTCAGCGACATCGGCGCTGAATTTGGCGGCAACGACAATGCTTCGCTCCTCGAACTCGCCGAAACCTGCGATGCGGTCACCATCCACATTCCGCTCGCGCCCGACACCAAGCACATCATCGGTAAGCAGTTCTTCGACCACATGAAGCCCGGCGCGTACATCATCAACACCAGCCGCGGCGGCGTCATCGACGAAGCAGCTCTCCGCGAAGCCATTAAGACCAAAGGCATCCGGGCCGGTTTGGATGTTTATGAGGAATCCTGTGCAGGCTCTGAAGGTCCATGGGTCAGCCAATCTGCCCAGTTTGGACCCGGCGTGTATTGCACTCACCACGTGGGAGCAAGCACAAATCAGGCCCAGGAAGCGGTCGCCGAAGAGGTCGTCCGCATGGTCCATATGTACAAATCCCGCAACCGCATTGAAAATAGCGTCAACTGAGGCAACCTACTATTCAGACTCTCATTTTGGCGTCGTTCAAGCAGGAGTTTCACCATGTCAATCGCTGCCCCGTCGATCTCTAAGTCAGGCGTCACCCACACCGCCTCCGGTCGAATCTTCAACTTCTCCGCCGGCCCCGGCTGCCTGCCTGAAGAAGTGCTCCGCCAGATCCAGGAAGATGTCTGGAACATCGGCGGCAGCGGCATCGGCATCTTGGAACACAGCCACCGCGGCCGCATCTTTGACAAGGTCCTCGCCGAGGCGTTTGAGGACTTCGCCAAGATTTCCAACCTCCCCAAGAACTACAAGACTCTGTTCCTGACCGGCGGCGCGACCACCCAGAACTTCATGGTCCCCGCCAACCTCAAGCCCCAGGATCAGGTCGCAGATTACATCACGACCGGATACTGGGCCGAAAAGAGTCTCGAACAGGCTAAGTTCTACGGCGCATGCAATGAAGCTGCAACCAGCAAAGACAAGAACCACTCCTACATCCCAGATGATGCTCAGCTGAAGTGTTCACCCAATGCCGCATATGTGCACATGTGCAGCAACAACACGATCTACGGAACCGAGTGGAACAACAACGATGGCTCGTTCCGCCTGCCCAAGATTCCCGATGGCGTGCCGCTGGTCTGCGATATGTCCAGCGACATCTATTCACGCCCGGTCGACTTCAGTAAGTTCGGATTTGTGTATGCAGGAGCCCAGAAGAATCTGGGAGCAGCTGGCACCACCGTCTGCGTGATTCGCGAAGATCTGCTCCAGCGCAAGGCACGCGAACTGCCCTTGATGCTCCAGTACGCCGTGCACGCAAAAGATGAGAGCCGCCATAACACGCCGCCCGTCGCCGCGATCTACATCTGCGGCCTGGTTTTCAAGTGGATTTTGAAGCAGCCCGGCGGTCTCGCCGGTATCGGCGCCGCCAACATTCGCAAGGCTAACCATATTTACAACGTCATCGACGCTCTGCCCGCGTTCTATAAGGGTCACGCCGCCAAGCGTGATCGCAGCTACATGAACATCACGTTCCGCACGCCGACCGCCGAACTTGATGACAAGTTCTGCAAGGAAGCCGGCGCGGCGGGCATGGATGGTCTCAAAGGCCACCGCGCTACCGGCGGCATGCGGGCCAGCACCTACAACGCATTCCCTGAAGAGGGCTGCAAAGTGATGGCCAATTTCATGCGAGACTTCGCCGCCAAGAACGGTTAATCGTCCAACATCGCAGTATCAAGTCGCATGCACACCTCTTCGGCGGTGATGCGATCCATCAGAATTTTGCCAGATGCTTCACGCTTGTGGTCCAGCACATCGCCTTTGCCCAAATGCTGAATGACATCGGCGTTGCGTTTGTATGGTCCGACCAGATCGATGTTGGTTGGTCCATAGAGCGCGATGATCGGCTTATCGAAACCGACTGCCATGTGCAGCGCGGCCGAGTCGTTGGCGATGACCATGCGGGACAGGCTGATGATGGCCATGAGTTGCCCGATGGTTGTCGCGCCCATGCGGTCGATGACTTTTTTGTTGTGGTTGGAAAGGTCGAGCAGTCGGCCGGAGTGTTCGCGTTCGCTGCGCGAGCCGACCAGGACAACTTTGTATCCGTGATGCAGGACTCTGCGGGCGACTTCGGCAAAGCGGTCGGCGGGCCAGCATTTGCCGGGCCAGCGCGAGCCGGGGGCGATGACGATGTATCCGCCGCTGGGAAGGTCGATATCAGCGAGGGTGTGGAGGCGATCTTCTTCGGAAACGTAGAGACGCATGTCTCGCACCGGTTCGACTCCGACTGGAGAGAGAAGAGCGAGCATGCGGTCGACTGTGTGGAGTTTGGCTGAAACGGGGACTTTGTGAGTGAGCGCGAGCCAGCCCAGTTCGCGGGCATCGGCGTAACCGATTCGTTTGGGGGCGAGTGTGGCGCGGGCAAAAAATCCGCTGCGGGCCAGACCCTGGAGGTCAAAGACAAGGTCGTATTTGGCGCGTTTGAGCTGGGCGACAAATTGGGCAAGCGGGCGGAAGGGTCGGCGGGGGATTGGGTGGCGGGGCGCGCGGCGTTTGAATGGGATCACGCGGGTGAGGTCGGGGTGATGCATGATGGCGGGTGCGAAATCGTCCTGCACAAGCCAGTCAATTTCAGCATCGGGCCAGGCGCGGCGGAGACTCACCAAAACCGGCACTGTGCGGCAGACATCTCCAAGCGCGCTGGGGCGGATGAGGAGAATTCGGCGTGGTGGAAGCTCGCGTTGGTCGGGCACGGCGGATGGTAGCAGATTCAGCCTGAATATTCGGCGCTGGTCCGATCGGTTTCCCAGACTCGAATGCTCTGTAATTTTGCCCCGGCAGCTGCGATCTGCGGCGACAGTTTTTCAAAAAACACTTTGGAGATGTTCTCGACGGAGGAGTTCACGCCGCCTTTTTCCGGGTTGAATTCGACAGTGTCAATGGTCAGGTGTTTGTGGTCGTAGGTTTTGATGAGCGTCGATTCAACGATGGATTCGAGCTGCTGCAACGTGAAGGCGGGTTTGGAAACGTCGACAGCGATGCAGGGTTCGAACTGGTAGTTGTGGCCGTGGCCGCTGGGGTGATTGCATTTGCCGAAGGCTTTGCGGTTTTCTTCGGGCGAAAGACTTGGGACGTGTAAGCGGTGGCTCGCGGCGAAGTCGAAGCGCTGGCGGAGAAAGACGGTATTTGGCATTTTGGTGCTCGCTTCCAGACTGCAGAATGGCGTGAGGTTGAGGCGGAGCGTAATGAGTTTGTGATCAAGACGCGGCGAAATTGCCGTCAGGAGCGGATGAACAGTCAGGATTGGCGGCGTGTTTCGGGCGATTGCCTCGCGCAAGATGTTGATGGCGGTGTGGAGGGCCGCCTCATCTATTACTTTGATGTCGAGCAGATACCCAAGCGATGGGTCTGGCTCGCCTTGGCAGGTTAGGGCTAATTCGAAAAAGTGTGCGAAGCCCTGCGGCGAAGGGTTCGCCGCGTAGCCGTTTGGCGTGGTGGGAATGTCGCTGCCGCCGGGCGGAATTGCAAACCGAATTGAGCGGCGGAGCGTGAGCACGTGAACTCCTAGAGGCCCCAAAGTTCAGAGACGAACGCCGCGTGGCTGCGTGCGCCGTGACGGAAGCACGCGATCTCAAATTTTTCGTTGGGGGAGTGGACGCGATCATCATCAAGGCCGAATCCCATGAAGATGGTCTCAAGACCGAGTTCGCTCTTGAGCAATCCGGCGACGGGGATCGAGCCGCCGCTCTTGATGAGTGCGGAATCGACACCGGTAGCGGCCTTGATGGCGCGAGTGGCGGCGTTGAGTTCTTTGGAATCAGTGCGGACGGTTGCCGGCGGGCCGCCGTGGTGATCAGTCAATTCCCAGCGGCAGCCTGGCGGTGTGCGTTCTTCGCACCATTTAAAGAATGCTTTGGTGATGACCGCGGGGTCTTGATCGGCAACGAGGCGGAAGGAAATTTTTGCGGAGCAGCTTGCGGGAATCACGGTCTTGGCGCCTTTGCCGGTGTAACCGCCCCAGATGCCGTTGATTTCAGCGGTGGGGCGAGCCCATTCGCGTTCAGTTGCTGAATAGCCGGCTTCACCGACATTGGCATCGGGACCGAAGCCGATTTTGGCGAGGTTCTCGGTGTCGTTGATTTTGAGAGCTTTCCAGTTGTCGCGTTCGATCTGCTCGAGCGGGCGGACGGCATCGTAAAAACCGGGAATGGTTACGCGGCGGTCTTTGTCCCAGAGCTGGGCGAGAACTTTGGGTAATTCATTGTTTGGATTTGGTGAGCGACCGCCCCAGAGACCGGAATGCAGATCCTGGTTAGCGCCGTGCAGTGTGATTTCGGTGTACGCCAGGCCGCGGACGCCGTAAGTAATGGCGGGTCGATCACGACCAAGCATGCCTGTGTCGGAGATGAGGCAGACATTGCACTTTGAAAGTTGAGCGCGGCGTTCTTTCACGAACGAATCGAGGTTGACTGATCCGGATTCTTCTTCGCCTTCAATGAGGACTGTGATTTTCACGCCGCCGGCGGGCTGGCCGGTGATTTCTTTCCAGGCACGCATGGCTTCGATGAACATCATGACCTGGCCTTTGTCGTCCACAGCGCCGCGAGCGACGATGCGGCGGCCGGGGCCACCTTGTGTGCCTTCTTTGATCACGGGTTCAAAGGGCGGGCTCTGCCAGAGGTCGATCGGGTCAACGGGCTGTACGTCATAGTGGCCGTAGAAGAGGACGTGCGGGCCTTTGTATTCGGGCGAACCTTCGCAGGTGGCGAGTACGACCGGGTGGCCAGGCTTTTCGCTGGTGCCGGTGGGGCAGACTTCGGTGTGGAAGCCGATTTCGCGGAGTTGATCAGCACACCAATCGGCAGCTTCGCGGCACTTGATGCGATAAGTTGGGTCGGTAGAGATAGAGGGAATCCGCAGCCAATCCATGAGGCGGCGGATGGAGCCTTCCTCGTGATCAGAGAGCCAGGCGAGGACACGGTCTGTGTTGGGTTTTGTGGGCATGATATAGGGTAGGGTGAAAAAGGGTCGGTGGTGGGGGAGTCAACAGAGTCAGAGGATGATCATCAACTCCTGACCGGAGATGGAGTAGTATCGGAGTTGGTAGAAATCGCCGACTTTTTCGATGCTGTAATTGCCGGGAGAATCTCCCCGTTTGATGTGCGAGAGGTCAAACCCGTGGTCGGTCAGCTTTTCGAGGAAGACGTTCTCGATGATCTTGTCATTCACCGGCTGTCTGGCTCCTCGCAATTTTTCGATCGCGTTGTCGGTAGCCAACAACGCCCAGTAATGATCGCCGTGGAAGTATTTGTACGAAGACATGGTCGCGACCGCGAGTGGTGTCGCAAAGAAAGTCGTTACTCCGGTAGCCGATGCAAGAAAGAGCGAGATGCACACTAAGCGAGTGCGGAGATGGATGTCTTTCTTGAGGCTTGCGAATACGGACACGAGCAGCAGTCCCGAAAAGACGATTGCAGCAAATGAGAAGCCTCGGCGGATGGCGGATTCGGCTGTCCACACTGAGTAGCGAGTTTCGGTTGGGGGTCCAAAGGAGATTGTAACATCCCGCTTCATCTGCGCTGGCGAGAGTGTTGCCGCCAAGTGTGTGGCATGCGGAAGATTGGAAACGAGATCGCGAATTGCGGAATGAGAAACGGTTACTTCGCCTGCAGATGGGAGACTTTGCGCGTAGGTCTTGGCGTTGGTGTCGGCTTTCGGGACAATCGTCACGGGCGCAGACATTCGGTTCTTCCAGCCATCGGCTTGTGCGGTTCCGCTGCCAAAAATGTAGAGATCGACGGAGAGCGGGCCGGTGTTTCCCGCGCCGGTCAGTCGCATCGGATAGATTGCGTGCGGTGTTGTGAATGTGAAGACGAGCGGATGAGGTGTAATCGGTTCGATTGAACCAGCGGACGCAGATCGACGCGCCTTTGCCGCCACGAATACCCAGCCATCTCGAACATAATCCGCGATCGCCGCCGCGCTCTCCGGCGTTACTTTGAATCCCTGACCCGTGAGCCATGCTGTAAGGTCGGTCGGGGTTTTGGATGAGATCGTGGTGAGTTCGAAATTGCCGACGACTTCGCGATTGAGAATCTGGATTGAGTCGGTGGGTTCAGACATGCCGCGGGCTTTGCCCAGTGAGGGAAGAAAGATCAGGAAGCCACCGACAATCAGGAAAAAAACCGCAGCGATTCTCAATAAGGAAGAGCCGGAAAGGGCGGCAAGGCACATGACAATGAGCAGTAATGCAGGACCCCAGAGCCACGTAACTTGAGTTTCGACTTTTCGGGGGAAGAGCGCGGGGAGCGTTCGAAAAACGCCGGGACTTGTGGCCGCGACTTGAGGGACGGAAGGGAGGGGTACGACCCAGGCGAAATCGGTGGAATTTCCTTCGAAGCGGGTCTCGATGGCGAGGGTTTCGGTGCCGTTTGAAAATGCGATCAGAGCCGATTGATCGGGCATGTTGGCGGCGGTGGGGTCTTCGACGAGACGTTTGAACGCGCCGCCATCTGCGAATGCAGATTGGGTACACAAAAGAATGAGTAATGCGAGTCGATGAATCCAAGGCATCAGGTTGAGCATGATGCACCCCCTACGAGATATATATGAATTGATACGTTGCGGAATGTAGAGCAGTTGCGAGAAGCGTCAATTTGAAGGGTGCCACGGAATTGAAGAATGCCACCGATCGTGGCCCCCTTCGATCAGGGTGCCAGAATTTGAGTCAGAGTGCCAGGCAATGTGGTACTCTGAGCCGACGCTGGAAGCGGATTTGAAATTTGAGATTTCAGACCCGAGCAATCGGAAGTTGCGGGAAGGTCGATTTTGCGCGAGCACATCAGTGTGTGCGGTGGGGGGCATCCTCGCCATCGACCTTACGGTCGAGGTACCAGCGTGCCAATGGGGCGAGACGTGCCGCGAGACGGGTGGAGGTATGCACTGGCGTGCGCGGGCTGGCTTGGGGGAGATGGGCTGAGGGCGACGAGTTGGATACGGCTTGTTTGTCATGTTGGCAATGTAGCAAAGAAACTGGCTGAGGCAAATCGGGAGGGCGCACCATGACACACCCTGTCAGGCTCATTTTGAGTTATCAGGGAGTTTTTGATGTGGATAAGTGGTCGGTTTGTGGGGTTTTCTATGTAGGAAACTGGGTATTTGCAATATTTTTTGATCAGTACGAAGGAATTTTCTGGTACCGGACGTTTCGAGGGCGCAAGGCTTCCGGTACCAAGAGCCGCCTGTAACAACCTACTTTCTGAAGTTCCATTCTGCTATGGGTGATGGAGTGCGAGTTGCCATGATCGCTTCCATCCGTTGGACGATGTCCTGGTGTGCGGAAGCGATATCGGTAGTCTCACTCGGATCGGTTGCAAGATCATACAACTCAATCGGGCCATCTGGGTTCTTCATCCCGTTGCGTCGAATAGCTTTGAAATTTCCAAGTCGAACTGCTTGCTGGCCGCCGGACATGGAGTATTCCCAGTAAAGGTGATCGCGCGTGAGTGGCGGGGCTGCGTGGAAAAGTGTCGGTGAGAGGTCGATGCCATCGAGATTGGCGGGGAGAAGTGACGGGCTTACGCCAGTCGCCGCGGCAAGTGTTGGGAACAGATCCCAGTTCGCGGTGATGGTGGAGTTGGTTGTGCCAGCCGGGATATTGCCCGGCCAAGAGAAGATGAGGGGGACGCGGATGCCACCTTCGTAGAGCTGGCACTTGAGGCCCCGGAGGCCGCGGGCGCTGTCAAAGAACGCGCTGTCGGTGCCGCCGTTGAAAGTGGGCCCGTTGTCGCTGGTGAAGATGACGATGGTGTTGTCGTCCAATCCGAGAGATTTGAGATGGTCGAGCATGTGGCCGACATCGCGGTCCATGCGACTCACCATGGCGGCGTACGCGGCGTGCGGAGTAGGGTGTTTCAGGTAGCCTTTCTTTCCGTCGTAAGGCGCATCGATGAGTGTGCTCGTGTATTGCGCAAGAGAATCTTCGGGGACTTGCAGCGCAGCATGCGGGACAGGAGTTGCAAAGAGGAGGAAGAAGGGCTTGGATCGATTGGCGGAGATGAACTGCTCAGCTTCATCGCGAAACAGGTCGGGCGCGTATGACGCGCCGACTACTACGGAGCCGCTCTCCCATTTTTCCTGGTTGTTGGGAAGCGTGACAATTTCGCTGTCGCGATAGAGGAAAGGGGGACAGTGGTTGTGGGCGTGACGCTGGCAGAGGTACCCAAAGAAGTGATCGAAGCCCTGTTTGGCAGGGTCGCCGGTTGAGCCGGGAGGACCGAGTCCCCATTTGCCGATCGCGGCCGTTGAGTAGCCCTTGGTCTTGAGGAGCTGGGCGATCGTGACACTCTCGGCGGGCAGGGGTTGCTGGCCAGTTGGAGAAAGCTCTTTGTTGTCGCGGATCGCGGAGTGACCGGTGTGAAGGCCGGTGAGGAGTGTGCAACGTGAAGGTGCGCAGACACAGGAGCCGGAGTAGGCCTGGGTGAAGAGCATGCCGCGAGAAGCGAGGGAATCGATGTTTGGAGTCTTGATGAGTTTCTGGCCATAACAGCCGACTTCGCCAAATCCCAGATCATCGGAGATGATGAGGATGATATTGGGCGGAGGCTGTTTGCTGGAGAGAGCAGTGGATGTAGCAGAGCATCCTGAAAGGAGCGAGAGCGAGGCAAGAAGAAGAGCGAGAGTGCGAATCGTTCCCATGGCGGAAACAATAGCTCGCGGCGAAGTTGGCACACGTTTGCCGCGATCAGCTAAGAAAGCAACGACAAAGTCGAGAAGCCTTGAGGTCGGATCGCCCTGGTTTTGAATCTTGCTCTACGATGGAACCGGGACTCTGAGTATTTATGGAACAACAGGAGTCAATCAAGTTCGCGCAAGAGCCCGATGTCCGTATGAACTGGGCGAACTTGGTGTTTTTGCATTGGCGAGTTGATGCGAAGAAAATGCGAGAACTTGTGCCGCGGGAGCTGGAACTTGATGTATTCGATGGCTCTGCGTGGGTGGGATTGGTTCCATTTCGGATGGAGGCGTGCGATTTTAAGGGTGTGCCGCGGTTGCCGGGGACGCGAGATTTTTTCGAGTGCAACGTGCGGACGTATGTGAAGTATCGCGGGAGGGCTGGGGTTTGGTTTTTCAGCTTAGATGCACAGACGCTGCTGCCGGTATTGGGTGGTCGATGGATGTGGAGTTTGAATTACGTTCATAGCAGGTTTGATGTCAGCACTCAAGACAACGAGACGGACTATCGATTGACGCGGCGGGCGGGGCCGTGGGAAAATGGCAAGACGCATGTGAAGTGGCGGCGCGGCGAATTGCTGGCGGAGTCTGCGACCGGATCGCTCGCGGAGTTTTCGACGGAGCGGTATTGGTTGTTCACCAGGCGGTGGGGGCGAATTATGGCAGGCCGGGTGATTCACAAAAAATGGCCTCTGTGCAGGGCCGAAGTGCTTCATGTTGAAGATTCATTGATTGCTGCGGCCGGTTTGAAGGTTGAAGGCGCGCCGATAGCGTGGGCTGTGGAAAATTTGGAAGTGACGGGGACGAAGTTGGTCAACCTGGACCCCTGATATTGGATTGACCAGTTTAACGGTCAAGCAACGGTGGCAGCTGGCTCCAATCCGGTGGGCGCGAGTGCTTCCAGAAGCTGCCGTGCTGCAATCTCAGGACTTTCTTGTTTGCAGACTGCGCTGGAGACTGCGATGCCCTTGGCCCCGACGGCGATGAGCGTGGGGATTGACGCGAGGTTTATGCCGCTGATTGCGAGATGGGGGACGCGACTTGTGATTGGGTCAGCGAGATATTCACGCAGGTATTCAGGGCCGGAGAGATCATCTTTTGGTTTGGTGGATGAGGGGAACATGGGGCCGACGCCCATGTAGTCGGCACCTGATTCGGCGGCCTCGCGTGCGATGTCGATGTTTGAGGTGGAGATGCCGATGAGAAGGTTGAAACCGACGAGTTTGCGTACATCGCGTACGTGCAGGTCGGTCTGGCCAATGTGAACGCCGTCAGCGCCGGCGAGGACTGCGAGATCGGGTCGATCGTTGATAATCGAAGTGGCGCGGTGTGTGCGGCAGATCTCAACGAGGCGCTTGGCGCGGCGGAGCATGTCGCGTTCGGTAAGACGTTTTTCGCGGAGCTGGATGCAATCGGCTCCGCCAGCGATTGCGCGTTCTACTACTTTTTCCCAGGGCAGGTGCGTGCAGGCATCTTCGCTGACGATGATGCAGAGGCGCCATTGGCGGGCGCGGCGGGTGCCAAGCATGAGCAGGAGCTGTTGCTCCGCGACGTACGCGCGATAGCGGAGAGCTTCAGCGCGTTTTGCGGAGGCGGTCCCATCAGCGAGCGTCTTACATTGTTCTTCGATGGATCGCAGTGATTCCTGCAGCCGAGCGGCGGCGGCGATTGAGATTTCCAAGATCCCGCTGCGGGCCATTTCTTGCGGTGTCGAAATAGCGGTCCCAACATCTGCTTCGACGTTGCGTGCGGCGACACGTGTGCCCTTGTCGATCGGGAGTTTCTGATCAAGTTCGCCAAGAGCGTGGCGGATGGATTTGAGGTTCTCTGTGGCCGCCGAATCGCCTAGCGCGAACCGGGAAATGTCTTCCATGGTTCGCAGAGCTTCGCGAGAACGATTAAGGTTGGCGTCGATAATCCGTGCCGAAATGAGCATGAGACCCCCCGGAGGCGAAAGAGATACGAGTATCACTTTATACCGGGGAACCAGGCGATCGGTTGCAGGATTGGGACGGTTTCAGGCGGAAGGCAGGCCCATACAACGGCGCCAGGTGCTGATCTGGCCCAAGTGCATCATGAGGTGGTTGTTGCACATGAAGAGGACGCGGCCGCCAACAGTGGGGAAACGCGTCCGTGCCTTTTCATCGGGAGTTTCGGCGAGGAGTTTGGCATCATCGATGCCGCCGAGGACTTCGAAGAGATTGTCATGAGTTTTGAAGAATGCGGCAGTGATGACTTCCATTGACGGATAGATGTTGCCAGCGACATCGTCCTGGCAGGGTGTACCGTCCTTGAATAGTCCTTCAAAGTTGGCGGGAGCGGCGAATTTCGCGGGGTCGAGTCCGACCATTGAGGCGACCTTGGTTGGGTACGTTGCCAGGTGTCCATAGACCCAGGCAGGGTTGTTGGCGTCGATGAGTTTCCCGTTGACGGTCGCTTTGCGGGCAAATTGCTGAGCGGTGACGCCGACGAGCAGACGCTCGCCATACCCACGAGTGATTTTGCCTGCGGTTGCGATCATCTGTGCGTATTGACCCATGTGCAATCTCCTTAAGTCTTGAATGGTTTCCGAGACGGTAGGATGCCGCGAATGGAAGCCGGGAAACACGGAAAAACGGAATCGACTGAGGTGTGGCAGGGGGTTGGGGTTGCTGCGACGAGGACAATGACCGGCTAGACTGTGCCCTTGGCACTATTAGAAGCACACAATCTGCGGAAAGCGTTTGCCGGGCGGACGGTGGTGGATTCGGTCTCGTTCACGGTCGAACGTGGAGAGATTGTGGGTCTGCTTGGCCGCAATGGTGCGGGAAAGACCACCAGTTTTCGCATGACGATCGGGATGATTGATGCCGATGGCGGGAAAGTGAATTTCGACGGGCAGGATGTATCGCACATGCCCATGTATCAGCGGGCAAGGATGGGGATGGGGTATCTGTCGCAGGAGCCATCGATCTTTCAGCGGCTGAGCTGCGAGGATAATCTGCTGGCGATCCTGGAAACGCTTGATTTAGCAAGAGAGGAACGCAAGCGGCGGGCCGGGGAGTTGCTCGCTCAGTTCGGACTTTCGCACAAAGCAAAGAGTGCAGCGCGGACCTGTTCTGGCGGCGAGCGGCGAAAACTTGAGATCGCGCGATCGTTGATTACCAAGCCGCGTCTGATTCTGCTGGATGAGCCATTTAGCGGCGTGGATCCGATCGCGGTGGAAGAACTGCAGGATGAAATTCGGCGGCTGGCGGGCGCGGGGATCGCGATATTGATTACGGATCACAATGTGCAGCAGACGCTGCGCGTGTGTGATCGGGCGTGCATTATTGATGCGGGGCGGAAGTTCGCTGAAGGGTCGCCGAAGGAATTGATTAATGATGAGCGGGTGCGGCGGGTGTATCTTGGAAGCTTGTTCCGAGGTGACGAGTTTGACGATGTAGTTCGGACGTGATGGGAGTTGCAGCGATGAAATACACGGGGACATTTACGCGGGTCGGAGCGATGGCGGTCTTGGCGTGCACGTTGGGCGGATGTCTGGAACGAAAGTTGCAGATTACCAGTGAGCCTGCCGGTGCACTGTGCTGGGTGAATGACCGCGAGGTTGGAGTTACGCCGCTGGAATTGGAGTTTACGTACTACGGGACGTATGAAGTGCGGCTGAAGAAGGAAGGCTTTGAGCCGCTGGTGACCAAGGCGCGGGCGAGTCAGCCGGTGTATGAATATCCGCCGCTGGATCTGATGGCGACTGTGGTGCCGGCGAAGATCGAGACCGAAGTGAAGTGGCACTTTGTAATGGAGGCGTCGAAGGAGATGACGCAGCCAAAGGACGAGTTTGAGACAGATTTGTTGAAGCGGGCGATGGAATTGCGGGGGAATGTGGAAAGTGAGCCCGCGAAGGAAGAGGCACCCAAGGAAGAGCCAAAGTAGGACGAATCAGCCGCACTGACGGATTTCGCGGTCGATTTCCGGGAACCAGCGGCGGGCGCGGGCGGCGTCGAATTTGATGGGGAGCGGCTCGTCGCGGCGCGTCAGGCAGTATTCGAGGATGCGTTCGGCCATTCGTGAAGGGGAAACTGTGCCGCCGCACCAGTGGTCGTGGTCCTGCCATGAGAGGGTGATGGTGTGGGCAGTAGATTGGCCGTTATGGGTGACGAGGGCCTGCCATTGCCAACCGTGGTTGAGGAGGGTCTCAGAATGTGTGTTGATCGTGAGCATGTTTTGGTGCGTGGACGTTCATAGGATTCGGCCGGTAAGGGGTGGGACTTGATAGATTGAAAGCAAGTCGGCGGCGAAAGTGCTGTTGACGTGAGGATGCACCTTCGATGACGATGCTGCTTGAGATTATTCGACTCGGTTTGCGCAACTTGCGGCTGAAGTTGCTGCGTTCCATTTTGACTGCGCTGGGGATTATCTGCGGCGTGGCGGCGGTGATTGCCATGGTGGCGATTGGTGAAGGTTCGACCCGGCAGGCGCTTGAGCAGATCGAACGGTTGGGCGCGCGCAACATTATTGTGAGGAGTCAGAAGCCTCCGGAGACGGCGAATCAGCAGTCTACGGGAAGCGGGCGGTCGAGCTTTATCAGTAAGTATGGATTGACGCGGACAGATTTGACGGTGATTCAGGAGAATTTTCCTGATGCATCGGCCATGGTGCCGCTGAAGGAAGTTGGCGGGCAGGTTTTGCGAGATGAGCGGCGGAGGACGAGCCAGGCATATGGCACAACGCCGGAATTCTTAGAAGTCGCAAATCTGACTGTGGCTCGCGGCAGGTATCTGGCGAAGCAGGATATTGAAGAAGGCTCGACTGTTTGCGTGATTGGGCATGAGTTAGCGGCGGTGTTCTTTCCATTGGAAGATCCGCTGGGCCAAATGTTGAGGATTGATGCCAAGGCGTTCACGGTGGTGGGGGTGCTTGCGCCGGTGGGGCTGGCCGGTGGTGCGGGGGCTGCGCTGATCGGGCGCGATCTGAATTTTGATATGCATATCCCGCTGACGACTGCGGGATTGGTGTTTGGCGACACGGTGATGCGTCGGACGAGTGGGTCGTTTCAGGCGAGCGAGGTGCAGATTTCTGAGATATATATGTCGTCGCCGAGTCGAGAGAGAGTGGAGACTGATGCACACAGGCTGCGGCGAATCGCGGAAGTGCGGCACCCGGGCTTGACGGATGTGACGCTGATCGTGCCATTTGAATTGCTTGCAAATGCGCGACGGACCAGGGCGACGGCGAACCTGGTGCTCGCGCTTGTGGCGAGTATTTCGCTGCTGGTTGGCGGCATCGGGATTATGAACATCATGCTGGCGAGCGTCACTGAGCGAACACGGGAAATTGGTATTCGTCGCGCGATTGGGGCAACTCGCGATCATATTTTGCTGCAGTTCCTCGTAGAGACCGGGGTGCTAAGCGCGATCGGCGGCGTCGTCGGGGTGATTGCGGGAGTGGGCTTTGCAGTGCTGGTTGACAAGGGGATTGCCCTGTTGACATCAGTAACGTGGTTTAAGAGTTTCATTCCAGAGAATGCGCAGATGCCGACACATGTGACGCTGTGGTCGGTGCTGGTTGCGTTTTCGGTGGCAGTGATCACGGGCCTGGTGTTTGGCATTTATCCAGCACGGCGCGCGAGCATGCAGGATCCGATTCATGCGCTGCGGCATGACTGAGTTTCTGTGGTCAACAACCTGAGGCGAAGATCTGTACAAAATCGAGGTAGTCGAACATGTCGATCACTAGATCGCGGTTCACATCGGCGCTCATGCTTCCAAGCGAGAAATCCTGCACGAATTCAAGGTAATCAAAGAAGTCCGCGATGCCATCGTGGTTGTAATCGGCGATGCACGGGGAGCCCAGATCGAGAACAAATGTCGTGGCGCGGCCGCCTCGGCTGGCTTCACCGATGATTACCGTGCCATCATCGGAGATTGCGCGCGCGTTGATGAGCACCCACCCGCCCAAGTCTCCAACCAGGCTCATGGCATACGCCGTCAGGTCAAACCTGCCGACGTCTTCGATCCAAAGGAAGCCTCGGTTGTCATACCTACCCACGATCATGGAGCCATCGCCGTTTACGTCGCTTGCATATGAGTACAAATCGATCTGTCCGGGCGCGAGATATTCAACTCCGGCACTGGTCCAGCGGCACGGTGTGTACTCCAGCGGAGCCATATAACCGCCGCCGATCGAGACAATTCGCATGCCGACTACTGTGGAACCATCTGAAGAGACTTTTGATGCGTAAGACGTAAACGCGTCTTCGCTCCAACCCAGTCCGGCAACGGTCGGATTCCAGGTCACTGCTTCATACTCGATCATCGTCCCATGATCGCCACAGTGATGGGCCGAACCCGCGATGACCGCTCCATTTCCCGAGATTGCGGTTGCCTCGGATCGACTGTTGCAATTCGCCATCGGCAGCTGCGGCAGAAACGACCAGCCCGCATTTGCATTCCAGACCGCGCCGGCATCGCCGACGCCAAAGTTGTACGAACGACCGACCAATGTCGAACCGTCGCCGCTTACGTCGCTGCAATATGCAAACCCGCTCACCGGTGGCGGAACATAGGAAAGTGTTCCCTGAATCCACCGGAACGGCTGGGTCGTCGTTGTGAAGGTCGTACCGACAATGACACTGCCATCAAACGAAGCGGCGACGGGCGAAAGTCGAGAGCCTTGCTGCAGATAAACCGGCGTGAGCGATGTGCGCCAATCGACGTACGCAGCTTCATACCGCGGCGAGCTATCAACGATTCCGACAACGCGGTTGCCATCGCCAGAAAGCGCGGTGGGGCTGAAAACATTTTGTTCGGAACCCACAATGTGAAAGCTGGGGTTGGTTGCCCAGGCCTGGCCTGCGACCAGCATCATGAACAACGCCAGAGAGATCGATTCGTGAGCGAGTTTCATGGGAGTAAGCATACTGCACGCGTCAAGTGCATCATGGCGACTTCTTTTCCCGAAGTGTGAATTTTGAGCTAATTTCAACCTCAAGTTCAAGCGTCTGGCTCAATCCGCGGCGGCCCAGCGCTGCCCGCACTGCCCGGGCCGAGGATTCAATTTGCTCCAGTCGGCGGCTGCTGGAAATGGAAGCGGGATTCACTCGATACCCGTACAGCGGCAGCGGAATGTGATGGAAGGGTGTGACCTCCGACAGCCGAAGGCACAGGTCGTAATCGCCCGCGGCGGAATAGGAAGTGTCAAACCCTCCGACCTGATCAAACACATCGCGGCGGATGATGCGAAAGTGAAAGCTGATGAAATTGGTGAGCAGTGACTGCGGGCTAAACGGAATCTGCGAGCGCTTCCCAATTCCAAGGACTTTGCCTGCGGCATCGAGAACAAGATGATCGGAGTAAAACACGCCGCAGTTTGGGTGGTTCTCGATGGCTTTGAGAGATTCAGCAATCGCGGCGGGGGCCAGGAGATCGTCGGCATCGCATTGACCCAGCAGGTCGGCGCGTGCAAGCGCGGATGCATCTCGAAGCGAGGAGTAGACGCCGCGATGAGGGAATTGGAGGAGACGAATTCGGCAATCGGTTGCGGCCGCGTTGGCCGCAATAGTGGGGGACGAGTCGATGGAACCGTCATCGGCGATGATGAGTTCCCAGTTTGCACACGTCTGAGCCAGGATCGAATCGATCGCCGCTGGCAGCGTTGTCGCGGCGTTGAAGCAGGGCATGAGAATGGAGATTTTGGGAAGATCCACGCCGATGAGAATACCGGCTGTAGGGCGCTGTGCAAGAATGTACAAAGTCTAAAAAGGCCGAGACCGACGTGACACAGTGTCCCGCCGGCTCGACCTCGTGGTGTCTGTTTTAACATATCCCAAACAGGTGGAACTCCGGGTTCAGTCTTGCAGTCTGAAGCGGCCACCCCACCAATACAACGGAACACATGAACAGTGCTCACGCGAATTGGTGATATTTTTCTCGATGAATTCAAATGACGAAAAACAGGCGCAAAATTGAGCCCAGGCGCAACAATGCGCCAATTCTCAGACTTTGTGGTTTGCAAGCGTCTGGAGAATCGTGGCCATATTGGCATCGAACGCGCCACGCGGCATGACTTGACTGGCTCCCGCCTCCCGTGCGGCCAACATTGCGTCTTTTTTGACATGGGGGGCGAAGCACGTGATGTTCATTAAGGGCTTCGTGGCTCGGAGGTACGTGATAAGGGGGATCGCCGCCTCAGCTTCCAAGTCCACAATCAGTGCCTGGACTTGTGAATCGGTCAGTCGCGCATCGAGCATTTCTATGGTCCGAACGGGCCGGGCAGGGATTTTCAGGTCATCGGCAAGGGCTTTGATTCGAGTCGCCCACATGAGGTCGCTGGCAAGATAGAGGAGCATGTGGTTTGAGGATAGGGGGCTGGCGGGGATACCAAATTGATGCCCATTCGACAACTTGGGGTATTCAGGCTGAATCAGTTGGTGCAACGGGTTTTCTCCAAAACTGTCGCTATCCTTGTCTCCCGGTGGTCGCAACATGATGCGCCGATTGCTGGGTTGTTGACCGAGTTGCGCATCTGCTACAAGGGCTCATTTGAGCCCGGTTGAGGAAGCCACCTGTATGGCCACTGCGATTGCAAAAAAGCCCGCCGGCAAGACCAAGTCCGGGGAATTGTTCTACAGCCCGATCTTTGATGAACTGGGCCTGCCCAGCGATCCGGCAAACTTGTATCGCGAAACCGTGGGCACCATGTTGCACGCCGCGGAACTGATGGGATTGCCGCATGAATTGCAGATTATTCTCGCGCAGCCCAAGAACGAAATCATGGTCCACTTCCCGGTGAAGATGGATGATGGCAAGTACAAGTTGTTCAAGGGATATCGCGTACAGCACAACAACGCGCTTGGCCCATACAAGGGCGGCCTGCGGTTCCATCACGACACAAACCTGGATGATGTGAAGAGCCTTGCGTTCCTGATGACCATGAAGTGCTCGCTTGCTCAGTTGCCATACGGCGGCGGCAAAGGCGGCATCAAGGTCGATCCTCGCAAGCACAGCCGCGCAGAAATGGAACGCATTGTTCGTCGTTTCGCCGCGGCGATTGCGCACGACATCGGACCCGATTACGACATTCCCGCGCCCGATGTTGGTTCCACTGCGCAGCACATGGCATGGTTCGCTGATACCTACTGCACGATCACCGAAGGCTCCGGTAAGAACGGCATGGCAGTCGTCACCGGCAAGCCAGTTGAAATCGGCGGCTCACTTGGCCGCGAGAAGGCGACTGGTCAAGGCGTTATCGACGTGCTGGAAGAAATGCTTCCTGAAATCGGTCTGAAGAACGGTCTGAAGAATGCGACATTCAGCGTGCTGGGTTACGGCAACGTCGGTTCATGGTCTGGCCGCCTGGCTCAGGATCGCGGCGGCAAGATGCTTGCCGTGGCAGATCACACTGGCGCGATCAAGAATGACAAGGGAATCGACGCCGCAGATCTCGCAGCACACGTAGCGAAAGCCGGCGGCGTTGCGGGTTACAAGAAGGCGGACAAGGTCACGCTCGAGCAATTCTACAAGACCAAGGTTGATGTGCTGATTCCGGCAGCGCTTGAGCAGATGATTGGCGAAGAGCAGGCTGGCTGGATTTCCTGCAAGGTAGTTGCCGAAGGCGCGAATGCTCCGACGACCCCCGCAGGCGAACGCATCTTGAATGCCAATGGCATCGAAGTGATCCCCGCGATTCTTGCCAATTCCGGTGGCGTCACTGTGTCGTACTTCGAATGGCTGCAGAACAAGAGCGCGGAAATGTGGGACCTTGAAAAGGTCGACACACTTCTCAACAAGCACATGGTCAAGGCCGCAGGCCTCAGCCGCGTTGCACGCAAAAAATACAGCTGCAACCTGCGAACCGCTGCGTACATCGCCGCGCTTGAACGCCTCAAGGGCGCTTACGAAGTCCGCGGCATCTTCCCTTGATTTCACTTTTGAAGCTGACTTTTTAGATTTTAAGAAATTCAATCGACCTCTCCGAGCGCCAGCTGGGAGAGGTTTTTTGTTCGTGTCGATCTAACCCCAGTTCAGGTGATTTTTCGCGGCAAACGTCGATTCTGAGTCGCCAGCAGGCATGGGGTGTTTCCCCTTTTTTGCCCGAAACCTTGCTCTCAACAAAGCAGTGTGAAGCCGTGAAACGCCAAAGTCGATACTGGCGTTGAGAGTACTTGTGTAACCGGGCAAGCCGGAATCGAATTTGCTGAAGTATGAGATCGGACTGGCAGAGCCGAGCTTCTTCAATTTCACTCGAAAGAGGCGTCACGGTGTTGCAGTGGTTGTACAGACATCTTGATCGACCACACCATGGAGCTGGAGAGCAAATCGTTCCAGTTGAAGCACTGCCCGTCTCTCCAAAAAAGTGGCTGCTCATCGAGTTGCTCGAAGGCAGGACGTTTCTCAGCACGGGAATAGATCTTGTCTTAATCGATGGGTCGCTTGCCGCGCAGGACGCGATAGCAAGAACCGCGCACACTGGCGCTGTTGTTGTAATCTATGACAGTAGAACAGATTCATCTGCAGAGGTTCTGAAGAGAGCTACTGATCTGGCGATGACGCGAGGTTCGCATTTCGAGTCTGTGTCAATTGTGTCTCATGGAAATGCTGGAACCTTTGAGCTTGGTTATGACAAGATAGATGTCGAGTTGCTTGCGCGCTCCGCGGAGCAGTGGCGAGCCTTTGGTAAAATGATGGTTGCGGGCGGCAATATGTATCTCTTTGCCTGTGAGACCGGAAGTGGAACAATTGGGACAGTGCTCGTCGATGAACTTGGCAGGCTGACCGGTCGAGATGTGTTCGCATCTCAGAACATCACGGGCAACGGTGGAGATTGGAATCTCGAGATTGCATCAGCCGGAGCTCACGGCAAACTGAACGCGGGGCTCGAGGTGCCGTTTGACACACGAGAACTTGAATCGCTCACCGGGGTGACCCTCACGATCGCTTCGGGAACTGAATTTCGCGTAAACACCACTACGACAAACACGCAGAACGCGGGAGTGCCGCGAGCGGTTGCGGCGGATGCAAACGGGAATTTCGTTGTCACCTGGGAGAGCTATGACCAGGATTCGCTGCTGACCTATGGCATTTATGCGCAGCGATACAACGCTGCGGGCGTCGCACAGGGCTCAGAGTTTCTTGTGAATTCGGCTTCGCTGCTGAACGATCAGCGTGCACCTGCAATTGCCATGAACGCAAGCGGCGATTTTATTATCGCCTGGGAAGGTACGGGATTGCTCGGGCTGTTTCCAGGAATCTATGCGCAGCGATACAACGCCGCAGGCGTGGCACAGGGAACTGAGATCGCCGTTGACGGCACGGCATTATCCACTTTTCAGCGAGCCGCAGTGGCCATGGATTCGTCCGGCAAGTTCGTTGTGGTTTATCAAGGGCCGGATGCTTCAGGTGAAGGTATCTTTGCACGCCGCTATGCTGCAGATGGAACAGCGCTTGGCGCCTCGTTCGGGGTCAATGTGACGACGTCAAACAATCAGGTCAGGCCTGATGTCGCGATTTCGGCAAGCGGCGGATTTGTAGTAACGTGGAGCGGAGAAGGAACCGGTGATACCGCAGGCGTATTCGCGAGTGTGTATGACTCCTCTGGCGTTGTGCAGGCCGCTGAAGTCAGGGCCAACACTTTAACAACGGGGTCGCAGACACGCGCCACTGTCGCGGCGGCAAGTGATGGCGGCTTTGTCGTCGCGTGGTCGGGAAACGGAACGGGTGATGCGACGGGAATCTGGGCACAACGGATGGATTCGAGCCTGGCGCTCGTTGGGAGCGTCATCGCAGTCAACGTGACAACTGCCGGTACGCAGGTTGGTCCTTCCATCACCATGGATCCGGATAATGATTTCGTAATTGTGTGGTCTGGCAACGGAAGTGGCGACGGCGCAGGTGTGTTTGGCCGCGAATACGCGGCGGGTGGAACCGCTCGGACGAGTGAGTTTCTCATCAATACCACGACATCGGGAACGCAGACAAATCCGAGCATTACCGCGGCAGGTGACAACGCATATATCGCAACCTGGGATCGCGAAGGCACTGGCGACACACTCGGTGTGTTTGGACAGCTGTTTGTGAACGTCCCGCCCGCCGTGTCTATGACCGGCTCAACTCTCGCATTCACCGAAAATGACAGCGCCACGGTCGTTGATTCAGGTTTGAGCGTGAGCGACACGGACGACACCGTTATTGCAGGCGCGACGGTCACAATCAGTGCAAACTATGCAAACGGTGAAGATGTACTGGCTTTCACCGATCAGCTTGGAATCACAGGAGTCTGGGTGGCGGCGACGGGCGTGCTCACTCTCTCTGGTACAGCAAGTCTGGCAAACTACCAGATCGCCCTGAGAGCGGTGACGTTTGCGAATGCATCTGAAAGTCCGTCAACAGGAACCAGGACAATCACGGTTGTTGTGAATGATGGTGAAGACCAGAGTGGTGCTGCAAACCGCTCGATTTCGGTTACATCGGTGAACGATCTTCCAACGCTGGCAACGACCGGGACAACTTTGTCGTACACCGAGAGCGATGGCGCGGTGGTAGTCGACGCGGGAGTGGTCGTGGCGGATATCGATACTGCAACGCTCGCAAGCGCGACGGTGACTATCAGCGGCAACTATGTCAATGGCGAAGACGCGTTGGCATTTGCAGATCAACTTGGTATCACGGGTTCATGGGCCGCGTCGACTGGAATTTTGACACTCTCCGGCACTGCACTTCTGGCTGACTACCAGACCGCACTGCGGGCAATCACATACGCGAACTCGTCGGCAAATCCGTCGACTCTATCCCGCACGGTCTCTTTTGTGATACATGATGGAACGAACTCGAGCGTAGCGGCGAATCGAGCGATCTCAATCACGGCGATAAACAACGCCCCAACGGTGACCACCACCGGTTCAACGCTTGGCTACACCGAAAACGATGGCGCAGTTGCCGTCGACTCAGGTGTGACTCCTGCCGATGTCGACAACACGACACTCGCAAGCGCAACTGTGACGATCAGCGGCAACTATGTCAATGGCGAGGATGTTCTTTCGTTTGTTGACCAGCTTGGAATTACTGGCTCATGGGTCGCCGCGACCGGAGTGCTGACGCTTACTGGCGTAGCAAGTGTGGCAAACTATCAGACAGCGCTTCGAGCGGTTACGTATGCCAACATCTCAAATGACCCGTCCACATTGTCTCGAACTATTGCATTCGTGGTGCACGATGGTCTGCTGGCCAGTTCCAGCGCATCGCGAACGGTCAGTATTGCAAGTGTAAACGATGCGCCCATCGTTACACCAACCGGATCGGCCCTCGCGTACACCGAGAACGATGGTGCGGTAATCGTTGATGCCGGTGTGCTTCTCACCGATGCCGATGGCACAACCATCGCAAGTGCAACGATCACGATCAGCGGCAACTATGTCAATGGCGAGGACGTTCTCGCGTTCACTGACCAGCTTGGAATCACCGGCTCATGGTTGGCGGCGACGGGTGTGCTCACCTTGACCGGTACCACCAGCATTGCAAATTACCAGGCCGCGATTCGGTCAATTACGTATTCCAATGGCTCAGACAACCCATCGACCGCGACCAGGACTATCTCGTTTGTCGCAAGTGACGGGGTTGATTCGGGGCTTGCTTCAACGCGTTCAATCACGATCACTGCCGTAAATGATGCGACAACGGTCACGACGACTGGTTCAGTGCTCGCCTACGCAGAGAATGATGGTGCAGCGGTCGTGGACAGCAGCGTCTCTCTTTCGGATGTTGATAACATGACACTCCAGAGCGCAACGGTGACCATCAGCGGCAACTATGTGAATGGCGAAGATATTCTTGCGTTTGTGGATCAGTTTGGCATCACTGGTGTCTGGGCAGCTTCCACCGGCATATTGACTCTGACAGGTGTCGCGAGTCTTGCGAACTATCAGAGTGCGCTGCGGTCGATCACATATACGAACGGATCAGATGACCCATCGGTGCTTGCGCGTACCGTGTCGTTTGTGGTACATGATGGCACCGACGCAAGCGCGGCGGCGACTCGAACTATTTCAATAACTGCCGCCAATGATGCACCGACGGTGACAACGACCGGGACGACACTTGTCTACACGGAGAACGACGGCGCGATTCTGGTGGACGGTGGCCTGACTATTTCAGATGCGGACAATGCCACGCTTGCCAGTGCGACGGTAACGCTCACTGGCAACTATGTGAACGGTGAAGATGTGCTCGCTTTCGCGGACCAGTTGGGAATCACCGGAATCTGGGCGGCCTCGACCGGTATTCTGACGCTTACTGGTGTCACGAGTGTGGCGAATTATCAAGCTGCGCTGCGGTCGATTACGTATGCGAACGGGTCAGACAATCCATCGGTGCTGCCGCGAACAGTGTCGTTTGCTGTGCATGATGGAACTGATGAGAGCGCTGCCGCGACGCGGACAATCGCGTTGACAGCGGTCAATGATGCACCAACGGCAGTGACGACCGGGACAGATCTTGCTTACACCGAGAACGATGGAGCAGTTGTGCTCGATACTGGTGTAACGATCGCAGATATCGACAATTCGACTCTTTCGAGCGCGACTGTGACCATCAGTGCGAATTATGTGAACGGTGAAGATCTGCTTGCGTTTGTCGATCAACTGGGGATTTCCGGCAGTTGGGCGGCGTCGACTGGCATCTTAACGCTGACTGGTGTGGCAAGTCTGGCAGACTATCAGACGGTCCTGCGAACGATTACGTACACGAATGGATCTGAAAATCCGTCGGTGCTTGTACGGACGGTTGCAATTGTGCTCAATGATGGAGCTAATTCAAGCGCCGCTGCCACACGGAATATCGCGCTGACCGCAGTTAACGATGCACCGACTGTGGTAACAACTGGATCGACGCTGTCCTATACGGAGAATGATGGCGCGGTAGTGGCAGATGGTGGTCTGACGGTTGGGGATGTTGATAATGCGACTCTTGCGGGCGCAAGCGTAACGATCAGCGCGAACTATGTAAATGGTGAGGATGTTCTTTCGTTCACGGATCAGTTCGGAATCTCGGGCACCTGGGCTGCTTCAACTGGCATCTTGACTCTAACCGGTGTCGCGAGTGTGGCGAACTATCAGATCGCGCTGCGCTCCATCACGTATTCAAACGTGTCGGATAACCCATCGGTGCTGTTGCGCACGGTCTCTTTCGTAGTGAACGATGGGGCCGATGCAAGCGCGGCGGCAACGCGAAACATCACCATTACAGCAGTCAATGATGCTCCAACGGTGACAACAACTGTTTCTGCGCTCTCATACACAGAGAACGATGGTGCAGTGGTGGTTGACAGCGGTCTGACCGTTGCAGATGTTGACAATAACACATTGCTCAGCGCGACGGTGACCATCAGCGGGAACTACGTGAACGGGGAGGACATCCTTGCGTTTACAGACCAGTTCGGTATCGCCGGAACCTGGGCCGCTTCGACTGGAACGTTGACGTTGACCGGTGCGGCGAGCCTGGCAAACTATCAAGCCGCACTGCGGTCAATTACGTACACGAATGGATCAGACAATCCGTCAGCGGCAGCACGCACAGTGTCATATGTTGTGAATGATGGTACAGATTCGAGCGTAGCGGCCGCCCGAACCATCACGATTGCCACGGGGAACGACGCGCCGACTGTCGCCACAACGTCATCGACACTCGCATACACGGAAAACGATGGTGCAACTGTTGTAGATAGCGGCGTAACGATCGCTGATCTGGATAGCGCGATGTTAGCGAGCGCAACAGTGACGATCAGCGGGAACTACGTGAATGGCGAAGATGTACTCGTATTCACTGATCAACTTGGAATCTCAGGGTCCTTCGTCGCTGCCACTGGGGTGCTCACGCTGACGGGATCGGCGAGTCTGGCGGACTACCAGACAGCGCTGCGTTCAATAGCATATCTCAATGGCTCAGACAACCCGTCGACCCTGTCCCGTACAGTGTCGTTCCTTGTCCACGATGGGACAGACCCTTCCGCGGCGGCGAGTCGGGTGATTTCGATTGCAGCCGTCAACGACGCGCCAATCGTGATCGCTACCGGCAGCCCGCTCGCGTATACGGAAAACGATGGGGCGATCGCGGTTGATACAGGAATAACTCTGGGAGACATGGACGATGCGTTGCTTATCAGCGCGACGATTGCTATCAGCGGCAACTATGTGAATGGCGAAGACTCTCTGCTGTTCACCGCCCAATCTGGAATCAGCGGTACCTGGGCTGCTTCAACAGGAACGTTGACATTGAGCGGGACAGCCACACTGGCAAACTACCAGGCGGCGATGCGATCGATCAGGTATCTGAACAACTCAGAGATTCCATCAAACGCGACTCGAACAGTGACATTTGTGGTAGACGATGGGACCGTTGGAAGTGCCGCGGAAACGCGGAATATTGTGCTTGCGCCGCAGAATGATGCGCCGGTGGTGATCACGAGCGGATCGACGCTCGGGTACCTGGAAAATGGAGGGGCGGTAGTAGTTGATGCGGGCGCATCTGTGTCGGATGTTGATAGCACGACATTGGTCGCCGCGACCGTGACGATCAGCGGCAACTATGTAATCGGCGAGGATGTCCTGTCGTTCACCGATCAGCTAGGCATCACTGGAAGCTGGGTGGCAGCAACCGGCGTGTTGACTCTGAGTGGTGTGGCCACCGTGGCGAGCTATCAGAGTGCATTGCGTTCAATTACGTACACAAACGGATCAGACAATCCGTCGGTGCTGGCGCGAACCGTATCGTTTGCTGTGGATGATGGCACAGACCCAAGTGCCACCGCAACGAGGCTCATTGGAATCACTGCGGTCAACGATGCGACAGTGGTGGTGGCAACAGGGTCTGCCCTCAGTTATACAGAGAATGCCGGCGGAGTGATATTAGATAGCGGGGTAACGGTAACAGATCTAGACAATCTGACCCTGGTGAGCGCAACGGTGACAATCATCGGTAGCTATGTGAATGGCGAAGATGTTCTGACATTCACTGATCAATCAGGAATTGTCGGGTCTTGGGCAGCTGCAACGGGCGTTCTCACGCTCTCTGGTGTTGCAAGTGTTGCTGCGTATGAGGCAGCGCTGCGAGCGGTGAACTATGCAAACGTGTCGAATAACCCGTCCACATCTATGCGCACGGTAACCTTTGTGGTGTCCGACGGCACCGACACAAGCTCTCCTGCGGAACGAACGATTGCATTATTCGCGACCAACGACGCTCCTACGATGAGCATCAATGGTGCGACACTGGCATATGTAGAAAACGGCGGGCCCATTGCACTTGATGGAAGCGCCAGTATTCTTGATCCTGACAATACAACTCTTGTCGGCGCATCCGTGTCCATCACCGGAAACTATGCAATCGGAGAGGATGTCCTGGCGTTTGTCGACCAGCTGGGAATCAGCGGCGTCTGGTCGGCATCAACAGGCACCTTGACTCTCAGCGGTGTTGCGAGCCTGGCCGTGTATCAAAGTGCTCTACGAGCGGTCACGTACTCCAACACTTCGGATGATCCGTCTACAGCGTCGCGAACCATTTCGTGTGTTGTGAACGATGGAGTGGATACCAGTACGGCAGCATCACGCCTGGTGTCGCTCGCGGCTGTGAACGATGCCCCGACAGTGGTCACTTCCGGCTTCGTGCTTGCATTCATCGAGAATGGCGCTGCAGCAGTGGTGGATGGGGGAGTGAGCATTGCTGATCTAGACAACGTAATGCTGGCGGGCGCAACCGTTGCCATCACAGCAAACTACGTGAATGGCGAAGACGCGCTCGTGTTTGCCGATCAACTGGGAATCACCGGCAGCTGGTCGGCGACAACCGGCGTTCTCACGCTCAGCGGCGTGGCCAGTGTGGAAAGCTATCAGCTGGCGCTGCGGACGGTGAGATATTCGAACGTATCAGACAATCCATCAATTGCAACTCGCACCGTGGAGTTTGCCGTCAACGATGGCGCTGATTGGAGCATTGCGGAAAGCCGCCTTGTTTCGGTGACAGCGATTAATGATGCGCCGACTGTCATTGCAACTGGGACAGTTCTGGCGTACATAGAAAACAATGGAAATGTAGCTGTTGGCGCTGGCCTCGCTATCGCCGATGCTGATTCGAGCCTCATAGGTTCAGCAAGGTTCACAATTGCCGGGTATGTGACTGGCGAAGATATTCTTGAGTTTACAGACCAGTTCGGTATCAGCTCAGCCTGGGAAAGCTCAACCGGAGTTCTAACGCTGACCGGGGCCGCCACTGTCTCCGACTATCAGTCTGCATTGCGAAGTGTCACCTACAGGAACGCTTCTGAGCATCCCACGACATCGAATCGAATCGTGAGCGTCGTTGTTCATGATGGGGTTGGCGTTAGTGCCGCCGCGATGCGTGTGATTTCCATAGCGCGTGTGAACGATGCGCCCTCATTGAATATGACCTCTTCGATACTGGGTTACACAGAGAACGATGGCCCGGTGATACTCGATGGAGCAGTGAGTATTTCGGACGCCGATGATGCAACGTTGGCCGGTGCATTGCTGACGATCAGTGGCAACTTTGTGCAGGGAGAAGATGCCCTCGAATTCACAGATCAGCTCGGGATTAGCGGCAGCTGGGAAGCCGCTACCGGTTTGCTCACATTGAGTGGTGCGGCGAGCGTAGCCAACTATCAGATTGCAATTCGATCAATCAGATATGCCAACACCTCGGAAAACCCATCGACATTGCAGAGGACAGTTTCGGTAGTAGTGACTGATGGAACCGACAATTCGCTCATTCTGACGCGAGCGATTACGATAGCGACTGTGAACGATGCCCCCGTTGTGACAAACACTGGCGGTATGCTGGAATTCACTGAAAACGGCGGCAGTCTCCCGGTCGACGCAGGAGTAAGCCTCAGTGATCTGGATACGGCAGTTTTCTCAAGCGCGACCGTGTCCATCGCCGCAAACTATGCTGCGGGCGAAGACGTCCTCACATTTGTTGATCAACGTGGAATATCCGGTACGTGGGATTCGGTTAACGGCGTCTTGGTGCTTTCTGGACTTGCCAGTATCGCGGACTACCAGTTCGCGCTGCGACAGGTCAGCTACATCAACGTGTCGGATGCCCCGTCGAGCTCTATTCGTATCGTTGAGTGGGTCGTGAATGATGGAATCGATTACAGTATTACTGCATCGCGAAGCGTATTGGTCATGCCCGTGAATGATGCTCCGGTTGTAAGTGCAACTGGAGCGAGTGTCAACTACCAGGAAAACGCTGGGGCAATTGTCGTTGATGCCGAAATCGTAGTCACGGACCTGGATAGCCCAAATCTATCGGGCGCGACGCTCACCATGACTGGAAACTATTTCGGCGGCGAAGATACCCTCGCTCTCGCTGATCAAATGGGAATTTCAGCAGTATGGTCCGCAGTAAGTGGAAGGCTCACTCTGAGCGGCGTCGCCACGATCGCTCAGTATCAATCTGCGTTGCGTGCTGTGACTTACAGAAACAACTCTGATACTCCGTCAGACCTCGTTCGAGTGATTTCAATCGTGGTTCATGACGGTTCTGATTCGGCCATTGAAACTACTCGCACTATTGCCGTGACGTCGGTCAACGATGCTCCCGCTGTACTCGCGAGCAACGCAGTCATTCAGTTCACCGAGGGAGATAATGCCGTCGTCTTAGATCCGGCATTGACGATAGCGGATGCCGATGGCGTCGCGCTGACTGGAGCAACTGTCTCGATAACCGGTAACTATGTCATCGGCGAAGATGTACTGGTTTTCACAGATCAACTCGGAATTACTGGCATTTGGTCAGGTGCAACGGGAACTCTCACGCTTAGCGGCGTCGCCACGCTTTCCAGCTATCAACTCGCATTGCGGACGGTGACATACACCAACCTCTCAGGCGTTCCGTCGCCATCGGCACGCACCATACGCTGGGCAATCAGTGACGGAACTGTTGAGAGTTCCGCCGCGGAAACATCGATCAATGTGAGCACGGCTTATGTTCCCATTGATGAATCCGAGATAAGGATGTTGGAGCTATCCCCGATTTCGGGTGAACCTGTAAGCGTGCGGGCCGAGATCGTGCTTACTGCCATACCCGCCTTCTACGAGCCCACGATTGAACCAATCGCCACCGAAGGCGTAGATATCCCCGATTTCGGCAGCGCCGGCAGCGATGGCCAGGACGGTGGTGATGTGGCGAAGGATTATCCTGCAGCTGAAGTGAAAGCAGAATCAAACCAGGGACCTGTTGGACCGATATCTGAGGTTGAGAAGACTGACTCGATTGACCAAACGCCCGAAGCTTCGAAAGAGGAAGCTGTACCTGCAACGTCGTCGCAGGTCGAGGTTCGTTCTGAATCGCCAGCCGCAGAAGTCGAGGCAACACCAGGACCAGAAATCGGAGTAGGACAACGCCCCATGCAACTCGACACGCCAATGAGTCCCGAACTTCTGCAAGAGCTTGGCAAGCTGCACGAGCAGTTGCAGGCGAGTGCTGGAAGCTCGCAAGTTACCGGGACCGTGGTTGCATGTTCTGCTGTTGCCGCGACCCTCGCGTATTCATTTCTGAATTTCAAAGCTGGCATCAGCGGTATCGCAATGCTGCAGGCTCAGACGATGTGGGGATCACTTGACCCGTCCACGCTTCTGAAAGCTCAGTCATCCACAGTTCGAACTCGCTTCCTCTGGAAAAAGTAATCAACCCTTGTAATTGTTCAATGACCCACGAACACGATGCAACTTCGATTGAACACAGCCACCAGCCGGTGGCAGGTGGTCAAGGTGCAGGCTCGCGGGCGCGAATGAAGTTGACTGGTATCGGGGCCGAACTGCGGATCAGTATCGCCCTCACCCTCATCACGATGTCATTGCTCGGCCTCGTGGTCGCCGTCGGACTGTGGCCCGATCAGAATCGCGCAATTGTGCAATCTCGCTCCGCCATGCTGGAAATGGTTGCAATATCCGCATCTCAGGCGGCCTCGCGAGGCGACGGCGCATCGATCATCCGATTGGTACAGCGTCTTGAGAATGGCGAGTTTCGTTTGCGTTCAGTCGCTGCGCGAAGCGCGAACATGGAATTCTCCTACGAATCTGCCGATCACGCGGCTCAATGGAAAGGCGCATCGGAGACCGGGTCAACGTTGACGCACGCCAGACTGCCCGTCTTCGAAGGCACCCGCCGCTGGGGCGAGATCGAAGTGACCTTTGATGATCGCGATACCGCCAGCGTTCTTGGGATCGAAACGGGAACCCAGTCTCGCGCGTTCATCTTGATCGGGCTCAGCGCAGTGATGGTATATTGGCTGGCTGCACATCTGGTATTCCGGAAAATGCGATCATCGGCCGCGCTTCCCGATCAGTCACAGCTGGTGTTTGACGCCATGACCGATGCAGTTGTATTGCTTGATGAAAAATCGCGGATTGTGACAGCGAACAAAGTCTTCTGGAACATGACGCAGGAGTCGCCGGAAGACCTGCTTGGCAAAACGCCCGATGGTCTCAAATGGGCGTGCGAACGAACCAGCGATCTTGCCTGCTTGCCCTGGCGCGAGACGCTCAAAGATGGCATCACACGAACGCGTCAACGGGTGCTTTTGAGCGGAACCGATGCAACACCGAGAATCCTGAACGCTTCCGCCGCGGCCATCTGCGGTCCTGCCGGCAATCCGATGGGAGTCCTGATCACGTTTGACGATGTTTCGGCGATGGAAGCGCAGCTCAGTGAGAACGCCTCGTTGCTCTCAAGGGTCGCCTCAGCGAGCGCGGACCTGCAGCGCAAGAACGAAGAACTGCAGATTCTCGCAACCACTGATATCTTGACCGGGTGCTGCAATCGCCGGGCGATCTTCGACCACTTCAACAGGTTCTGGTCACTTTCTTCACGTAACAACGACCCGCTCGGATGCATCATGATCGACATCGACCATTTCAAACTGGTCAATGACAAACATGGTCACGCGGCTGGTGACAAGGTACTCGCGGAAGTTGGCCAACGGTTACGCGAACTGGTTCGGACAAGTGATGTGGCGGGCCGTTATGGCGGCGAGGAATTCTGCGTGATCGCGCCGGAGACAACCCTCGCTCAAACTGAAATGCTCGCCGAACGCATCCGTCGCGACATTGAATCTACTCCCTGCGGCGGTCTGGCGATTACAGTCAGTCTTGGAATTGCCGCAAGAGATCAGGCTACGGAGGGCTTCGAGGCGTTGATCGCACGAGCTGATGCGGGTCTGTATTCCGCAAAACGAGCAGGGCGAAATCGCGTTGTGGCTGGCGTTGCGACTGATATTTCCAAAGCCGCCTGATCAGCGCGTACCGATACCGCTTCGGCCACTTCGAACGAACTTCGAAAGTAAACACTGACGCACTTCACGCGTCATCAATTGCAGATGCTTCAAGCTGCAATCCCGCCAGTGCAGTCATCGGATCAGGCGCAAAACGGAAAACCTTATCCAGGCCCGAAACAATGAAAACCGTCCACACTTCGTCAGGCACCGAACAGAGTTTCAGCAGCCGATTATTCTCCGCAAGCGTCGCGCGAATTCTCAATAGCTGCGACAGGTTTGAAGAATTGATATAGCTCACATTGGCGAAATTCAGCACGACATGCGGCGGCTTGTTCTTCCCAGCCTTCGTCAACCGATCAATTACAGACTGCAATTCCTCCGAGAGCGCGGGCTCATCGGAAAGTTCAGTCAATGCAATGCCTTTTGCCCAGTCCTTTGTCATACTGATATCAGTGTATCGAAATCCTGCCTGAATTGTTCGCGAAACGCCCAAAACGGCGGCACTTCATTCGAAACAGCCGTTCCTGCGCCATTGCGGACCAGCTTACGCCGGTTCAGGTTGCGGTTGTTCTGTTTCTGGAAGGGAATCAGTGCTCGCCTGCGGAGTCTTGGCCGCAGATATCACCTTGTCGCCCTCGTGGAGCGAAACCACGCGGACTCCCTGCGTGCCGCGGCCAATCTTTGAGATCGAGTTGGCGGCAATACGGACGAGCTGCCCGCCCTTGGACACGACCACCACACCATCGGTTTCGCTGACCGCCAGAGCTGCGACCGAGACCCCGTTGCGTTCGGTGATCTTGATGTCAGCGCGACCCTTGCCGCCTCGGGATTGCGAGCGAGCCTTTCCGGTTTCCGGCTGCACGCGGAATTCGTCGACCGCAGTGCGTTTGCCGTAGCCGTTTTCGCAGATCGTGAGCAGGCAAAGATTGGCATCGAGCTGGGCCTTGCTGGTGACCGGGTCGCCATCGGCATCAGATTCCATGGGAATGTTGATGGCGCCGATGACTGCGTCTTTGACGCCTTCTTCTTCAGAGAGCTCAATGCCCTTCACGCCGCCTGCGCTGCGACCCATGAGACGGACATCGTCTTCAGGGAATCGAATCGCCTGCCCCTGTGCGGTGATGAGCATGAGGTCATCTGTGCCCTGGGTCAGCAGCACATCAAGCAGCGAATCGCCTTCGCGGATATCGACCGCGATGATGCCGCCGCGGTTGACGTTGGTGTAGTCCTTGAGTGCGGTGCGTTTCACAATGCCGCGGCTGGTGACAAAGGTCAGGTAGCTGCTGCTGGCTTCAAAGTCTTTGACGGCCAGGTAAGCGCGGGTGGTCTCGCCTTCCTTCATTTCAAGCAAGTTCACCATCGCTCGGCCGCGGCTGGTGCGCGACATTTCCGGAATCTCAAAGACCTTTTTCTTAAACACGCGCCCGGTGTTCGTAAAGAACAACAGGTCATCGTGCGTGCTTGCGACAAACACGCGTTCGACGAAGTCATCATCCTTCGCATCTGAAGCACGAATTCCCTTGCCGCCGCGGCCTTGCTCGCGGTAGGTATCAAGCGGCACACGCTTGATGTACCCCTGGTTCGAAATCGTGACTGCGACATCTTCCACCGGGATCAGCGCTGCGATGTTGTAATCCGCGCCGCCATCTTCGATTTGCGTCAAACGCGGCGATGCGTAACGAGCCCGCATCTCGAGGCAATCTTCGCGGATCATCGCAGTGACGCGCTTGTGATCAGACAGAATCAGTTCGTAGCCTTCGATTTCCGTAATGATCTGCGAGTACTTATTGGCAAGCTTCTCAATTTCCAGCCCGACAAGCTGGATGAGCTGCATTCCACCGATGGTCTCCGCCTGGAACCGCGTAAGCAACACGCCGCCGTCAGCCTCGCTCGCGCGAACACGCTTCAGCAGCCGCTCCGGCAGCTTCGCCGCATACGGATGCGTCGCGGGAATCTGGTAGCGCCGATCCATCAACTTCTGAATCGCCTCTTCGCGAGTCTTCGATGCGCGGATAATGCGAATCACTTCATCGATATCGCACACCGCGAAAATCGTGCCCTCAAGCTTGTGTGCATCCTTCTTCGCCTCGCGGAGCAGGAACGAAACCCTGCGGCGAATCACTTCAATGCGGTGCTCCACATAGCAATCAATCAGTTCGCGCAGCCCCATCGTCTTGGGCCGCTTGCCCACGATCGCGATGTTCAGCATCGAGAACGTATCTTGCAAACTCGTGAACTCGTAAAGCTGATTCTCGACAACCCGCGGGTCGCCGCCCTTCTTCAGTTCCACGATAATGCGAGTCTGCGCTTCGCGCCCCGACTCGTTGCGAACATCCGACACTTCCGTAATCTTCTCATCTTTCACCGCTTCCACAATCTGCTCAACCAGCGTCGTCTGCACCAGCATGTACGGAATCGAATCGATCACAAGCTGCTGCCGCCCATTCGCCAGTTCTTCAGTATGGAGCGTCCCACGCACCATCACTCGACCGCGGCCAGATGAATACGCCTCAAGAATCCCGCCGCGGCCGTGGATCACGCCGCCGGTTGGGAAGTCCGGGCCTTTGACGCCGTGGCGGATAATCTCGCCATCGGCCCCAACCTCATCAGTCATCAACTGCTGCAGCGTGATCTCCGGAGTATCAACCACCCGGATAATCGCATCAAGGATTTCCGTCGGGTTCTGCGGCGGCAAACTCGTCGCCATACCCACCGCGATACCAATGCCGCCGTTGATCAGCAAATACGGGAACTTGCCCGGAAGCACCGTCGGCTCCTCGAGGCGTTCATCGTAATTGGGAACAAAATCCACCGTGTCCATGTGCAGGTCGGTGAGCATGTCAACCGCGCCGTGCGTCATGCGTGCTTCGGTGTAACGCATGGAAGCGGGGGGGTCGCCATCGATCGAACCAAAGTTGCCCTGCGGATCAACCATCGAGACGCGGATCTTCCAACCTTGTGCCATGCCGACGAGCGTGCCATAAAGGGCGGCATCGCCGTGCGGGTGATAGTTACCCATCGTGTCGCCGACGATCTTGGCACACTTGATGTGCTTGCGGCCCGGCCGCAGGTTCAGATCGTTCATGCCGACGAGAATGCGCCGCTGACTGGGCTTCAAACCATCGCGCACATCGGGCAGTGCGCGGTCCATGATCGTGCTCATCGCATAGGTCAGGTAGCTGTCCTGAAGTTCGCGCAGAATGTCCTGGTCAACAATGTGGCCACCCGGAATGCCGCCGCCGGATCCGCCACCTGATTCAGTAGTATCTGCAGAACGGAGCAACGAGCGAACCTGGTCATCCATGAGTCAGGCATCCTTTTGAGGGCCGGATAGTCGAAAGCCAAACGTCTCGAAATCGGCGGCGGCACACGCCGCAGGAATGGGCCAATTTCGGGGCCAGCATCGAGCCAGCAAAGTGAGAACAAGAGGTCCGGAAATGATAGGCGCAGCGCAGGTTTTACGCCCGAAAATGGGCCTCTAATTGACACGTTTTCAGGTGTGTATTTTGAGGCTTTTTGATTGGAAAATGATGCACAAAAACGACATATTGAACACTCGACTGCATCCTGCCCCTACAGACCTACCGCCAATAGCAGAGTGTCAGATAAAAAGGGCGAAGCGATGGAATTGCGCGACCTGTGAACAAGAAGATCGATTTGGCACGCCCTTCGCATTTCTGTACTTGCGTATACCAGAGCAATCTGGTATAAGTACAACCTAAGACGCAAGGAAGAAAACATGAAAGCTCTGATCCACATTTCAGCCCACCACCAGAAGATCGCGGTCCTTGCCTTCCTCAGCTACCTGGCCCTGTGTTAAATCACGGCTGAATAACCGGTCGCAACTGAATAACCAATCATGCACGAGCACGAAGGAAGCCTGGAAGGCGGAAATCGTGCTCGGCTCCTTTTTGGTTTTCAACGAGCCCCGAACGTGAGTGAGTTGGGTGGTTTGTGGCTCATCGCAGAGGGAGCAAGGCGGAATCTAATATTTGAAATTTGAGATTTGAGAGTTCAGAAGTGGAGCAGGAAGAGTTTTGACATCAGATAGACACGATGGTCACGATTCGGAGGGAAGAAGCGGGAAGAGAATTAACATGGATGGACAGGATGGACAGGGTTTGGGACAAGTGATAGCGAAGAGGATTTGAGATTTGAGATTTGAGAGTTAAGAGTTCGGAAGTTTGGAAAGCCTTGATATTGCGTCAGAAACGAAAGCTGATCATTTCATCTCAAAGGTGATCATAAAAAGTGATGATCACCTGATCATCTTTTGATTTTGGGCTAAAAACGCGGGTTCGGCAGAAGTAGTGACTGGCGAAGAAGTACTGAGTGCTGAGTTTTGAGTGCCGAGGGAGGAAGAAGAAGCGGATTGAGCGCTTAGGAAGGAACGCGCCGGGCGGCCCAGGTCGTCGCAGACTAAAGGTTGGGTGGCGTAGTAGGCATCGTTTTCTGCTTTCAGTGTGGCGAATTCCTCATCAGTGAGCGTGCACTTGGGGCGGGGCTGGGGCGGGTTGTGATCTGCGAAGTGGGCGTGTTCGGGGAGGGACCAGGACCAGTAGCGTTCTCTGTCGGGCATGACGTGGAGGTTGGAGGCGATGTTGAGGGCGATTTTGGCCCGGCGGAGCGTGATGGGGGTGATGCCGAGGATGCGAGCGCGAGAGAAGATGTCTTCAACTCGCCGCGGACCGGGGAGGAGTTCGGCTTTGAGGAACTCGCAGGCCTCTTCGTGTAATGGGCTCTCACGGAGTTTGGAGCCAGACAGGGGATCGTTCTTTGTTGGGCGTGTGGTTCGGGTGCGTGACCGCTCTACTAGGGCGAGGGCTTTTTGGAGTCCTGCGACAGCGGCTTGATCGGAGGGATTGACCTCGAGGCCGACCTTGTGGTGCTGGGCGAGGAGGAGTTGCTGCAAAAGAGCCTGATTATTAAGGTATTCTTCGAATCCGGGCTCGCTGGAGAGCGGTGGTGGCTGGACGGATTCGATGGAATCCATGACGGCCGCGATGAGCATGGTGAGGTGGTTGGGGGTTGCGGGCGGTTGGTTTGTGGGGTGTGTGTTTGTCATAGCGGACAAGGTAATCTGGCTAACAGGTGCTGTCAACAAAACTGGATGATGTTTGGATAAAAATGTTGAGTGAGGGTCGAAGGCGTCGATTTATAGTCCTATAACCAATAATTCAGATCACACAAAGACCGTAGAGGCCAAAAAGGCACCGCCGGAGGAGAGGGACTTCCTCCGCCACCTCCTTTCCGAACCCTCTCGTCTGCCACAACTGTGTGTGCCCCTCGGATCGGGCAGTTCCGCGGCGGCCACGGCGTAGCGCATCCACTTCAACTTGGAAGCCAGCCTGCCAACAGTCTCGATGGAACGCAGCAACGCGAGCATTGGGTCGATGTGAATAGAGTGAATGATGGCGGACCTGTCACACATAAAACTGATCCATGAGGGAAGACAGGCACTTGACCAGTGGAGAAAGCAGCATCCTCGATTGGCACTTTATCTAGACCGTGCCGACTTCTCGCACCTGAACCTTGCAGATTATGACCTTTCTGGCTCGCACCTCAAAGGCGCGAAGTTTAATCAATCTAACATGGAGCGAGTGCGTCTTGATGACGTTCTTCTGGACGGCGCGGATTTTGGCGGCGCGGATCTCGAAGATGCAGTGTTCGTTTTTGCTCGAGCAAAAAACGCAAACTTCGAGGCGGCGCATCTTCACGGCACCACTTTCAGATCTTCAGTCTTTGAAGGTGGATCTATGCGAGGTGCCAGACTTAATACAGCCAGATTTCACGGATGCAATCTTCACGGAGTCGATTTTACGGATGCAAGTATCGGTGACACCGTCTTCGCGGCATGCTCCCTGAAGGCTCCGGTTGGTCTGAAATCAATTCAACACATGCGAGGATCTCAGCTGTCGTGGGACACTATTGCCGAATCTTGGCGCGAACTTCCGGAGGAGTTTCTCCGCGGAACTGGATTGCCCGATGAACTGATCCGGTACCTGCCATCGATCATCGGAGCAATGCTGCCGATTCAGTTCTATTCGTGTTTCATTTCTCACAGCAGCAAAGATCACGAATTTTCAAATCGGTTGCACGGAAGGTTGAAACAGGAGGGTTTGCAGGTCTGGTTTGCTCCAGAGGACATGAAGGGCGGCCAAAAGAGCTATGAGCAGATCGATGAAGCGATTCGCATCCACGACAAACTGCTGCTCGTTTTGTCCGAAGCAAGCATGGAGAGCGAGTGGGTAAAGACTGAAATCCGACGCGCTCGGCGGCGGGAGGTGCTGGAGAAGCGCCAGGTACTGTTTCCGATCAGGCTCGTGCCGTTCGAGACCATACGTGACTGGACGGCGTTTGATTCGGAGATTGGCAAAGACATGGCGGTTGAGATCAGGGAGTATCACATTCCCGACTTCTCCAATTGGAAGGATCATGATTCATTTGAAGCCGCCTTTAGGCGACTGCTGGCGGATTTGATGAAGTCCGCGGAAGTACCCTGACATGTCTAGGTGACCAGCATCAAGCGCGACGAGCGCGTGGCTGCAGGTTTGGTTACTCTGCGGCATGTCTACACAATCTCTAGTGCAGGTTGGATGTTGCGCCGATTTTCTTTAAGTTCCGCACTCGGGGCAAGAGGCGGCGGGCGCGAGCCCCGCGCGGTCGTAGTTGCATTTTGGGCAGAACCCATTTCGTGAGCGACGCCAGGGACGACCATCGCGCCATGTCAATACTCCGCACGCAATGCTCAGCAGCGCTGCGGGTATCCAGAGTGGCATGATGAAGGCCTTGAACTTCCAGTTCTTGAAGTCGTATGCGAGGTGGAGCGACCAGTACGTCGAGTGTCTATAGCGAATTGGGAAAGCAAAACTGTCTACGCCTCCTATCAAAAGCTCCAACGGTTCATCATGTTCGATGGCGAGTATGCCGCGTTCCAGGTGAAATCCGGTTTGATCTGGTGTGGAAACATCCGGGTAGTCCCAGGAGATGCTTTTTCGGAGAGCCAATCCCGAATAGTCGCCGCGTGTGAATGCTCGCCGGACTTCTTGCATGCCAGCGTTGTAGGTTCTGATGTTTGCTCCCCAAGTAATGAGTATCGCCAAGGCCAGCAGCCCGGTGATCCATTTCAATGACCTGCGAGCGAGCGATTTCATGAAGCAAGCATATGGACGATTTCTTTACATCCACCGGGAATTCGCCTCCGCCACGGCGACGATTGATCTTGGGACGTAGGTTCGTTGACGAAAACCAAATCCACCGGCTGGTAAGCCGGTGCTACTTCGCCGCCATCTCAGCTTCAATCTGCTTCCGCCGCGCCAACTTAATCGCCGTCACAATAATGTACGAAGCGACAATCAACGCCAGGAGATACACCAGTCTCGCGCGGCTGACCGACAGCAACACACCAAACAACGCAAACACGCCGCCGATTCCGTACAGGGCAAGTACCGCGCCCTTCACACCAAGCGCCCGCTTGAGCATGTGATGCAAGTGGTCACTGTCCGCCTCTGACATGCTCTTGCCCGCGAGCTTTCGCCGCACAATCGCAAGCGTGGTATCGATGATCGGGATTGCAAACATGATCAGGCCTGCAAGGACAAGCTGCGTCTGGCCTTCATTGCCAAGCATCAAGACGATGACGATGGTCAAGAAACCAAGTTGCAACGACCCAGCATCACCCAGGAAAATATTGGCCGGATTGAAGTTATGCGGCAGGAAACCAAGGCACGCCCCAACCAGCGCCATGCACAGCACGATTCGCTGTGCATCACGGAAACCCGTATCCGCCGCGGCGAGCCCAAGGGCAACGACCAGCAGACCTATGCCGCAGATTGCGGTGGTTCCGGTCAAAAGTCCATCGAGGCCGTCGATGAGATTCGATGCGTTGCACGCACCCAGGACAAACATCGCGATGATCGCGGTGCCCGACCAGTAGATCATGTCGATGGTGATGGAGTGGCCACCCGGAATCGGAATGCTGAAAGAAAGTGCGGGGTTGCCGAAAAGGTCACCAATTGGACCAAGAATACCAGCTGCGACACGCACACCAACATCTTCATACGCAAGTGCCGCGGCGGCCATCAACTGGCCACCGATCTTGACACGCGGCATCATTCCCTTGATGTCATCGAGAACGCCAACGAGCGTGATGACTGTGAGACCAAAGAGAATCGAAAGCGGCACATACGCGTGGTCGCCATCTATGAGGTTCTCAGACTTGACTGTGTGCCAGGAAATGAGCTGCGGAAATGCGCGGGCGAGGTAGCTGTAGAGGATGCCGCTGATGATGCCCAGGAAGACGGCGATGCCGCCGAGATAGGCGATTGGTTGTTTGTGCTGTTTGCGAACTTCATCGGGGTGATCGATGACGTTGTGAGCGACCGCGAGGCGGCGGATGAGTGGAGTAACAAGCAGTGTCACGATAAAGCTGGCGATGAGGACGCCGATGTAGCCGTGAAAAATCTCGATGCGGGAAAAGTGCTCCACCGGCGGCGTCAGCGCTGCGGGGTCAAGCTTGGGGAGTTGTTGCAGTTCTTCGATCATCGTGCCAAAGTCTTTCCATTCTCACTGGTCTTTTCACCGGTCATCCACGCGGCGACATCAGCAATCGTCTGCGCAAGCGTGAACTTTGGTTCAAAACCAATAGCGGCTTTAATGCGCGAAAGATCAGGTCTCCGTTTTTTGAGGTCTTCAAAACCCGGGGAGGTGAAGGCCTCAGTGTATGGAATAGATCGGACTTTTGATGAAGACCCGGTTACCGCAATAACAAGATCGGCCAGTTCGCGGATGGTGATTGACTTGTCTGTTCCAAGATTGAACACTTTGCCCACCGTTACATGCGATGCGACAATTCGCGGAAGCGCCCCGGCGATGTCACGTACATCGCCAAAGCAGCGCGACTGTTGCCCATCACCATGCACGATGAGGTCTTCACCTTTGAGGGCACTTGCGACAAATCGGGGAATAACCATTCCAAACTCGCCGACTTGACGTGGACCAACAGTGTTAAAGAACCGGACCACGAAAGTGGGGAGGTTGTGCTGGCGGTGATAGGCAAGGGCCAGAAACTCATCGATCGCTTTGGAGCATGCATAGGACCAGCGCGTCATAGTGGTTGCGCCGTAGATGACATCATCATCTTCTTTGAACAGTTCGTTGGAGGGCTTGCCGTAGACCTCGGAGCTTGAGGCGATAAGCGTGGGAATGTTGCGAGCGTGCGAGAATCGCAAAGCCGCGGATGTTTCGTGGACGTTGGTATCAATCGCGGAAATGGGATCATCCATGACACGCTTGACACCGACCGCCGCGGCGAGGTGATAGAAGGCCGCGAACTGCTCGCCCGGACCAAAGGAGTCCAGCGCCTTGGAAAGTTCGGCCTCAATAAATCGAAGTCGATCGCCGTGCAATGCCTTTGCCGCCGAAAGATTGATGCGCCGACCTGTTGAGAGATTATCTACAACCGTGACATGGTGTCCAAGCGCCAGCAAGCCATCGACAAGATGTGAGCCAATAAAGCCTGCGCCACCAGAGACCAGGACTGGGCCGGGTGCAGAACCTGCGCGGGGTTGGGTGAGTGAATCCTTCACGGTTGAAATGCCAGCGGCCGGATTTCTCCGGCCGCCGATGTTTTTGATGCTATCCAGTCTATGCGAACATAGGCGGGGCTAGAGGGCTCACGCTGCGGTCTGGTAGTCAGCGCTGGCCTTGATATTGCTCTTGAGGTAACCGCCTGCATTGGACTTGACGCCGTTGACAACAACGCCAAGGAACTCAGCGCGGGTGTCGCTCAGGTCGTTACGGAGACGGGCGATGAGGCCGCGTTTCTCGCTCATGGCCTTGACGACCAGGATGGCGGCATCGCACTTGGCGGCAAGTGTGAGGCAGTCACCTGAGACGATTGCCGGAGCACAATCAACCAGGACAAGATCAAACTTGCTGCGAGCTTCCGCAAGCAGATCTGTCATGCCATTGGTTGAGAGCATTTCCAGCGTGCGCTTGTCTTTGGATCCGACCGAGAGAACCGAAACGCGGCCATCGGTCGTGCGCTGAATCGCCTGATCAAATCGAGCCGAGCCAGTGAGCACATCGACCAGGCCCGGCTGATTAGCCAGACCAAAGACGCGGTGCAATCCGGGGCGACGCATGTTGGCATCAATCACCAGCACGCGCTGACCGGCGGAACCGGCGGCGAGTGCAAGGTTAGATACAACGCTGGTTGAGCCTGACCCCGGCATACCGGAGACGACCAGGACGGTTCGATGGCCGGTTTGATTGAGACGTTTGGAAAGTGTGCCGCGAATATTGCGGAAACTCTCGGCGAGGACGCCCTTGGGTCGATCGCGCATGACAGTTTCGACCGCGCCGCTGCCGGCAGGATCTTCGATGGCATCGGGAATAAAACCGAGGACACGTGTGCGGGGAATAAGGGCGATGTCGGCCGGACCCTTGACGCGCTGATCGAGGATCTCAGAAGCAACGATGACGGCGCCAACCAGACCAAGCGTCAAAATGACTCCCAAGGGAACCATGACTTTGATTGCGGGGAATGCGACTTCTTCAGGAATGCGTTCAACCTGTGCCACGGTCACGCGGTTGGTAAAGTCAAGATCTGCGATCGCCTGCGCACTCTTGACCTGCTCGGTCAAGGCGCGACGGCTGGTCTGCGCGCCAATAACTCGCAGGTCAATATCGCGAAGCTGCCCCTGGACGCGGGCAAGATCGACAAGCTGGGTGCGAAGTTCATCTCTGCGGCGGTTGAGTTCATCGCGCTGAGCCTGGAACTGGCGGGTCGTTGTACGAATGTTGTCAACTTCTGAATCGAACTTGTTCCGGAGCAGACGCTCGCGGGTTGACTTCTCCTGTCCTCTGTAGCCCTCAAGAGCGGCGAACGTAGCTTTCCACTCGCGGTGCTCTTCAGAGACGCCGCGAACTTTGAGCGACTCGAGCGCTGATTCAAGACTGGACATATTGCGCTTGAGTTCCTGCAATTCAGGGTCGTTTTCTACACCAGCGCGAACGCTGTCGGTGTAGGTGACGCCAGCGGGACTCTTGAGCTGTTCCTCATAGACTGCGAGCAATTCGCTTACGCCCTTGAACTTGTTCTCGATATCAACCAGTTCGTGCGCAACCAGGCTGAGTGTTTCGCGAAGGCTGCTGGCTCTGTCGTCGAGCGAATCGACGGCTGAACCAGAGATGAGCGATTCGCGCTGGCGCGTAAGCTGGCCCGTTTCGGTGTCCAGATCTGAAATCTGCTTGTTCAGAACTTCGACCTGTTTGGTTGTAGCTGAACGGCTGACGCGCTGCTGCTCGGTCTGGTAGGTTTCTTTAATGAAGCGAACCAGCGCGGTCGCATCGCGTGGGATCTTGTACGCAACTTCCAACGTAATGAATCGCGTTTCAGGAATCATACGAACGGTTGTGTTGTCGTTGAGTTCCTTGTAGGCCTTACGGAAATTGATTTTACCTGGTTCCTCTTCGAATCGTGAGGCCCAGTCTTTTGCCTCGGTGAGAATGCGCGGATCTTCAACGACTTTGCGCAACACCGTTTCGCTCTTCATACGCGAAACTTCTGACTGAAGGAATCGTTCGTAGTCATCTTTGGGAACGACCTGACTCGCGACTGATGTGGTCAACGTCGCCGGCGCCATGGTGCATTCAAAGATCACCTTTGGTTTATAGACCGGGGCCACTCTCAGGAGCACAAGGTGCATGCCGACGCCGATTGCAACGCCCAGAAGCGTTGCGCCGCCGAGCACCCATTTGTACTTCAGCAGAAGCTTCAGTGGGTCAATAGTTGCTACCGCAGCGCCACCGGGCTGCCCACCCATTTGAGGGCGGGGCTGCATAGGACTGAGGTTGCTTGGGGGAGGTATGGTGCTCATGTTCATTATCCTGCGATCAAGGCTTTACTATTTGCAATACCCCGGCGTGCGGGCATTACGGATTCGTACTTTCAATTTCGGCGTTTATCGGCTCTGGGGTGAGTCAAGCTCGGTGCGGATCGTTTCCAGTTCCTTCTTTTGTTCGGGTGGCATCTCAAAGGTTATCGACTTTGAGTACTTCTCCAGGTCTTCATACATCTTGCGGGCCGTTGCAAAGTCCTTCTTGGCAATCATGGTCTTGCACAAGTGAATCAGAGCCGATGTCTGCCCGCTCGAACTTCCACTTGATTGCACAGCCTGCCGCAGGAACGACTCGGCTTTTTCCAAGTCCCCAAGCATCAGGTGGACGGTTCCAAGTGTGTCCAGAGAATCCAGGTTGTTAGGACGCAAGGCGGCTGATTTTTCCGCGATCGGAAGCGCGTCTTTTGCGCGGTTGAGATGGAACGCCAGTGTGTACCCGAGGTTGTTGTTCAATTCCCAGTCTTCCGGGAACTCCGCGATGCCTCTGGTCATGACGTCGGCGGCTTCTGCATACTGACTTGCGGTGTAATGGGCAATTGCCAACTGCTGATATGCCAGGAGCTTCTGCTGCGGGAGTGTGACATTGCTCACAACCTGCTTGAGCACGACAGCGGCCTGACTGCGTGTGACGGAGTCTTCGGCCATCGACATGCCGCGGAACAGCGTGAACCAGGCCTTGGACTGCGGATTACCAGCTTCGCGTTCGAACTGATCAAGCTCGCGGGTGCGATCGGCCGGGCGTGCGAAGATACGAGTGGTTTCGTTGTACCACTTCATCATTCCGGCGAGTTGTTCAACCGGGATGAGATCGAGCGAACCCTTGAGGTCGCGGCGAGCTTCATCAATCCGGCCGCGCCGCCATTGCAGGCGAGCACGCGCGAGTCGAAGGTCCAGTGACCGTTCAACGTCCGGGCCAGTTTCTTTGAAAACTTTTTCAGCTTCAGTGAGATTGGGCGGCTCGGAACTCAGCAGCGAATCCAGATACCGCTGAGTCAGGGCGGGGGTCTTATTGAGATCCCAGGCCGCTCTGTAGAATCGAGCCGCAAAGGTGTGCTGGCGAGATTCGAAGAAGACATCCGCCATATCGAGGGCGAGTTGCACATCGTTGCCGCGGGCCTTAAGAGCTTCTTCGCCAAGCGAGAGCGCTTCTGCGGCGCGATCGCGATAGACCAGTTCACGCATGAGCGTGAGTCGCAGTGCGGCAAGGCTCGGGTTCAGGCTTACGGCACGTTGCAGGTCGGCAATTCCCTCGTTGGATTTTCCATTCGAAAGGTAGTATCCGCCGCGAATTTCGTACAACTGAGGGTTTCTTGGTTCCAGCTGGATGGCGCGGTTCAGGTCGGCTTCGGCATCCGATGCGAGCTCAGGTCTCTGCATGTTACTTTGCGCGCTCTTTACCCAGACGCGGGCGTCAGATGGGAACGAAGTCTTGGCGCGATCAAGCAGTTCCTGGGCCTTCTTTTCATCTTTCAATCCGCGTGCCGTATCTGCGGCAAGGAGAAGCGTGACAACTTCGCTGTCAATGGCTGTATTCAATGTTGCGAGGAACTGCTGAGCTTCCGCGAACTTCTTCTGAGCGTTGAGATTCTCGATCAATCGACGGGTGTAGGTCTGGTCAGCTGTATCGGCTTTAGCGGCGATGATTCGACGGAAAGAGGCCTCTGCAAGCGAAGGCCTGCGCAGTCGTGTGCAATGTTCCGAGATCAGACGATCTGCTTCCATGGTTGCTGGATTCTGATAGCGGCGCGATTGCTCGAGCGTCGTGATCCCGGCTTCATTCTGCTGATACTGGAACATCAATCTTGCAAACGAGATGTATGGTTCAGTCGTGAGTTTGTCACGCGGAATTCCTGCCATGTATGAGGTAAACAGATTTCGCGCTGCGTTGAAGTCACCGCGGTCAGATGAATAGCGGGCATCGAGCACAAGCGCTTCAAGGCTGCTCGGGGATTCCTTGCGAAGTTCATCTATCAACATGCGGGCTTTTTCAAACTTCTGAAGATCGAGATTCAGCCAGGCAATTGCCAGGCGATTTCTGAAGTCCTTGGGGTTGTCTTTGAATTTCCTCTCGCGCATTTCGAGCGCTTTGGCCTTGTCGCCGATCTGGCCTTCAAGTTCAAGCACGAGATCATTGAAGACGGGATTTCCCATTCCGTACTTCGCGTTGGCGCGAGCAAACTGGAGTGCATCTTCCATGCGGTTCATGGATTGCAGCAATGCAACTTGTTCGATGATCAGGGTGATGTCATCCGGGCGCATTTCCAGAGCTTTTCCGTATGAATCCAGCGCATCGCTGCCACGACCCGCTTCGACCTGCATGCGGGCCAGCACGCGCCAGGTGTCCGGAGTCAGCGCGAACTCGCGCGCGGCGTTCTGCATGATTGAAATCGCCTCAGCGTACTGGCCTTGCGAAAACAAGAACCGGGCGCGGAAGGTGCGACCGCCGACTCGGTCGAGATCGCGCTTTTCTGCCTTGTCGACGATCGCCGCACATGCAGTGGAATCCTTCTTTTCGATCGCCTGCAGGAACAGGAGTTCAATCAGTCGGGAGTCTTCCGGATCGAGCTTGGTTGCTTCTGCAAGCTCCAGATCAGATTCAGCTTTCTTCCCGTACTTCCGGTACGTTGTCGCCCGCATCAAGCACCTTTCGAGCGGCCTGAGATTCATCGAGTCGATCAGAGCAAGTTCAGCGGTCATCGGGTCAGGATTCATCAGCACGATTCTCGCGGGACCCAGTAATTTGGCCGCATCGGGGTTCTTTGCGATGGTTTCATCAATCACCGCGAGAGCGCCAGTTTTGTCATTTGCGCCGTTGAGCTGCTGGGCAAGGAACTGGGCCAGACGTGCATCGTAGTTGTTTGCGACAAGTGCCTTGCGAAGGAGATCAATTGCCTGCGCGCTCTTTTCGGTGAGGACAAGCTTCTGTGCATTTGCAATTACTTGACGCACAGGATCGTTCTCAATTACGACATCGTCTCCGCGCGATGCAATCACGCCTTGCTTTACCTGCAATGCCACCAGATTGTCAGGGTCCATCTGGAGCACGCGATCGGCGAGATCGAGTGCCTCATCAAACTTCTGCAGACGAATTTTCACACGCGCAAGTTCAAGGTGCGCGGAGATGTTTCCAGGTTGAAGGCGAATGACTTTCTCGATCAACTTCTCGGTGGAGCCGCTCGAGTTATTGCGAATCATGACCTGTGCAAGCAGCCAGAGACCATCAGGATCTTCATCTCTGGTCGTGGTGTTGTATTGCTGCAGCAGTTTCTGTGATCCTGCAAGATCTCCTTCGCCAAACTTGATCTGGGCTTCCAGCAGCATGGTTGGAGGAGTGTCGCCTGCAACTACCTTAAATTTCGCCGCAAAGTCCTTTGCTTTCGCCAATGCTGCTGGACGATCTTCCGGCTTTGCCTTTTCCCATGCGAGCATCGAGAAGCGGGCCTGCTTGCCAATTACCGCGGGCTGCAATCCTTGCAGCAGCAACCCTTCAACACCGAGCTTGCGCTTCGGCAAATCGACAATTTTCTGTAGCAGAGCAATCGCCCCATCGGTATCACCCTTCTCTGCCAGCATGTCAGCTTGCAGCTGCATCGCAAAGAAGTTGTCAGGCTGGCGAGTGATGAAATCATTCAGCACGCCCTGCGTTCTCGCACGCTTGCTGGCGGGGTCAATAAGTGTCTCGGCCACCATGAATCGAGCAAGTGTTCCGGGTTCAACGCCAGTCGGCCCGAGCTTTTTCATTGCTTCCGCAATCGGATCAAGTCGAGGAATGAAGGCGTTTCGTTTTTCTTTGGCCGCACTCATGACCGCAGATCCGGTCTTGCCCAGAATTGCCGCTCGAGTTGCTTCATCTATATCAAGTTCAAGCGCTGAAAGCAGAACTGAAGGCGAATCGGGTCGATTGGCAAGAAAGCTGGTAATAGCTTCGCGCGCCTTATCGATCGCGGCCGATGCCTCAATATCCAGAGAGCTCTTTCGTGCGGTGTTTGAGCGAGCGCTCTGGACCACCACAATAGAGTTCACAGACTGTTCATCCGTCGGATCTGCTTTAATCGCGGCGAGCAAATCGGCCAATGCACTATCTGCCGCGGCGGGTTCAACCTGGTCAGAAGTCTGGGCGAGAATGGTCGCGCGGGCAATGCCGCGGAATCTCCGCAGTGTTTCCGGATCACCGTTGGTTGCTGGAGTGCCCTTGCCAAAGTAGCTCAAGGCACGATCGGTGGTTTCGGCCAATCGCTCATAGGACTCACGGTTGTAGCCTGAAAACACAACTTCTTTATACACGACGTCCAGGTACGTCCGGTGTGCCCCAACATCGGTCTGCTGCAGCACCGCGTACGAACGCAGCATGTTCACGTACTCGCCGTAGCGCTGATTATATTCTGTCTGTGTATCAGGCGTAATGAGCTGAAGCGTGTCGCCCCATTTCTTCAGCAGCGGCCCATCGGTCTGACGCTTGTTCACAGCCTTGGCGTACAACCGTTCCGCCACCTTCAGGTCCCCGGCCGCAACCGCTTCATCGCCCTTGCGAATAAGTCGAGTGGCATCATTCTTCAGCACCCACCAGAGCACGCCACCCACAGATGCAACACCTGTGAAAAGAGTGAGTGAGAGAATTGCAACAAACTTTGTATTTACTTTCGCGGCCATCTCGTATCTCCAATTCCAAACGGGAAACAGCTTTCCCGGATGTCGTTTGCATTGATCGTTCAGGGAAGCGGGGCTTTCTTCTTGTGCGGATTGTCCGCCGGATATTCACCCTTCTGCACCTCCACCCAGTCGGGAACGCAGCGGGTAATCTCCGGCATCATTTCACTCAGGAAGCTCGATGCCAGTTCTCCAAGTTGCTCTGGCGACTTCACCTGAGCAGAGTTGAACTGCACCTTGCAGTAGTACGCATAGTCCGCCATGAGGTCGAACGACAGCGCTCGGACTTCCTCTGGTGTTGATACCACCGTTCCATTGGCAATAAAGAAGAATCCCGCGAAGTGGTGAATACCTTTGCCGTCAGTAAACTCACTGACTCGAAGTTTCACATTCTCCAGCCCCAGCGGCAGGCGAATGCGATTCCCAAGTTCAATCGTGCGTGCGGTGAATATCTTCCCTTTGAGTGCCGCCGGAACCGTCGTATCTTCTATCCAGCCCTGCCTCGACAGATTGAGCGGCACCATGATCCCCGCGCTCACCTGATCCATACCCGCGCCCACCATGCAGCGATCCGGAACGTGCGGCACAGTATCAATCTGACCGGTGTAGTACGCGATGTGCACCGCAAGGTGTGTTGAGTGATCGAGCCCCTTCGAAGGATCTTTGGGATCAACCTTCTTAAAGTAGTTTCTGGTTACATAGTTCTTTGTACCCAGAACCTCTTCGACTTCTGCTGGCTCTCGATGGTCAGGGCCTTCGCTCTTCCATGATGGTGTTTCGCCAGGTATCTTGTCAGTCTTGCGATCGCCAGCTGGATAAATCGGAAGCTTCTGTAGATACACGCCTGCTGCTTTGATCCCAGCTCCAAGCGCAATGGCAGAAACCGCCAATACCACCAGCGAAGTCACATACGCGCTTTTTGAAACTCGTAGCGGCATTATGCTTTCTCAGCTTTCTGCTTTGTGTCGTCTTCAACGGTGAAGAGCCGCCCAAAGATCCATTGACCACCAAGGAAGAGGAACAGCGCGGGAATAAGCAGGAGCGTCCCGATCAGGATGTGGGCTTCACCTTGAATCAGCTTGGGATTCATGAGCGTTAACACGCCCAGAATCGTGACGCGGATGATGTTCATGAAAATCGCAACAACCGGGCCGAGCAGAAGCAACGCCACACGCTGCCACCAGACCTTTGTCTGCAAAAGTGCAACGCAGCCAGCCAGGGCCAGGAACGCAATGACCATGCGCATGCCCGAACACGCTTCGGCCACATTCAGCGGAAAGCTCCTGGCTCCCTTGAAAATCTCAAGCGTGTTGCCGCTCTTTGTCACATCGAAATCGAACATGACGCCAATGACCGAAAGCAACGCATGTGCCCCGGAAGATGCTGAAAGCTGCAATGGAAATGTGATTCGCTGCATGATCATTTCTGCGACGGTGATTCCAAACACCAGAAACGCAATCGGCAGAAAGAAGTAACGCATCAGCGCAGGACCCAGAATCAACAGCGTTGCGCTGAACACCGCCAGAATGATCGTCAACCCCTGCAGCATGTGGTTCTTAATCCCCACAACGCAGAAGAAATACGCCATGATCGCAAGCAGCAGGGGAGCGAAGGCTGGCCAGAATGTCATCACCCGCGCTCGTGCAATATCCGCCCGGTGCCGCCACACTACAAATCCCGAGATCAGCGGCACAACAAAAACATGTCCCCAGTCCGCAGGAGCTGCCGCGGAAAGCTGACCTTGAATCCAGAACCAGCGATAGAAAAGTCCAAAGAACGCGAGGACCAACAGGCCCAGAAATCCCCAGGCCGCGTTATCCATGTACGGCAAAGAACTTGCGACAGATTTGGCCGCAGAGGGAGTCTTGTTTGTTGTTACCGAACTCTGGCTCACGCATGCGACCCTTCAAGTACCCTTGGAAAGCGACGGAGAAACCCCAATGCGGGTTCACCCCATTTAGATCGGACTACTACGAACCTGATCCTTCCCGGTTCGCCCGCCTCTCTTCCATTTCCTCGCGGCCCTTGACGATCCTGACGGTCCCGACGATCATGCCAATCGTGGAGTGTGTAGTAATTCACGCGACTATCGCTGGTTACTGGCCAAACCGATTGGTTGGCGGAGCACCAAAGACGTCATTGCCGAAGTTGCGGTCAAGAATGAAGCCGAATCCGTACGAAGCACGGAATCCGTTGCGAATTGTCGCTAGCGGCAAAGCCCAGAAATTTGTTCCGACGTTTATCCGGTCGTCCGGCTTGAGATACAAGTCGGGTTGTGTTTGCTCACTGATCGCCCTGAGATCAAGGCGAATCGTCGCCTGGCGGCCACGCCCAACGACACGAGTCAGATCAACTCGATCGGGCATCGCCAACTGGCCCAGTCCACCTGCCGAGTCGATAGCACGCAGGATCGTCAAACGACCCGAACCTGGAAGCTGAATCGGTCCTTGGCGAAGCACTTGGCCGGCCATGTATACAAGCCCTTCGGGCTGGCTTGGAACGCGAATTGTGTCACCGGGACGCAGGACGATGTTATATTGCATTTCGCCCGCGAGCAGGCGCTTCAGCGGCACGCGAATCACGCGCTGCGTCAAGAGTTCATCAAACTTCGCCTTGGCTTCCTGGGCAGTTTCGGCCTTCCCTACGACCTGGACCCACTTGCCATCAATAAATACCCATGATGTGTCGCCGCCTTCCGGAGGGACCGCACCGGGCAGTTTTTCGCCACCTGTTGCTGGCTGTTTGCCGCCATCAACCAGTTCAATGACTGGTTCGCGTGTGCCCGAAGCGACCGGATCCACCAGCTCGAAACTCGCGCCATCGGGAGTTTTTGGTGTCGTTGGAGTCGGGGATTCGGGAACCGGAATTGTCGGGGTTGGCGCAGTCAGATCATCAATGATGTCGACTGGCGCCTTCTTGTTTTCTTCGGTTCTTACCGGGGCCTGGCCGCTGGGCTTTCCAAGCGCTTCAGACAGCGGAATCTGACGAATAACATACACATCTTCGATTGCTTCGCTGAATCGGCCGCCCGAAGTCAGAGCTTCCAGCAGGCGGAAATCCGGAGAAGGAATAAAATACGTTCCCGGCTTTTCCACAGATCCCAGCAGGTGATACAACTGCTGACGCTGCTGCACCAATGAGACTGAATTCAGCGGCTCGCTGACGAATTTCTTCATCGCTTCGCTGATCGAATCTTTGATTTGCTCAACTGTGCGGCCATTGACGTAAATCTGCCCAAGCTGTGGCAAGTCAATCGATCCGCGCGGGTCAACCGTCCGCTGATAATCCTGCTTCTCGTTGCGCATGATCAAGTCGTACAACTCAATCTGCAACACATCGCCAGGTCCGACCCGGTACAGCAGGGGCGCGGGAACGAGATCCTCAGGGACTACTTCCGAATGTTCAACGAATTCTGAACCCTCATCCTCGATGCTCGCAATACGCTCCAGCACCGGCACGCTTGTTGGCGTCTTTTCCCAGCGACCCATCACGGACGGATCCAAAAATGAATCCGCGTTGCACCCGCCCAGTCCTATTGCAAGCGCAATTCCTGCGCTTGTGGCCAGTGCGCGGCGACGTCTTTCAGTCCCATTTCGGGGTTGATTACAAGTTTCCATGCTTGGCTGAAGCACGCAAGGCTCCTCTGTCATGTAGATCATGACGTTGGTGGGTTCGTTTTCGCTGCCGCACCCAATGTGGGTGCGCCAGTGAATCCGAGAGAACGATCCGCAACCGCCAAATGTTCGGTTCGCCACCCTATTTTTGGGGGACGTACGTACATCAACAATTCCGGCGTTCCCGGACTCTACCGATCGGCATCGCACGGGACCTTGGTTGACTCCAAGGGGTGATTTTGCTTCAGATACCGGACGTCAATCTGGGCAATGCTATAGCTTGGGCGCACATTCAGCGCAAGGCAAGCTTCCTACCCTTTCATAATGCTCGAGTCCTCAATAAATCCGCATTCCACACCAACCCCCGCGCGACATCCGCGCCCTCTGGGCGGCGATCCCATGAAAACCATGGATTTGCCTCTCCTCAGCCTCTCGAGCCAAGTCCTCAATAACTCCCAGGGCCAGCAATCCCTCGCTATCAAACGCAAGCCTGACTGGCTCCGTGCAAAGGTGCCCGGAGGCGAAGGCTACAACCGCCTCAAAGGCATCATGGATGAGCACAAGCTCGTCACGGTCTGCCAAGAGGCCAGTTGCCCGAACATGGGTGAATGCTGGGCCCGCGGCGTGGCCACCATCATGATTCTGGGTGACACCTGCACCCGGTCATGTGGATTTTGCAACGTCAAAACTGGCCGCCCTGTGACACTTGATCGCGATGAACCTCGCCGCGTGGCTGATTCTTTGGCTCTCATGGGCCTCAAACACGTAGTCATTACCAGCGTCAATCGCGATGAACTTGCCGATGGCGGAGCTGGCATCTGGGCTGAGACGATCATGCGCACTCGCGAGTCCTGCCCAAACATGAGCATTGAAGTCCTGATACCGGATTTTGAAGGCAACTGGCCCGCGCTGCAGATGGTGATCGATGCTCAGCCGCACATCATCAATCACAATCTTGAAACCGTCCGTCGCATGTATCCCGCGGTTCGCCCAAGTGCAAAGTTTGACCGTTCGCTGGAACTCCTCCGCCGCGTGAAGGAGCAGGGGGGCGTCGCCAAGACCGGCATCATGGTCGGGATCGGCGAACGCGATGATGAAGTGCTCGATCTCATAGATGACCTGTTGGAAAATACGAAGACTGAAAATGGCTCGGCCGACATTCTGACGATCGGCCAGTATCTTCAGCCAACACGCAATCACCTGCCACTCGATCGCTTTGTGCATCCCGACACTTTTGCGATGTTCAAAAAAGAAGGCCTCTCCCGCGGCATGAAAGTAGTCGAATCCGGCCCCTTGGTCCGCTCAAGCTACCACGCCGATCATCAGGCGGATGAATTGACAGACATCATCAACTCTCGCAAGATTGTGAAGTAACGCGCAGGCATTCGCGTGATATCCTCCCTTGATGTCACTTCGAAAGACACTCAGCGTTCGCCCTCGGACCAAGGTCGATCTCTCAAAGATCGACCCTTCTGCAACTCCAGGTCGCAAGGGAGAAAGCAGTCTCGAACGCGAGCAGTCCGAGGCACAGCTTGAGGCAAACAAAGCCAAGCTCCTTGACCTGCAGACCAATCTCTACGCTGAAAACCAGCGATCGCTCCTGATCGTGCTGCAAGGCATGGACACCAGCGGCAAGGATGGCTGCATTCGCCATGTGATCACGGGTTTTAATCCTCAGGGTTGCACAGTGACGTCATTCAAACAGCCAAGCGCAGAAGAACTCGATCACGATTTTCTCTGGCGGATTCACAAAGCAATTCCCGCCAAGGGCGATGTTGGTGTTTTCAACCGCTCTCATTATGAAGACGTTCTGATCACCCGCGTTCACAAGATGATCTCAAAAAATACCTGCGAAGAACGCTACGAAGTCATCAATCGCTTCGAGCGCATGCTGGTGGAAAATGGCAACGTCACCATCTTGAAGTTCTATCTTCACATCTCCAAAGAAGAACAGAAAGAGCGCTTGCAGGCACGCCTTGATGATTCAAAAAAGACATGGAAATTCTCGCTTGGCGACCTCGAAGAGCGCAAACTCTGGCGCGATTATCAGGATGCATACGAGGCGGTACTCTCAAAGTGCTCAGTCAAAAATGCCCCGTGGTACATCATTCCCGCCGACAAGAAGTGGTACCGTGACTGGGCGGTCTCAGAGATCATCCGCGAGACGATGGAAGACATGAACCCCAGGCCGCCAGCGTCAACGATCGATGTGAAAGCAATCAAGATTCGGTGACGTCAAAACGGTCCGTGTTATCGCTCAGTTGTGGCGTCAAAATCGGCCTTTTCAATCTGCAGCCGCTGCCGCAACCAGGAACACAGTCTCTCGCAGCGTGCCCGATTGAGCGTTATTGACTTGACTCGATGCGTGTGCTCTTGCTGCATAACACTATCCATCGTCAGCACTGGAAAGTACATCGCCTCCTCAAGCACACCTGTTGTGCCCACACTCCTCTGGCTCGCCGGATGCACATCGATCAGGTCGTGATAGTCAAAACTCGCTCGAGGAACCTTCGAAAATCGAAACGTGGGCAGGACCTGAAGCTTGAGTCTGGCATCATCGAGCACAATCGCGCCGGCATCATGACGCGTCAAAAGCACAGTGATTCCGAAAACGCTCAGTATGAATGCAAGCGGCGCGCCCGCGATCAGCCATGCCATATAGGGCTCTATTGCCATCGTGGACCTGCCAACTTGCACTGCGACACACCCGATTCCAGCAATCAGAAACGCAATCCAGGCACTGGCGATCCTCACCTTGTTCTGCGGCGGCAATACCACCGCGCCTGTCTGAGTCAGTTTCGTATTCATCGGCAACGAATCTCCGTGGACGTCGTCACGGCTATGGCAGAAATACGGCAGAAAGAGCCCAAACGCTCCAAAAAGCCCGCCAAACGTCATTGATGAAATCGCACCGATTCGCAGAGTGGTGTCCAGCACAGCTCGGGAAGGTTGCGACGGCTCAAAATGTGCAGTGCCTGCAGCACCGCTTGTCGCGACCGCTACTAAAGCCGCCGCATCACGAGCGGATGAAAAGCGTTGGTCGAATACCGCGAACTTGTCGCCGAAATAGGCTGTGGTCTGGTACGTAAACTTGAACTGCGGATAAATTGAGAAGCTCACCGATCCCTTTGAACCCGGATGTGGATCAAATCTGACTTGCAGAATCTCAGCCGGCGCCTTCACACCCTGTCTGATGCGTTGAAGTTCCTGCAACTTCTGTGCTTGCCACGCAATACTCGTAACTCCGCCGCCAAACACGAGAAAAGCAAGAGCAAACACGGCAATTGCTGATAGACGCTTCTTCCATTTGGGACGCAGATCCGGATGCATGTCGTCTCCATCGAGTCCTCAGCGGTGGCGAGATTGTATGAGTCAATCCGACTGCTCAATTGCCATTCTGTCTCGCAACCAGGCACAGAGGCCTTCGCAATCTCCCCGATTCGATCGAAAACCCGCAAGGCGAAGAGTCGATTCGATTCCCTGCTTATCAAGATATCGAATCACTGGCACAAACTCGCCGCTGAACCTCCCGTGTTCGTTGTGACTGCCGGCGTCAACCTCAAGAATCTCATTATAGTTTAATACATGCTTTGCACTCTTTGAGAATCGCGCGTTCTGGCGGATTTTGAATTGAAGCTCATCATCGTCAAGCACAATCGCGCCGGCGTCGCTGCGTGTGAACGCTAAGGCAACCGCGAAAGTCGCGACCCAGATAATGATGGGCGAAAACGCAATCCACCAGACCCACTCCTCTGCAACCGGTATCTGAAAACTATAAAAGGCGGGGGCAATGAGCAACATAAGAGAGATAACCGTCGCGCCGATTAACATATTCGTTCGGATCGAGTTCGTTGCGGGCAGAACAATCGCTCCATTTAAATGAGATGTGGCGTTCGCAGGAAGGTCGTCCAGCCATTTTCGATTTCGTTTAATGTGCATGTAGAAAATCTGCAATCCAACGCAGCTGAGAATTCCGGCCATCGTCACGAAACCGATGGCGCCAAAACGCATCGAGGTATCCAGAATCGCGCGGTCTGGATGGCCTGGTTCATAATGAGCTGTCGCGAACGCGTCAATCTGTGCTTCAATTGCTGCGGCCTCGAGGGCGTCCAGGGAAGGGAAGCGTTCCGCGAATACCGAAAACCGCTTACTGGTGTACTTCTGCCCTTCAGCCGTGTATGTGTAGCTGATATCAATTTCGTAATACGAGACGCCTTTGACAGTATGTTGAATTACACCCAGATCATCAATGGTCGCTATCGCAGTCTTTCCCGTTCTGATCCGCGATAACTCACGAATGTCATGACTCATCAGATAGGTGGCGACCGTGCCACCGACGACGAAGACAATCAGAAAGACGAGGCCTCTCATCCAAGGTTTCAATTTAGGCCCTCTCGAAGAGTCTTCCCGAACTTTCCATTCAAAACGCTGCAGACATGGCGAAAAACTGCGAGAAAGTATATCTTCTGTCAGATACCGAGCATCTTCTTAAGTGCGATGGATTCTGTCGATGTCGCCCCCATCACGCTCAACCGGCTTTGCTTCACAAGCCCAAACTCCTTGAACCGCGCATCTGCTTTGATTTCGGCGAGCGTTACCTGTTTCTTCACGGCCTTCACGGCTGCCAGATCCACAACCGCATATTTCGGCTCGCCGCGATCGTTCTTTCCCGGATTATCCGGGTCTTCGTACGCACCCTTCACCACCTTCGCCAACCCAACAATCGCTTTCTCGTCACCCGTGTGATACACAAGCACCTCATCGCCAACTTTCATCAATCGAAGCTGGATTAGCGCGGCAGGGCTCGTCACGCCCGTCCATGTAGTCTTCTTATCCCGCTGCAGATCTGCGAACGAATAGGTACTCGGCTCAGTCTTTACCAGGTACATCGCCATCACAATTCTCCTCAGATCGTCGCGAACTCAAAAACAGTTTCCAGTCGTATGTTTTCTCCGGGACGCAGCACCCTCACACCCGTGTTCTTCCAGCCTTGTACCGCCAGATTCATTCCATCATTTACATGGGTCACAGGTTCCAGGCAGAAAAACGCCGGTTCGACCCCACCCTCACCGCTGTAAATCACTGCATGCCCGCATCCGCCACGTGATTTCAGGCTCAATCGCAGCGTTTCCGGCCACACAATCTCCGCGTCAAATTCATCGGTCCGCAGCGAGAATACATCATCGAGCCCGCCATGCACTGTCCAGCCATCACGCAGCGCCTGACACAGTTCATCATCTGAAGTCTCGCCCACAGGCATCATACCTTCACACGCATATTTCATCGCGACCGGCAGTCTCACCAGCGCAGCCTCTTGTGCGCTCTTAGCGAGCCGTGTCATGAAAAACGGATGCAACCCGATTCCACAAGGCATCGCCCGTGTATCGCGGTTCTTTACCGTCACACTCAGGGACAGCGCCATTCCATCCAGCTGATAGCGGACGATGCACTCATACTTCCAGGGCCAGTTCTGTCCCTTGGCGCCATCACGAACTGTTTGCATCCGCACACTCTGCGGCGAGCGATCCAGAATTTTAAACGTCGCCTCTTTCACATCCCCATGAATCGCGGTTCCATCTTCCCAATCGCTTTGCAAGGCAATCTCGCGACCTTCCCACGCTAATGTGGCATCGCGAATTCGATTGCTCCAGGGTGCAAGCACGTAACACGCCAGTTCATTAAACCAGGACGAATCCTGTTTGCCCCGCAGCACCGATGTCCATTGACCTTTCAACTTTAATTCAAATGTGGCGAGTCCGCCGCCAAGGTCAGGGCGCACAACAACTCGGGCGTTCTCGTTCTCAAGGACGACACTTTGCATCTTTCAGGATAGTCAACGCGTAAACCATGGTCCGAGAAACCCCATGGCATCTGTCTCGTCAGTCTACAAATCCGTTTATTCCGTCCCCTCCAACTGCAACTGCGCGATCGCAATCCCTTGCCCCACTTCAGGGTCGATAGCCTCGTCGCGCTGTTCGATATCTACATCATACAGAACGACGCATGACTCGAAGATTGCGTGCTACAAGAGGATTCAGCCGTGCCAGAAGAGAAATCGCCTCGCCCCCATGCTTCCAATCCGTCACCCGCCGCCAAAGCTGCGGATGCGGAAGTTCTGTCGTTGCTCTCAGATTTCGAGAACAGCGTTGATGCGCTGAAGAAACTCTGCGCGACCAAACCTCGCGCGGGCGCCGCCTCGGTACCGGGCGCTCTGGATCGTGCTCAGACCGAAAAGCGGGCTGCCGAACTTCGGGCTAGTCTGGAGAAGCAGACCCTCGAGCTTAAGCGCCGTGCCGCGGAGCTTGACCAGCAGGCTCAGGAAATCGAACGTGCCCGCCGTGAGTTCGCCGCGGAAGTAGAGCGTCAGAAGTCCAGCGTGGTCGAGCAATTGTCCCAGGGTAAGGTCGAACAAAACAACCTCTCGCAGCGAGAAGAGTCTCTGGTCGCAAGACTTGCTTCAGCTGAGGCGATTCGATCGAATGTAGAATCAAAGCTCCGTGAACTTGAGCGTCGTGAGAGCGCGTTTGAAGAAAAACTCAACTCCGGTGTTCTGGATACCAGGATCGTTGAACTGAACTCCCGCCTCGTCGATGCACAGGCCCTCGCTGAACACAAAAGCAGCGAGCTCTGCGAGCACAGACGTCGACTTGAAGCGGCTGAGGGCCAGATCGCGGCACTCGCTTCGCAGCTTCAGGCTGCCCAGTCCACGCCAATGGCAAATGCCGTGCCCGCGTCCCAGGATCCGGAGATTGTCCGTGCTCGCGAGAAGCTCGAGGAGCTGCTTGTCGCGACTCGAAAAGATCTCGATGCCGCACAGCAGGAGGCTGCTGAGCACAAACTGCGTGCAGAGCACGCAGAGGTCGCCCTGGATGATGTTCGTCGCCAGAGCACACGAATAACCGATACCACTCGCGAACTGCATGACGAGAACGATCTTCTGAAGCGAGAGCTTGAGGCTATCCGGCAGTCGCTCGAGGAATCAAAAACTCAGGCCGAGATCACCAGCAGTCAACATGTTGAATTCCTGCGTCGCCAGGAAACTTCCGCGGCGACGATCGCCCAGCTCGAGAAACGGCTTGAAGGGCTTCTGGAACTCGAACCACTCAAGGCCTCAATCCGCGAGGAGATCGAGCAGGAATTTCAGGCTCCGTTTGCCCGGGCCGCTGAGCGCGCCAACATGGCCGAAACAGCTGCCGCGGCCGCAAACGCCGAACTCGCTGCACTTCGCGCACGCAGCGCAAGTGAAACCGCGCACATGGCTGCTCTGCAAGTTCAGTTTGCCGATCTGACCCAGACGCTCAACCAGCGCGATGAACAGCTCTCTGCGCAAACAAGTAAACACCAGCTTGCGGTGCTGGGACAGGCACAACTGGAACAGGAGCTTCGCGAGGAGCAGGACAAGTCGCGCACAGCCGAACAGAAGTTGGCAACGCTTGAATCTCAGCATCTTGAGCTTCTGCAGCGGACTTCTTCGCTGGAACGAGCACTGAATGAGTCGCGCGAGATCGCCCAGCGCAACGAATCGCTCGCGCAACGCACCGAGGCAGAACTTGCCGCGGCACAGCGTCGCGTGACCCAGCTGGAAGGATCTGCTCAGGAACTGCGCTCACAGTTCGATTTTGCCGGGTCTCGCGGCGAGGCCGACAGTCTCACAATCGCCTCGCTTGAAAGTGAACTTGCTGCAGCACGCGAGCGGCTTGAATCGGCACAACAGCAGCACAATGTTGCCGTCGCACAGATTGATGAAATACGCGCACGCTTTGAAACCGAACGCGTCTCGCTTCAGTCAGCGCTGGGCGACGCATCGGCGGAGCATGAACAGGCCGTGATTGAGCTAAATGCAATGAGCAACGCGGTGTCGGAAAAGAACGAACAGCTGGCGATCATGGAGATGCAGCTCGCCGCCGCGAACTCTCTTGCTTCACAGGTTGATAACCTGCGACAGGAGAACACGCGGCTCACCGGTTCGCTTGTTGAAAGCACAAATGTTGCGAACTCTGCCGCAGCTCGAATTCAGGAACTGGAACTGAGTATTGTGGCCGCCGAATCGCAGCTTGCAGAAATGCAGGAACGTCTTTCACAGGTGCCTGCAGGTGATAGCGATGTTGGTGCCATGAAAGGCAAGCTCGAGTTGCTTAAAGACCGCCTGCGCACAGAAATCGCGGCACACGATGCCGACCTTGAACGTATCGCTGAGCTCGAACGTCAGATCGCGAATCGCCCGATTGCCCAGCCAGTTAGTGGCGTGGTTGTATCGACCGGTCGCATTGAACGCCTGCGGCTGCATCGCCGCCTGCGTCGCGAGCAGACCAGCAAGCTCAGAAACCTCGGCGATTCGCTGCGGTCGCGGTTTGAAATCTGCGAACAGCTCATCGGTCAGCGTGCCCAGCTTGCTGTCGCGCAGCAGATGGTGAACGAAGCGCAGCGTAAGGTCCAGGCCAAGCAGGCCGGGTCGCGTGTGGGAGTTGTCGCGTTCTTTGCAGCTATGACCGTTCTAATCCTGGCATGTCTTTCGTGGGCCGCTGCCGGGCAGTTGTTCCCAGGCCGCTACGCAAGCCGGGTCACGATTCAGGCCGATGGCCGTGGTCGTGACTTGCCCATGGAAGAATTGCAGGAATGGCAGCGATTCCACGAGGACATGCTCACTTCGCCTGGATTCTCTGAGAAAATTGCGGATCACATGAGAAAGTTCGGCATCATGAATCTGGCCACGCCAACGGCCGTGAACCAGCGGATGAAGGAAGACCTTTCTTCAGAATCGCCAACGCCCGGTGAATTGGTCATCGAACTCCGCGGCGATGGCGCTGCGAGGACTACACGCGAACTCAATGCCCTGGCAACTCGCTTCGCCAGCGAGGCTCAGGAACTGCGGACACGCCGCAACGATGGGGCGATCACCACTATTACCAAGCCCGCGGCGGCTTTGCCAGAACCAATTGACAACAGTCGCCTGATTGGCGCAGCGGGGATTCTGGGCGGAACCGTCTCGCTTGCAGCGCTGATCAGTATGCTTCTCTATCGCAAGCTGGTGTCAACGAAGTCGAAGTTCGAGACTGATATCGCACTTGCTGGCATGCTCGATGCAAGCAAGTGGCCTGATCCGACGCTGGGTCTGGAAAAGTCCAAAAAGGCTGCGTGAGACCTGAAAGAAAAGAGGCAGCCGAATTCGACTGCCTCCATAAGGTCAAGATTTCAGAATCGTTCAGGCTTTCATCACGATGGTTTCGGTCCCATCGCTATTGATCTGAACGATTGCAAGGCTTGAAAGCTGAGTGGTTGCAACCTTGATTTCTGCAAAGGTGCGGCCGCCATCTGAGGTGAAAACCGCAAGTTCCTTCTCGGCCTTGCCTGCCGAATCAAGCAAGACGATTTTAAATTTCTGGCCAACATGGCTGGGGAAATTCAAGCACTGAAACTGAGCTTCAGTCCACTCGGGATGATGGAACACAGCAGCCTCGCCGGCGAATCCAGGTTGAGCCTTGAAGATCGTGTGAAGGGTCTTGTCGCTGAAAGCGATATCACGGGGTTTGCGGGGGAACTGAGCGCCGAAATCTTTGGAAAGTCCGATCTGAGTGGTTTGTTGAGAAACAGACTGAACGTCCACAAGCAACTGAACAATGACGCCGCCCATCACAACACAGGCAGCGGCAAGACCCAACGATGAAGCCCGCCACATTGCGGAGACTGCACGAGACTTCTTCGACATCGGCAAAACGCGGCCAGCCTTGTGTTCAACGCTCTGGGACTTGCCAGCCGCGTCCTTAATTGCTGCCAGAACAGTTGCCTTCATTTCCGCCGGAAGTTCAATGCCACTATCCAAGCCATCAGCCAGGTCGAAACGGACTGCGCGATCTTGTTCTGCACGAAGCTGCGCCTTGAGATCGGCGGGCAGCTTCAGGAACGCACTGTCGAAGCGCTCGCGTTCCTGCTCGTCGAGCAAGCCGAGTGCATCCAAGTGTGCGTTTTCAATCATTTCTTGCCACGTCATGATACCAACTCCTCGTTCACCCTCTCGCGCAGTCGAACCAGCGCGCGACTCAAAGCACTTTTGACTGTCCCGATTGGAGTTCCGAGTTCTTCGGCGACTTGTCGAAGCGTTTGACCGCCCAAGTACGCCCGTTTCACAACGGACTTTTGAAGTTCTGGAAGAAGCTCAATGCTCTTCAAGAGAATCGCCAACCGTTCCCCACGCTCCATTGACGGCATGTCATCGCCGATTGGCGGTGCGGCAGTAATTTCCACACCTTCCATCGAGCCTGCTTTTACGCGTGCTCGAGTCCGACGAAGCCGATCCACCAGGTGTCGCCGCGAAATGAGCATAACCCAAGTCACAAGCGCTGCACGAGATGGGTCATACCGACCCGCGGTACGCCATAGCCTGATGAAGACTTCTTGAACCGCATCTTCAGCTTCCGCCCGGGTTGGCATGGCCTGGATCGACATCCGGAAAACCAATGGGCCAAAGCGGTCGTACAGCTCAGCTGTCGCGGATTCATCACCCGCGGCAACACGTTTCATGAGCGCTAGCTCAGATTTGTCTTCATCATGTGCCACAGCTACCGGCCCACGAAGATGGAATTGGACGCCCGAACGAGAATCCGCAACGCATCTAGAGTTAGATACGCCTGCAGCATACCAGCTGATCCCTGTTTCGGTGCATACAGAAACAAGTTTTTGGTGAAAGTTCCCTATAACCCGTATTAGGAATATGTTTGCACTGTTCCCTGAATTGCGCAAAAATCAGGATTTTTGTTAGGAAGCCCGAACAGTTTTCCACACGCGGCATCCGATATCTATGATAACCTGAATCTGGGCTTGCAATTGTGTTCAGATTCGTGTAGGCTGGGAACTGTTGATATCTCCAGAAGGAGTGTTTGACTCTCGTGAAGACCCGCCGGTTACACAATTTCACAACGTCCGAGAGGCAACAAGGGTCTCGCGGGTTCACACTTGTGGACACTTTGGTGACGTTGGCGATTGTCGCGCTCTTGATTTCAATTCTTCTGCCATCACTTGCTGGCGCTCGCGAAGCTGCACGTCGAGTAGCGTGTGCATCAAACGTACGACAGATCGGACTTGGCATCACGATGTATGCAGACGATCATCAGGATCGATTGCCGCCCAGTTACTTCGCGCCCGATTTAAGTTTGCCTGAGAGTGAAGGCATTTCGAATCCAGCGGAAATGATGACGACGCGGCTGCCACCGAATCTGGTGGAAATGAATAAGCCTGGCCCCTGGGATGGAATTGGACTGCTTTATGCCGCGGAGTATTTGCCCGCAGCCAGGCTCTTCTACTGCCCATCGCACCACGGCGATCATCCGTATACCAGATATGCACGTGCGTGGATGAACCCAAGCATGGCCAGCATAGTGAGCAATTATCACTATCGCGGGATGGGGCCTGGCGGCGAATTCTTAATGAGCAGAATCGACCCCGCATCGACGATCTTGTTGACGGATGGCATGCGACTGGTAAGCGACTACAACCATCGCAAGGGATCGAACGCGTTCCGTGCGGATAACGCCGTGCTTTGGATTTCTGATCCCTCGGGCATCTTGGGCGGGATGATGGCACGAAACGATCAAGAATTTGTCACAGACCCCGATAAGTTGCCGCGGCAGTGGGACTATCTGGAAAACGGACCTGGCGAATCAGTGGACGAGCCGCCACGATAATCAGCCGATCAGCACTCGGGAACCAAAAACGAAGCGTTGCGTCTACAGTGAGGTATGAAAACCCACTCGTTTGTTGTATTGGCTACCGCTTTGGTTGCGATGTCGGCGCAAGCACAACTTACACCGGATCGAATGTATTACGGAGTTGATCGGGCTATCCCCATGACGGTGAAGGTTCCCGAAGGAAAGACCGGCGATATCAAAATTGAGCTGCTTGAAGCAGTGACGGCCAAGACGCTGGAAAGCGCTGCAGCTGACCTGGGCGGCGTGAATCTTGCGACTTTGTTTCCTGAGTTGTGGGGGAAGAAGGAATCAAAAGTTGTGTACGCGCAGCTGGTTGTGGGGACTGAAAAGATCGGGCCGGCGGTGGTGATTCAACCCATGGTTGACCGCGGAGTTGCAAAAGAAGATACGATTACTCGAAAGGCCGTTTTCAGTCCTTCACCCAAGGCGTACTCGGGCGTGCGGACCTGGGTTGACAAGAACATTGTCATTGAGACGACCAAAGGGAACATGACCTTTGAGCTGCGACCGGATCAGGCACCGAATACGTCGGTCAATTTCATGCAGCTTGTGGATGGCGGGTTTTATACCGATATCGCATTTCACAGGATTCTCGGTTCGAAGCAATTTCCATTTGTAGTGCAGGTCGGCGATCCGACCGGAAAAGGTTCCGGCGGGCCGGGGTATGCGATTGATCTCGAAGATTCAAAGATCCCGCATGATTACGGAGTCTTGTCGATGGCCCGTACGCCGGATCCAAATTCGAACGGTTCACAGGTTTTTATCTGTCTCTCGCGGCAGAGGTGTGCGATGCTTGACGGGCAGTACACTGCGTTTGGACATCTGATTGCGGGTGCTGACACCTTGAATGTCCTTGCGGAAACACCTGTTGAAGATCCGCAGGCGGGAAACCCGATTGATCCGCCAAAGATTGTCCGCGCGAAAATCGTTGATGCGGCCCCATATGGAACCGGGCCGAAGCCAGTCACTTCAACTCCGGAATCCGCGCCTGAACGCTGAAATCAGAACTTGACCGCGGCGTTGACGAAAATCACAAGTGAAGGATCGACCTTGACCTGTGCCACTCGGTTGCCGGTTTTGTCATCGAGTGTGAGGCGGCGTGCGAAGTTGACGCCTGCACCTGCGGTGATTTCGAAGTTTTTGCTGGCGTTGTACGTTGCACCGAGCGTGAGGGGAATGGTGCGATCGCGGAAGACGCCTTCGCTGGTGGGGGCATCGTCATCGAGGCGGTATTCGTGCTGCTCGAAACCGGCGGTTGCGAAAACAGTCCACTTCTCGGCGGGCTCAAAGTTGATGCGAGCGTTGCGATACCGAGTTGTGAATTCCCACTTAGGGGCAAATTTCCAGGTCAAGATCGGGAGCGGGACGACATAGGTATTTTCTTCGATGCGTGTGCGGACAATTGCACCCAGACCAATGTCGAATTTGTCATCTACTTTGTACGACACGCCGCCACCGCCGCCGTAGGAGAGAGAATCGCTGAAGCTCGCGCCGTGTTCGCCGGCGGCATTGACCCCGGCGGCGACGAAAAAGCTCCACTTGTCATCAATCTGACGGTTGTAGGAAATATTGAACTCGTGTTCAAAAGTGTTGCGAATCGGTTTTGGGCCGCCAGCACCGAAGGCGGTTACGTCTTTGAAGCGGTACTTTGAAAATTCCGCCGAGGCGGCAATGGTGAAGGTTGCACGCTCGCCGATGGGAATGGCCACGTCCAGTGAAGGGCCGGTGCGGAAAACGCTGGTCTCGCCGGGACCTTCTTTGAGATAGGTCTCAAAGGAGTTTTCGGCTTTGCCCTGGAACCTGAACTTCACGGGGCGTGAGGTCTCGGCTGGCGCTGGTGTCGGCGCGGGCGCTGTGTCCTGCGCGAAGGAGGTCGAGGTGGAAAGGACCAATAGTGTGAGAGCATGAACTGCGCAAACGTGATTCACGTGATTCATAGGTGGCTCCAGTGTCGGCAAGCGTAGGAGTTAGTTAGTCTGCGCGATGGACTTCCTGGTTTTTAAGGGTTACCCAAGCCGAGTTTCCATCCGGCAGGATAACTTTTACGCGGGCATCGAAACGCGACTTGGGAGCGAAATCGGGGCCGCCGCGCAGCATTCGCTCAAGATCAGAGCCATCTCGTTCTTTTGTGAGCGCCGCATCAAAAGTTTTACCATTCTGTGTCAGAGCTATGTTGGTGAGGTCGGTCTTTGCGGGAAGTGGTTTGCCGTCTTTTGTGCTGAGTTTGGCGCTGAGAAGGAGGCCATTGGACTTGATTGTGCCCGGCATCATGTCACGCCACGCGTAAATTTCAAGCTGGGCGATGCGGCCATCAATCTTGATTTCGCCGATGCCATCTTGAGCGGGAGGTGCATCGGTTTTCACGGGATCGTTGGGTGTGCGGGGTGTCGCGTTTTTTACGTATGTATCGAGCCATGTGACCATTTCATACTGGACCTGCATCGACGATTCTTTGGCGGCGTAGCCGTGGCTTTCGTAGGGGAGTGTGACCAGGCGAGCTGTGCCGCCGAGACCCTTGATCGCGGCGAAGAGACGATCAGATTGAATTGGGAAGGTGCCGGGGTTGTTATCGATCTGGCCGTGAATCATGAGGAGTGGAGTTTTGATTCTGTCGGCGTAGGTGAAGGGCGACATCTTGGTATAGGTGTCGGTTGCTTCCCAATAGGTGCGCTTCTCTCCCTGGAATCCGAAGGGTGTGAGTGTGCGGTTGTATGCGCCGCTGCGGGCCAGGCCAGCGCGGAAGAGATCGCAGTGAGCGAGGAGGTTCGCGGTCATAAATGCGCCGTAGCTGTGGCCGCCAACTGCGACGCGATCGCGATCGGCGACGCCCATGTCTACCGCTTTGTCGATGGCGGCCTGAGCGCTTGAAACGATTTGTTCGACGAAGGTGTCGTTGACGGTTTGCGGATCGCCAACGACGGGCATGGTTGCGCTGTCCATGACTGCGTAGCCAGCCATGACGAGGCAGAGGTGGGAGATGCCACCCATGCGGACGAAAGTGTTGGGGGATGCTGAGACCTGGCCAGCGGTGGATTTGTCGGTATATTCGAGCGGGTAGGCCCAGATGACCAGGGGCAGGCGAGTGCCCGGCTTGTAGTCGGGCGGCAGATACATGGTGGCGGAGAGGTCGGTGCCATCGGCACGTTTGTAGGTGATGAGTTCTTTCTTGACGTTGCGAAGTTCGGGGACCGGGTCGTCAAAGGTGGTGAGGGCCTTGCGATCGGAAACGTTTGAACCATCGAATGTGCGCATGTAGTAGTTGGGCACATCGCTAGGGCTTTGGAAACTGGTGATGAAGGACTTGTTGTCAGAGAGAACATCGATGACGGACTCGAGGCCGGTTTCATCAGAACGCCAGATGCGCTTGGTGGAGAAGTCGGCGAGCGATTGTTCATCGAGGAAGGGGCGGTTGCCCTTTGGGGTTGCGCCGGATCCAGTGAGGAAGAGCTTGCCGTTTTCGACGCGAACAACGGAGCGGCCGTTGGTCAGGCGAGTTGAGAGCGGAGAGCCGGGATCGTTGTAGCGATCGTTGACGGAGAGATCGCGCATGAGGCGAGGAGCATCGAGTTCGGGTTTGCTGTCGATATTTACGAGCCAGGTGCGGCGCCATTTGCGGTCGCGGTCGTATTCGCTGATCATGCTGAGTCGCGAGCGTGTGCCATCGGGCTGTAGGAAACTTGTGCCGCTGTAGCGGTGTTCGGTCTTAATGAGTTCTTTGGCTTGACCATCGAAGGGGGCGGCAAGCATGAAGATGCTGTCGCGGTGGGGGACCTTGTTCTTTGGGTTGCCCTCATCGAGCGCTTCGGCGAAGAGGAGTGTCGCTGCGGCGGTGTCGATCCATTCGAAATCGCGTGGGCCTTGTTCGACACCATCAATTGGAATCTGCTCGCGATTGGTGGAAGTGTGAAGTTGCTTGAGAACTTTGCCGGTTTTGGCGTCGCGGATTTCGTGCACTTCGGGGAATCCGGAGGCGGGGAGCGTGTAGGAATAAGGCCTGATTATGCGGCTGGAAAGCAGGTATTGGCCATCGGGTGAGGGGTCGAGAGAGCCGAAGATTGCGGGCTCACCGATGGGAGTGATAGCAGCGGTTTTGGTGTCTACGTAGGCGAGTTGAGCAGGCATGATCCAGTCAAAGAGCATTTCATCAAAGGGACTCTTGAGAAGGTCCTGGTACGTTGCCTGCTGCGCCTTAGTGCCGAAAGTTTCCTGGACGACGGGGCCAACGGGGACTGGTGGTTCGACAGGCATTGGACCGCGATTGGCGGGGATGAGTTTGACCAGGAGGGTGGTGCCATCGGGCATCCAGCGGAACGAGCCGCCGCCAGCGGCGTTGAGTTTTTGATCGATGAGTTTTTTTGCGGTTGCGGTTTTGACATCGCAGAGCCAGAGTTCAACGCGATCGCTGAAGGTGATGCTGAATGCGAATTTGGAACCATCGGCAGCCCAGAGCGGTGAACCGATCGAGGCATCGGGGAGCGCAATGTTGCGCTCGGTGGTTGCATCGGCAACGGTGCGGATTGACATGCCGATGTTGGCGCGAGGGCCGTGGGGGCCGTTGGTGTTGGGATTGAGACGGAGGCCGGCGATGCGGAGCATGGGTGCCGCGAGATCGCTGATGGGGGGGAGGGCTTCGCGCTTGAGAAAGACCATGTGCGTGCGCGTGGGGTCGATGCTGACGGATGGTGAGGGCGCGGCTTCGAGAATTCTCGCAATAGATTCTGGCGGGCGCTGATATGTAGATGGGGCGGATGCGAAGAGCGCAGTGGATAGCTGGGTCAAGATGAGGGCACTCGCGGCGATGGTGGAGGGATTTGGCATAGGGGTAGGATATCAGAAGAAGTAGGGAAAAGAAGGTGTCGGGTGTGCGTTTCCCGTTGCTACCGCACATGGTTGTACGGTGTTAGAATGGCGGCATGACAGTATCAGAAGCGACCGTTCATGCCTGGTCGAAGCTCGTGACCGACAAACCGATGGCACTGCTGGAGCGGCAGCGGGTGATTGGGGAACAGATGATGGTGTCGCGGGTGTTTCTCACCAAGGGGTGTGATGTGCCGACGCACAAGCATGTGAATGAGCAGATGTCGATTGTGTTGAGCGGGCGGGTGCGATTTGGGTTTGGGGAAGTTGGGAGCGAGAGTCGGCGCGAGGTGGAAGTGGGGGCCGGGGAGGTTGTGCAGTTGCCGGCGTGGGTACCGCATTCTGCGTTTGCGATTGAGGATACGTTGATTCTGGATATGTTCAGTCCGCCGAGTGCTACAACGGGGATAGATGAAGCACATAAGCGTTGATTGGTATCACAGACGCAAACTACAACCTGTGCGTCAGAAGATGGTCGCCGTTGACCTTACGGTCAAGGTACCAGCGCGCAGATGTGGCGCGTTGTTCATTATCGAGCGTGGAGGTGATCGTCAGGAGCAACGCCCAAGAGTCTTAGAGGCAGCCGGCGCTGAGGGCATCGACGAAGTCGAGGTAGTCGAAGAAGTCGATTGTGCCATCAAGATTGAAGTCGGCTGTGGCGAGGTTGGCGCTGAAGGCATCGACGAAATCCAGGTAATCAAAGAAGTCCTGGACTGCATCTCCGTTGAAATCGCCGGGACAGTTTGGGGGCAGTGAAGCACGCCATGCACCGCGGCCGTAGGTGCCCGCGACGATTGTGCGGTTGGGGGCGTGGAGTTTCAGGTCGCCAACGATGACGTTGGGGAGTGAGATGTCATCGCGGATCCAGGTCGTGCCGCCGTTGAAGGAGGTGTAGATGCCGGAGCCAACGCCGACGTACATGGTTGGAATGCGAGTGGTCCAGTCGATTGCGATTGCGCGAGCCGCGAGATTGGTGGGGAGCGTTCCGGTCATGTTGGTCCAGGAGACGCCGAAGTTAGTTGTCTTGAAGACACGGTTGCCGGTGGTGTTGTAGGAAGTGACGAACGCAGTGCCGGGATTGGTGGGGTGGATTTCGATATCAGAAACTTGACCAGCGGGGAGACCTGTAGATCGATTGGTCCATGTTGCGGCGTCAGTGGTGACGTATACGCCGCCAACGGTATTGCCGCAGTAGATTGTGTTAGGAGCACCGAGGGCCACGGCGATAGCATTGATCCTGCCGCTATTGCCGTTGCTGTCAATGCCACCAACTGTGGTGGGGCTGATGGCGGTCCAGGTTGGAGGAGTGGTTGTCGAGTTAGTGGTACGCCAGATTCGATTTGTGCCGCCGAGCAGGGTTGTTGAAGAGTTGGGGTCGCCAATGAGCGGAGCGATGAAGTTGACGGGATCGCTGCCCCAGGGGCCAGTAATGTCGGTGCCAGTGGAATTGTTCCAGCGTGTGATATCGAGATAGACGTAGGTTGTATAGCGGCGCGTGGTGTTGGTGCCGTCAAAGACTGAGAAGCCGCCATCGCCGACCTGCAGTTGTGGCCAGGTGAGAGAATTGGAAGTGCGTTCGGGCGTGCCGTTGTCTTGGGTGCCGCCCATCATGCGTTCGAGCGAGGTGGGGTGGACGACGATGTTGTAGATCTGGGCTGCGCCGAGCGTGGAATTGAGGTTTGACCAGGTTGTGCCACCGTTGGTGGACTTGTAGACGCCGCCGTCGTTGCCTTCCCAGATTGTGGGGCCAGGGCCGAATGCCATGACGTGGTGATCGGGGTGGACGTTGCCGGTAAGGATTTCGGCCCAGGAATCGCCGCCGTTTGTGGTCTTTGTGATGCCTGCTACTGCGTAGCGAGAGTCAACGCCGCCGGCGTATGCGATGTCTGGGTTGGCGGGGTCAACCGCGACGTAGCAGTTGTAACTGCCTTGTGGTGAAGGGAAGTTTGGCGTTGCGGTCTTTTGTGTCCAGGTTGTGCCTCCGTCGGTGGTTTTGTAAAGACCTTGCAAGCTGCCGCCGTTGACGAACGCGGCGTAGAGCACTTGTGGATTAGAGACACCGATCGTAATTGAAATGTAGCCGAAGCCGGAAGCGGGAAGGCCTGTGCCAGAGAGGAGGGTGTAGGTTGTGCCGCCATCAAGAGAGCGGTAGACGCCAGTGCCGCTGCGGGCGGCGTAGATTGTGTTGGGAGTGGTCTGGTTGATCGCCATCGAAGAGAAGTTGGCGGCGATTCGCGTGGACCATGTAGCGCCGCCATCGGTTGAGCGGTACAAGCCTGAGTTTGAGGTTGCGTGGATGATGTTGCTGTTGGTGGGGTGAATGATGATCTTGGAGACTTTGGTGCCCACTTGCGCTGTGGTGGCGATGCGATTCCAGCTGACGCCAGCGTCAGTGGAGCGGAAGATGCCATCGCCGTTTGAGCCGCTGACGTAGCCGCCGGTGCCGATGTAAACGGTGTTTGGGTTGGAGGGGTCGACGGCGATTGCGCCGCCGTTGAGGGTTGAGAGATCATCGGTCATAGGCGACCAGTTTGTGCCGCCGTCGGTAGTTTTCCAGACGCCGCCGGAGGCGGTAGCAATGTAACATATGTTTGCGTTGGTGGGGTGCGGGGCGATGTCGGAAATGCGACCGCCGGCGTTGGTGTTGCCGGACCAGTATTCGCTGGACATGGGTTTGGGGCCGACGAAGTTCCAGGTCATGAACGTGCCAGCGGTGGAGATTGGAGACCAATCGACGACGGGTTCGCCGGTGATGCGGATGTAGCCGTATGGCGGCGGGCCTGCTTCCCATTCGCCTTCTTCGCGGACGATTTTGACGCCTGCGGGTTTTACTTCTGGAACGCGTCCTTCGACCCGGAGGTCTTCGAGCGTGACGAGCTTGACAAGTTCGACATGGCCTTGCTGAGAAGAGGTGCAACTGACGAGAAATGCAGCGGTAGCTACAAGTACGACTGTGAGTCGGTTATAGGACGTTGACATTATTGAGGCTCCCTTTCCGGTCTAGAGCAAAGTTCTTCGACGGGCAACAGTGGTTGGTTGCAGGGAATCTGGGATTTAGGGTTGGTTAGCCGCGGATTGAGGCAAGAAGTTCTCGGGGGCCGCGCTTGGCGAGGGAAATGACAGCGGGGGCGGCGGCGATGAGGGTGATCGAGATGACAAAGGTCCATGCGAGCAGAGTGGGGATGAGCGGAGGTTTTGAGGTAAATAGGAAGCCGAAGATAATCTCATCTATATGGCGGCCAACAAAGACGGCTTGCGAGCCCATGAGCGTGCCGACCACGCAGGCAGTGAGGCCGATGATGATGGCTTCACCCAGGACAAGTTTGGTGAGCAGGCCGCGAGGGGCACCGACAGCGCGGAGGACGCCGAACTCGAATTGGCGGGCGTTGATGCCAGCGATGATGAGGTTCGCAACACCGAATGAGGCGACGATCATCGCGAGGATGGCGACGGCGGACGAGACGGTGATGGCGCGCTGGAGGAAACCGGTGATGTCGTTGAGAATGCGGCGGCCGGAACCGACTTCGATAGCGCCCAGCGGGATGGTTTCAAGCCGAATCTTCTCTATGGCAGCGCGTTCATCGACTTTGGGCAGGAGAGCGACGTTGATGAGGCGAGTGGGGGGCGGGATGCCATCGAAGAACCGAGCTTGAAGATCTGCTCGAGAGCCGAAGACCGAGTTGATGGCCTGGTCTACGTATTCGTCACCGATTTGGAAATATTTAGAGATGAGGTCGAGTCCGGGGCTGGTGACTACGCCGACGATTTCGAATTCTGATGATTTGTCTTCATAGGTGAGCGTGAGCTTGGATCCGACACCCAGGTTGTTGGAGGTTTTGAATTCGCGGGCGACGATGATCGCACCGCCTTCGAGCATGCGGCGCTTTGCAGTTTCCTGATCGCCTTCGATGAACTGGAGGCGGGCGAGATCGAAGAAGCGGTCGGGCTCGAAACCGATGTATGTGGTTTTGAACTTTGCAACGCCGCCAACGCCGAATTTTGCGTTAGATTCCATGGCGACGAGGCTGATGGAGTTGGTGCCCGCGACGTATTGCTTCATCGCATCGAGCTTGGGCTGCGCGAGTGGAGAGAGCCCGTTGAGGCTGAGGACGAAGACATCGGGGAATTTGAAGTTTGCGATGTAGTCTTCCATGATGCCGCGGCCCTGGGTCCAGAGTGCGATCATGAGTGCGAGGCCGGCCATGAGTGAGCCACTGGTGAAGCCGAAGCGGTAGGGGGTGGCGCGAATGGTGCGCTGGAGGAGAACGGGAGGAAGGCCGATGATGCGGGAGACAGAGCGGGAGAAGATTGCGGTGAGAACGAGCGTGAGGGGCACGCAGAGGAGGAAGTACCCGATGAGCAGGCCAGGAATGCCAAAGACGATGTAGGTCCAGAACACTGTGTCGGCGTCCGAGGTCAGGCGTGAGGAAAGGAAGTTGAGCGCGATGCCAAAGATGGCGAAGAAAGCAGTGATGACCAGGCCGCGGGTTGAGGCGAGTTTGGCTCGGCTGGCGAGAGCTTTGAGCGGGGCGATGCGAGAGGATTGAATTGCGGGGAATGCTGCACCCAGGATTCCGGCAAGCAATGCACCGGCGAATGCGAGAGCGACACGCTCGGGGGCGATGGTGAGATTGATACGAATTTCGGATTTGTAGTACCAGAAGAGGGCTTCGGCCATTGCGATACCGAGTGGGACGCCCAGGACCGCGCCGATGCCACCGACGATGAGACCCTGCAGAAGCTGGATCTGTGCGAGTTGAAGGCGAGATGCGCCGATGCAGCGGAGCATCGCGAGTTCGCGCTGGCGCTCGGTGACTGCAGTGCTCATGGCTGTCATGATGATGAAGGCTGCGCCCAGGAACGCGAACATGGATGCGACGGTGAATACCAGCCGATTCGCGGCGAGATTCTTGCTGATTCCACTCGTGATCTTTTCAGTGGTCTGGAGGAGGAGGCCTTTGGGAAGTTCGGCCTTGTGAGCGGCAACTGCGCTGTTGGCGTTCTCGCCTTTCTTCAAGACAATGTCAAGCTCGGAGATTTGGCCGCCAGAGTCAGTGAGTTTTTCGAGACCGGCGAGCGTGAGAAAGGCCTGGGCACGGCCGCCAAGATCGGGCTGTTTGACGATTCCAACGACTTTGAGCGGCGCAGCGCTGAGCGATGGGCGTTTGATGCCAAGGGCATCGGCGAGCTTTTGAAGTTTGGGGACTGAATCGCCGAGTTGGCGAACGGCGAAAACAGTTTTACCGGGGGAGATGTTGTATTGAGCGTTGATCGCCGCGATATCAGTGTCGGGTGGGAACGTGGCAGGGCCCATGTCTACTTTGGAGTCGGCAGGTCCCTTTACATCGGTCTCGTTGCTGGAAGGTTCGGTGAGTTGAAAGGAGATCGGTTCTTTCGCATCGACTTTCACGCGACCGCGTGCGCCAAGCTGGCGCACTACGAGCTCATCGACAACGACTTCATCATCGGCCTCTGGCCAGCGGCCTTCGACGAATTGCAGTGGGCGCAGTGTGCGATCGGCATCAGTGACGCCAACGGCGGAAAGGCTTGAATTGACGCGCTTGAACTTGCGTTCGAAGCCGAGCTGGGTGACATCAGGATTGGGGCCAACACCTTTCTCGCGTTCCCAGACTGGCCGAACGATTTCGAGAATCAGTTGTTTTTGCAGGCGCGGTGCGACGCTCGCGACTTGTGGCCAGTTCAGGACATCGTTCTGAACGTCGGCATCAAATGTCTCTCGCCCGCCAGTGGCTTTAATGCGAAGATCGCCGGAGCCAACGGTGCGAGCGAGTCGAGCTTCAAGACCTTTGTTGACCGAGTGCAGGCCGAGCGTGACGGCTGTGATCAGCGCAGCAGACAGCATGACCGCGAGAACGAGGAGGATCGTTCTGCTACGCCGTTCTGATGCACTCTTGATAGCGAGCAGCCACGCCGGATGCATCGAGGTTCTCCGTCTTAAAGCTGGTTTTAAACTTGCCGTCTGCGAGCACGAAAACTTCATCTGTGAACGCGGCGGCCGCGGGCTCATGTGTCACCATGACCACGGTGATGTTCTGTTGCTTCGCCAGATCGGCGAGCAGCGCCCAGAGCTTTGCCGAATTTGCAGAGTCAAGGTTGCCCGTTGGTTCATCGGCGAAGATGACCGGCGGTGAAAATAGCAAAGAGCGGGCGATCGCGACTCGTTGCTGCTCGCCACCGGACATGGAATCGGGGCGGTGCTCTGCGCGATCTGATAGGCCGAATTGTTCGAGCAATTCCTTGGCGCGTGTGCGTTTGTCTTCGCCCGCGAGCAGGCCGGGGAGCTCGACGTTTTCGAGTGCGGTCAGCGTCGGAATGAGATTGAACTGCTGGAAGACAATCCCAATTTCGCGGCGGCGGAACTCCGTCGCTTCCTTATCTGTCAATTTTTCAACTGACCTACCCGCGATGGTGATCGTGCCAGAATCCGGGCGATCAAGTGAAGCAAGCAGGTGCAGCAGCGTGCTCTTCCCGCTGCCAGATTGACCCATGATGGCGTAGAAGCCAGCGGACGAAATGGAGAGATCCACGCCGCGGAGTGCGGGGATTTCGCGATTTGCCAGGAAGTAGGATTTTGAGAGTGCGGCGCAGTGGATCATGGAAACACAACATCCGCACAATAGTGGCGGCATGAGAAATCAGGCCGGAAATCAGGCCGGAAGTCAGGCGGGGTGAGCTGCGTCATAGGCCTTCTGGTCAACGCAGTCTTTGATGGGTGAGGACGGTTTGATTTTGACAAGCCAGGCCTTGCCATAGCAGTCTTCGTTGAGCAGGGCGGGGTTGGATGCAAGTGCGGCATTAACTTCCGTAATTTCGCCATCGCAGGCGCAGTAAATGTCGGAGGTCGTCTTTACGGACTCGATGGTGCCAATGTTCTCGCCAGCTTTGAATTTGAATCCCTTTGGCTTCATTTCCACGTAGGTGACATCGGTGAGGGCGTTGACGGCGTATTGGGTAATGCCGAGCGTCAGCGTGTCGCCTTCAGTCTTGTGCCATTCGTGTGATTTGGAGTAGACGCGGTCTGATGGGGTGGCCATGGTGAGTTCCTTAGGGTGGTGCGGATGGTAGAAAGGCCGGGGGCACCGTGGCAAATGAAATGGTGGCAGAACCGAAGAAAGAATCGCACTCAATCTGACCTATCGTCTGGCGTGGCCAACCGTCTTGCAACTCAATCTTCGCCGTATTTGCTGCAACATGCGCAGAATCCTGTCGATTGGTACCCGTGGGGAGAGGAAGCGTTTGCCGAGGCGATTCGCCGCGATGTGCCGGTGCTTGTATCGATCGGATACAGCACGTGTTACTGGTGCCACGTCATGGAGCGGGAGTCTTTTGAGAACGCTGAGGTCGCAAAGCATCTCAACGAGGCGTTCGTGTGCATCAAAGTAGATCGAGAAGAGCGGCCTGATATCGATGATGTCTACATGGCCGCGACAGTGGCGATGCTGGGTCATGGTGGCTGGCCGATGAATGTGTGTCTTGATCCGGCGACGCGCAAGCCGTTCTGGTGCGGGACGTATTTCCCTCCCACGGCAGGGCGAGGAATGCCCGGTTTGCTTCAAGTGGTTTCCGGGATTTCCGCGGCGTGGACCGAACGGCGAGCCGAGGTTCTGGAACAGGCGAATCAACTCGCGGCGGCGGTGAGCGAACAGTTGAGTGCGGCGATTGAACCAACTGCCTTGGACGCGGGACCGATTTCTGAGGCGGTGTCGATGTTGCTGCGCATGGGCGATCAGCAGCATGGCGGCTTCGGCAAAGCGCCCAAGTTCCCTCAGCCAGTCTTTCTCGATTTCCTCATCGATGTCCGCGGCAGTCTCGATAGCGAATCTCAAAAAGCAGTTGATGCCGCAGTAAAGCTCACGCTCGACAAAATGATGCTCGGCGGAATTCGCGATCACGTCGGTGGCGGGTTTCATCGCTACGCGGTCGACAGCATCTGGCTCGTGCCGCATTTCGAGAAGATGTTGTACGATCAGGCACAGCTTGCGATCGTGTACGTCAAGGCTGCGGCGATCTATGACGACACCGAATACGCCAGCGTGGCCCGCGAGATCGCCGATTATGTCTTACGCGAAATGACCGATTCCCGCGGCCTCTTCTTCTCCGCACAAGATGCGGAAGTCGATCATCGCGAGGGCTTGAACTATCTCTGGACGCCCGCAGAGATGATGGCAGTGCTGGGTGATGAAGATGGCTTATTCGCCGTGAAGTTCTACGGACTTGATCAAGGTGCCAATTTCAAAGACCCGCATCATCCATCGGAACCAGCACGCAACGTGCTTTTTCGCAAAGAGCGTTTTGCGAGCGGTGGGGCGGACAAGAGAATTCAGGGAATCAATCAGAAGTTGCTCGCCGCGAGAATGCTGAGAAAGCAGCCGCATCTTGATGACAAAGTGGTTGCGTCGTGGAACGGACTGATGATCTCCGCGCTCGCGCAGGTCGGCGCGGTACTGGGTGATCAGAAATATGTGAGTGATGCAAAGGCCGCGGCCGATGCGCTGCTGCAACTTCATCGCGACTCCAGCGGCAGCCTGCTCCGCGTCAGTCGTGGCGGCAAGGCGTCCACAACGGCGTTCCTCGAAGACCACGCGTGCCTGGCTCAAGGCCTGCTCGAACTGCATCACACGCTCGGCGGTCAAAGTCCCTATCTCGCCGCGGCAGATTCGCTGCTCGCCGCCGCCGAGAGCCAGTTCGCACGAGATGGCAAATTCTTTGATACACGCGACGAAAGCGGCGAACTCTTCATCCGCACCAGCAGCATCCACGATGGCGCGATGCCCAGCGGCACCAGCGTCATGCTGCACGCACTGCGTCAACGAGCGGCTTTATCGAAAACCCCTGAACACATCGCGCGACTCTTGAACTACTTCCCCGGCGTCTCCGGCCCAGTGCGGCAATCTCCAGTTAGCGTCATCAACACAACGCGTTGCCTCTATCGCGTCCTCGTAGGCGGATTTGAAGGCGCAACCGAAACACTCGCCAACATCGGCCCAATCAAAACTACCGCCGCACCCGCCGGGGCATATCCCGTCGAGGTCTACTCAAGCGCCGACCGCATAGAACTTCGCACCGATCGACCCGCCGCCTTCCGCATCATCATGCGAATCTCGCCAGGCTACCACATCCTCGCCGCCCAGCCCGGCCCCGGCGGCGCACACATGTTCCCGCTGCGAATCAGCCTCACCGGCGGCACAGGTGTCCAGGTCTACGCCGATTACCCCGAGGGCAAAACCTACGGCCCCGATGGCGAACTCCTCGTGAACACCGGAGATATCGAGTTCGATATCGTCCTCGAACGCGAGGGCAATTGGAGCGGCCGCCCTATTCTCACGGCGACGTTCCAAGCGTGCTCCGATTCCGAGTGCCTGGCGCCAATGACAGTGGAACTCGATGTGGCAATCGACCGTGCTACATAAGCAGTACCGAGCCCCTTTCCGCTTTGCTCCATTGCTGCTCAGGTCCTAACCTTGCCCATGGCAAGCAAGATCTACAAATCAGCATCCGATGCATTCGAAGGTCTCAAGCAAAAGGGCATCCTCCGCGATGGCTCCACCATCATGGTCGGCGGCTTCGGCCTCTGCGGCATCCCCGAGCACCTCATCATCGCCCTCCGCGACAGCGGCGTCAAAGACCTCACTTGCATTTCCAACAACGCCGGCATCGATGACTTCGGCCTGGGCCTCCTGCTCCGCACGCGCCAGATCAAAAAAATGATCTCAAGCTACGTCGGCGAAAACGCAAACTTCGAACAGCAATACCTCAAAGGTGAGCTGGAAGTAGAGTTCAACCCGCAAGGCACACTCGCCGAACGCATCCGCGCTGGCGGTGCCGGCATCCCCGCATTCTTCACCGCGACCGGATACGGCACGCTCGTCGCCGAAGGCAAAGACATCCGCAGCTTCCAGCGCCCCTGCGATCGTGGCACCGGCACACCTCGCCCCTACGTCATGGAAACCGGCCTCTTCGCCGACATCGCGCTGGTCAAAGCCTGGAAGGCAGACCCATTCGGCAATCTCGTCTACAAGAAAACCGCCCGCAACTTCAACCCCATGATGGCCACCGCTGCGGCGTACACACTCGCAGAAGTTGACCAGATCGTGGGCCTCGGCGACCTTGAACCCGATCAGATTCACACACCTGGCTCATTTGTGAAACGCGTTGTGCAAACCGTGTGCGAGAAGCGGATCGAGCAGCGGACGGTACTAGCGAAGAAATAGCACCAGAGGGTTCTGTGACCGGTATTCATGGTGAGAATCAGACGGATGACTTTCAGGCTGTGATTCGCGTAAAGACTGCGGCACAAGGTGGACGTACCGCTCCGGTATTCAACGGTATAAGGTGGGACCTCTCGTACACGCCCGATGGTGACCTGTACATGATCTGGCCCGACTTCAAAGGATTCCAAAGTTATGAGCACAACGTTGCGCTTCCTCTAGATCAGGAGTTGAACGCAACGTTGTGTGTTACAAATTCAAAGTTCCGACCGTTGCACCGTTGGATGATGCGAGAAGGCACTTCATTTTTCATGCGTGAAGGGGGACGCGTGGTTGCTGAAGGGGTCGTAACCAAGCGTCTGAACATTACTAATATTCAATCTGATGAACCTCGACTGAGTGATTACGGCCTACCGCCATTATGTGCTGCCGACATCGAAAAAGAGAAACAACTGACCTATGAGTCGTCAGATTGCGAATGCGGTCGCGTTCGACTTGTGCGCTCGGATGAGATTTTTGAGATGCAAGTTCGATGCGAAAGCAATTTCACCCGCGGGATTTTTCGCAATCCGCAGCGATTCCAAGCTTCCTTGCGAGCTGTGAATCTCATTGCCGAAGCCGAAGACTACGACCCCGAGTTCATATTGGCATGGCTTCCCGAACTCAAGAAATTTGCGACGATCGACACTGCTCATTTCGATGTTACAGTTTTTCAAAATAGCACTTGGGAGGACATTGTCGCCGATCCAATAACGTTCCTGGAGAGCCAATGGTTTGACGGCTCGGTTCCGGGGTCGATGCGGCTAGACGTTGGAACTCTCCCGCATTCTCGCCCGTTGTCATGATCCGAGCTGATTTCTCTAGAATCTGGCTGTTATTGCCCTAGCCATCGCCGGCAAGCCCAACCCGCAACCCCCCGCGACCCTAATCTGTTCAGATAGGGTTAATTTGATTTATACACTGATACAAACGCCGGGTTTTCACGAAGAATACAGTGTACAAAGACTCTCGCCTCGACATGCAGATGACCTCCAGCAAAGTTCCTGAATCTTCAGAAAACCACGTACAAGGAGTAAGAGCATGCCAAGCAATCTTCTCGATCTCAAAGGTCCTGAGTTTCTCACCTTCTACATCATCACTCTCATTGGTCTAATCGTAATTCTCGCCATCGCGCGAATGGTTGTGTCTCGACTTGGCGGCAAGGAAGACATCGATCCCAAGTCGCTCTCGCCGCACGAATTGGCGTTTCTTGCGGCAGGTCGCAGTCGCGTGGGCGAGTCGGTTGTTGCTGAACTCGTCCATTCCGGATCACTGATCCCAGATGTTGGAAAGTTTGGCTCAAAGTGGGTGAAGACCGCACCCGGCTTTCACGCAATAGATGATTCGCCTCAGAGTGCAGCGCTCAACGCAGCAGAAGGCGGCGCAACTGTCCAGAAAGTCATTCAGGCCGCAACCGCAAAAACCGACCACATTGCAGAGAAGCTTCGCGAACTTGGACTTCTTGCAGGAGGTGCAGCGATTGCGATCGCAACTTTCTCAGCAATATGTTTCCTCTCGCTCATTGGCCTGGGCATCGCAAAAATATCGGTCGGACTTCAAAACCACAAACCGATCGTGTTTCTTGCTCTCCTGCTCGTGGCGACGACAGCGTGCCTCATCTACTTCTCGATTCCAATTCGGCGTACTCGAGCCGGCTCGATGGTCCTCCGGCGAGCTCACACCGAAAATGCCGCGCTCAAGACTACGACAACAGTCGCCGCCAACCCAGTGAATTCTGACGATCTGGGGCTTGCCGTTGCGATCTTTGGAACGGGCGTCATCGCGAGCAGTGCCTATGGCGACCTAAATAGATTGCTGCCGCCAGGGCCCATGAATGTGCCGCAGGGTGGCTCGAGCGGGTGTGGATCGACATTCATGGCATCTTGCGGCGGATCAAGCAGCGATGGTGGCGGCGGCAGTGACGGTGGAGGCGGGGGAAGCGGGTGCGGTGGTGGGGGTGGAGGCTGTGGTGGTTGCGGCGGCGGCGGATCGTAAAAACGGAGGCTCGCATGACAAGTACGAATCTCCAACTTGGATTGGGAATCGGATGGCGGCCTCAGCTTGCTCTCATGATCGAGAGAACCCCCAATCTGGGTTTCGTCGAAATCACCCACGAAAATCACCCGCTCGATCGTCCCATCGATCTTCCAATTCAAAACCTCCTCTCCCGCGGCGTCAAATGCGTCCCCCACGGCTTGGCCCTCAATCTCGGCGGCGGTGATCGCGTCGACCAGAAACTTCTCGCAAGCATCGCAGCACAGGCTCAGCGCGTGAAGGCTCCGCTCATCAGCGAACATATCGCATTCGTAAGAGCTGAAGGTGCTGAAGCGGGCCACCTCATGCCCGTCGAGCGCACATGGAGCTCGCTCAAGGTGCTCGTCGAGAACATCAAAGAAGCGATGAGTCAGCTTCCCGTGCCACTCGCACTCGAGAATATTTCAACACTCTTTGAGTGGCCCGGCGCAGAAATGGATGAAGGCCAGTTTGTCAGCGAAGTGCTTGAACAAACCGGTGCACTCATGCTCCTGGACATCGAGAATCTCTACGCCAACGCCCGAAACCACAGATTCGATGCCTTCAAAATGCTTGACAAGCTGCCGCTGGAGCGCATCGCGTATGTTCACATCGCGGGCGGCGCTGAAGATGGCGGCGTATACCACGATACTCACTTTCACCCCGTTCCCCAGGGCGTGCTCGACCTGTTAAGCGAAGTGGCATCCCGCGTTCATCTTCCCGGTGTCATGCTCGAGCGCGATGATCGCATGGAGAACCCGCCGCAGATCGCAGCGGAATTGCAATCAATTGAGGCGGCATGGAAATCAGGGGTAGCCCGACTTCAGGTGCCAGCACATGGGCGATGATCGACAGCAGGTCGCACGCAAACAAGCCGAACTTCTCGCGGCGCTCCGCGGCAACGCTTCAACGCCTCCAAATTTCAATGTAAGCAATGTCACAACCGCCCGCGAAGCACTGCTCCGCAAACGTGCACGCGGCATCGAAAAATCCTGGCCCGGACTCGCGACTGCATTGGGTCCAGATATCCTTTCGACAGTCGATTCGCACACTCGCGCAACCGAAAACATCCAGTTCGGCGGCCCGTTCGCGGAAGGATTTGCGCTTGCGAATTGGCTCTACGACAATGGGAAACTCCCCACGCCGCTGGTCCCGGAATTCCTGCGAGTTTCGCTGAACTTTGCCCTTGCGCCGCAAGGCCTCAAAAGGCGCAAAGGGCTCCGGATGAAAGTTGTCAAGACCACAGCGCCGCTTCGATACATCATCGGTGTGGCGGCGGGAAACATCGTCCGTGTCTTTAGCGCGGATCTACCAGACTCGAGGCCGGGTGCAGGCGCACCAGGGCGTTACGTGGAATAGGCGTCGCTACACTTCGGGCTCATGAAACCAGCTTACAAATGGGGACTTCTCGGCTGCCTCGGCTGTCTCACCCCGGTGGTCTGGGTTGTTCTCACATTAGTGATATCAAAAGCCTTTCCAGATCACCCCATCAAATGGGATTGGGAAGCCACCAGCGCAGCGCCGGTTCCTGCGAACTTTATGTACATCATGTTTCCGGCGTCGCCCAATGCAGCGGTATACGACCGACCGAATGGGAAAGCTGTGGGCATTCTCGACCGCGCGATGATGAACAGCGAGGCCGAACGCACTGACGTGTGGGTGCGACTGGTGAGCGTTCCACCTGCCGCCGATCTCTGGGTACGTCGCGAAGATCTGACATTTGATCCGCCCCCTTCTCAAGTCGCATTGGTTTCCGCGGCGTCCGCAAACTACAAAGCCAGAAAGGCCGACATTTTTGCCCATCTTCGATTCACCCCCACTCAATCCGCAACCAGTGCGGACATGCTCCTTGAGGTCCGTCCCGATGATGATCACGCCGAGGACTATAAGTATTCAGTTACCAATGGCATCGCTACGCCTCTAAAAATGCGGCGGTACTTTGGACCAGCAGTAGCGCTGCAGTCGCTCGAGGACCTGCCAGTTGCAGGACTGATTGCGGCAGCAGTTCTTGTAATTCCGGTTGTGAGCTACCGAATCGTCAAGCGAGTACGCGATCGTCGAAGGGCGTTTGCACAAGCTCGCTCGAATGCCGGAAGCCCCGTCGCTTGAGCTGGCTCCGATTGTCCTAATACAGCCTTAACCCTCGACTGAGATCAAAAAGGTAACAGCAGAACGCCAAAACTTGTCTTGCAGTCAGCATGACCATCAAGTAGGATGACCGTGCTGTCCCAACTCGCGGTCTGGGTCTTTGTGAGGTGGTCTAGAAACCATCAAAGTGGAGTTCGATCAATGAGCACTCTTCGTCAATCTCAAGTTGGTAATTCCGCACTGGTCTCTGTTGCCTTGGCTCTCTTCGCCGCGGCAGGCGCAGATCGCTGTCTCGCAGAAATCCCGCCGGAACTTGCCCGATACGTCTGGACCGATTCCCCTCTCGCAGTCACACGCGTCATTGGCGAAATTGATTCCCCAGATGCGACCCCCGCAGTCATCGAAGTCACCGCGCCAGCAACCGCGACCATTCGCATGGGCGCTGCAATGGCTGGTCAATCTACCACACCCGCTGCGGCGACCGTCTCGCATCTGCCTATAGGCTCCGACCCCGAAGGCGATGTCCCAAACGATGTGGAATACCACCCCAGCGGCGCATCGTACTTCATCCTCCATCGCTGGACCCGCAACATTGTCCGCTTTGACGCGGCGACCAATACACCAATTCAGACCTATGCACTCTCCGGCGAATTGCCTCAAGCCATGGACATTACTGCCGATGGCACCAAACTCATCGTTGCCTATTTCACGCAGGATCTCATTGCTTCAATCGATGTCGCATCAGGGGCTGAAACAACGCTCGCCACCGGCAATGGTCCAGGCGTAGTTGAAATCACCCCAGATGGTTCGCGTGCACTCATCGGTTGCGTGATCGATAGCACGATTCGCGTGATCAATCTTTCAACGTTTAGCGAAGAACGCAGTATTGCAACACCCGGCTACACACAGACACTTTCCGTCAATAGCGAATCGGGTGTACTCGACCTGAAGTTCAACCTTCCATTTGCATTCCTGGGCTCGTCCCGTGTCGTATTCGCGGCACGTTTTGATCCCACGCCCACCGTCGCCTTCATCGACTATCTCACCGGTACGCGTAACAACCTGACGACAGATCCAAATCCGGCTGGCGTCGCCGTCAGTGCCGATGGAGCCGTGGTCGCGGTGTCGCACGCTTCTGCCGCCGGCACTACCACCATTCTCAATCCCGTCACCGAATCCGTTGTGCGCACCATCCCCGGTCCCGGCGTATTCGCCAACGGCCCAATCGTCCTGAACGGTAACGGAACCCGCGCTGTCATCGCCTTCCAGAATGCCGCTCGCTGGCTCAATCTTTCCACCGACACATTTGGTCCGGCGTTGACCGCCACCTTCAATCTGGAGGATTTGCTCGTCAACACCGCCGGCACGCGTGTCATCGGCGTCGGTTTCTCCGGTGCCATCATCGACTTTAACACCGGCGCTGTCATCGGTTCTCCCAATGGCACCGTCTCCTGTACACGCGGCGCTGTGAGCCCTATCACCGATCGCGCGGTCCTCGCCTCGTGGCCCTGCTTCGGCGATGACATTGTCGTCATTGATACCGATGCGACGCCCTCGCAGATATTCTTTGGCCGCACAGCCAGCCTTCCCGAAGGCGATTGCTCGCGCAACGGCGCAGTTTCCCCCAACGGCCAATACGCCGTCAGCGCAAACGTGAACAGCGACAATCTCTCGATTTTCGACACTGCCAGCGGCTCACTCCTTCACCACGCTCCGCTTGACATTCGCCCCGGCGAAGTCGAAATCACACCTGACAACACGCGCTCAGTGTCGGTAAACCTGGACGCAACGACCCTCAGCGTGGTCAACCTTTCCACCGGTGTCACGACTGCAATCCCATCCGCCACTCGTCTGGCTCAGGTCGAAATCGATCCAGCAGGTGCCTTCGCGTATGTTTCTCAGGTCGCCAGTGGTGATGGCGTTCGCAAACTCAACCTCGCCACAAACACCTTTGTTGGCGGCCTGACCGCAACCGGCGACATGGGCTCCGTCGGCTACGTCTATGGTCAAGTCTCACAGATCGCACTTTCACCCGATGGTTCACTTCTTGCAACCGCCGGTGGATTCAACGACCGCCTGGACATCGTGAACACTTCAACCATGGCGGTCGCCCAAACCTTGACAATGGGAACATTTATCACGCGTGTCTCCTGGACTCCCGAAGGCGATGAGATCCTGGTCTCCGACCGCGATGGCGACAGCATGATTGTCGTACGCCGCCCAAATTCCAGTTCGCCCTTCGCGATCGTCGGCACGATCCCCGTCGGCGATTCCCCATTCGACACCGCCGCACTCGCCGCCTCGAACAGAGCCTTTGTCCTGAATTTCGGAACGCCGCGGAGCATTGGTGTGCTTGATACAACGTCGCTCTCTCAGACCAGCACCATCCCGCTTCCGGCCACAAACTACCCAGTCGGCATGGCACTTTCCGCCGATGGCACCATACTCTCAGTTCTCACAGCCAATGAAGCAACAACAGTCGGTCAGGGCAACTTCTCGCGTGTTGTCACCGGTGAACTCACAATCATCGACACTGCCACCCTGGCCGTCGTCGAGACAATCCAGACCAACCAGGCATCCGCCATGCTCCTGTCCGATGCGGCCGGCACCACCCTCGCCTCACCCGCAGTCTCATCCGAAGTCCTCACCGTCATCACACCCGGTTGCGGCCCGGTCGATTTCAACAACGATGGCATCGTCGATTTCTTCGATTACCTCGACTTTGTCGATGCCTTCTCAAACAACGACCCCAGCGCCGATTTCAACGGCGATACGATTATCGACTTCTTCGATTATCTCGATTTCGTCGATGCATTCAGCACAGGATGTTGATCGCGTTCGCCGGTGCACTGTCAAAGTGACTTACAGAGTTTCCCCGCGTCTCAAAATCAACGCGCGATGTCATTGTGTGGCGATGCGGCGAACTCGCGCCGTGCGCTGAGTTGGTACTCAAATCAGGGAAAGTTCCCTGTGTTGATCACCCATGAGAATACTGATCATCAATTGACTTGAGGTCTGGGCGCGTTGGAAATCGTCAACCTTCTCGATCTGGACGAAAACCTGCTCAGGGCGGAGCGCTCGCGATTGGGCGAATCCACACTGAACTACAAGAGGAGAGCAAACATGACTGGTATGAATATGGCGTTACCGACAACTCGCGTTGCTGCATCCGTACTTATGTTGCTGGTGGCGACAAGTTTGGCGTGTGCCCGTCCTGATCCGCCGCCGCCGGATCAGCCGGCTGGCTACCAGCCTCCATGGGGTTGGCCCAATGGGCAGTTCAACGGATACTACTCGCAGGACGGGACACATGATGGAACTCATGTTGGATGGCATACACCCGGATCGAGCAGCTTGTGGGAATTTGGCTTGACTGGGTCCTTTAGCCATGACGGAGTGTGGGGACTTGGCTATATCAATAACACTACCCAGGATGTCCCAGTTACTTTCAGCTTGACTATTGATAACGTCGCCGTCCTGGATCAGGATAAGCGAGTCTGGGTTCAATTTGACTGGTGGAAGAGCGCTGCGGGGGATTTTACCGGGTTTGGTGTTATTGGAGACAGCGACAACAACTGGAACACCAATGATGCACAGGAGACCCGCATCTCACATGAAGCAATGGCAATCGGTAACGGCTGGCATCGGCAATATGAACTGTGGAATGTCCATCCTCAACCAGCTCGGGAAATGGTCAGATGGACTATCAACCTTACACCCGGTCAGCGTTTCCTGATCAATGATGTGTATTTCTCTACACAGTGCATCCCCACTCCTTCAGCAGTTGGGCTCGTTGGGTGCGGGCTTGTAACCCTGGCAATCAGACGGCGCAGATAGATTTCCAGCATGTTAGTCAGTTGACGGCCGACAACCCTTGAGCTTGCGTTCGAGGGTTCGTCTTTGCTTCGAGCGTCTCAGATTGTAACCCCACGTTTCAAATATCAGCGCCGAGTGCGGAGTATCGGTTGTTGCCTTACCAATCCAGCGTCCCGCGCCAGGCGCTGGTCAGGTCCGCCACCGCGACATCCACGTTTGACACGCCCTGGCCTCGCCACGTTAACCGCCCGCTCGAATTCAGTGCCCCCAGAACATTTGCTGTCTCCGCTGGGTTCAGCCCAAGTCCGCCCAGCATTCGCAGAACAGACTCGGCATTCTGAGCCTTCACCTCAAGCACATACCTGCTCGGCCCTTCGCTGAATGCAATCGCGCCCATCGTTTCCAGATCCCCCGCCGGGAAAGCAAACTCAAATCCAAGAGCCGAGCCCCGCTCGCTGTCAAAGGAAGCAATCAGCATTTCCGCGAGCGCTGTCAGCATACCGCCATCTGAGCAGTCATGGGCCGACACTACCAGCCCGCAGCCGATCAGCTCCGCAACAGCGCGGGCAATCTTCGGCCCGGCCTTCAGATCCACTGTTGGTGTTCCCTGTTCTCCATAGTGCGCACCGACCTGATGCGCGATTGAACCGCCCATCGGCGCTCCGGTCCGCTTGGGTCCTACCAGCAGGAGCACGTTCCCGGCCTTCTTCGCATCCATCGTCACAACCCGCGAAAGGTTCTGCACGATTCCCATGCCCGTAATCAACAGCGTCGGCGGAATCTCAATCACGCGCTGCACGCCATCAGCATCCACATAACTCAATTGATTGTTCAGCGAGTCCTTGCCAGACACAAATGGCGTCCGATACGCCTTGGCTCCGTCGTAGCATCCTTCAGATGCCCGCACCAGTGACCCCATGTTCTCTGACTTCTTGCAACTGGGCCAGCAGAAGTTATCGAGAATCGCAATGCGGTCTGGATCAGTTCCAACACACACCAGATTGCGGACGGCCTCATCGATGCCGCACAACGCCATCTGATACGGATCGCCCCCAATCGCCGGGTCTCCCGCAGCGATATTCATGCCGCACGCAAGGGCAACTCCGCGTCCAGAGCCAGGCACTGGCTCAATGATCGATGCGTCGCCAGGGCCCGCATGTGCAGGTCCAACCAGCGGCTTAAGAACTGTGTTTCCCTGAACCTCGTGATCGTACTGACGAATGATCCAGTGCTTGCTGGCAACAGTGGGGTGGGCCAGAACCTTGAGCAGTGTCTCCTGAATCGACATCGTTGGAGCCGCCGCTAAGGCCAGCGGTACCGTCGGCGTCCAGACCGCTTCACGCGTCGGCATCGGAATGCCGTCATGCAGGAAATGCATAGGCATGCGGCCAACTTCCGTGCCTTTGTAATTCAGAACCAGTTCATCTTTCGGCGTGCCAAACGTCCCAAGCACCGCCAGCTCAACATGCTCTTCATCGCAGATCGCCTGCAGCGTCGCGAGCTTGGCCTGCGGCACGGCAAGCACCATCCGTTCCTGTGCTTCAGAAATCCAGATTTCGGTGTACGAAAGTCCTGCGTACTTCAGCGGGGCCTTATCGAGATGAACCTCAGCGCCGATCTTGCTACCCATTTCGCCAACCGCCGATGAAAACCCACCCGCGCCGCAGTCGGTCATGCCGTTGTACAGCGTGCCATCTTTGTGATCGCGTGCCCGCATGATCGCATCCAGCACACGCTTCTCTTCAATCGCATTGCCGATCTGCACCGCATGCGAGAATTCATCCGCGCTGGTGTGTTCGAGTTCGGTTGAGCTGAATGTCGCCCCGTGGATTCCATCGCGTCCAGTGCGTCCGCCCAGAGCCACAATCAAGTCGCCACGCTTGGCTTCGCCCTTGATCTTGTCGCGCGGAATCAGCCCAATACAGCCGCAGAAAACCAGCGGATTTCCCACATATCGATCATCAAACTGCACCGCGCCGTTGAGCGTCGGAATCCCCATGCGATTGCCATAGTCGCGCACGCCCGCGACCACTTCGGTCAACGTCCTTCGCGGATCAATCGTGCCCGGCGGCCGCTTGGCAGGGTCCTTTGTTGGATGTGCCACACAGAACACATCGGTATTCGCAATCGGATGTGCGCCAAGTCCCGTGCCAATTACATCGCGAATGCACCCGCCCGCACCAGTCGCCGCGCCGCCATATGGCTCAATCGCCGAAGGATGGTTGTGAGTTTCAACTTTGATGCACACGCCGTAGTTGTCATCAAAAGCGATGACACCGGAATTGTCCTTGAAGACCGAGAGTGCCCAATCGACTCCATCGGCCATGAGTTCAAAGGTCGCCGCCGCGACAGTAGATTTCAGCAGGTTGTTGATTGTCACGCTGCCATCAGACTCGATCACATGCCCCGGCCGATTGGTCCATGAAATCGTGTCGGTCTTCGGTCCGCGATAGCGCACGGTGGCCTTTAAGGTTTTGTGAACGCAGTGCTCGCTCCAAGTCTGCGCAAGTGTCTCAAGCTCGATATCCGTGGGATCGCGCCCGAGCACATCAAACTCGCTTTGTACAGCACGCATTTCATCGAGCGAAAGAAACAAGTGCGCATCGCGGCTCAGGCGCTCAAGCTGGCTGTCTGTAAGTCCGCGCAGTGGAATGTGCCGCAGCGTGAATTCGTAGCCGGTCCCCTTTGGAAGCGATGCCGGGTGAAATGGTCCAGCGTGAATGCGATGGATGACTTCGTTGGCGAGTGACTGCTTGGCAAAGCCCTGAGCTTGATCTGCCGAAAGACCCGCAAGGTCAAACCGCATCCCGGTTGACACGTTGGTCTGGCCCAGCACGCTGGCTCCAAAGAGATCGCCGATGGCATCGCGCACGCTCTGCGCGGCAGGGTCCATCACGCCCGGCAGCGGGTGCACCTCAATGACCTGACTTCCAAAGTTGGCATTTTGAACACCCTCCACACATCCTTCACACACCGGGTCGGCGAGCAGGCGGCTTTGGATCGCGGAAATCTGGCCAGAGTTAAACTCGCCCTCAACCAGATAGATTCGCGCCGTAGCGACCGAGTTCAACCCGATTGCCGCGGCCTTGGCCTGGCGCAGAACTGCTGTTGCCTTGGGGTCAATTCGTCCGGGTTTTGCCCGAACTTCAAAGCGGTGGACACGCCGAGCGGAGACTGATGATGGTGCTTGTTGGCTCACGGCCGATCATATCAAATGCAATTCAGAATGATCGCCGGGACGACAGGTTTGCCCCTTCTGGCGGCTAAACTCTGGACCCCATGGCAGAAGGTGCAGAACAACTCGCCAACAACGCTGCAGGCATCCTGAAAGATGTCCATTCGGCGGTCGCACCACCATCAACCGCGCTTTTTGAGGTCGCCTGGGAAGTCTGCAACCAGCTTGGCGGCATCTATCAGGTCATTCGCTCCAAAGCTCCCTTGATGGCCCAACGATGGGGCGACAGGTATTGCCTGGTGGGCCCCTATGACGCTTCCAAGGCGGCGGTGGAATTTGAGCCCAGCAGTCCATCGGGCTGGATGGGTCGAGTCATTGAACAGTTGCACGCGCAAGGGATGCACGTCCATCATGGACGCTGGTTGATTCCAGGCCGGCCCCGAGTACTGCTGCTTGAGCATGCCATGCCGTGGCAGGAACTCGACAAGGTGAAGTTCAGGCTTTGGCATGATCATGGTCTGGATGTGCCGCCAGGCGATGGACTGATTGATGGTGTGGTGACTTTTGCCGATTCTGTGCGGCGACTCTTTGAAGCAGTCAGTATCGAGCGATCACTTGGCCCGTCGCAGTCAGTCGGTGCACCTCGCAACGTGATCGCCCACTTCCATGAATACATGGGCGGCCTGGCGATTCCCATGCTTCGGCATCAGCAGTTGCCAGTCGCGACGATCTTCACGACTCACGCCACATTGCTTGGACGATTTATTGCACTCTCAGGGGAAGACCTGTACAGCAAGCTTGGACATGTCGATGCCGGCATGGAAGCCGAGCGATTCAACATCCGCTTTCAACACGGAGCCGAACGGGCCTGTGCGCACGGGGCACATGTTTTCACCACTGTCTCATCAATTACGGCGGAGGAATGCGAACACCTTCTAGGTCGCCGCGTGGATGTGGTGACTCCAAACGGGCTGAATGTTGACCACTATTCCAAGGCACACGATCAGCAACGGTTACATGCCCACTTCAAGGAAGCGATCCATCGATTCACGATGGGATACTTCTTCCCGTCCTACTCCTTCGATCTCGACAAGACGCTTTACTTCTACACCAGCGGCAGGTTTGAACCTCGAAATAAAGGCTTTGACCTCTGCCTCGAATCGATGGCTCGGCTCAATTCAGAACTGAAAGCCCGGCAAAATGATGAGCGACTCGCGGGCCGAACCGTGGTGCTGTTTATCGTGACTCGCAGGCCGACTAAGAGCATCAACCCGGCAGCGCTCGAAATGCGCGGTGTGCTCAATGAACTTCGCGAAATCTGCCAGCACATTACCGAAGGTGTGAATGACAAGCTCTTCATGCGGGCGGCATCGCGCGGTGGACTTCGGCTCGATGATCTGGTTGATGAATACTGGATGCTCCGGTATCGGCGGGCTCAGCACGCACTGCGGCAGGCGTGGTTGCCGATGGTGGTGACGCACAACCTTGAGGATGACAAGAACGATCCGGTACTGAATTACATCCGGCAGCTTGGGCTGATCAATCGCAAGGAAGATCCGGTGAAGATTGTCTATCACCCGGACTTTATTACGCCGCATAATCGCCTGTGGAGTATCGAATACGACCAGTTCGTCCGCGGCTGCCACATGGGGGTTTTCCCATCGGCGTATGAACCTTGGGGCTACACGCCGCTTGAGTCGTTGGCACTTGGCGTTCCTGCGGTGTCGAGTGATTTGGCAGGTTTTGGTCGCTGGGTTGATGAACATTCCCCAGGCAGTGATAACTGGGGTTGCTGGGTGTTGCCGCGGCGTAACAAGGGGTATGACGATGCCGCCTCTAGGCTTACATCGCTGATGCTGAACTTCTGCCGCATGGATCGCCGCGAACGCATCGCCCTGCGAAATGAAGTTGACCGGCACGTGTGGGATTTCGATTGGTCGAAACTGGGATTGGCCTATCACGCAGCGCACGACATGGCGCTTTCGCGTCTGGATGCTGAACTCTTAAAGCGTGGGCAAAGACCGTGAGCGCGACTCCTCTGCCGCATGTTGAGCTGTATACCGATGGGGCGTGTTCTGGAAACCCGGGCCCGGGCGGCTGGGCGTATATCTTGAAGCATCCGGCAAGCGGCAAGTCCAAAGAAGGTTCGGGCGGGGAAGCGCAGACTACGAATAACCGGATGGAGTTGAGTGCAGCGATCGAAGGACTGTCTGTTCTAAAGACCCGTTCGATTGTGGATCTCTACAGCGATTCGAAATACGTACTTGATGGGATCAAGACCTGGATTCACGATTGGAAGAAGCGGGGATGGAAGACCAAGGCGAAGGAGCCGGTCAAGAACGTGGATCTCTGGCAGAAACTTGATGAGGCAGTGAACGGCCATGATGTGCGGTTTCACTGGGTCAAGGGTCATAATGAGCACCCGGAAAACGAGCGGTGCGACCAATTAGCGGTCGCGGCGAGTTTGAAGTTCAAGGGCAAGCCCTAGCCCTATTCATGGCGTTATGGGACGAATTTGAAAGCGTGAGTTTCTGGGTCGTTCGCTTTGGGCGGGCTGAAGTTGGGCGGTCGATTGGGATGATTGAGATGCCGCCGCTTTGAGCGGTTCTTTTGATCCGATGACACGGGCGTATGTTTAACGAATTCATCCGTTCATCAGTCTGGGGCACTCCGGTCGCACGCTCACGTGGTGTAGAGCTTGGGAGCGCGTGGCCGCAGAATGCGTGGGAACAGTGGACTCTTGAGCTGCAGGGCAATGCCATGCGGGCATCGCACTGGGTTCTGAGTTGCTTTCATGAAAGCAAAGACAGCAAGGGATATGCGCCCAAGCAGAGCGCGGATGATGTGATACGTGGGTGGTTGGATAAGGCGGATTGGCCAGCACGGCCGATTCGTGTCGGATTGAAAGTCTCGGATGCGGCGGCGGAGATTCTGCTGGATGCGCCGGGCGGGATTGATATTGAATGGTTCCGCGTGCCGCAGGATGAGAATGAAGAAACGGTGTGCAAGGAACGGATGCTCGATGCCGTGGTGCATGAGAATGTCGAAGGTGGGATTGTTGTGCACACGTTGGAGAATGAGAATTCGGAATCGCATTGGTATGACTGGGGTCGCGCGGTGCCGCTCTCGTTTATCTCGCTTTTTCCGGTGCGATTTGATTGCAGCCGAATTACCTTGGATGCAAATAGCGATGGATCGCCGTGGCTGAATCCACATTCGGCGGTGGCCACTCGGGCGATTGTTGAAGCTGCGGCGGTGCTGGCGCGGACGCCGGCACGTGTGAATTTTGAGGATGAATTGGTGGGGCGTCGGGCGATTCGGCCACTGGTGGTTGAAGCGGATCGGTTTGAGAAATACCCAGCCGGGCGTGATCCTCTGCAGTATGTCTTGAAGCGATTGGTTTCGGTGATTGAGCATTCAAATTCCGGGCAGGTGAGTGTTGCGGATCGGGCTTGCGCACGGGTCGCCAGCGCGTTCCTGGCGACTTCGGCAGCGCGGGTTGATGATGCGACACGCATGCGCGGATTGGAAATTGCAGCGCGGGTATCGGGGAATGAGCCCGAAGTTATGTTGCGGTTGGCGGCGGTTCGATTTGCCTGTGTGCGAGATGAGGCGGCGATTGACGCCTTGATTCGGGCTGATCGCATGCTGCGGACTTCGCCGGTGCATCCTGGATTGGACAGCTTGGCGTTTGTACTTTCTGAACTTGAGCATGGACCTGGCTCGCAATTGACATTGGGTCGAATTGCGGCCGGCGTTGTGCTTGCTTCGGCAGGCCGGTCGCTGAGTGAATTGCTCTATGTTCGCGATGAGATTGCAGATGACATGCGGTACAGCAATTGGCTGAATGGTCGCGAGCAGGATCAGTTGCTATTGGTCGAAGTGTTCCGCAGGCTTGAGCAGACTCGGCGTGCTGAACAGTTTGCGTTGCCAGCGTTGCGGCGCGCGGCGTAAATCAGCCGGCGGGTGTACAGAGGTCGGCTTCGCCGAGCAGGCGGAAATCTTTGCGAAGCAGGATCTGGCCGGCGAGCGTGATGTCGTCTACGGCGAGGGCCATTGCTGGCGCGCGGCTGGCGGCGAGCATGAGCGGGTACGCAAAGTGAATTGAGAGTTCTGCGCGTAGGAGGTTCATCGCCATGTTGGCGAGTGAGCGTTCTTTGTTCATTTCGACAACGAGTACATCTTTTTCGTTGAAGGCCATGTTCGAGGCTTTGAGGATGCGGCGGGCGTCTTGAAGATTTGACGTAATGAGGCGGACGACTGCGTGATCGCTTGCTTCATGGACGGAGAGCGCACAGATGAAGGTGGGGGAGTTGTCGAAGGCCTCGACCAGGTCGAAAAGCTTGCCAACTTTATTGGTCAGGAACACGCTGAGTTGCGTGACAACGGGTGGGCTGTAGCCCATCGATGTTTCCATCGGACTCGGTGTCTGACTCATCGCATCCTGCCTGAGGGTCTAGAAGTTAGGAAAACCCGAACAGAGAAACCTCTGCTCGACACAGAGGTTAGTGTAACAGGAATACGGCAAGGCCACAAGCGACAAAACAGGATCGGAGGGGCTAATCGCTGTATTTTGAAGGAAAGAACTGCGCTACTTGATCAGGCTTGGAAGCTTGAACCGCAACCACAGGTGCTGGTGGCGTTGGGATTGGTGAAAACGAAGCCGCGGGCCATGATTTCGTCCTTGAAGTCGACGGTTGTGCCGCCGAGATAGAGGAGGCTCTTGGGGTCGCAGACGATTTTGACGCCGTGTTGCTCGAAGAGTTCATCGGTCTCTTTGAAGGACTCGGTCAGGTCGAGAACGTAGGAGAAGCCGGAGCAGCCGCCGCCTTTAACGCCAACGCGGAGACGGACTTTGTCACCATCAAGTTCCTGCTGCTGGATGATGGTTTTGATTTCCTGGGCAGCCCGTTCAGTCAAAATGACGCCGACGGGGGCTTCGGTCTGGTTGGCCTGGGGGAGTGATGTGCTGGTGGTAGACATGCGGTATTTCCTCAGTCGATTATACGTGCGTATTGGAAAGGCGGTTCGCTGACAGGATCAGTGAGATGCGGCGGTCTGGGACACCTGAGTTGTGATGCCGTTCTTGGTCTTGTAATCATCGAGCGCTGCGCGGATGGCATCTTCTGCCAGAACCGAGCAGTGAATCTTGACCGGGGGAAGGCTGAGTTCTTCGACGATCTGCGTGTTCTTGATCTCGGCGGCCTGCTCGATTGAACGACCTTTCAGCCATTCAGTTGCGAGCGAGCTTGACGCGATTGCGCTGCCGCAGCCGAAGCACTTGAACTTGGCATCTTCGATGACGCCAGTGGTTTGATTCACTTTGATCTGGAGCTGCATGACGTCGCCGCACTCGGGTGCGCCGACAACTCCGACGCCGATGTCTTTGCGTTCTTTGACTTCGCTGCCTTTACCGAAATTGCCCACGTTGCGCGGGTTCTCGTAGTGGTCGATGATTTTGGGTCCGTATGCCATGTGTACATCCTTTGGAGTAAGTGTTGTTTAGTGATGAGCCCAGGTAACTTTGCTGAGATCAATGCCTTCGTTGTGCATGTCGTAGAGCGGTGAGAGTTCGCGCAGTTTGCGGACTGCTTTGACGATTGCGGCAACTGCGTAATCGACTTGTTCCTGTGTGGTCTGGCGACCAAGTGAAAGACGGAGCGAGGAGTGCGCGAGTTCATCGCCAACGCCCAAGTTCTTGAGGACGTAGCTGGGCTCGAGTGATGCACTGGTGCAGGCTGAGCCGGAAGAACAGGCGAGTTCTTTGACGGCCATCATGAGGCTTTCGCCTTCGACGAAGCCGAAGGAGATGTTGGTGATGTGCGGCAGGCGCTTGTCGCGGTTGCCGTTGATCTGGCAGTGGTCGAGCTGGCTGGTGACGCCATCTTCGAGGCGTTTGCGAAGTGCGCCCAGGCGTGCGGCATCGTCAGACATTTGAGCCTTGGCGATTTCGCAGGCTTTTCCGAGACCGACGATACCTGTGACGTTGAGTGTGCCAGATCGGAAGCCGCGTTCCTGACCACCACCATCGGTAAGGGGGACGAGGCGGACGCGGGGTTTGCGGCGGCGGACGAACAGGCCGCCGACACCCTTGGGGCCGTAGATTTTGTGTCCGGAGAAGGACATGAGATCGACATTGTCTTTCTCAACATCGGTGGGCATTTTGCCGACCCACTGCGTTCCATCGGTGTGGAAGATAATGCCCTTTTCGTGGCACAGTTTACCGATCTGCGGGATCTCGTTGATGGTGCCGATCTCGTTGTTGGCCCACATGAGGGTTACGAGGATGGTGTCGGGACGGAGGGCGGCTTTCACCATTTCTGCAGTGAAGACGCCATCAGCTGGTGGTTCGAGGAATGTGACCTCGAAGCCTTCTTTTTCGAGGCGCTTGCAGGGGTCGAGGACGGCTTTGTGTTCGATTGCGCCGGTGATGATGTGGCCGCGGGAGGCAGTGGAGCCGGCGGGATTTTTCTCATACATGAGAGCCGCGCCGCGGATGGCGAGGTTGTTGCTCTCACTTGCGCCACTGGTGAAAATGATTTCTTTGGGATCGGCGTTGATGAGGGCGGCGACTTGATCGCGGGCGTGGTCGACACCTTCTTCAGCTTCCCAGCCGAACGAGTGATTGCGGCTGCCGGGGTTGCCGTAGATTTTGGTGAAGTAGGGGAGCATGGCTTCCACTACCCGCGTGTCGGTGGGGGTGGTGGCGGCGTGATCGAGGTAAATGGGGAGTTGTGGGGTGGTCATGGTTTGGCCTTTGGATGCTGAATGCGGTAGTGTAGGTGCGGTATTGAGAATGGGTCTCAGAATGGTGAATAGGCACTAGGCATTTGGCACTAGGCACTGGGAAAGCAAAGCGGAAAAGGGTGGTGGATTTGAAATTTCAGAGGGGCTCAACGAAAATTTCAAAGGGGCTCATGAGCCCCTGATCCCCTTTTGTTTCTGAGCTAAAAACAAGGGTGGTCGGCAGAGAATCTAAGGGGGCCACGGGTTTCTAAGAGTGCCAAACAAGTTGGCAACCTTAGGTTTCTGGGCCAAAAACGGGGTTGGGTAGCAGGCAATGGTTTCTGCAACGGTGCGAGCGCGGAAATTGAGTTAGGTTTGGCTTTCATATTGGTAGTGTAACAAATCGTACAGGTTGGTCAAGTCAAATTGCGTAAAAATACCGTACCGGACACAAATAGTGTTAAATGTCTCCGGTGCTGACTGAGAACGCGGACAGGGTCAACTCATGGAATAGCCACCTTGGGTGCAGGCGTTGTTGCTCAGGCCGCTCAGCGCTTTTCTTTGAAGCCTTCGTAAGTGTCAGGTAGTGAAGCGGTGGATTTCGCCCAGAGTGGGAGGAACGACGCGATGGCCTTGCTCTCCGGCGGCGAGCAGGAGGCGTTGGAGGGGTTCGTCGGCGGGTTCATCGCTGAGTTTGAAGGTGGAGTGATGGACTGGAAGTATGCGGGCGGCGTTGGAGGACTCGGTCATTTCCCAGACTTGCTCAGGGGTCGCGTGGACGTGCATCCAGGGGTTGTATGCGCCGATGCCGAAGATGGCGAGGTCGAGAGGTCCGTAGTCACGGAATGCGACGGTGTGGGCGGTGTCGCCGGCGAAGAGGACTTTGTGGGGCACTGCCAATTTGTTGTCATGGAGCAAATAGCTATTGAAGCCGCGGTGGCGGTCCCATGCGGTTCGTGCGCCCCAGTGTTGCGGTTGGATGGCATTGAGCAGCACGCCTTCGTGTTGGAGGTTTTGACCCCATTCGAGTTCTGCGACGTCTCTGAATCCGCGCGGAATGAGTTTGCGTGTGTTGGCAGCGGTAACTACAGATGTTGATCGGCTTGCAATCCGTTTGAGCGTGGGTTTATCGAGGTGATCGAAATGTGCGTGGCTGAGGAGCACCAGATCGATCGGCGGGAGATCGTCTATGCGGAGTGGAACTGGTGAGAGACGGTGAGGGCCGATTGTGAAACCGGGGAGGCGCAGTCCGATGCGGTCTGACAGAACTGGATCGGTGAGGACGTTGAGCGATCCGATGCGAAGCAGGGTGGTGCAATGGCCGAGCCACGTGACTGCATGCAGGCCGGGGCCCGAGGGAAGAGACTCCCATTCCGCAGCGAAAGCTTCAGCTCGTGGTTCGTTGGTTTTGCCCGGAACGCGACCGATGAGATAGCGTGGGTATCGATTTGCGGAAGACCGTGCGCCGCTGGCGATGACCGACAGAGTCTCCTCGAGCGGGCGTTTTTGCTTGCTGGTTTTTTTTACTGGCTTCTTCACGGCTTGCTTCCGGAATCTTAGATGGGAAAGCGGGTGCTGAAGGTTCACAAGATCGGGGCGAGGAGTCGGGCGGCACGAGAGCGAAGTTTAAGGTACCAGGGTTTACGAGCGATGTCGGCGCGGGTTCGTTTTGTGCCAGATTTGAAGTCGGATTCCAACATCGAGCAAACTTCCCCGGCAAACGTTGTGTCAGAGATCATGACGTTGATTTCGAAGTTTATTCGAAGCGAGCGATTGTCGAGATTGGAGCTGCCGATGACGGCAATGTTGTCGGCGAGCAGAACTTTCTGATGTGAGAAACCAGGGGAATGGGCGAAGACCGTGGCCCCGGCTGCGAGCATGTCGTCGAGGTAGGTATCGTGTGCAGCGTTGACGAGCGGATTGTCGGTGACCGCGGGATAGAGAATGCGGACATCTACGCCGCGGATTGCGGCGAGTTGGAGGGCGTGTCCGATGGATTCATCGGGTGCGAAGTATGGTGTGGAAATCCAGATTCTGGATCGTGCATTGGTGATGATCGAAAGCAGGGCGAGAGTGGCGGTGTCAAGTTCATCGATGGGACCGGAAGCGATGACGAGCGAGGTCATGGCGCTTTTGTGCGGTTCTGGCGTCCAATTTGCTTCGGGAATGCGTTTGGTGGCCCAGTACCAGTCTTCACAGAATGCGAGTTGAATGGCCTGGACAACGGGCCCGAAGCAGCGCATGTGGGTATCGCGCCACGGGCACATTGCCGGGTTTTTGCCGACGTATTCGTCGCCGATGTTTAAGCCGCCCACAAAGGCAGTTCTGCCATCGACGACGACGATCTTGCGGTGGTTTCGGAAGTTGATGCGAAATCGATTGCGTGGTCCGCGGCTGCGTTTGAATGCGCGTGCGTCGATTTTCTTTGATTTCAGGGAATTGACCCAGCGTCCAAGTTTGGAAGAACCGACTTCGTCAAAGAGAACACTGACACGTACGCCCCGGTCGGAGGCTGCGATGAGAGCCTGTTCGAGCCTTCGTCCCTGATCATCGTCGCGAATGATGTAGAACTGAACGAGGATGTACTCGCGGGCGGCATGAATGGCGGCGAAGATCGCGTCAAAGGTGCTCTCGCCATCGATCAGAAGTTCAAAGTGGTTGCCGCGAGTCGGCGGAAGGGCGCCGAATTTTTCGAGCATGGCGATGCGAGCCTGGTCGACCGTGAGGGCGAATGGCTCGGTTGCGAGCAAGGCTTCTTTGCCGAGGTCGTTGATATCGAGTTTGCCGCGGCGGCGTGAGCGTACATAACCGATGAATCGGCGCGACCCAAAGACCAGGTAGAACGGAATCGAAACTGGCGGGAGAAGGATGAGCGCCACAACCCAGGCCACGGTTCCTTGCGGTGTTCGACCTGTCATAATCGCATCGAGTGCGAAGCCGATTCCTGCTATCAGCAGGGCGATTGAAGCAAGAGTAAATAATAACGACCATTCAATGGGCACAAAGAAGCGTACGGCGGGTGGAGGATTGGAGAGTGGGCGGCAAGGCAGGTCAGCCGCGTGGCTTTTTGTAGATCATTTCGATGCGATTGCCGCGATTGTTGAATGTGACTGATGCCATGTAGGCGCGGATGAGAATGACGCCGCGGCCGGACATTTGCTCGAGGTTTTCATCGAGCGTCGGATCGGCGATGCTTGAAGGGTTAAATCCGGGACCTTGGTCTTCGACCGCGAGAAGCACTTCATCGGGGCGAACTTGATATTCAACGAGAATGGGAAGTTCGCTTGAGAGCTGTTCGTGGCCGTGTTTGAAAGCGTTGGTAATCGCTTCATCGAGCGCGAGTCGAATGGCAAAGCGGCTGGCCTTTGCGTAGCCGAGTCTTTCTGCTTCTGTAGTAATTGTCTCTTCAAGTCTGTCGATATCGCCACGCTGATTGCGAAGCGTGACGCGGGCAGGCGAAGATGAATCTGAACCGTTGGGCATATGTACCGGGCGCGAAGTCGTAGTTACAGGCGCGGGGGCAATGGCTCACGCGAGACTTTTGAGAGCCTCTTCGGTCGTCGGAAGAATCTTGAATAGCTTGTTAAGGCGGGTAATGACGAACACTTCAAGCAATTGCGCATCAATGTTGGCCAGTCGCAACTCGCCTTGCTTGGGCTTGATACGAGTATTGATTGCGATCAGCATGGAAAGCGCTGAAGACGAAAGGTGATCAACGTTTGCGAAACTGATGAGAAGCTTGGGCTTGGCATCAGCGTCAATGAGCGCACTGATTTCTTCTCCAATGCGCTGGATGTTTGCTTCATCAAGAATGCTGCGATCGATGAACTCAACATGAGTCACTGAGTCGATTTTTTTCACCCGCAGGCGGGAGTCGGCGGCCATAGGAAGAAATCTCCGAAAGAGGGTGCAGACCCATCAGCCCATGCTTCTGGTTCGCGTTTGATCATAGGGCGCGCGGAGGATGGGATTGCCGTGAATACAAGGTAAAAACAAACCGGCCCCGGAGAGAACTCCGAGGCCGGTGAAAGAGCGAAATGAATTGAGAATTAGAGGCCAGAGTTGCCGACGAGGCCGGGGAACTGGCGTTCTTCTTCTTCATTCTGGATGAGGACGGTGGGCTTCATCAGAATGAGGAGAGTCTGCTCGGTCTTGTTGGTGATGCGGTTGTCGAAGAGGCGACCCAGAATCGGGATCTTGCTGAGGATGGGGACGCCGGTTTCAACTTCGTTCTCGTTGGCGATGCGCTGGCCGCCGAGGAGGCAGGTGCCCTGATCGGGGATTGTGACTGAGGTGTTGACCTGAGTCACGGTAACAGTGGGGCGCTGGATGAAGGACTGGAGAGCAGCTGAGTTGACGGCTGTACCACCGGCGATCGCGGTGATCGGAGCGTTGGTGAAACCGTCAATCTTGCTGGTTGAAGTGCTGACGTTCATGGTGACGTAGCGGCGATCGGCTGAGACGTAGCCTTCGACGAGAAGACGAACGCCTTCAGAGACGACGTCGAGCTGAGGATCGAATGCAGCTGATGACTGGCTGACGACGGGCGTCAAGTCAGAGACGAATGCGACCTGAGTTGCGACGACGATGTTGGCGATCTGACCGTTGGCGAAGGTGAGGCGTGGGGCGGTGAGCTGGACGTTACGACGATCGGCCTGAGTCGCCTTCACGAGGAAGTCGACCTGGATGTCATCGAGGAACTGACCAGCGATACCGAGTGCTGGACCCTTGCCAGCGATATCGCTGTAGATGCCTGACTGAGGCATGAGGATTTCAGCCAGGCCAAGGCTGTTCTGGCCACCACTGATTGGTGAGAAGCCGTTCTGCGGGCCGGGGAGATTTTGATTGGTGTTCTGAAGAGTGGTGCCAGTGAGCGGGCCGACCTGCGGGATGGAAAGGTTGCGGTTGTAGACGCCATTGGGGAAGAAGTCGCTGGGGACAACGGCAGGGTTGGCGGCCTGAGCGGCGCGAACCTGGTTGTTGGTGCCATTGAGGTAGATGTCGAGATCGAAGCCGATCTGCTCGAAGAAGTCGTTGGCGACGAGGAGGAAGCGGGTTTCGACGTTGATCTGCATGGCGCGCTGCTGACGCAGCTTGCCGAGGAGGCCGTCGATGGACTTGTGAACGCGAGGAGTGGTGGTGACGACCAGTGCGCCCTGGAACTGCTGGACGAAGCCGACTTCGCCGCCGTTTTCCTGCCAGGTGTCGTGCGCGACGGTGTTGGTGATGATGTCGATCACCTCTTTGGTGCGCTGCTCTGGGGTGGTGCGGTGTTCGAGGCCGGATGATTTGTCCGAGGCAACGAACGGAGCAGAACCGGAGGAAGCCGCATCGCTCTTGAGCACGCTTGCGAGATCGAAGTCAGGAGCGTTGGTGAAATTCGGAATTTCAACCAGAAGGTCGCGGACATCGTAGATTTCAGTGACTGTGCGAGAATTGATCTGCTGTTCGCTTGAGACGGTGAGAATGCCATTGTCGACTGCCCATGCGGCGGCGGTGGACTTGTCTGGGCTGATCTTCTCGATCATGCGTTCCATGATTGTTTCAGCGGTTGCATCTGGGATGTTCATGCTGATGGCGGTTTCTTTTTCGATTCCGACCTTCTCAAGGGCGGCCCAGTTGATGTCCATGTTCACGCCGGTTGTTTTCTGGATGTAAGCCAGAGCGTTCTCCAAGGGAATTTCCTTGAAGTCAGCGGGAATGCGGCGTTCTTTCATCATGCCGAGCGTGCGGCGGTTTTCAGGAGTGTCCTGGAACTGAATTGCTTCGCCGCGGCGATAGGTGATTTGCGGCCAATCGGTTGGGTATTCGATGAGGCCAATCGGAATGCGGCTGGCTTCGTTGTTCTCAAGGCGAAGGTTGGCGCTGCCGCGGGCCTTTCTATCCTGGACATTGAAGTGCATGCGATAGATGAGGGAATTCTGGATGACTTCCTTGAGAATCTCAGCGGCTGGGTTGTTTGGATCGATGAACAGGATTTGATCGAGGACCTGAAGAGCTTCTTCGTACTTGAGCTCGATCTGAAGTGCGCGGACGCGTTGCAGGCTTTCGATGACCTGCTTTTCCTTCTTCTGAGCCGCGGCATACGAGGCTTGTTCAGCCTTCTTCTGCTGTGAGATTTCGAGTTCGTTGCGTTCTTTGATAGCGACATCTTCGCCACGCTTGGTGAAGGCTGCGATCTTGTCAGCGGCTTGTTTTTCCAACGCCTGGAATTCAGACTCAGAAAAGAAGCTGCGATTGGTCTGAAGGGTTACCTTGGCCTGAGTGGCTCTGTCACGTGCATTACCCAAATCGCCAGTTGCGGCGGACTTTTCAGCCTGCTCCATGAGATTCTGGAAAGAGGCGTACGTCGCATCGCGATTGAGCTTGGTGCGATCGAGTTCCTGTGTAAGAAGGCTGTTCTCGCCGGTATTGCCGCGGAGAAGAGTTTCTGACTCGGCAATTCGACGATTCACATCGCTGAGATCTGCAGCAGTGAGATAGCTGGCGAATACATCACGCAGTGTGCGGTAGCCTTCAATAGCCTTGCCATAGCGACCACTTGCAAAGTTCTGGTCGGCTTCGGTCTTCAGTTCTGATGCACGCATCTTGCGGGCGAGTGCATTCAGGTCGTCGCTGGCAGGCTGAGCAGCAGTGACGGGGGCGGCGGCCGGTGCGGCGGCTGGTGCCGGGGCTGGTGCCGGGGCCACTGGCTGGGCGGGCTTTGGAGTTTCAACGGGCTTTGCGGGTGCAACGGGTTCAGCTGGTTTGGAGGGCTGAGCGGGTTGGTCTTGTGCCTTGGGCTGATCTTTGATTTCGGGGATTGGTGTTCCCTCAACCGTCTTTGCGGGAGCGGGGTCTGCTTTGGTTGGAGGAGCAAACTTCTCATCCGTCGTCTTGGCTGGGGCTGGCTTGGTTTCTTTTGCGGGGGCAGTTGCAGGTGCAGGTGCCGGAGCAGGTGCGGGCTGAGATTTTTCTTCCTTGGCGGGGTAGTACTGATCAGGCTGTGGCGGTGTGCGGCGCTTGATAACACCTGGATCGTCGAACATTGCGGCCGCGACTTCTGCTGTATTGATCAGCGAACCACGGGTGGTTTCGAGTGCAATCAGTCGGGTCTGGTAGGATTCAAGCAGCTGGGCCTGGTCAGCAGGAAGTGCGATGCCTGACCGCTTGAGGGAGCCGAGCAGAAGCTTGGCTTCCGCGTACTTACCGGCATCAAACAAGGCAGTAGAGCGTTCAAGTGTTTCAGCGCTATGGGCTGCAAACTCATCACGCATCACCGATGCTTCTGTGAGCATCCGGCGAGCAATTTCTGCCTGAGGCGACTTGTTGTCGTTGAGGATCACAGTCTCGCAAAGGTTGGTTGCGGTGACCAGATCGCCGTTATCGAGCGCAACATCGGCCTTTTGGACTGAGAGAGTTGCGCTATCGAGTGAGCGGACTTTCTCGTTTACGCTGGTGAGCAAGGTGTGAACCTTGGTGCTCTGTTCATCAGAGAGTGAGGCTGCTCCATTGAGCACCTTGACGAGGACTGACCGAGCTTGCCAGACCTTGTTCTGGCTGGCAAGGGTCGATGCATGTTCGATCATCCCGTCAGTTGTCGAAGTTGCTGCAATTGATGCAGTCAGGACGTCTGAAGTAGTTGCGTGGGCAACACCAATTGCGAAGCCGCAGCTTGCAAAGATGGCCGCGGCACTCAGGAAAGAACGAATCGGCTTCTGCTGACGGTTGAACATGCTGATCTCCAAGTCGTTGCGGCGAACGTTCCGTGTCGCCGCCGACAATCTGTCAAAGCCCACAAGAGTACGAACCGACGACAAACCTACTGGAGCTTTTCTTGCAGTTATGCAATAGAAGTTCCAGCGCTGAAACCCAACCCTGAGACAAGCCAGCGAGTCGAGGTGATCCGCTGTCGATCCGGGTCCACACACGCTCCGCCCGGTCGGTAACCAGAAAAAGCGCGTGTGAGGTGCGGAAGATAGCGGCTTTGCGCTCCGGATGCAAACGGCTATCCTAAAAGAAGTCTTCCGCTAGGACCCGAACTTTATCCTATCGACCTGGTTGCCCAGATTTCAATCGTTTTTTTCTAGCAGTTTCGCTTGGTTCAGGTTGAATGGTTTACAGGCCGCCAACCCAGCCGGATGCAAGAACTTGCTTCTCCGGTAAAGTTTTTGTCGACTTGGGCTTAGACCCTGTCAGTTTCTCGATTTGGGTCACTAAATCTTCTTTGGTCAGGCGATCAGCGGTCAAAACAATTGCTTCCTCAAAATCGATCTCAGCCTTGTCGCACATTTCGGCGAGTTTTCCGATGGCCAGGTCTTCAGCCTCCCTGTAACAGGGTGCGGAGACGATGACGACCGCGTAGCGGGTTTCGTTGTCGTTTTCGCCGCGGAGCATGCAACGCCAAGGTGTGGAGCCAAGTTCTTTGCCTTCATCATCGACGTTGGTTTCGGGGTCGATGTTGAGGACCAGATTCCAATCGTCGCGAAGGAACTCGAGAACTTGGTCGCCATCCAAAAGATCTGGCTCGGCGGGAGGGGCCAGTAACGCGCCTCGATGTTCGTGCGACGCGGCATCGGCGCCGGCGGGCTCAGGAATTGCCTGCAAATCGAATGCGGCGAGGGTTTTTTCGACACGCTCTTTCAGTTTGGGCTCGCAGCGGATGGTGACTATTTTGTGTTCATCGATGAAGATGTAGAAAAACGGTTCCTCGCTCATCGCGCCAAAGCCGATCAGGCCATCTTCAAACAAAAAATCACGGAGCCAGCGGCAAGCATTCAGGAATCGGTCCGTACCCACCAGGTCGTAGGTTATATATGGATCAACTTCGCGGTAAGCATCGCGGCCAAGGACATCCATGATTGGGTAGACACGCCCTGGGAGAAGCGAAAAAAGGGCTTTACAGAGGGCCTCGACGCGGGTTGCGGAGATGACGACATCAAAAACGTAGCGATCTGGCCATTCTTCCCATTCATCGTCGTCCGCATCGCCGCCACCATCGGCGGCTTCGAATTGAATGGTGTAACCGGCTTTGGGCGACATTTCCTCTACTGGATAGACGCCCAGGGGGAATGCAAATCCATTGATGATCTTGCGTTCGATAGTTTTGTCAGCGGTACAACGGGGCATGGGGTCAGGATGGTAGTGCTGGCGGCGGGTTGGGACGCTAGCGTTGGGCCACATGAGTATGCAGCCACTAATCGTCGCCTCGGTTGGAAACAGCCGAACCAAGCTTGGGATATTTCGAGGCAAAGACCTTGATTCGTTCGAGGCGCATTTCAATACCGATATTGCCGGGATTGTCGCCAGGCTTTCGGAACTGACCAAGGAAGGTGTGTCGGTCGCGCTTGCATCGGTGAATGACCGAGTTGCAGATGCGGTCCAATCTGGCGTCGAGGCGGCATCGGGAACCGAAGTACTGCGAGTCGGTCGCGACTTCCCAGTGCCAATTGCAATTGCTCTGGATGATGTTTCGACCATTGGGCAAGATCGGTTGCTCAACGCCATTGGAGCGTTTTCAAAGATTTCGCAGGCCTGCATTGTGATTGACTGCGGCACCGCGACCACAGTCGATTTCGTAGATGGACAGGGGACATTTCAAGGAGGCGCGATTGCCCCCGGAGTGAGGGTGAACCTGAAAGCCTTGCACGACCAGATCCCCGCATTGCCACTTGTGGATTTTTCAGTTCCCGACGTTGCTCGCGGCCCATTGGGCAAAGACACGCGTCATGCGATGACCCTGGGCGCACTTGCAAGTGTGCGCGGGCTCGTGCACTACCTTATTGATCGCTATGCGGAGTATTACGAGGCGTATCCAACCGTGATCGCCACAGGCGGAGACGCAGCGTTGCTCTTTGAGAATGATGAACTTGTTGAGAAAATCATTCCCAGCTTGCAGTTAATTGGAATTCACGAAGCGTTTATCAAAGCCGCTGAAGGCGACATCGAAGCGCCAGATCGTGATGAGGACGACGAGCGTGACGAGCGTGATGAAAACGAAGATTGACCACGCCTGGTTCAGAGCAGCATCTCCTCGCACTGATGGTGGCGCGGCAGTGGCAATTATCGAGTTGTGCGCCGATGAAGACGCGGTATCGCAAGTGGGTCTTCCAGTTCTCGCGCAAGGAGAATTGAAGCGCTGTAGCGTCCTCAATCTTGATGATGGGCTGGTTGCTCGCATCTCCGAAAATACCTGGCTGCTGATGCCGCACGGCGGGCCACTTGTGCTTCGACTCGTCGCGGCGAAATTGCTGGCTGCGGGAATCGCGGAGAAACACGAGTCTGTGAGCGGCACGTTTCCTGAAGCGTCAGGCGAAATTGAATCGCGGATGCTCTCCGCCCTTGCGGCCGCCCGAAGCCCGCGAGCGATTTCACTTCTATTGCGGCAGCCGAAGTTGTGGACTGAACCGGGTGCGGCGAATGACACTGTTCGTGATTCGGTGTTAAACCGGCTGCTTGTTCCGCCGCGGATTGTGGTGCTTGGTGGAGCGAATATCGGCAAGAGTTCACTCGCCAATGCGCTGGCTCGACGCGATGTGGCAATTGTCGCGGATATTCCGGGAACAACCAGAGATCATGTTGGAGTCTGGCTGGACCTGGATGGACTTGTGGTTCGCTGGATCGACACACCTGGTTTGCGCCAGACCAGCGACGAGATCGAAATCGCAGCGCGAATGCAGGCTCTTGCACTTCTTGACACGGCCGACATGGTTCTACTCTGCGGCGACACGATGCACCTTCCACCAACACCGCCAGCGGGCGTTTCTTCAGATCGAGTGAGGGTGGTCCAACTCCGGTCTGACCTGGGCAGCGTGGCATGGCCAGCAGATTGGGCGGTCAGCGTTCGATCGGCGGCGAGCTTAACTGGCCTTGCAACGGGAATCCGAGAAGCACTTGTGCCGCAGGACGAGGTAAACAAGCCGCTTGCATGGAAGTTCTGGGCATGAAACGCCTCCCTATCATCGTGGCCCCGCGACATGCGGACTTGGGAATTTGGAGCAGACATGGAACAACGGCATTTTGAAATTCGCGATCGGGCAGGACTAGAAGAGTCGCGCCTGAATCAGGACTTTGTAGACTTCCTCAAGAAGTGGGGCACCCCCATCCTTCTGGTTATCGCACTGGTTGCGACGGGCTATTCGTTTTATACTCGGCGCGAGCAGTCCAAGGCGGTTGATCTCACGGATGCATTCCGCGATTTGAACGCTGCGAGCGGCAGTTTTGCGACCGATCGAATCAATTGGGGAACAGTTGATACAGACAACAAAGGGATTTCGCAGGATGCAAATCCAGATACGCTGATTCGAATTGCCGAAGAGCGAAAAGGCATCGCCGGAATTTCAGTGCTTGCACGTCTTACAGCGGCCGACGGGCTGTTGCGGACAATCCGGACTGGTGTCAAACCTTCATCCGAAATCGGGCCAGATGGCAATCCGGTCAATCCTGAAGATCTGCTCACAGCCGAACAGAAGGCTGCAAACCTTGATCAGGCTGAGAAGCTTTACACAGATGTATTGACACAGGCACGTGGTCAGGCGGGATCATTGATCACGCAGATGAACGCGATGTACGGCTTGGCCGCTGTTGCAGAATGTCGCTCCAAATTTGATGATGCCAAAGCACAATACGAAGCTATCGCGAAGCTGGTTGACGGCACTCCGTTTTCAGCACACGTGGCGGTGGCAAATGGTCGTATCAAGGGTCTCGAAGTGCTGGCAAAACTCCCATCGCAATTTGCGAAGGCTGACTTGCCGCGTATTCCGGGACTTGATCCCGATCCGACACCGCCAGCACCCCCCGCGCCAGCACCTGGTACAGAACCTGCCGTAATCAATCCCGCTCCAGACGCGGCACCAACTACGCCTTCTACAACACCGCCCACTGAGACGACACCGGTTCCAGTTCCGGCGCCAACCCCAGTACCAACTCCGGTACCGGCTCCCGTGCCACCAGCAGAGGGACCCAAGTGAGTTTCGAGGAAGTACGCAGGCCGTTTCATGGCTGGTGAGAAACCCGGCAAATCAAGTGATGCTGAACCTGACGAACTGATTCAAGTTGCGGGGAACATGCTGCGCCCGCGCATTGGCGGCATGCTTTCGGCAGATGATGTTCGCGCAGCGATCGACGCAGCACGCGAGGCGGCGGGCGGCGAGAGTGTCGATGAAGAACTCGAAGCACAGCTGCGGACTGTCAAGTTTGAAGTGCGGAGCAATCTGAATAAACGCCTGGATAAGTACCTCGTCGACCGTATTGGTTTTTTGAGCCGCAGTCGAATTCAGAAGCTGATTGATGAAGGCGGCGTGACACTTAATGGCAGGGCGACGAAGGCTTCGGCAGATCTGCATAAAGGCGACTCGCTGATGGTGGTCGTGCCGCTGCCACCGGCGAAGAACATCCAGCCTGAGGACATTCCGCTGGATGTTTTGTTTGAAGATGAGCACCTGATTGTGCTTAACAAGCAGCCTGACATTATTGTGCACCCGGCGCGGAGCCATATCACGGGGACAATGCTCTCAGCGCTTGAATTTCACTTTCGCAACCGATCGCAAACCGGCGGCGCGCTGTCGAAGGTGGGTGATGAGTTTGCAAGGCCCGGTGTGGTGCATCGCCTTGATCGCTACACATCCGGATGCATTGTCTTCGCGAAGAACGATGAAGTGCATTGGAAAATTGCGAAGCAGTTTGAGGCGCGAACGGTCGACAAGAGATATCTTGCGCTGGTGCAGGGATTGGTAGAGCCATCGGTCGATGTCATCGAATTGCCGATTGGCCCGCACCCATCGAGAGAAAAGGGTTATCGCGAGAAGAATGTGGTGCGCCACGATGAACTTGGACGCCACGCGGTGACGATCTATCGAGTGCGGGAGATATTTGATTGCAGTGGCGAGCCCGTTGTGGCGCCGGAACAGAAACGCTCGATCGGATGGGAAGCTGAACAGGCCCGTATTTCCGGGCCGCGAGCGGACCGCCACGCCAAGTTCTTCTCGCTTGTTGAGCTTGAACTGAAGACCGGCCGTACACACCAGATTCGCGTACATCTTTCGCACAACAACTGGCCGATTGTGGGCGATGACATGTATGGCGGTAAGAACTATTCAGATGCTGCCGGAAATGAGTTAATTGCCCGGCAGGCATTGCATGCCACAATGCTGAAATTCCGCCACCCGGTCACCGAGAAAGACATGGTGTTCACCGCGCCACTGCGCGGCGATTTCGCCCGCACGGTGCGATCTCTTCGCAAGAGTTCACGCCACGAGATTCTGACTCCGTCAGGGGCGATCGTTGATATCAATGCAGTGATGGCGCACATCGAAGAGGATTGAAAAGACAAGGCCCTGGATTTTCACCCAGGGCCAGTCTCTCCTCCACGAGGCAGGAGAGCTCTCTGTCTCCTATGCCGTTATGCGGACGTCTTCAGGTCCGCATTTTTAACCCCACTATTCTGTCAACGCAGAAAAATGGACTCGCTCACGCATGGATGAACGCACATGCGAATGGAGTTGTGCGTGAATATTGCTCATTGATTTTTTTCTCGCACTCGAAGTCCAATAATGCAACGGTTTGTCGGCGAATACAAAAAACACAGTCCGAGATCGGGAAAAAACGAGAAAGATTGCCGGTGCTATTGCTTATGCCGAAGCGGAAGTTAAACTATCTCCGACACGAATCCAGTTTGTTTGCGCGAGATTCTGTTGTTCTCGCGCTTGGATTCGAGCCAAGACTGCCCCAGGCTGGGGCAAATATAGAAGAGAGAAGAGACTTACATGAGCATGCTTTCAAATCGTCTGAACAAGCACTTCGTTGCCGCAGCTGCAGTTGCTGTTGTTGGCGCGACACAGGTCGCAAGCGCTGCAATCGTTTCCAGCGGCCCGGTCAGCATCGGAATTCCTGCGACGACCGCCGGTATCTACCTGAACGTCGTAACTGGCGTCAGCAATGTGAGCCCCGGCCTGGTCTCTGGCTGGGACTTGAACCCATGGAACGCGTCGAACCTCTCGTGGTTCAACCCCTCGTCTCCCGCGGGCGGCGTCTACGTCACCGGCGGCGGCAGCAGCGCGACCCTCGTCGACAACCTCGCAGCTGGCACGCTCATTAGCGGAGCCTCGGTCTACGGCAGCGGCGTCAGCGAATCGACCGGTTCGACCGCTTTCAACCTCAACTCCTCAGACAACCTCGTTGGCTTCCGCTTCCTCAATGAAGGCACCGCCACCGTGAACTACGGCTGGGTTCGCGTTCTCCTGGGCGCCACCCAGAACGCCACCGGTCGTGCAATGATCGAGTACGCCTACGAAGACACCGGCGCTGGCATCGAAGCCGGCCGCGTGCCGACCCCAGGTTCACTCGCACTGCTCGGCCTCGGTGGCCTGGCTGCAGCTCGTCGTCGTCGCGCCTAAGTGACACGGCTTTCAGCATCGATTTAGCAATTCAGTTTCCCATTCGCGGGCGGCCTTTACGGTCGCCCGCGTCTTTTTTCGCAGAGGTCTCTGTGAGTATCATGGTCCATGGGTGAACGGCTTGCGAAAAAACTGCTGATTGTTGGCTGGGATGCGGCGGACTGGATGATGATCGATCCGCTTATTGCAAGCGGCAAAATGCCCAATCTGGCCGGGCTTATTTCTCGCGGAGTGCGGTCGGATTTGAGTACGCTCGAGCCGCGATTGTCGCCGCTTTTATGGACTTCAATCGCGACCGGAAAGACGCCCGACAAGCACGGGATTTTGAATTTTGTCGAGCCTAAACCAGATGGCAGCGGGTTGCGGATTTCTTCGAGCACATCACGACGGACCAAAGCCCTCTGGAACATTCTTTCGCAAAACGACATGACCACCAATGTTGTTGGTTGGTATGCCACGCACCCCGCCGAACCAATTCGCGGCAGTGTTGTGAGCAACATGCTTCAAGAGGGTGAGCCTTCAGGTGCAACTGTTGCGTGGAGTCTTCCTGCGGCAACTGTGCACCCGCTGTCGCTTGAGCCGTTAATAGCCGCATCGCGTCAGCGTGCCAATGCCACTCCGCAAGCAGTATTGGAGCGATTCGTTCCAGCTCTTTCGGCGAAGTCGCCTGCGGATCCGCGCATGGCCACACTCGCCAAACTCATGGCGTACGCCGCGAGCATTGAGCAGGCGACAACAGTTGCAATGAACAGTGCAGGCTGGGACCTCACAATGGTGTTCTTCGACGCCATTGACACGGTGGGGCACCATTTTATGCAGTATTTGCCGCCGCGGATGGAGCATGTTTCGGAAGCGGATGTGCGGATGTTTGGCGATGTCATGCCACGCGTGTATCAATGGCACGATGAGGCGCTTGGACGCCTGCTCAAGGCGGCGGGACCCGATACCACAGTCATTCTTCTGTCGGATCACGGCTTTCATTCGAACCATTTGCGGCCGGTATTGGTTGATCTTCCACCGGAGCGCCGTGCAGAGTTAGAGTCCAGTTGGCACCGTCCGCTGGGTGTGCTTGTGATGGCAGGCCCAGGCATCAAAGCACACGCGGCAGTTTCACTTCCATCGATACTTGATGTTGCTCCGACCGCGCTCGCCCTGCTGGGGTTGCCAATAGCGGTCGATTTTGATGGTCGGGTACTCACCGAGACGTTGACACAAAACAAAGAGCTGGCAAGTGTCGCAAGCTGGGATTCGATTGAAGGAAATGCGGGGCTTCATTCTGCTGAAGTGCGACAGGATCCATTCGAGGCTGTCGATGCGATAAAGCAACTCATCGATCTTGGGTACATGGCGGCGCTGCCGGGAGATGTGCAAGGTCAGCTTGATCTGGTAAGCCGCGAAAGCAGGTTTAATCTTGGTGTGGTGTTGATGTCGACGCACCGGCACGCAGAAGCCGCTCCATTGTTCAAGGCGCTTTCGGCGGAACGACCATCCGAACTGCGTTATGTGTTGAACCTGGCACAATGTCTTTACGCACAGTGTGATTTCGAAGGCTCAATTGATGTGCTGCGAGAGTATCTGGTGAGAGAGCCAGCGAGTTCGGAGGCTCGGCTCCTGCTTGCTGCCGCGCTTGCGATGGTTGGGCGGGAAGCAGAAGGATTGGCAGAGGTACAGACTGTTGAAAAAACCCAGGGGAGCAGGTCTGATCTGGCGCTGCCGCTTGGGGACTGCCTCTATGCACTACGTGCATTTTCGCAGGCAATGCCCTATTACGAGAAGGCCCGCAGACTTGATGCGGCGAGCACGGGTGCTCACATCGGACTCGCGCGCGTTCAATTAGGTCTGGGAAAGTTTGAGGATGCAGCGGGTCACGCGCTCGATGCACTTGAACTGAGTCAGGCACTGCCCGAAGCACACTATCTATTGGGCGTCGCCCTTGCCTGGTACGGCGATATTGACAATGCCACAAAATCGGTGCAACTTGCATTGATGTTCGAGCCGCAGCATCTCGATGGTCACCGGTTCCTGTATCTCCTGGCAACGAAGTCAGGAAACAATGAACTCGCGGCAAAGCACCAATCACGAATCAAAGAACTCGCAAGGGTAAAGTCGACGATGCCCGAATTTTCGTTTGGTCCGCGCGCTTTCGCCGCAAGCAACAAGCTTCTATTCTGCTGAACCTCAGCTTTTGTTTCGGTGGAGGCTTGGATCAACCGCCGTGAGCATCGCATCCAGCTTCAGATCTCCCCCGAGGAACTCGTTGATCGCTCGAGCCTGGGTCGCAGTGTCCCGAATCATCTCCGCGTGAGGCACGTGCAACACCTTGAATTGCGGCCGATCTGCGAGCCAGCTGTTCACACTCTTAAGCTGAGTTTCAAATACTGCTTTGAGCCGTTCGGGTGGAATCGAAGCTCCGGACTTGGCATTTCGCGATAACATCGCAGACTGGCTGGCGACAACTTCCTGCAAGCTTCGGTCCATGAATACCACTCGATATTCACGGTCCTCGGGCAACTCGGGCAGGAGCATATGAATCACTTTCACAACTTTGCCAACCGCATCACCAACCCATGCCTTATCAGTCTTGAGTTGCTTTACGCGTTCAAACTCGTAATAGCCGCGCGGGTTGTCAGCATCTGGAGTTCGCAGCGAATCAGTCAATGGCTCGATGCCGCCAGCGGCGATCATCTGCATCGCCATGCTGGTGCCTGATCGTGGGAGCCCTGAAACTACGGTGATGAACTCGCGCATTGATATCCAGTTATCGGTAGCCGGACATCGCGGATTCAGCCAATTCGCTCTTTGCCGCCCATGTAAGGACGCAGTGCCTTGGGAACCGTCACTGTGCCATCGGCGTTCTGGTACATCTCCAGAATCGGAATGAGCACACGCGGGCTGGCGATCACGGTGTTGTTCAGCGAGTGACAGACAACTGTGCCCTTTTCACCGGAGCGATATCTGATGTTCAATCGGCGGCACTGATAGTCATACAGGCGCGAGGCCGAGTGTGTCTCGCCGTATGCGCCGGTGGCGGAGCCATCTTTCACATCGCCGCGGCTTGGCATCCAACTCTCGATATCAACCATGTCCGCGTTTTTGGGACCAAGGTCGCCTGTGCAGCATTGCAGCAAGCGGTGGGGGAGTTCAAGGGTTTGCAGCAGGGCCTGCACATAGCTGATCATGTCTTTGTGCCACTTGCGGCTTTCAGCCTCATCTGCCTTGCAGATCACAACCTGCTCGACTTTTTCAAACTGGTGAATGCGATAGAGGCCAGCAGTGTCTTTGCCCGCGGCCCCGGCCTCGCGGCGGAAACATGTCGAAACTGTGCAGTATTTGAGTGGCAACTGAGACTCATCAAGAATCTCGTCCATGTGAATTCCCATGAGTCCCACTTCGCCGGTGCCGGTGAGGAAGAGGTCGTGTCCGCCGCCGCGTTTGGATTCTTCAACCATGTACGCCTGTTCACGCCCTTGCGGGAAGAAGCCTGTACCGAGCATGGTTTCTTCACGCACGATCACCGGTACATACATAGGCGAGAAGCCATACTTCTCGATCATGAAGTCGATTGCGAAACGCAAGACGGCTTGCTGCAATCGCATGCCGTCACCGGTGAGGATGTAGTGACGCGTGCCGCCGAGTTTTACGCCGCGGCCGAAATCCGCGAGCTTGAGTTTCTCGACAAGCTCAAGGTGCCCCTTGGGCTTAAATCCCTTGTTGGCCTCAAAAGACTTCGACACATCAAACCATGATGGATTCCACCGTGAGATTTCCACATTGTCATCGCTCCCCGCGCCTACCGGAACATCCTCATCCGGCGGCATAGGACACTCAAGCAAAATCGAGTTAACTTCCGGCTCAAGGCTCTGAATGAAAGTTTCCCGCTCAGCGACCTGGGCCTTGAGCGCGGCGGGCTTGGTCTTCAGTTCATCGAGCTCGGCTTCCAGCTTTGCCTTCTCAGCGCCTTCAGCCTTCTTGATCGCGCCGGCAAGCTTTCCGATCTGCGGGCCAGATTCCTTCTCGATCTGGCGCTGCGATGCCCGGAGGTTCTCCATCTCCGTCATCGCCGCCCGCTTCTTGGCCTCAAGCTCAAGCAGACGATCGATGTTCACAGTGATCCGCTTCTTCGCGGCTCCGGCTTTGTACTTCTCAGGATTCTCACGCAGTGCTTTAAGGTCGATCATGGGGCGGGAGTGTAGAAACACATCCACCTGTCGGCAAGCCAATTTGTTTGCAATTTGTGAGGATGAATTTCATCAATTTCAGCAACCTGATTGAACCGATCCTTCTTGAGAGCGTATTCTCATTAGCAGATTCCTGCGGGAACGGGGTGTTCAATGTCGCAAATCAGAAATACCAGAATGTGTCTCGTGCTAGCGGTAGTCGCCGCCGCGGGATTTGCTGCCGTGCCGGTTGCAATGGCTGCCCAAGAGCCAGAGGCAAAGGCCAATGCACTCCGGCCTGAAATCCGCGTCATCGTCACCATCCCGCCACTGGTTGGATTGGTGCAATCGATCGCGCCGGAAGGCGTAAAGGTCACGGGACTCATGCAACCTGGCCAGTCTGAGCATGGATATGAGTTTCGGCCAAGCGACATGAACGCGCTCGCGGGCTGCGATGTGGTTGCGTACGTCGGCATGGGGCTTGAGCCTGGAATTGCCAAGTTCCTCGCCAAGGGATCGAGCGAGCGCCGGCAAGTCGTTGTGCTTGGGGAAGTGCTTGGGCTTCAGAAGCCTGGCGATGCACCTGAGCCGCATGATCACAAGGCAGATGAGAAAGGCCATCACCACGATCATGATCACGACGATCACGCTGCGCCCGATGTTCATATCTGGCTTGACCCAGTGCTGGTGCGGCAAAGCTTGCCTCATCTCGCCGATGCGATGAAGCATGCCGTCGCTCGACGCGGTTCAGAGTGGGCCAGCGCTGAAAAGGAAATCGATCAAAAGGTCGAAGCGACGTTGAAGAAGATCGATGCGTTGAATGAGCGGTTTAAGTCGGAGCTTGCGCCATTCAAGGGTCGGTCAATTGTGACTCACCACGCCGCGTTTGGCCGCCTTGCCGCTCGTTACGACATCAAGATCGCGGAAGTCATTCGCCACTTTGAAAGCGCTGAGCCGACACCGGGCCAGCTCGATGAAGTCATCAAGGCGATACGCGAGCAGAACGTCAAGACCATTTTCGTTGAGCCGCAATTTAACGCTAAAGCCGCACAGCGGATTGCCGAAACCGCGAAGGTCCGACTGGGCCACCTCGATCCGCTGGGCGATGGTGACTGGTTCAAGCTGATGGAGACCAATCTTCAGGAACTCGTCAAAGGCCTGAGTGATGAAACGCCGCAAGGGACTTCAACTAAGTGAGCCATGTCTCTCTGAGTGTGGGTGCGACAAAGGCCAGCGACTTCGCTGCGGGGCCCGCCGCGGTTGAATTTTCCAATGTCTCGTTCAGCTATTCTGCCGATCGAGCGCCCGCTGTCGAAAACGTCACGCTCCGCGTTGAAGTTGGTGAACGCCTGGGCATTCTGGGCCCAAATGGCGGCGGGAAATCCACGCTTATCAAGCTTGCACTCGGCCTGCTCTCTGGTCACACCGGATCGATTCGCGTCTTTGGCGATGATCCCAAAGTCGCCCGTACCAATCGCCTCATCGGCTATGTTCCGCAAAAGTCCGAAGCCGAGCTTGGCTTTCCACTCTCAGCGCGCGAAGTTGTCGAACTCACGCTTTCCACTGGGGTTTCGCCGCTCGCCGGGATTTCGCAGGAGATTCGTTCCGCTGTGAATCAAGCTCTTGAGGTGGTGGGGGCGGTGCAATTTGCTGATCAACCGATTGGTAAGCTCTCTGGCGGTCAGATGCAACGCATTGCCATCGCCCGCGCCATCGTCATGCGTCCCAAGTTGCTCCTGCTCGATGAACCCACTGTCGGCATCGATGTCGCGGGCCAGAAGCAGTTCGCTGATCTACTCGAACGGCTTTCTCGCGAACTCAAACTCACGATCATCGTCGTCAGTCACGACATCCGCACCATCGCCGCCGGATGCGATCGTGTGGCGTGTCTGGCTCGCACACTTCACTCGCACGGCACGCCCGAAGGTCTCACGCCCGCCGTCCTGGCCGAAGTCTTCCGTCACGACATGGCCTCGATCTTCGGTGATCTTCACGTAGATGCACACGCCGCCAAGAGTTGCACCGATCCCACGCACCGCCACGGGAGTTCAACATGAACACGTGGAACTTCCTCACCGGCGAAAGCGCTGCGCTGTTCTGGCCGCCGATCATCGCCGGCCTCGCGGTCGCGGCGATGTGTGCATTTTTAAGCGTGCTGGTGGTGCTCAAGCGGCTCAGCTTCATCGGCCAGGGCATCTCTCACGCGGCATTCGGCGGCATCGGCGTCGCGGCGATGCTCGGACTTCTTTCCGGCACGGGTGCCGGTCTTGGGCTTTCGCTGGGCCAATTTGGCGTTGTGCTCACGTTTTGTCTCGCGGCGGCGATATTGATCGGTCAACTCTCGCGCAAAAGCACCACGCACGCCGACACTGCGATCGGCATTATCCTCGTCGCGTCGATGGCGCTGGGAGCGATCCTGCTCAACATTGCCTATTCAAAGCGCATCGTCTCCGGAGTCTCGTGGGAGTCGGTGCTCTTTGGCAATCTGCTCGCGGTTTCATGGGCGGATGCGTGGATCGCGATCGCGGTCGCCGTGTTCGTTCTTGGCACACTCCTCTGGTTTCGCCGTCCGCTCACGCTCTGGGCGTTTGATGCCAAGATCGCGGCATCGCTCGGCATCAACGCGCGATTCATGCAGTTGCTCCTGCTCACGCTGCTCGCGATCACCACCGTGACCGCGATGAAACTCGCGGGGGTCGTGCTCGCCACCGCCATGCTCGTCCTTCCCGGCGCGGCAGCACTGGTCATCTCTTCACGCTCGCGCCCCGTGCTGGTGGCGAGTTTCGCGTTCGCACTATTGGGCCTCATCGGCGGCCTGATCCTGAGCTTCGAAACCGACTGGCCGCCGGGCCCATCGATCGTCCTGAGCCAGTGCGCGATTTACGCCGCCGCGAGAATGATCAGCCGCCCCGTCGCCTGAACCTGCGCCGTCGACGCATATCCTCCTTCATGCCCGACAAGAAAATCAAAGCTGAGACCTTGCTCGCCGAACTCAATCGCCTTCGCAAAGACCTTGATGAGGACCCCGCCGACATCGAATGGACGACGCTGCACCACGTCTTCTGTTTCGTGAGTTACAAGATGGGTGACTTTCAGAAGTACATTGATGAACAGAACGCCAAAGGCGCGTTTGATGAGCTTGAGACATGAGTGGTTATTGCTTCAGCACCCCTCGCTGAATGCCTGCACGAAATCGAGATAGTCAAAGAAGTCGATCGCGCCATCGGCATTGAAGTCCGACCGTGTCTGGCCGAATGTGAAATCGTCCAGGAAATCCAAGTAGTCAAAGAAGTCCACCACGCGGTCGCAGTTGTAGTCCGGAGCGCACAGGATGAAGTACGCGGAGAAGCTGCTGGTGCTGCCGCACGAATTGGTCGCAACGCAACGGAAGACGTATTCGAAACCGTTGGGCCCTCTGGCATCTTCCGGGCGGAACGTGTAGATAATCAATGATGGTTCATTGGCGCCGGTGACGGTTGAGCCCCATGGAGTCGGCCCGTTGGCAAGCGGTATGTTGTCGCGATACCACTGATACGTAATGGTCGCGGGATTGCCTGAGGCAAACGCGCTCAGCGTTGCAGAGTTGTTGATGCACGGTCGCTGAGTCATGGGCTGAATGCCAAAGCCCGGCGCCCACTGTGTGGGAAGCGCGATTCGATACAAACCTGCTTCGTCCGCCGCGGCGAAGAAACTTGTTCCGCCGACACCGTATGCGATGTTGCCATGCGCATAGGGAAGCGGAATGTTGGCGATGCGGAATGGCACCGCCTCGCTGGTCAGGAATCCAGGAGGAAGCTCGTAGAGAACCTGCGAGTTTTCCAGGGCCAGCTCGGGCTCATAAAAGTCGTTGTACTCGCGCGTTCCAACCAGGAACTTGTTCGCTGGCCCCTGAATGAACGAAAGCGATGAGAAAACACCCTGTGAACCCGCGCCCAGCGCTGAGTTGTGGACAAACCGCGAAGTGGGATTGGCCATGTTGCTGACGTTGAGCGTCTCAAGACGAGTGTCAATGGTCGTAAGACCGTTGGGGCTGACGCGTGCGCTGACGTACAGCCAGTTGCCCGCGCCCTTGGCCATCGAAGCGACCTGATATCCCGTGACCGGATTCCACACCGCGGACACAAACGGTGCGGTCGCATTCGTTGTGTTATAAAGCCACAGGCCGTAGAGCGTGGTGCCTATCGCCGCCGAGTTGTTCGACCACGAGACCAGTGAAGTGAACTGCGAGTAGTCGCCCCCGTGAAAGTTGCTGCTGCGCAGGAGCGGAGAAAGCGGCTGGGAAATCTCATAGATCTTGAATTCTTCGCCAGTGGTAAATACATAGAGACGCGAGATCGACACTGACATGAGGTGTGTGGTGAATCCTGAAATGGTCGAGCGAAGTACCGGCGCGGTGTTGTTGGTGATGTCGTAGATAGCGATGACATCGCCCGCAGGGTTACCCTTTGTGGCAACGCAAGCCAGAACCACATTGCCCGTGAGGTCGCCCAATTCGACAAGCTCAGAATACCAGGGCAGACTGATCGAACTGCGCAGCTGCTGGCCCTCGGGAAGCGTGTAGTCAAAGAGCCGCAGGGCGTTGAGCGTGTAGTCGAGTACAACCGTGGTATTGCCGCGCTGGCGGACAACTTTGGGAGCCGTAGGCACTGGCACGAAAGGATCAGATCGTGGGACAATCGCGGCAGGATTCAGCGTGTTCATCGTCATCAGTCCCGCAGGTCCGCCGGCCCAGTAATCAGTGCCGGTACCGGTAAACATCTGCCGCAGGCTCATCAATCCATTGGTGTAGGTCCCCAGTGGCGTCGGCGGAATCGCGGCGGGATTCGCAATGTTAAAAGTCTTGATACTGGGTGGATCAACCAGCGCGACACGCAACTGCGTTCCCGTCACGGACATGGTTGTCACCACGTCGTTGAGTTCGATCCCTGGTCGCCACGCAGGGCTGCTGGGAGTGGCCACGTTGACGGCGGCCAGCCAGTTCTCTTCGTGTCCTGTACTTGCATCATCGCGGCGATACGCCACCAGCAAGTCAGTGCTAGAAGCGGCCATGGCAGTGACCTTGGCGAAATCATCAAACGAGACGTTGTTGAGCGCAGTCCCGGTGCGTACTGGTGAGCTGGGGGTAATAACGTTAAAGCCATCCACACCAAAGATCGTGGAACGCAATTCGTGGAACCCAGCCCACAATACGTTGCCGACCTTCGCAAGACGGTCAAAGCCGTAGTCATTTGTCAGTGGATAGATCGTCCGCAGGAAAACGGGTGTTCCGGCTGGTGAGTTTGACACCGTGAAGACTTCAATGCTGCTGTAAATGTACGGGTCAATGTCATATGGATCTTCGTACAGTCGAGCGATGTAGACAAACTGCCCATCACCGACGAGATCGACGGCGTCGCCAAGCTGAATTGTCATTGACGTGGTGAGATTCACTGTCGGAATGTATCCGATACCGATCACCTGCACATTGCCATCCTGCATCAAGACGAATGCGTAATTTGAGTTTACTGACATACCGATCTTGACCGCAGGAGAGGGAATTCCGATCTTTTGCCGCGGCGTCAACGGCGTGGGGGCTTGGGGACTCAGGCCGTACACCTCTACTTCGGTGCCCTGGGCAACGAGGATCGCGCCACCGTTGATATACGCAACGCCAGAAACTTCGCCGCCAAAGCGTCCATTGATGAGTGGGCCGCACTGTGCCTTTGAGATTTGAACTCCCAGGGCCATGAGAAGCGAAATTGCAACAGGTGAAACGCACCGAACAAGGGTTTGGATCATGGTTTGAATCATGGCAAGGGACCTCCAGTGGTGAAAGCGCAGGCAGTCTGGAGGCTATCAGATCGTGGGTGTCTTCACAAGCTAATATTCCCGAGAAATCTGCTCAGAATCCCCATTATTCGGAAGGTTGGTGTTGCGGCACTCCGATTGCTCTCGCCCAATCACCGTGCTCCTGTGTACCGCATGTGCGCTCTGGGGAAGCGGATGCGCGCTCCCGGGAACAGGTGATTTACATCGCGCATTGTGTAAAAAACCGCATTCTTTTGGGAGATCGTGAAGGGCACTTGCCAGCCTGCGAATGTGCATTGATGTGAATGATTTCGTGAGTGAATTCACGTGCTCAATATGTTCGTCGATGTCGTACCTGATCTGATGTCTGCTTCGCTTCCTGTGAGTGCCGCAGCCGAACTGAAAAGTATCCGCGTGAGTGGGTGTTCAACACCCGCTGCCGAACGCCTGCACAAAATCGAGATAGTCGAAAAAATCGACCACACGGTCATCGTTGAAATCCGCGCCAGCGGTCCCATCAGCAAACGCAGAAACGAAGTCGAGATAGTCAAAGAAATCCAATGTGCCATCGCTGTTGAAGTCTGCGGCACAGGGAGTCGTACGAATCCACAGCACTGCTTCCTCGCGACTGCCTTGCGATCCCCAGCCCGCGATGTACGTTGTGTTCCCCTCCACCCAGATCGCCTGCGCAGTTGATCGGACAAACCCGCCAGGAAGGAAGCCATGCAGATCGACCCATGAGCCCGCGCTCCCGGTCCACATCGATGCATGTGAGCTGAAGTTCACCATCACATCGCCCACCTGCATGCCATTCCAGACCGCGTATGCATTCGACTCAAGTGATGATGCAGGATGCAGATCCGCAAATGAGGCCGCGCTTCCGCTCCACATGCAGGCATGACGCCGACCATTCACGATTGCGTATCCGACCTGTTGTCCCGCATGACAGCCATACCCAAGCGAGCCCGTTGCCGCCGCGGGATTCAGATCAACCATCGATTCGCGCGTGCCGTACCAGATACACGCGTGCGGAGAACCAACGAACGGACTGAAGTATCCAAAAATCTGCGCGCCGGAAACTGCAAAGGCGTATGACGCGCTTGCGCCGATCGGATGCAGATCAGTCCACGCCGTCGATGTGCCGTTCCACACCGCAGCTGCCCCATCTACATCTCCCACGTGCGTACTTCCGTTTGTGCCGCGGATGACCGATGAACCCCTTCCAGCAGGATGCATGTCGATCCACGACCCCGCGCTTCCCGCCCACAGTGCGGCGTGAATCGCGCCGCTATAGGTGTAACCTGCCTGCACATTTCCACCCGCCGCCAGAACTCGCGAAGATGTCATGTTCTGAGGATGCATATCCACCCACGACGCTGCCGAGCCGTTCCAGCGACTCGCGTGATACTGACCGCTCACCGTGACATAGCCACCCTGGCCGCTCGCCCCCACGCCGGTCGCGAACGAGTCACCCGTGGGAAGTGGCGACAGGCTGATGCCCGTCCATTGCCCCATGGCGGCGGTAGTCGCGAACATGGCCAGACCGCCAAACACGAGCTTTCTGCTGTGAACATTCATGAACGCCTCCCAGTAGCACGCTGACCTGGACCGCAAGCTTGTTATTTATAGCAAAACGCCCCATCACCCCGGAACTGCATTTTGACCATAAATTCCAAAAGACGGAAAATCCGACGTTTCAGGGATCGGGCCAGTATCCAAAGTCGCTGGAACTGCCCGGACAAGTCACCTGGCCTCGTGAGATCCAGCAACCCAGACTCGGGGAAGTAACCCAAAAACACTCAAACGCCACACTCCGGACCAGTTCCGGAGTGTGGCGTTTTGAGTTAGAGGGCAAAAGAGAATCAGAACAAGGAGCTGTCTTCAGCAGCCGCTGCTGAACGCGTCAACAAAGTCGAGATAATCAAAGAAATCAATGGTCTGATCGCCATTAAAGTCCGCATCATTCGAAAGTGCGCTGAACGCATCAACGAAATCGAGATAATCAAAGAAGTCAACGATCGTGTCGCCGTTGAAGTCCGCGTCGCAGAGCGTCAATGTCGCGGTGTCGCTCATCGCATCGCCGCAGGGGCTGAAGAAGTGGCAGCGGACAATGTACGAGCTTCCGCCGTTCAACGAACCAGGTGTGATTCCCAGGAACTGTCCGCTCGCGCCAAATATATCGAGCACGCGGCCGTCGTTCATCGTGTTCAGGCCATCAAACAATTGTGTGAAGCTCGTCGGGTTGGAAGCGTCCGCGATTTCCCATTGCGCCACAAGGTCAGCTGAATTGCTCACGGCAACGGACTGGAAGAACTGGAAGCTGCGGCGGCAGCCAACAGCGTTCACTGGCTGATCGAGCACAAGCGTTCCCTGCTGGAAGGTCACTGTCGCCGGATCGCTGGTCACTGTGCCGCAGGAGTTGGAAACAGTCACGCGGTAGCGGCCATCGCGGTTGTTGCCGCACGTCGCCTGACCGATGCGAAGCTGATTCTTGTTGATGCCTTCATAGTCCCACTCCGCGCCATAGCCGAAACCGGCGCACGCTTCGGTCAGCGGCAGCCACTGTCCGGGATTCGCGGAGTCTTCGCGTTCCCACGTGTACGTCATCGGGAATGTCCCCGAGGCGAACACGTTAAGTGAAACACCAAAGGGCGTGTACTGCGTGGAGGTGTAGTCGCGTGGCCCGATCGCGATGCGTGGTGCATCGCAGGCGACGCCCGCGCCGTTGAGATAGAGAATGCCGCGGTCGAAGCTATCCAGGCTCATTGCCGGATCGATGCAGGTGTTGATTGCGTTGCGGACGACTACAGAGAGGGCGTTGCCATCTGCACTGATCCCATTGATGCGAGTGATTGAGAAGCCGGGTTGCACAAGCGGGCTGCCGGGTGCTATTTGCTCGAGATATGTCTGGAAATCCATGGGCACGCCGCCATTGATGCCCGGGCCCCAGATAAATGGGCGAGCGACGCCGCCAAAGAAGGGCGATCCGTATTCGGCGGTGCCGACAATCGTGTTGCCATCATCGCTGACAGCGTTCACATAGATCGCCGAGAGCGCATTGAGTTGGAATCCATCAAAGTAATCGATGGGGCGGCCCAATGCTGCGGGCGTCCATGAGTTGTCGAGCTGGCGTGTCCACTTCACAAGTTGCAGATCCTCGATGGCAAAATTCGCGGTGCAGAACACCGGGCTGGGTCCGCCAGCAATCACATTGCCGGGGCCATTGACGATGTATGGTGCATAGGAACCAGAGAGATCATCAATCAACGTCTGCACACCATTGGTCCAGACGCAGATGCGGCGGCCTTCATAGGGGAAACTCGGGTCATTGATCAAGCCCTGGTCATAGCCAGTAATGACTGAGCCATCGTTGTTGACGGAGTCGGCACGAGAAATCAAAGTGCCGGGCTGCATCGCAAGTGCTTCGGTGTTTCCAGTGGTGCTGTCATACTTGAACGCAACCAGATCGCCGCAGAGTCCGTAGCCAGGCCCGCCCGAACCAGTAAACAGTGGGGCAGACCACGCGCCACCGACGATGACGGTTCCGTTGCCGGAAATGTCGTTGGCAGTGTTGATCGTGCTGTCGCAGCGAGTGCCGCCGAAATAGCGCCCTGTGCCTGCATCCAGCACGCGCGGAACTGAACCGGTATTGACCCAGCCAGTGGCCGTTGTGTAACGATGTGCAATCGATGGAATCATGCAAGGGCTTGGCGGCGGCAGCGGTTCGCCAGGAACGCAGTCTCCAAAGGCGCAATAGCCGCTGAAGCAATTGAGATTGCCCCAGTTGGAACTGTTGCTCTTGCCAGTAGAGAACGCGCTGAAGTCGCTCGATGCGCGGAGTGCATCGCTACCGAAATCGGCACCGGGTACCACTGAGTATCCAACACCACGTTGCCATGTGTACGGCACATAAGCAGGAATTGAATAGTCAAAAAGATACCCGATGGACTTCGTGCCATCTGATGACATGTCATCAGCCAAGCCATTCACTATCAAAGTCGGCTGTGCAAGCACAGTTGAGCTGCCGATACACGCGAATGCCAGAGCGGCAAGAACGAGCGATCCGGCTGAAAAATTGGGACGTTGTGATGCCATTGCGAAAACTCCTGGTGCCATTGCCAAACGTGTTCTGAAGTCTCTCTTCCAGAGCATCTACTCCAGAAGCCCCCAAGCGAAAGCCAAAGCTGCGGCGATGGGTCGTGTCAATGACCCGCTCACGCCGAGCTTTGAGACTCCAGATTAACATCCTTTGAACATCCAGTCAAGATTCCAATTGGAAATTTATCTGAAAATCTGTCATCGGGCTCGCAAACCAACCAAAGGTTTGGTAAGATGGTGGATCAGAGGGCAAAAATGCACGCAAGCGTCTTCGAATCAGATTGCCACGAAACAGTCACGAAGCTGAAATCAGCCTTGATAGAGCTCTACGATGCAGGTTCGGTAGACCCTAACAAGCCGCAGGACGCTGCTCGCCAGCTTGGTATCAACAAAACCTTGACCTGGAGCATTTCCAGATTCCTCGAGTCCAGCGGCTCCATGGTCGCGGTCTCCTTCGTCCCCGGCGCAAGTTCCATCGCCAAGGTCGTCGAAGCTTTCCCATCCTCGCCGAGAGTGACCGAGGCGAAAGCAAGAGTCAACGAAGCGGCGCTTGGGGTCGACGCCATGATCGCGCGGCATGCCGGCGATCGCACCACACTCGACCTCATTCTCGACAATCTGACTGCAAACCCAGATGACAGGTTGGAACTCAGCCGCCGACTCTCGTTCCGCGGCCAAAGCGGTATCTGCGGCGTGCAAGCCAAGACCCGTTTATCAACGTGGTTCCTCGCGCCCAGCGCATCTGATCCCACGCTCTTGGACATGGCCGCAATTCGCGGCTGTGTTCGCGTGAGACGTTTACGGCCCAATGTCCAGTGGCCGATTTTCAAAATGCGTTTCTGGGGGTTCCTCGACAATACCAGCGATTCCCATCGGTGGGAGCCGCTTGATCGCGCCGCACCCAACGGTGTGCCTTTGATGACAGACTTTTGCCGCGGCGAGATCCCGCAAGTAGACGCCACGAATACTGAACAAGGTCGTGATTATGTAATGCGTAGTGGCGAAGTGGGAAATACTGGTGCATTCGATTGCTTTGCGGGCGAAATCATGCGATCAGAAGTCGGTCGATATGCAACCCCGGATGACAAAATCGGTGAAGTCGGAATGGTGATCTCCATGCCGTGCGAAAACATTGTGATAGATCTCCTCTATCACCGTGACCTGGACTTTGTATCACATGCAACCTCGATCTTGTTCAGTGAAGTAATTCCACACGGTCAACGGACCCCTGGCGCAGATGATTCGAAAGTACTTCCTATTCGTCCGCGCCTGGTTGCGCTCGCTGGCTCGCCCCCTGCCGTGGCGACTCCATTGGTGCCAAGGTATTCAGAGATGGTCCAACGGGTCTTCGACCGCACCGGTTGGAACGCAGACGAATTTGCCGGCGTGCGCGTCGAAATGGAATACCCGCCGCTGCATTCGCAGCTGATGATTCGATTCCCGCTTCCTGTCGCGAAATGATTGTGCCTGTTGTCCGCTCTCCAGCACGACTATTAACTCTGGTGTGTTAGATTCCTGTGGCTCATTGCCGCCCCAAGGATATTTTCCTCTGGTAAAAGATGGTCGAATAACCATCAGCCTGACCAAAATACTGCTGGCATGAAAGAATTTCAGGAAAGAAAGTGCTCATTTCATGAACGCGGCATCAAATTCTGTGGTATAAACCAATACGAACGCTTCGTCGAGCCATGCGCTGCGGAAACCGCAGAACATACTCGAAGAGGAAGTTCGTACTGCCGGGATGGCTAGGCCTTCGGCCAAACCATTCAGGCAAGTGTGCCGCGGACGACGGTCTGCGGGGAGACACGCTGGCAGCGGGGCGGCGGCATATGTGAAAGCACATGCTCGCAGCAAACCTCCCGTGATGGCTGGCACGGTCGAAGTCTTTAAAGGAGGTGAACTAGTGAGTCATTCAGGTAACAAGGGGCTGCGCCGGTAACGTGTGATTAACACGAAACTACAGCGCCTCGACGAAGGCTGCCAAAGGCAGCAGCCTCAATGAGGATCACACAATGATCCAAATCTACCGGCAGACTCGAAAGAGTCTGCCGGTTGCCGTTTTAATACTCGCTGACGCGGCGAAGAAACACGCTCAGTATCCCGTGCTGAACGCTGCAAACGTCAGCCATCCATCCTGTCACGACCGCTCTTGGTTCTACTCCCGACCATTGAGTGGCTTTTCAGCATCCGTTACTGAAAGTATCAACGAAATCAAGGTAATCGAAGAAGTCGACGATGCCATCGCGATTGAAGTCCGCGCCGGGCAACGAGCTTGAAAACGCATCGACAAAATCAAGATAGTCAAAAAAGTCGGCAACGCCATCGCAGTTGAAATCCGCGAGGCACCCGTCGATGGAGAGCATTGCAGTATTGCTCGCGATGGTGTCGCACGAACTTGTAACGACACACCGAAAGAGAATCGGCGGCACCCCCGGCAGGACGTCGAGCAGGAGGTGCAGATGATCGGTGGTCGCGCCGCTGGCGATGATCGTGCCGCCGTTGTAGGGCAAAGCGCCGTTGACACAATTGATCCAGTTTCCCGGCGAAGTTTCCAGTTGCCATTGGAGCGTGCCTGATCCCAACGCCGTGATGAAGAAGTCGGCGACACCGGTGCGGCATGTGGTCACGGAGTATGGATGCGACTCAATGTACACGCTGGGTCTGAGATGAACATCATCAAGCGCGGGGCCGTAATTCCCAATGGTGGTGCTCTCGAATCGAAGTTCATCAGTTCCATGACCGGTCACTAAAACAGTTTCCAGCCGCCAGCCCATGCTTGTGTTGGTGTGGCCGGCGGGATTGAATGTCGGCTGTGCAACCACATTTCCTCCCCATCGAACTTGCAGGGAGCGAATCAAGGGCTCACTCGCGGGACTTTCCGCGGCGATGCGGTATGTCAGTATGTAGCAGGCGCCGGGTGTCGTGGAAATGGTCCTCGCAATTGTGCAGGGAGAGGCCCAGTTGAGCGAGATCGACTGCGCACCGGCGGCCGGCTGCCAAAGCGTGCGGACAATATCAATCCCAGTGGTCCCGCTGACGGTCCAGCCGGTCATGGCCGAGTTTCCCGAAGCAATCACCGCGTTTGGAACGCTGATGACCGGGATTTCGAATCCGCCATTGGTGATGAGGTCGGGCTGCGCACACGCCGAAGCGCTGGCGAGTGAAAAAAAAAGCGAGCACGAAAGGGGGCTGAATCCAGTGCGCTTCATGAAGCACCTCCGATTTCAGAATACGGAGCAGAGCTACATGGTCGTCAGGGAAATATCCCTGTTCGTTTCCGAGTTTTATTTCGCAGCGATTCCCGCCAGAAAGCATATCTGCGCGACCGTGAGTTCCTCGGCCCGCATCTGCGGAACAACTCCCTCAGGCCAGGCAGTTTCGCGGCCAAGCACCGAGCCTAGTTGCTTGCGGCGTTGCGAAAACAGTTTGGCGCAGAAATCAAGAAGTGTTGAAACTTCCGAAGTGGGGCGACTGCCTCGTGTCCAGCTCAGCATCGCACTATCTATTTTCGGCCGCGGCCAGAAGCATTCCGGGCTGAGCTTGGCGAGAAGCTTTACTTCGCCCGAAGCTTGTGCGATGACACCCAGCGGCCCGAAGTCTCGCGTGGACGGTTGAGCCAGCATACGTTCCGCGACTTCGTATTGAATCGTTACCCACATGCCGCTGCACTGCGGATATTGGCTCATCAAGATCATCATCAGCGGCGTACCTGCGCCGTAAGGCAGATTGGCAACCAGCTTGAAGGGCTGTTGACCAAGTGCGGCATGCGCTTCCAGCGACAATGCACGCTTGGATTCGAGGCAATCTCCCATCACCAGTCGAAACTGATCGCCGCGGGAAGCGAAGCGTTCCGCAAGGTGTGATCCCAAGTCCTTGTCCAATTCACACGCAATCACGCGGCAGCCGCGCTCGAGCAACTCATCGGTCAGTGTGCCCGTGCCGGGTCCGACTTCCAGAACCAAATCGCCCGACTTCACATTCGCCGAATCAACGAGCTTGCGCAACAGATTGTGATCGACCAGAAAATTCTGACCCAGTGCATGCTTGGGTCGCAGGCCGCGTGTATCGAGAATCTCCCGGATTTCAGCCAGTGTTTGCGGCATAAGTCCTTGCACTATCCAATGCGAGACAACCTCGCATACTCCAGCACCAGCGTCTTGGTACCAGCCTGCTGGAACTCCACAACCGCACGCGGCTGCATGTCGCGGATCACAGTCTTGATCTTGCCCACCCCGAATTGAGGATGCCGAACGAGAGCGCCCACGGGGAACTGATTCGCCAGCTTGCTCGATGACACGCGGCTGGGTGACCCATCATCGAAGTCGCCCCGCGAAGCAACCCGTGCTTTGAATCCGCGCCGCGCTCCATCATCTTCAATCTGCGAATACTCCTCATCGATTCCCTGCAGCGTGTCTTCGCGATAATGCGATGCCTGATCGCTGAACTTGATGCCTTCTTTGCCAATTTCCTGCAGGAATCGACTGGGGATTGTGCGTTCTTGTATGCCGCGTTGAGTCCGGTACGCGGCAGCGCTGATGTGCAAACGGCGCATCGCTCGGGTAATTCCAACAAAGCAGAGCCGCCGCTCCTCCTCCAGCATCGCTTCGCTTTCCCGCGAACGCATGTGGGGCAGCAAACCTTCCTCAAGGCCAATCAGCGCAACTGCTTTGTATTCAAGACCCTTTGCTGCGTGCAGCGTCATAAGCGAAATCGCGCCTTGCGTTGGATCAACGGCATCGGCATCGGCAACCAGCGCGATCCCTTCCAGATACGCCCGCAGCATCGAAAGCAGCGGGGGAGTGACCTCCTGCGCATCACCTTCCTCATCAAGATCAAACTCGCTCGCCGGATCACCGATCGGATCAAACTCAGCTTCAAACTGCCGCGCTGAAGAAATCATTTCATCCAGGTTGTCGAGCCGTTCCAAGTCAGCCTCAGACTTGCTGGTCGCCGCCTGCGTGCGGTACATCGCTTCGATACCACTTTCACGAATCACGCGCTCGACCAGTTCGGGCAGCGTCGCAGGCACGCTTGCGCCCATGAACGATCCATCGCCTGTCCAGTCATCGAGTGTTGCAAGGAACTTGGCGATAGAGCCCACGGCTCTAGGCGAGAGACCGCCGACTTCTCGTGCACGTCGCAGCCCTTCCATTGCGCTCATGCCGTTGGCCGCAGCCCAGGTTTCAACGCGATCCATCGATGTATCACCAATGCCTCGAGCTGGCGTATTGATAATCCGCAGCAGGGACACTGAATCCGCAGGGTTCGCGATTGTTCGCAAATACGAAATCACGTTCTTCACTTCTTCGCGGTCAAAGAAGGCTGTGCCGCGTGCGATGACGTATGGCAAGCCCGCTGTCCGCAACGCATCTTCCATGACGCGCGACAGCGAATTGGTGCGATAGAAAATCGCCATGTCCTTGTACGCGATTCCTTCAGACTCGCCATCAGATTCGTGCAGACGCTTCATCCAGTCTGTTACGACCTGAGCCTCATGCCGTTCTTCGCGACACAGATTCACCTGGATCTTTTCGCCGCCCTTGCGAGCCGTAAACAGCGGCTTATCTTTGCGGCGTTTGTTGATCTTGATTAAGGTATCAGCGGCCTGCAGAATTGGAGCTGAAGACCGGAAGTTCTCACCGAGCTTAATCACTCGGGCGCCGGGATAGTGGGTCTCGAAATCCAGGATGTTTGCAATGTCCGCGCCACGCCAACCATAAATCGCCTGATCTGGATCGCCCACCACACATATGTTGGGCGAGCCTTCGCCTGCGAGCAAGCTGGCAATTACGAACTGAGCTTTATTGGTGTCTTGATACTCATCGACCAGCAGGTACTTCCAGCGGTCTTGACATTCCTGCCGCACACCGTGGTTGTTTTTGAGAGCTTTCGCAGTCAGCACCAGCAGGTCATCAAAATCGACCGCGTTAGACTCTTTCAATGCTCGCTGATAACTGGCGTAGATCTTCGCAAGGGTCTTGCTGTAAAAGTCATTTGCCTGCATCGCAAACTGTTCGGCGTCTATCAAGTCGTTCTTCGCAGTACTGATCGCACTCAGCACACTCCGCGGCGGCCAGTTTGTTGTCGAAAGGTCCAGAGCTTCCAAAGTCTTCTTCAGTAGGCTCGATTGATCAGATGTGTCATAGATCGTGAAGTCCGGCTTGAGCCCAGCATCAACAGCGAACTTTCGAAGGAGCCGTGCACACAGCGAGTGAAAGGTCGTAACAGTCAACCCACGAATCGCGCGAGGGTCGGCTTCGAGCAGGTGATTGGCACGCTCGCGCATCTCACCGGCGGCTTTATTTGTGAAGGTGACCGCAAGAATCTGCCAGGGTTTCACGCCGCGCGCGATCAAGGAAGCGATGCGGCGCGTGATCACACGGGTCTTGCCAGATCCCGCTGCGGCCAGCACCAGCAGCGGGCCATCCATGTGCAAAACCGCCTCGCGTTGCGGCGGGGTCAGGTCAGAAAGCAGGGTATCGGGAACGACAGCATCCATGCACAGAAAGGATATGGTGGCAAGCGACTCAGGCCCGCGTAATCAGCGTAATTCCCTCGGGCAAAGCCTCAGAAACTTTCTGAATTACATCGCCCTGCACGCGCCGGGCAAAGACCGACCGCCGCGATTTACCCATGATGACCGTGTCGCAGCCATAGGTAACCGTGTAGTCGAGAATCTCAGTGGCTGCTTCGTCGGCAGTGACGTAGATCGGGAAGAGGGGTACCTTGGCTTCTCGTGCAAGGACCGCCGCTGCTCCAAGTGCAGCTTGAGCTTCCGGGTCATTTTCAATCTGGGGCACTTTGGAAGCGCCCATATCCATAACTCGGAGTGTGCGGACGAATATTGCAAAAAGCGTTGCGTTGCGTTTCTTTGCCATTTCAACAGCAAACTCGACCTGATCGCGGCCGCGGGCGGCAAGCATGATTTTGGGCTTGGTAGGATCGAGCTTGATTGCGGCCTGTCGCAGTTCGGCAAGCCAGCCGATTTCTGGTTCTGGAACCGGTGCGCCGTGCGGCGCCGACACCTGATGAGCAATGAACCGGAGGGCAAGCACTGCCACGATAAGAATACCGGCAAAGATCGCAGCTTCATGTTTAGTGAGCCCGATGGTGATGAAAATGCTCCCCATCACAACCGTGAGAACCGCCATGCCAACGCGTTCCCACAACGCAAGTTTGATCTTGCGGCTGATAGCACAGCAGGCGACATTCAGCGAGATGGCGCCGCAGACGCCGATAGCGTACAAGTGAGACAGGTCTTCAATGTCCCGAACAAAGAAAACGACAATCGACGGCAGAATACACGAAGAAATCAGCCCGATCCACGGAACGCCTGAATAGTTGAGACGTGTCAGCGGACGCGGCAATTCGTTGTCCTGTGCCAACGCGTACTTCACGCTGACCATCGCCATAATCGCTGTATTCGCGGCGGATAACAACAACAACCCAAAAACCACCGCGGCTGTTTTTCCAAGGAAGTAGCCCGCACTCTCGCCCAGCCAATGCTGGCCAGCCTCAACCGCCAATACCTTCATCGCCGCGTTCTTTACCTGTTCATCGGTGAAGTGGAAGTTAGTGAGAGTTCCCGCGGCGGCCATCGCCTTGACGCCGACCAATGCGACTCCGAAGACAAGGTTGAGAATCGCAACTTCGGCCAATACCGGCCAGATGGTTCGCTTCGCAGTCTTTGCAACCGGCTCCTTCATGAGCCCGGTCATGTTCGCGACAGCTTCAACGCCGGAAAGGGCAAGGACGATTCCGGTAAAACTGATCCACTGTGTCCGCAGCGGCGTAGAGCGATCGAGATGGACGTTACGAAGCCCTTCCGGAATGAAGGGTGCGGAAAGCAATGCAATGAGTGCGGAAAAGGCAATTGCTGCGATGGCCACTACAAGCGCAAACCGCCCGGCAGCTCGAGCACCGAGCCAGTTGATCACACCCAGTACCGCAATTGTGGTAATGCAGGCGATGACAATGTTGATCTTGTTCTCGCCTTCGGGAAGGCCGAAATAGTGAAACGCATCTACGAGCGAGATCGCCACTGTAATGATGTAGTCGCCCAATAGCAGGGTGGCGCCAATCACAGCGATCAATGGGTGAACAGTGCGTGCCGCGGCATAGACGCCGCCGCCATTGGGGAATACGCGACAAATAATCGTGTATGCCCAGGCGACACACGCCATGAGAATCGAGAGCATTCCCAGATAGATGATCGAGCCGCTTCCCATGACGGTGAAGGCCAGGCCCAGGACGTAGAGGCGGCTGGTCCCCCAGTCTCCAAAGAGCAATGGCCCAGCGTGAATCCAGCTTAAGTTGCGGGGACGACTTTCGGCGATCAACATCGAGAAGGTGCTCGGGAGAACCGATTGCCCTTGCGGGGTGACGGCCTCGAAGGCGTGGGACCAGTGTACGGATCGCTTTCATCTAATCCAGCAAAGCGACACTATTCGGTATTTATTAGCTTGCGAGGCCAAGAAAAAGGCCTCCCACCGAGGTGGAAGGCCCTATTGAAGTCACGAGAGTATTACTGATTCTTGGCGATCTTCACATTGCCGATCATCATGCCGTAGAACGAACGGTACACAAAGAACGCAGAGATGAGGAAGAACACGGCTGCGAGAGTGTGAGTGAAACCAACACCCTGGCTTTGCTTCAAGCTGATTGCAAGTTCGACTGCGAGCAGGCCGAAGAGCGTGCAGAACTTGATGACCGGGTTCATGGCGACTGAAGAGGTGTCCTTGTAAGGATCGCCAACAGTGTCACCAACAACGGTGGCGGCGTGCAGGTCAGAGCCCTTGCCGCGGCCGGAGTTCTTGTAGACCGGATCAGTCTCGACGATCTTCTTGGCATTGTCCCATGCACCGC